>CALOFA010000030.1:0-94079 GCA_942492545.1 uncultured Cryomorphaceae bacterium | reverse complement strand
TTTAGTTGCTCCAAGGAAGGGCGCATGCCCGTCGCAGCTTTTCGGAGATGAATGAGGTTTGAATCAATGGCTACGCAGGAGATACCTCCTGCGTTCTACCTTAAACGCACTTCTTTGTTCGAGCGAAGGGCGCATTCCCGTCGCAGTTCTTCGGAGATGAATGGATGATAAATGCAAAGCTTGAAATAAAATGCTGCGCAGGACATGTGTCATGCGTTCTTCCCTCAACACCTTTTCTTATTTTCTTAATCAGAGAAATTACTGTCACTCATACTTGCATCACAGCTGACCGAACAGAGAACAAAAACACCAAAGAAAGGACATATACGAATCTGCCGTTTTTCATCACTCTATAATTTTTCCGTTAAAAACTCTCTGTTCATCATACATCTCGTATTCAGCTTTGCAAGTACCGTCTTCTGATACTTCAAGATATCCAACAGGAATAAAGGGATCTCCGACAGAGAATCTTTCAAAATACCGATTCAGAACTCCAGAGGCTGACCCGTCAAATATGGTATCGCCATCGTTGGCAAAATTCACATAGGCAATATCTGCATTCGGTTCACAAGAAGGTACCCTAATGGTATTACCGGGAAGAAATTCCCAAGGATACATTTCAATTATAACACTATCCTCAGGAGCGCTATCAAATACGCCTTTGAATTTGTTCATGATCATTAAATCGCAAATTCCATAACAATATCGAAGGTCTTAAAGATGCTATCTCGACCAGTATCTTCAGGGAAACAGAAAGTGTTTGGTTCTTTGTCTGCTACTAAGGCAGCAGTGTAAGTGCCGGGAGGCAAATCACCTGTGTTCTTAATGACCTCTTTGAACTCTATACCATTAATTGTTTCCAGACCGAGATACCATGTGTAATCCGCAGAATCTTCCACCGCTTCAAATTTGATTCTTCCTCGGTAAATGACATCGTCCTCAAACCATTTATCTGAATTTGGCCCTGCAGAAAATACATCATCGTAGATTATAAAGTCTGCAGTGACCGGATTTTCGCTAAGACAAGGATCATAATTCGCACACTCAGGATTGGTCGGGTCGCAGCATTGTTCTTCATCGTCTTCCTTGCAACTTGTGACCGCCACAAAAAGAAATAGAAGGGAGTAAAAAAAGTACCTTGTTCATGTGGTTATAAAAGTTTTTAATGGTCACATGCAGCTCGCCTTCAGACACTTTGCTATTTGCAGTATAATTTTTCTGGCTCGGTTCATAGCTTTACTCTTTGATTTGCTCCTTCAAGGTATCGATTTTGCTTTTCTGTAGCAAAAAGTGGACGAGCACTACCCACAAAAAAAGGCGCTTCGATTGAAGCGCCTTTTTCTTTTCCTAAATGATGGGTTAGAGTTTCACCGAAAAAGAAACGGGAACCTCATCATAAATCAATTCGTCGCCAAGATCGGAGAAGAAAGAACCCGAACCGTACCGTACATCGTGCTGCGCACGGTCAAATACAAATCCACCTTCTAATACATAAGACCCATCCATTTCACTGAGTCGGTATTCACCGCCTACATCGCTCGATTTTCCTTTCATCGATAAAGTACCCTCAAATTTGTAGGTTCCTGACCCATCCACCATTTTTGAGCCTCCGATTTTCAATGAAGCCTTTGGGTATTTTTACATCAAAAAGTCCTCTCCATGAAGGTGAATCGGGTCAAGCATTATCCCAAGCACCACCTGCATTGTTTTGGAAGATTCCCATCAATACACCAGAAACAGTAACACCTGCCAAAAGACCACCTAATACTTCAGCCGAAGAAGTCTCCATCCAAATAATCATTGGAACCAAATCCAACTATAACTGGCAATGAGTGCACCTGGCAACATCATTTCTCGAATAGAAGCTTTGGTAGAAATTTCAACACATTTTTCATATTCAGGAGTTGCTTTGTATTCCATAATACCTGGAATCTCTTTGAACTGACGTCTTACTTCTTGAACCATAGCCATAGCTGCTCTTCCAACAGCAGCAATAGCTAATGCAGAGAATATAAATGGAATCATTGCTCCAACAAAAAGACCTGCTAAAACAGCTGCTTTGTAAATATCAATAGAATCAATTCCGGCAACACCAACGAAAGCAGCAAATAATGCTAAAGCTGTTAATGCAGCAGAAGCAATTGCAAAACCTTTACCTGCAGCTGCAGTAGTGTTTCCAACAGCATCTAAATTATCTGTTCTTCCTCTAACTTCTTCTGGCAAACCGCTCATTTCCGCAATACCACCTGCATTATCTGCAATTGGTCCGAATGCATCAATTGCTAATTGCATAGCTGTTGTTGCCATCATCCCTGCTGCAGCAATTGCCACACCATATAAACCTGCAAATTCGAAAGAAATATAATACCTGCTGCTAAAACAATACAGGAATTACTGTAGATTGCATACCCACTGCTAAACCACCAATGATATTGGTTGCATGACCAGTAGAAGATTGTTGAACAATAGAATTAACAGGTCCTTTACCCATTGCAGTATAATACTCTGTAATCCAATACTCATGAAATGCTCCAACTACTAAACCTACTCACAATAGCATAAAAACATCGAATAGATTAAATTCTGAAGTCCTTCTCCAAAGAATTCACATTGCATAGTATTCAGGAAGCATCCACAATAAGTAAGTGGATACGATGCAATCAACTGTAAGTATGCGATAGACATCCAGTTACCCATGTTTAAGGCTCCTTGCACGCTACCATCTTCTCCTTTCACCTTAACGAACATGGTTCCAACAATAGAAAAGATTAAACCTAAACCTGCAATAACCATAGGTAATAAGAATTGGAGAAATTCCACCAAAATCATCCATTCTGCGATCCCCATTTCTTGCACCCAAGAACCATGGTTGCCAAGGATAGTTGCTACATAAGAACCAAAAAGATCAGCTCCCATACCTGCAACATCACCAACATTGTCACCAACGTTATCAGCAATGGTTGCTGGATTACGCGGATCATCTTCAGGAATACCTGCTTCTACTTTACCAACTAAGGTCAGCTCCAACATCAGCAGCTTTGGTATAAATACCACCACCAACACGAGCAAACAATGCAATAGACTCTGCTCCTAAAGAGAAACCTGCCAATACTTCAATAGCTATAATGTCATCTCCATTATCTGTCATGGTGCCTTCGGTCACAAAAGACCTAAAAGAACGATAAAGATTCCACCTAAACCTAAAACAGCAAACCGGCAACACCTAATCCCATTACAGTACCTCCTGTAAAAGAAACTTTCAAGGCTTTTGCTAAACTAGTTCTAGCAGCTTGAGTAGTTCGAACATTGGCTTTAGTAGCGATATTCATTCCGATATATCCTGCAAAAGCAGAAAAGAATGCACCGATTAAGAAATGCAATTGCAATTACTGGATGTGAATCTTCAACGAGGGTTCCTGACCAACCTAATAAGAATGGCAGCAATAACTACGAAATAAGCCATTACTTTCCATTCTGCTTTCAAGAAATGCCATTGCACCATCGGCAATATACCTTGCCAATTTTGTCATGTTTTCATCTCCTGCATCTTGTTTAGTTACCCAAGCAGATTTAACTGCCATTACTAATAAGACCAATTATTCCTAAATGAAAGGAACATGATAAAGTAAAATAGTTCCATTTGTAATATAATTAAAGTGTACTAATTTTAAAAATGCGCAAAAATAGATTTATTTGGAATTTATTGATATTCAAACCTTAGCAGCTCAGAGCCTTAGAAAAATAAGGGATTTTTGTTTATTTAACGTACATCACATCTTTCACAGCATCGATTACATCTTTGGTATTTGGAAGCCAAGCTTCTACCAAAGTTGGTGCGTATGGAAGAGGAGTATCCTTTGTATTTATTCTTCGAATTGGAGCATCTAAAAAGTCAAACGCCTTCTTTGAACTCGGTGAGAAATTTCAGAAGAAATATTGCCTAAAGGCCAACTTCTTCTAAAATTACTAATCGATTTGTTTTCTTAACGCATTGATAATGGTATCAATATCCATAGGACGGATAGTTCTGAAATCAATTACTTCTGCATGTAATTCCTTCTTTTGCCAATTCTTCTGCCGCAGCTAAAGCTACTTTCATGATTTTACCAAAAGAAACAATGGTAATCTAGTACCTTCTCGTTTTACCATCTAGCAAGAACCAATTGGAATGAAGTATTCCCCTTCAGGAACTTCGCCTTTATCGCCATACATCTGTTCTGATTCCATAAAAAAAACAGGATCATCATCTCGAATGGCAGCCTTTAACAAGCCTTTAGCATCATAAGGATTAGAAGGAGTAATTACTTTTAAACCTGGAATATTAGCATACATGCTTTCAAAACTTTGAGAGTGCGTAGCACCCAACTGACCTGCAGGACCATTGGACCTCTGAAAACACCATAGGAGCTCCAAATTGACCACCAGCTCATTTGCAACATTTTTGCTGCAGAATTGATTATCTGATCAGCAGCTAAAATGGCAAAGTTCCAAGTCATGAATTCCACGATTGGTCTTAAACCATTCATGGCTGCACCAACAGCAATACCAGCAAAACCAAGTTCTGCAATAGGAGTATCGATAACGCTTTTCTCACCAAACTCATCTAACATTCCCTTTACTTGCCTTATATGCACCATTGTATTCGAGCCACTTCTTCGCCCATTAAAAAGACGCGCTCATCTCTACGCATCTCTTCACTCATGGCTTCACAAATTGCTTCTCTGAATTGAATTTCTCTCATAGTTCTAAAATTACGAGCGCCAAAATTATGAAATAAAGCATTTGATTACAACAAACTGTTTTATTTACATGACAACTTCTTTACTAAATTCACCTTGAGGGATATTTAAACTATCACTTGTCAAATTTGTTATGCATGCATACCTTTGTTGACAAATCGATTAGATTTCTAAAAGGAATTTAATTATATTTGTGAACCATTTATTTAAAAATAAATCCAATTTGAAAATACTAGTCTGCATAAGCAAAGCTCCTGATACCACCGCAAAGATTAGCTTTACCGATAATCAACACAAATTCAATGAAGACAAGGTTCAGTTTATCGTTAATCCTTACGACGAGTGGTACGCTTTGGTGAGAGCGTTAGAGCTTAAAGAAAAGCCTCGGAGGCAACTGTAACCATTATTACATGTGGGAGGTGCAGACAACGACCCAATCATCAGAAAAGCATTGGCAATTGGAGCAGATGATGCCGTGAGAATAAATATGAATCCTACGGATGCATTAGCTACTGCAACGCAGATTTCTACTTATGCCAAAGAAAATGGTTTTGATTTAGTGTTTACTGGTAAAGAAACCATTAATTACAATGGTTCTCAAGTAGGTGGTATGATGGCTGAAATGGATTTACCTTTTGTATCTATCGCCAAGTAAGCTAGACATGAAGGAACAAACAGCAACTATTGAAAGAGAAGCATGCAAGGTGGCATTGAAGTAATTGAAGTAGACTGCCAATGGTGTGACTTGCTGCTGCAAAAGGCATGGCAGAGCAAGAATTCCAAATATGAGAGGAATTATGGCTGCGAGAACCAAACCACTGAATGTAGTTGAGCCGAGCGATGCACCAGTCCTTAACGGAAGTGTTCGAGTTTATGCACTTCCATGAAAAAGGTGATGTAAAATTGATTGACCCCGAAAATATGGATGAGTTGGTAAGACTCCTCCACAATGAAGCCAAAGTAATTTAAGAACCAAAACAACACAGATAAGATGTCAGTACTTGTTTTTGCAGATGCACGAGGTGGCGAAATTGCTAAGGCTGCCCACGAAGCAATATTCTACGGTAAGCAGATTGCCGATAAAACCTCATCGACAGTTACCGTATTAACTTACGGAAATGTGAGCAATGATGATCTAGAGAAATTGGGCCGATACGGAGCCACAAAAGTCTTGATCAACAAAAATATTACAGAAGACAATGATCAAACGCTTACTGCTCTGGTGGCCGAAGCCGTAAAAGCAGAAGGAGCAAAAGTGATTGTCTTCTCGTTTGATCCGACGGGTAAGGTTGTTGCCCCTCGCCTTTCGGCAAAAATCGGAGCAGGACTGGTAGCCGGAGCCACCAGCGTTCCCGAAATTGATGGCAATGCGATGACCGTTTCCAAAAATGTTTTTTCAGGAAAGGCTTTCGCCAAATACCGAATCAATACGGATGTGAAGATTTTGAGCCTTCTGCCGAATAGCATTCAAGTTTCAGAAATTGAGGCGACTGCTACGGTTGAAGATTTTACACCTTCTCTTCCCGAGGGGAAATTGAAAGTAAAAGAAGTTCGCGCAATCGGTGGCGAAGGAATTCCATTGCCTGAAGCTGAATTAGTCGTTTCTGCTGGTCGCGGATTGAAAGGCCCTGAAAACTGGGGAATCGTTGAAGAATTGGCCGACGCACTCGGTGCTGCTACAGCTTGCTCGAGACCTGTATCTGATATGGATTGGCGTCCACACCACGAACATGTGGGACAAACGGGAATTGCCATCCGACCGAATCTTTATATCGCAGCCGGTATTTCAGGGGCAATTCAGCACTTGGCGGGAGTAAACGGAAGTAAAACAATAGTAGTTATCAACACTGATCCCGAAGCGCCTTTCTTTAAGGCAGCCGACTACGGAGTAGTGGGAGATGCTTTTGAGGTACTGCCACGATTGACCGAAGCGGTGAAGAATTTCAAAGCCGCCAACTAGCTAACCGGTATATTTTTGTATTTTTAGTGAAACGAAACGGCCGAAAGGCCGTTTTGATTTCTCCCTAAGGAGAGTACTTTTGCGCAAAGTTCAATCGGTATCACTACCAAATGGATAAAATCGAGCTATCAGTTGTAGGATTATCATATAGCCAGACTCAAACGGGGGCTTACGCGCTGATTCTTAAAGAAAAGTCTGGAAACAGAAGGTTGCCCATTATTATTGGTGGCGCCGAGGCTCAGGCCATAGCCATACCTCTTGAGCAAATGACGCCGAGCAGGCCTCTTACCCACGATCTCTTCAAAAGCTTCCTCGATAGTTTTGATATCATAGTGAATGAAGTCATCGTTCACAATTTGGTTGAAGGCATATTCTTCGCCAAAATTATATGTGAAAAGGATGGCAAAGAAGTAGAACTTGATGCCCGTTCAAGCGATGCAGTAGCCTTGGCTCTTCGATGCGACGTCCCGATTTTCACCCACGATTTCATTCTCAGCTCTGCGGGTATCATTATAGACGAAGACGACGACGAAAATGCTGAGCCTGATTCTCCTGAAGAAATAAAGATTGACACGCCCGAAAGAGAGGGACCCAAGGAAACAGGCAGCATAGCCGAACTGGAGAAGAAGTTGCAAAAAGCGCTCGAAAAAGAAGATTATGAAAAAGCTTCAAAAATTCGAGACGAAATAAATCGCAGATCCAAAAAGTAAGGGAGCGATATCGCCACAATTCTTGGCAGCTTTATATTTTCTTCAAAATTTCTTAGCCTCTTTTGATTATCCCAAGATCATTCCCGCAATAGTAGCAGAGAGCAGAGAAGCGAGTGTCCCGCCAAGTAAGGCACGCATGCCATATTTTGACAATAGAGAGCGCTTTCCCGGAGCGAGTGAACCAATTCCCCCGACTTGTATTCCAATGCTGGCAAAATTGGCGAAACCACAGAGCATATAAGTACTCATAAACACAGACTTCTGGAAAGCAAAACCACCCGCATCAGGGCTCAATGCCTTGTATTTGGCCAAACTGGTGTAGCCTACAAATTCTGATGCAATAATCTTTTCGCCCAAGAGCTGACCTGCCAGGGTGATATCACTTGAGGCGACACCTATTACCCACATCAATGGGGCAAATGTATAGCCCAAAATAAACTGCAAAGAAAGACCCTCGTATTTCCCTGAAGTAGCTTCGGCGATTACGGCGTTGAGCCCGGTAAGGTCACCAACCCAACCAAATATACTATTGAACATAGCGATGAATGCGAAAAAGACCAGTAGCATGGCACCTACATTCAAAGCAAGATTGAGGCCCTCTGTGGTACCACGAGACATGGCATCAAGAAAATTGCTTCCAATTTTTTCTTGCGACACATTGATTTCTTGGTCAATATTCTCAGTTTGAGGAATCAAAATCTTGGAAATAACCACCGCTCCGGGGGCTGCCATCACAGATGCAGCTAGCAAATGCTTCGCAAACGTGCGTCGCATCACTTCATCTTCTCCACCCAAAAATCCAATATAGGCCGCCAACACACCTCCTGCTACAGTGGCCATTCCACCAATCATAACAAGCAAGATTTCAGAACGGGTCATTTTCTCCAAATAAGCTTTTATTAAAAGCGGAGATTCGGTTTGACCTAAAAAAATATTACCTGCCACTGAGAGGCTCTCGGCACCTGAAAGACGCATGGTCTTAGTCATGAACCAAGCTAATCCGTAAACCACCTTTTGAATGATGCCCAGGTAAAACAAGACGCCTGTGAGTGCCGAAAAAAACATGATCGTAGCAGTATCTGAAATGCGAAAATGTAACCATAAGACTCTACGTTCATCAAATCACCCATGAGGAAAGTCGATCCTGCTTTGGTAAAATCGAGAACCTTTACAAAAAGTCCTCCCACAAATTCAAAAAATGCCTGAACAACAGGTACCTGAAGCACTCCGATGGCCAAGATGAGTTGTATGGCAAGACCAATTCCCACAACACGCCAAGAAATTGCTTTTCGGTTGGTGCTAAAGACCCAGGCAATAGCCACAAGCACCAACATTCCCAAGATGCCACGCATCAACGAACTTGCACTGAATCCTTGCAATGGCTCAGAGGTTTGTGAACTATCGATTATCTGGGCAGACGCGCTCTCCGGCAATAAAATAGCCAGGAAACTGATCATTAAAATTGCGAACAAACGTGTATTCATGATAATGGCATCCTTGTGGTCAAGCCCTTCCTTTGTGAAGCCAGTCTGCTGAGTAATCACAATAGAAACAGGAACTTGCAGCTTGTTTATAAATCCCTCCCTTTCGAAATAGCATCAAATGAAGGCCGCTAAAGGTAAAAAAACCTCACTTCGTTAATTCAAGATGAAGGAAAACTCAAAAAAGAGAAACGTTGAAAACATTGGAAAAGTAGCACATACGATTTGCTGCCATTTGACAAAAGGCTTAGTAACTTTGAAATTCAGAGCAATTTAAACATGCAAGCATACCACGATCTACTAAAACACATCATGGAAACAGGTGTGGATAAGCCCGATAGAACGGGAACGGGAATCCGCAGTGTATTTGGATATCAAATGCGTTTCGATCTTTCTGAGGGCTTCCCTTTGGTTACTACCAAAAAAGTTCACCTGCGCAGCATCATCCACGAACTTCTATGGTTTCTTCAAGGTGATACCAACATAGCCTACCTAAAAGAAAATGGTGTGCGCATCTGGGATGAGTGGGCCGATGAAAACGGAGATTTAGGTCCTGTATATGGCTACCAATGGAGAAGTTGGCCTTCGCCGAATGGGGGAAAAATCGATCAGATTTCTCACCTCATTGAGAATATCAAAAAGAACCCCTATAGTCGTCGGCACATCGTAAGCGCTTGGAATCCCGCCTTTGTTGATGACATGGCACTGCCACCTTGTCATACTCTTTTTCAATTTTACGTGGCAGATGGAAAACTAAGTTGCCAACTCTACCAACGCAGTGCCGATACCTTTTTGGGAGTCCCTTTCAACATTGCCTCCTATGCGTTGCTCACGCTTATGATCGCTCAGGTTTGCGACCTCAAGCCCGGGGACTTTGTGCACACTTTTGGGGATGCTCACATTTATTCTAACCATTTCGATCAAGTAGAAGAACAACTAAGCAGAGAGCCAAGAGCACTTCCTACAATGAAATTGAACCCCAAAGTCAAAGACATTTTTGGTTTTAAATTCGAGGATTTCAGCTTGGAAAACTATGACCCACACCCACATATTAAAGCTCCGGTAGCCGTATGATTGTATATTCCATTGCGGCTATTGCCGAAAATCGAGCCATTGGAAAAGACAATGATTTGATTTGGAATCTTCCCGATGACATGAAGTTTTTCAAGGATTCTACACTTAACCAAGTGGTAATCACGGGAAGGAAGAATTTTGAAAGTATTCCCCATAAGTACAGACCTTTGCCCAATCGTATCAACATCGTTCTCACCCGAAGTGAAGGGTATGACGCTAATGGGGCATTGGTTTATAATTCTATCGAAGACGCGCTGGATTACTGCGAAAACGCAGGGCACGAGGCCGTGTATGTGATCGGAGGCGGACAGATTTATAAATTGGCGTTGGAGAAGAATCTGGTGGATGTGATGTACCTCACCAGAGTTCATGAATCTTTTGAAGCCGACTCCTTCTACCCTGAGTTTGATGAATCGAATTGGGTAAAAGAAATCATCGAAGAGCATCCCAAAGACGAGAAGCACGACCATTCGTTTACCATTGAAAAGTGGACGAAGAAATAAGTCGATACCTTTTGTCGTTTCTAATTGACCGATTAACAACTTTTGGCACCTTTTATGATATGGGGTCAGTTGTTTATTAGTGAATTAACTTTCTTTATATCGTGAAAAAAGAATTTGGCCATATCACCTTGCTCCTTTTGATGATCATGCTTTTGGTTTCAGGAGGTTACCTTACGTATAGTCAGGTTCAAAATGACAAGGACCAAAATCTTATCGGTGATCGTTCTTCTTATGAAATGGATGAAATTTCAGAGAGCTCACTCGATACACTCCGATTTTTAACAGACCCCTCATACGAATACTGCGAATTTGCATGCGAAGAAAACGAGAATTCTTCTTGCGAAAAACTCACCAAAACGATTGTTACCGTGAAGCAGCATGGATTTTCGAAAGACAATCACACCGCATCTGATGTGAGTCGTCTACCGGCCAACTCATCTATCAACCTGATGTTTGAAACCTACTCAGTGAGTCGCAGAAAAGATTCCTGCTCAACGACCTATTTCGTAACTGTAGAATCTTTCGACACCTACTTGGAAAGCATCCAAAAAGAAATCGACTCAGACCTCTCTACCTTCAACACGCTTAGTTCAGAAGAGATTTACGAGGCCATGCAAACAGGTGAAAGCCTCGAATGGGTGAAGAAGTTTTGTCGAGACCCACGACCTTACTAAACCAACACTCGCAGTTCCGGTTATATTTGCCTCCAAAGGCAAAAAATAATTCATGAGACTACTCCTATCCGGACTGTTTTCCCTCTTCGTATTCGCTGCTCAAGCACAATTTCCCGAAAGAGAATCTTCATCAGAACTTTACCACGAACTCCTTAAAGCGTCAAATACGGCTTCCATTCTATACATGGCAGCCCATCCCGATGATGAGAACACTCGGCTGATCTCTTACTTTGAGAACAATCTTCACGCAAGGACGGCCTACCTCTCCTTAACGAGAGGAGATGGAGGACAAAATCTGATTGGTACAGAAATAGGTTCGGCGATCGGAATATTGCGAACCCAAGAACTCTTGGGAGCGAGAGACATCGACGGGGGTGAGCAATTTTTCACCCGAGCCGTCGACTTTGGCTATTCCAAAAGTGCCGATGAGTCTTTCGACAAATGGGGAAAAGAAAACATCTTGAGAGATGCCGTTTGGGTAATTCGAAATTTTCGTCCCGATGTTATCGTCACACGATTCCCACCAACCAATTATGCCGGCCATGGTCACCATGAGGCGAGCGCCATTGTAGCTGAAGAAGCTTTTGATTTGGCCGCAGACCCGAATGCATTTCCCGAGCATCTCGAATACGTAGACACTTGGCAGCCAAAGCGATTGTACTTCAATACCAGCACGTGGTGGATAAAGGACTTGGAAGAACAAGCACAAAACTCCGACGATTTCATCACGGTGAATGTAGGCGAGTACAATACCCTTCTCGGAGAATCGTACGCCCAAATAGCAGCCAGAGCTAGAAGCGAGCACAAAAGCCAAGGTTTCGGATCGGACTACCCGATGGGAAATCAAACTGAATTTATGCAGTATGTCAAAGGCGAGAAAGTTGAAAAGGGAGAAACGCTTTTGTCAAACATTCCGACTAATTGGGATAAAACCGAAGTGCCACAAGTTGGTAAAGTGCTCAATAAGGCCATCGCCGAGTATGATTTCGCCAATCCATCAACCAGTGTATCGGGAATTATTGAAGCGCTCAATCTGCTAAATCAGGCTGAGTCTACTCCATTAGTGGATCGAAAAACAGCTGAGCTTGAAAGACTCCTTGTGAAGCTGGCAGGATTAGAAATGGAGGCTACCACAAGTGAATTTTTGGTTGTTCCTGGTGCTACCATCTCTTGCGAGGTGAAGATCAATCTGACCGGCAGCATAAAAACTGAGATTAACGAAGTGTCGGGTTTGGGATTTTCCGACATGCCGAATCAGCCCCTCAAAACGAATGACTTTTATTACGCTGAAGCGAACTTAACCATTGACCAAAACGCTGATTACAGCAATCCATACTGGCTCAATGCGAGTTTCGAGAGCATCTACGAAGTAAAAGGCTACGAGGATTTGGGTAAACCCGAAAACGATCCGAGCCTGGTTCTTGAGGTAAAGCTAAAGATTGAAAATTACGCTTTCTCCATTCCGTTGGAGGTTGTCCAAAAAGAGGTTGACCCGGCGAGGGCGGTTCTTTTTAGTCCCGTTTACATCGTTCCTGAAATCACTGCAGGATTTGACGAAAACACCATTGTGGCCGCAGGAAAGGCAGTGAAAGAAATTTCCATTAAAGCGCAATCTCATGTAGGAGCGATCTCAGGAATCTTGAGACCAACACCACCTGAGGGGTGGGTCTGCGAACCGAAAGAAGCACAACTCAACTTCACTTCTGCAGGCGAAACGAAGCTTTTAACCTTCACCATAAAACCCGAAGCAAATCCGAATCAAGGTTTGATCGGGCTCGAATTTCAAAAAGACGGTGCGAAAGCGGAAAAACTTCAAAACCTCCGGGTAATAGAATACGACCATATTCCTACACAAATCGAACTTTCCCCTTCAAACGTGAAAATTGTACCCGTAGATCTGAACCTCGGAGGAGTAGCCAAGATCGGCTACATCGAAGGCCCCGGCGATGAGGTAGCCAAATACCTTCGCGCGGTAGGATACGATGTGGAGATCATCGGAGAGGATGATTTGGTAAGCGGAAACTTTGATCGATTCGACGCCATCGTAACGGGTATCAGGGCTTACAATACCCGCGAAGACCTTTCATTTGCCAAAGAGGCTCTCAACGAATACGTGAAGAATGGCGGTACTTGGCTGGTTCAGTACAATACGAGTCGTGGACTCAAAGACGGATCAAATCGGCCCATACAACTTTCAGCTTTCCCGAGAAAGAGTTACTGACGAAACCGCAAGCCCCACATTCTTATCACCGACCCACCCGGTTTTAAATGCGCCCAATCAAATCGCCATGAACTGATTTTGATGGATGGGTTCAGGAGCGCGGGCTTTACTTCGCCAATGAATGGGATGATAACTTCATTCCGATTCTGGGCTGGTCAGACCCCGAAGAGCCTTCCCGCGATGGAGGTCTGATTGTAGCACCTTATGGAGAAGGATACTTTGTCTATTCTGGAATTTCATTCTTCAGAGAACTGCCCGCTGGTGTTTCAGGCGCCTACCGATTGCTCTCCAATATTCTGGCTTTGTCAAAATCGCAGCATGGAGGAAACGAATAAACCGGTCGACGATACGAACTGGAGAAAAGTGTACCTGCTGGTAATTGGCTTCTTCGCGCTATTCTGTCTTTTCATGTACCTCTTTACCAGCTACTCTGCATGACGCCATTAGATTACTTCGTGCTGGGTGGTACGCTGCTGTTTATTGTGGCATACGGCACCTACAAGACCAGAAAAAACAAGGACATCGAGGGCTATCTCTTAGGAGATAAAAACATGAAGTGGGCCACGATCGGACTTTCGGTTATGGCTACTCAAGCCAGTGCCATCACCTTCTTGAGCACGCCAGGCCAAGCCTACGAATCGGGAATGGCATTCGTGCAAAATTACCTCGGACTTCCGTTTGCCTTGATCGTGGTGTCGGCGGTGTTCATCCCGATTTACTACAAGCTTAAAGTCTACACGGCCTACGAGTACCTCGAAAAGCGATTTGACCTGAAAAGCCGCATGTTGGCAGCTTTTCTGTTCTTGGTTCAGCGCGGGCTCGCAGCGGGTATAACCATCTACGCTCCGGCCATCGTTCTTTCTTCCGTCTTGGGATGGAATCTCAGCGGGACCATTATCGTAGTGGGAGTTTTGGTCATCATCTACACCGTCTCGGGTGGAACCAAAGCGGTAAGCTTGACGCAGAAGTGGCAAATGGGAGTTATCCTGTTTGGGATGGCGGTTGCATTTGGAACGATCATCTACAATCTTCCCAACGGAGTTGGATTCTTGGATGGACTTCAATTGGCGGGAAAAATGGGAAAGACCGAAGCTATTGACTTTAGTTTCGACGTGAATAAGCGCTACACCTTTTGGTCGGGTATAACTGGCGGATTCTTTCTAGCCCTCTCCTATTTTGGAACAGATCAGTCTCAAGTTCAACGATACCTCGGAGGTGCCTCAGTTAGGGAAAGTCGTATGGGACTCATGTTCAACGCCGTGCTGAAGATTCCGATGCAGTTTTTCATTCTACTCACCGGAGTAATGGTATTTGTGTTTTACCAATTTCAACCACACGATGTCCTCTTTGATACGACTTCACTCGAATTGGTCGAAGGGACCGAATACAAAGCCGATCTGGAAGAGCTGCGCACAGCCCACTACGAAATTCACGCACAAAAGAAGGAGGCGGCCCTTCATTTTTTGGAAGAACAAAAAAACGGAACGGAAGAGAGCACCCTTCTCGCGCAAGAAAATCTGAATCTTCTTAAAACCCAAGCTTTCGAAAAGCGCGATGAAGCCAAAGCATTGGTCGAACAAGCCTTTCCGAATAACACACAAAAAGATTCCGATTACGTGTTCATCAGTTACATCCTGAACTTTATGCCATCGGGATTGGTGGGTTTGTTGCTGGCAGTAATCATCTCAGCGGCTATGTCGAGTACAGCGGGCGAGCTCAATGCGTTGGGATCTACCACTTCTGTCGACTTCTACAAAAGGATTATCAAAAAAGATGGCGATGATCAGCACTACCTCCTTTATGTCAAAAGTGCTTACTGCTTTTTTGGGGAGTTCTGGCAGTTGGCTTTGCCCTTTACGCTGATCTGTTCGAAAACCTCATCGAAGCGGTAAATATTCTGGGGAGCCTTTTCTACGGAACCATTTTGGGAATTTTCCTAACAGCTTTCTTCCTGAAAAGGGTGAAGGGAAATGCAGTTTTTATAGCTGCCGCTATTGCTGAAGCCACGATTCTGATCATTTACACATTCCAATCCGAAAACATCTCCTATCTCTATTTCAATGTGATCGGTTGCGGTTTGGTCATGATCCTCTCATACATCTTGTCAGTTATTGAAGGCAATAAAAAAGCCATCAACGAATAGATGATGGCTTAGAGTATTTGAATTCTTTGTAAGACTATTTTTCTTCTTTTGCTTTCTCGAGTTCTTTGAGCATTGGTAAAAAAGCGTAGACCTTCTCAGGTTTTTCATTTCCGTACCGATCAAAACGCTGCCAAATTCCGTATTTCTCTCCGTCACGGTATTCTCCTTTCGACTCTACCTGTCCTGATTGGTAATAGAATGTAAACAACCCATGTGGCTCTTTCATTTTTTCATCTGTATACCATCCTTCCATTTTGAGCTCTCCCGTCAGAAAATATGCCCGATAGTGGTACAATTCGTCCGCCACACCTACCAATTCACAGTAATAGGTCGCATTCTTCTTTTTGGTTTCCTGCATTCGATCATCCAAATAAATTGCATCATCGCCGTGTGTAGCAGCAGTTATGAAGCCGAATTGAAAGAATAAGATCGAGATTAAAACAAGTCCTCGCATAGCACTGAATATTTAGAAAATCTTACGGAAAACGAGTGCCAAATGTTTCCTTGATTCTGGTTAAGCTGCGCAAAGTTACATCATCCATCCGTCACGATCCAGTGATCGGTATTGAATAGCTTCGGCTAAATGGTGCGTTGCAATATTTTCAGAAGCATCCAGATCAGCTATGGTTCGCGCTACTTTGAGAATACGGGCATATGAGCGAGCTGAGAAACCGAGTCTTTCCACTGCATTTTTCAGCAACGCTTCGCCCGCCGAGTCAATTTCGCAGTGCTTTTTCTGCAATTTCGGAGAGAGCTGCGAGTTAGAATAAATCTCTTTTTCGTTTTCGTAGCGTTTCGTTTGGATATTGCGCGCTTTCACAACTCGTTCGCGGATAGATTTAGATCCCTCACCGTTTTCGCGATTGCGCAACTCATCGAAGGGAACGGGGTTTACCTCAATATGAAGATCTATTCTATCGAGCAGCGGCCCCGAGATCTTGGCGAGGTAGCGCCTTACGGCAAATTCGCTGTCGGATGACTCTCCGGGTTGGAAGAAATCTCCGCTGGGTGAAGGGTTCATTGAGGCAATGAGCATAAATGACGATGGATAATCCACCGAAATCTTAGCCCGCGAAATGGTGACTACACGATCCTCTAAGGGCTGTCGAAGCACTTCCAAAACCGATCGCTTAAACTCTGGCAGCTCATCCAAAAAGAGAATTCCGTTGTGAGCGAGTGAGATCTCGCCGGGCTTGGGATTGCTGCCTCCTCCGACTAAAGCCACGTCAGAAACCGTATGATGCGGATTTCGGAAAGGCCTTTCAGTAATCAAAGAATCGTGTGATCCCAAAAGCCCACTGACGGAATGAATCTTGGTTGTTTCCAAAGCTTCTTCGAGCGTAAGCGGAGGCAGAATAGTCGGAATGCGCTTTGCGAGCATGGTTTTACCAACTCCGGGAGGGCCAATCAAGATGATGTTATGTCCGCCGGCAGCAGCGATTTCCAGCGCTCGCTTTACATTCTCTTGCCCTTTCACATCGCTAAAGTCTATTGCCAAATTCGACTCCTTTTCCATAAAGACCTCAGCAACATTCACCTTAACAGGCTCAGGGGTTCCAACTTCACTTACAATGTCGATGGCCTCGGTAAGGCTTTCTACACCGAATACATCAATGCCGTCTACCACTGCGGCTTCGCGTGCATTTTGGATAGGCAAGATGAAGGCTTTGAAGCCGTCATCACGTGCTTTTATAGCCATAGGCAATGCGCCTCGAATGGGTTGCAATCCACCATCAAGCGAAAGCTCACCCATGATGAGGTAATTCTCCAAATGAGGCGCAGAAATTTGAGTGCTGGCGGCCAATATCCCCAATGCCAAGGGTAAATCGTAGGCAGATCCTTCCTTACGAATATCGGCGGGCGCCATGTTGATGGTGATTTTCTTTCCGGGCAGTTTAAAGCCGTTGTTGGAAAGGGCAGCATCTATTCTCTGCTGACTTTCTTTTACGGCACTATCGGGCAGGCCGACTAAGTGAAAGTTGATTCCACCTGAGATATTGACTTCAACGGTGATGGTGATAGCGTCCACTCCATACACCGCGCTTCCGTATGTTTTGACTAACATAATTCTGTTTTGGTTATTCAGTCAAAGTGTCTAGACTAAATCCTCAATTCAGTTCTTGGAAGTGAAAATGGACTTTTTGGCTAGCACTATTTAAGCGATGTGACGCTCAATATAGTCAATTAATGAATGAATCACCTTAATGTGAACCTCTTGAATTCTGTCGGCATAGCCTTTGTGAGGTACTCGAATTTCCACATCGCTAATGGCTGCGAGCTTACCGCCATCATTCCCGGTAAGGGAAATCAGCTTCATTCCTTTTTCTTTTCCTGCTTCGAAGGCTTTGACCACATTCCCCGAATTTCCGCTGGTGCTTATTCCAAGGAGGACGTCTCCTTTGTTTCCCAATGCTTCAACGTAGCGCGAAAAAACGTACTCATAGCCATAGTCATTGGCCACGCAGGCAAGGTGCGAAGGGTCGGAAATAGAAATCGCCGGAATGGCCTTGCGGTTATCGCGGTATCTACCGGTCAACTCTTCGGCAAAGTGCATAGCATCACACATGGAACCGCCATTACCACAAGAAATGATTTTGCCCCCTTTGTTGAGTGATTCGACCATGGCCGCGCCTGCAGCTTCAACGTTTTCGAAAAAAGTGGGGTCGGCAAGGACTCTGTTAAGGACTTCGTTAGCCTCAGTAAAATGCGCTCTCAAAGGATGATTCATAAATCAAATGTAAGGAAACTTCAAGCAGATAATTGATCCATCGCCCACTCTTCGGCATCGGCTAAATTGCTGTATACTCCATAAGGAACGGGTTGCGGTGTAATGGCAAAAATCATTTTAAGAATGGCTCTAACTGCAATGTTGGTGATTACGTAAGCAGTACCCATGCAATGCTCTTTTAGAAGTTCCTCATTCTTTTTCAACCATCGGGCTTGTTTCTTTTGATGGTTGATGGACGGCAAGTTTGCCTTTCGCGCATCAAAAATGATGGCAATATCAGTGCTGCTCTCGTAAAGGGACTTTAACCTTTGCAAATATTCCTCAAAATTCTCATCGGTTGACGGTATTCCCGTGAAGGTGACGGTAACCAGGGGAAATTTGATTTGTCTATTTCGACATACGAAGACATGCAACTACTTCTTTCTGTACTTATCCAACCCTCTGACTAACCAGTCTTTAAACTCATCTATTGTACCGTAATCTTGATAATTCGAAGGCTCAATCAGCTTATTTTCATCGTGATCCAAAAGCACATAATAAGGTTGAGCATTCACTCCGTAGTTGAGTTCTTGAAAAGCAGCCCACTTATTTCCAACATTGCGAAGCTTCTTCTCTCTTCCTCCCGTAAGTTTAACGGTGATCTGCTCCTCTTCGGGCAATTCGGTTTTTTCATCTACATAGAGCGAAACCAGCACCACATCATTCGCCAAAATCGATTTGATCTCGGGATCTGACCATACCTGCTGTTCCATTTTTCGGCAGTTCACACAGGCGTGACCCGTAAAGTCGAGCATCAAAGGTTTACCTGTTTCTTTGGCATGAGCCAAACCTTTTTCATAATCGTGAAAAACGAAAATGCCTTGTGGGCCCACATGCTGATCAGCTGAATGACTTTGCGAAACAGAACCTCCACCTCCCAGGAAACCAACACCCATCGGACTTTCGCTGTATTGAAGAGGTGGTGGAAAGGCGGCAATTAATTTCAGCGGCGCTCCCCAAAGTCCGGGAATCATGTAAACCGTGAAAAACCCGGTAAGCACTGCTAATAGAAGGCGTGGAACAGAAATGAATTTTAAATCACTGTCGTGCGGTAATTTGAGTTTTCCCAAAAGGTACATCGTCAATAATCCGAAGATGATTATCCAAATGGCAATGAATACCTCTCTTTCCAAGTAGTGCAACTGGAGAACCATATCGGCATTTGACAAGAACTTGAATGCCAGCGCCAACTCCAAAAATCCGAGAACGACTTTAACTGAATTCAACCAACCACCTGATTTGGGCAGGGAGTTCATCCATCCCGGAAAGGCTGCAAACAAACCGAAAGGTAAGGCTATGGCCAAAGAAAATCCTAGCATTCCGATCACAGGAGCAGTTCCACCGATTGAGGCAGCCTCCACGATTAATGTTCCTACGATAGGCCCCGTGCACGAGAATGAAACCAAAGCCAAAACGAAGGCCATAAAGAAGATTCCGATCAAGCCACCTTTATCAGCCTTGGAATCTGCCTTGCTGATCCAAGAGTTTGGAAGGGTAATTTCAAAAGCACCCAAAAAAGAGATCGCAAATACTATGAGAAGAGCGAAAAAGACGAGGTTAAACCACGGGTCCGTAGATAGCTCTGACAGCACGGAAGCCCCGAAAATCGCCGTTACCACTACACCCAATACCACGTAGATGACAATAATGGAAACCCCGTAAATAATCGAGTTTTTTATCCCCTCTGCCTTCGTCTTACTTTGCTTCGTGAAAAAACTCACGGTCATCGGAATCATCGGGAAAACACATGGGGTTAACAAGGCGGCAAACCCACTAAAAAAAGCAATCAAAAAAATCCCCAAATAAGATCGTTCATCGTCACTTCCTTTTTCTCCAATCACCTCATCTGAGGTTGACGAAGAGTCAGGGTTTCCTGAACCAGCTTTCAGACTGAGGCTAAAATCAGCCTGCTCCATGATGCATTTCGACTCGTCACAAACCATGTAGTTCACATAACCCTTTAGTCGAATGGGTTGCGTAGATTCCTTTCGGATTACTTGTGTGAAGCGAGCTTCGTTCTCGAAGTAATCGATCTCCATATCGAATACGGGATCGTACTCGGTTTTTGGTTTGGTTTCAGTCGGTTTTCCAACCAAAGAATACCCTTCGATTTCTTCGAAGACCATCTCGGTGGGAAGTGGCCCGTCATCGTCAATGTCAATATTGACAGAATAAAGGTGCCAAGGCATTTCAATATCAGCTTCAGCGACTATGGTAGCCGTAGAGTCTGTTTCGCTTTCGACTAAGAAAGTCCATTTGACAGGCTCGAGAATCTCAGACTCAGCGATAGGCTGAATCGAAATCGGTGCCAACGCAGGTTTGCCCTTTGCCTCTCCTTCTCGACCTGCCTGAGCTCCTTGCACTTTCATGGAGAGATCGAGATCTTCGGGCGGAAGACACATCTCATCATTGCAAACCATGAAGGTGAGGTAGCCGGTGACCACGAAATCAGAACTTGAAATGCGTTCAATGGGCAGTCGGAAGATGGCTTCTTTATCGTAAAAATTCAGATCCATGTCGAAATTCGGATCGAATTCAGTTTTGTACTTCCCTCCTTTTGGCGCACCTAGTGCCTTAAAATCAGCGCTCTTATCCAAAGTCACAGAGGTAGGAATCGGTCCCATATCCGAAGGAAGCTCCGTGGCATAGACATGCCAGCCTTCCTCAATGGTGGCGGAAAAAACCAAGTCCGCTGTGTTGCCTCCCGTATTTTCTACTTCAAAAGTCCAGTCAACAGGATCGTACACCTGTGCGTGAACGGAGAAAGCTGCGAGAAAAAAGATTAGGATCGATGCTTTGATTTTCAACATGCGCAAAGGTCTGATTTTAGGAAGGTCAAATCTACGTTTTTTAGAATTTTGGCACCGTCTTTCGCAAATCATTGTTTGAATCCTATTCAAAGAAAATCTATTTCTTCTCCTTGTTTGAGTGAGAATCGACGCCTGATCAACCAAATGAACAAGTATATGAAAAACGTATCCGTCAGGGCGACCAAGACTTTGAAAAACCACCCATCCAAAATAAAGTCTCCTATTCTCTCTATTGGCAAAACCCCGACGAATAATACCAGCACGACCAAAGTAGTATCAACCAATTGAGAAAGGATAGTCGATGCGTTGTTTCGCAACCAAAGCTTCTTGCCTTTGGTCAGATTTTTCCAGAAATGGAACAATCGAACATCAACCAACTGCGCCGTAAGGTAGGCCACCATGGAGGCTAGAATGACTCTCCATGAATTTTGAAACACTACATTGTAATACTCATCGCTTACAGTTGAGTCTTCAATAGACGGGAAAAGGCTTCCGAGAAAAAGCATGAAGAGTACAAAGAGCGAAGCGAAAAATCCGGTGTAAACCACGGCGTTGGTTTTCTTTCGACCGAAGATTTCCGAGAGAATGTCGGTGAGCAAGAAAGTAATGGGATACGGCAATACTCCCGCGGATATGGTAAAAACCTTGAAGCCAAGATCAACGGTTACGAATTTATTGGCAATCAAATTACAGGTGATAAGTGCGGTTATAAAAAGCCCTCCCAGCAAAAGATACAAGCCAAAAGCCTCATTTTTTCTTCTGGTATCGCTCATTGCACCTTGAAATGAATTGCGTCGCTTTCTCCTTTATTTAGCTTGTATCGATCATCGATTCGGTGTCCGATCAACCAGCAAATCTCCTCACCCGAAATCAGTACGTAGGTCCGCTCCTTTTCGGGAACAGAGATCTTGGCATCGATCAAATAGTCGCTAACTTTTTTACTTCCTTTCATTCCGAACGGCAGAAACCGGTCGCCATTCTGCCAAAGCCGAACCTCAAGTGGAAATCGCAGTTTCTCCAATGAAAGCCAAGCTTCCGATGGATTAACGTTTAACTCGTTCGGGAAATTTGCTCTTTTCCAAGTCAGGGAAATCGGCTCATTTATTTGCCCTTCCTCCCTGTTTTCGATGATCGCAGAATCAACGATTTCGAGGGAATTAACCTGCAGAATATAAGCTCCGCGATCGCGAAATGCGGTAAATCGTTTTCCGATGACTTTTTTCCCGGACTTGCTGGATTTGAGATTTTCCAATTGCTCCAGTTGACCGGGCTCAAACCCCAATTCTTCAAAAACGTATTTGTGCAAAGGAGGGTGGCTAAAAAGGGAATCCCAATCGGCATCATAAATTTTGCAAACGAAACCATCCGTCTCGAGTTTTGCGATAAACTTTCCTGCTGCCCGCTTGAAATAGGTGTCGGCTTCAGCCAAAAATTCCAAGGATCTACCTGCTAGATCTACCGCATTCTCATCCAAACTCTCCAAGACGGGAATGACTTGCTGCCTGATGCGGTTGCGGAGATAAACGTGCTTCTCGTTTGACGAATCGTCACGCCATTCGATTCCTTTTTCTTTGGCATAAGCAATTAGCTCAGCCTTACGATATGGAAGAAGAGGCCTGTAGATGCGAATATTTCTTTCGGGAATAGATTTCAAACCCTTCAGCCCCGTGCCACGCAGAAAGTTAATGAAGAATGTTTCGAGTCGATCGTCCAAGTGGTGAGCAGTGAAAATAAAGCGGATGGTATTTTCTTCCATCAATTCCGAAAACCAGTGGTAACGAAGTTTTCGAGCTTGTCCTTGAATATCGCCGGAAAGTCCTTTGAGCGAGAGTGTTTTGGTGAAAACAGGAATATTCAATGATTGACAACTAGCTTGGACAAATGCTTCATCGGCTTCACTCTCCGCATCTCGAAGTTTGAAATTAGCGTGTGCCGCCATTGGCTTTAAGCCCGCTCTTTTCGCGAGGTTCAAAAGCACTATAGAATCCACACCACCGCTTACCGCGATCAGCACGGATTCCCCTCTTGGAATGCCCAGTCGATCCAGGTTAGCTTTGAATTTCTCCTCTAAGTTCATTCTCCGGTTTGCGCAGGCTTTGCATCAAAGCCTCAGCTTTAAGTAAGCATTCTCTGTATTCCTTGATGGGATCGGCTTGAATGGTGAGAGCGCTGCCTACCCCAAAGGCCAATTTCTTGGAATTGTTTTCAAAAAACAAGGTGCGTATCAAAACGTTAAAATCAAAATCTCCGTTGGGATACATGATGCCAAATGCTCCCGAATAAGCTCCTCGTTTGAAATTCTCGTACTGTTCGATCAGTTTCATCGCACTGATTTTCGGAGCACCCGTCATCGAGCCCATCGGAAAGGTAGCCTTGATGGCGTCCCAAGAATCTAAACCTTCTTTGAGCTCGGCTTCCACAGTGCTGATCAGGTGGTGTACAGTTTTAAAAGAGTAAACACCGAAGAGCTCCGAAACATGAACCGATCCGCGCATAGCCACACGGGAAAGGTCATTTCTCACCAAGTCGACGATCATGACGTTTTCACTCTGCTCCTTCGGTTCGAGCGGACAATGTCAGACTTGGACTTTTCGTCCAAAACGGGATCGATCGAACGCTTGGCAGTCCCCTTAATGGGCTGAGAAATGAGTTTCGTTCCTTCCCGCTTCAGATAGCGCTCGGGCGAACCTGACATCACGAAAAAATCACCCAATCTCGAAAATACCGAAAACGGTGCTTCCGTCCTTTGCCAAAGCGCATAAAATCCCGAGTAAGGATTGAAATCTGGGCAAGTTGCTGCGAATTGTATGCAATAATTGGCCTCGTAGATATCGCCCCTCTGCAGGTGCGCATGTAATTCGCTAACGCCTTGAGGATATTCTGCTTCGCTTTTTGGTAGTTGCTTCGAGGGAGAACTTCGAAATCTGCTTTTGGTCAATCGGCTCAGATTCTTCGAAGAGCTTCAAAAACTCCTCTCCGATCTCGACATCGATTGCATGCAGACAAGCGTTCCATCTTCGAATTTCACTCTGCATTTGGGTTCAAAAAAAACAGCTTCTGGAAAGTTTAATTCATCGGGGTTCGATGATTCTAAATCTTCTAAATCGTTCTTCAGGTCGTAGCCTAAGAAACCCACAGACCTCACGGCTCGATAATCTGATTGGAAAGTTCTTGAGTTCTCGAAAGCACCTTCCGATTTGCCGAAGAGCAATCCGTTCTTAACCCGCCTGTGTAAAGCGTGAAATCTGCAGATTGGGTAAGGTAAAGCGCAAAATGGGTGTAGTGAGATGAGAGCGCAATAATCCTTTTCAAAGTTTGATCGCCCTCCCTTTGAGTCAATATTTCTTTATGCCAGCTATACGCCAATCAGAGTCGCTCTCTAATAATGGATTCCAACGTATCAATCCACAGAGGATGGTCGTTGAGGCTTTCTACAAGTTGCACTTTTTCACCTTTGTGCTCCTCAAAAATCTCTTGATACTCCTCTCCGATTTCAATTGTTGTTTCAAGACAATCCGCAATAAATGCTGGAGAGAATACCAATAATTTTTTTGCTCCCTTCTTTCCCCATTCTTCCACAACTTTATCAGAGAAGGGCTCAAGCCATTTTTTATCCAATCGCGATTGGAAACAAACTGTGTAATCGCTTTCTGTCATACCCATTTTCTCAGCGATAAGTCTTGTAGTTGCGTAACAAGTGGCCTTGTAGCAAAATCGGTTTTCGTCGTTGATCTCCGATTCGCATGAGTGATTATCGCACCTTCGATCTTCGTAAACCTTATCTACCTGCCGAACCGGCAAGCCGTGGTAAGAGAAAAGTACATGATCGTATTCTTTCCAATCATACTTAGAAGCTCTGTCTACAACTGTATTGATATAACCCGGGTGATCGTAGTATTGACTGATAATTTTTATCTCTGGAATAACGTACCAATCTTTAATTAAGCGCATGGCTTTTTCTATGGCAGAACCAGTACTAGCCGAAGCATATTGCGGAAAGAGCGGGAGGATAATTACTTCGTCGTAACCCGCCTTTTTCCATTCGAGCGCAAACCTCTTCAAGACTGGGTTTGCCATAGCGCATCGCCAATTCAAGCGTAACATTTTCGTTCTTGAATTTTTCTTCAAGCTTCGCCTTTGAGATTCGCCATAAACCAAAAGAGGCGAAATGCCATTGTTCAAATCGAAGAGTTCTTTGTAAATCTTGGCTGATTTAGGCGCTCGAAAAGGAACGATAATCAGATTCACCAAAATCTTGCGTAGCAACCACGGCACATCAATTACCCGAGGATCATTTAAAAATTCAGATAAATAACGTCTTACATCACTAACCTTCGGACTATCAGGCGTTCCCAAGGTTAATTAATAAAACGCCAGTTTTTTTAGTCATATGGATAAAAACAAGATTCAGGGCAACATGTTTGCCCTCTATTAAATATAGATATGTAAGGGTCTATTTTCGGTAGCAGCCAAAGCTGCCTCTTTCACTGCTTCAGAATACGTAGGATGAGGGTGACTCATTCTAGCAATATCTTCTGCTCTAGCTCTATATTCCATCTCAACAACACCTTCCATAATCAAATCAGCCGTTCTTGGGCCAATCATGTGCATTCCTAAAACCTCATCGGTTTCGGCATCGGCGAGTATCTTTATCAATCCGTAAATATCTCCACTAGCCCTAGCGCGCCCAAGCGCTCGCATTGGAAATGAACCTGATTTATAAGCTCGTTTATCAGCCTTGAGTTCTTCTTCGGTATAACCAACACCTGCTACCTCGGGCCAAGTGTAAACTACGTTTGGTATCAATCGGTAGTTGATGTGTGGCTTCTGTCCGGCAATTGTTTCGGCCACAAAAACACCTTCTTCCTCGGCTTTGTGCGCAAGCATGGCGCCTTTTACCACATCGCCAATGGCATAGATACCCTCGACTTTAGTTTGAAGATGATCGTCAGTTGCGATTCGTCCGCGCTCGTCGGTCTCAAGACCGGCATTCTCAAGGCCTAAACCTTCTGTATAGGGTTTTCTACCAACGGATACTAAGCAGTACTCGGCTTCGAAAACCACTTCTTTATTATCCTTATCGAGAGCGGTAACCTTAACACCTTACCCGTATTTTCAACCTTCTGAACCTTGTGGTTGTACTTGAAATTAAAGCCTTCCTTCTTCAAGACTTTCTGCAGTTCCTTACCCATGGTGCGATCCATGGTCGGAATAATAGAATCGGTAAATTCAACTACAGTAATTTCAGAACCCAGACGTCCATAAACCGATCCCAATTCCAAGCCGATTACTCCGCCACCAACAACACCATACTTTTTGGGAACCTCTTGAAGCTCAAGAGCCTCGGTGCTGGTAATGATTCGATCCTTATCGGGCTCCATGCCTGGGAAATAATTGGGCTTAGACCCAGTGGCGATAACGATGTTCTTTCCTGTAATTTTTTCTTCACCCTTGTCGGATGTGATCTTTACGGTTTCTTTGTCCACGAAAGATCCCATTCCGTGATAACCTTGATTTTGTTCTTATCCATCAAGAAATCGATTCCCTTTGTAGTCTTGCTCTACTACCGCGGCTTTGCGCTTGATCATTTGAGGCAGGTTGACTTTCAAATCTTTCAAGTCGATACCGTGCTCGGCAAATTCGTGAGCTGCTTTGAAGTAGTGTTCTGACGAGTCCAAAAGGGCCTTGGAAGGAATACAGCCTACATTGAGGCATGTCCCGCCGAGGGTAGAATATTTTTCAATTATTGCCGTCTTCATGCCCAATTGAGCACATCGAATGGCACAAACGTAACCTCCGGGGCCGGAGCCGATTATTACCACATCGTATTGATCCATGGATGGTGTTTTTTTCGTTTGGCAAAAGTAGGAAAGTTTGGCGTGGCGACAGGCCAATTCAGATGGTTTCGAGCGAATAACTCATCGACAAGAACTATAAGTCTAACGGAAAAGAACCATCTTCCCGAATCCTTGCTCGAAATACTGCGAGGCGCCCCCGTCGCGAAGCATGATGTCTTCGCCGTTAATTTTGGCAATGACGCGGTAGAGGTAGACGCCATTGGCAAGTCGATCTCCGAATTCATCGCGGGCATCCCATCTATAAATCGATCGGTTTCGACCTACGCGAATAGGACCGAATTCGTCTTGCATGATCTCTCTGACTACCCTTCCGGAAATGGTCATGATCTGAATCTTGAACTCATCGGGGATTTGATCGCCGGTAAGCGTAAAGATGAACTGAGTGCTCGTCGAAAACGGGTTAGGATAATTGAGCACCTCGGTAATCGTGGACTCTTTGACCACTTCAAATTCGATTTCGAAATCGGTATTCCCTGAGGAGTTTCCCGACTTATCGCTGGCTTGGACGAGCAGCTTGTATTCCCCGTTTTTTGGCAGATTGGGACGGTAGAAGATCTTCGCTCGATTTTGCTCATTCTCGGCGGGAATGAATTGCATCACCTCTTCTCCAATGCTATTGGTAAAGAAAACACGTTCAAATTACCGTCTGGCTCAGCTATAAAACCTTGAACAGAGAAGTATCTGCAGGTTCATCCATGATGAGGAAGGGGTTCTCATCCTTAAGTGCAATCAGCACCTCGGGATTGGGCGACACCACTTCTCCGTTGATAATGTGAATGCCATCGAAGGTGACATCGAGAATCGGATTTTCCTCGTCGCCGGTCACCACGAAAGGAATTCGAAGAATATTGTTGAAACGCGTTTGCTCCGGTTGGTGCGTCATACCCGTCTGAGGATTCAGCGGGTTAACCTCTACCCAAAGGGTATTTTCTCCCCGAAGAAATCGCGTGTCAAAAAACACGGTATCGATCAAAACTTCGCCAACCAAAAGTGAATCTTGAATGGAATAGGGAATCTCGATTTCGTTGCGTTCTGAATCTTCAATCCAATACCGAACCAAGAGACTATCAGAGTCGATCATGGAAATATTCTCAATGGCTACTGCTAAAAATCCATCGGCACCCTGAGCTATTTCGTTGCCTGAAAAGGCAAAAAACTCATTCGGGTTAACCGCCAATTCGGTCACCTCATCGTAGAGCACGTGCCAGCGATCAACCTGACGAGGTGTTTGATTTTCTTCGTCTTCCGAGAAGATCTGAAATTCGAGAAAAGGATATTCCTGAGGCGAAATCAGGGCTCCGATATTGCTGATGGAGTTGGAGATTTCGTCGTAAGGACTGTCGAGAATTTCTTCCTTAACGCCATTCGGCTTTACGCCAATGATTGAGATCCTTGAAGTATCTCCGAGAGCAGACTCCAAACTTGATGTTTGCCAGCTCAAGGTTCCCCAATTGCTTGTGGGGCCTATGCGTGGAGACACCATCAGACCTGAATTTCCCGAAGCGGGAACATCGACGATATTCGTAAGCACATCATTGATGCTATCGCCATAAAGCTCAAAGGAAAAATCAGGATCTCCCTTTCGAGCGATAAGCGAATATGGCACGCTATCCTGAGCCATTTCAGAACCGATAATACCTGCACCCAGAGAAGAAAAGGCATCGTAGATGTCCGGCGTTTGGTCCCAGTCATCGTAGCTGACATATCGAGCAGAGTAGAGCACCACAATGTGTCCATCCGGAATTACATCAGAGAGCAGCAGATCGGCCAGAGATTGCATCTGAGTCGGGTTGTTCTGTCTGAAAATAAAATAGTACTCTATGCGTGATCTGCATGGAGGATTTCTCGCTCCGTTATTGTCATTTCCGAAAAAATTATCGGGATTAGCTCCGCCGAAATCCGTTCCCCATGCGTCAAAAGTCAATGGATCAAATACGACCAAATGAACTGAGGGAGTTCCAAGGCAGAGCCCATACTCCACTACGCTGGTATTGAGCAAAACCTCATTTTCGAAGGAAGTGCTATTCCCGAAAACGTTGTTGGTAATTCGCGCTGAACCCGAAGAGTAATCAATTTGGCGTTCAGCCCTATTGAATTCTTTTTGGGAAAGACTGTTGTTTTCAAATTGGAAAATATGCGCCTGCCCCCACCCGCGTCTGTCCGGTATGTATTGAAAGGAGCTTTCTCTCCAAGTGATTTCATCATCACCCAGCTTGGCGCAACGCCAGTACACTACCAAACTGTCTGAGTAATTGAGCGAAGGCTCCCATTCCAAAACACCGCCTGTTTGCGTGATTTCGGTGAAGAGTAACCCGGGGCTGTCAAAAGTATCCGTAGTATCCGCTTCGATTCGGTAAGTCGCAGCTTCCGCTAAAGGATCACCGGTAGAGGCACGAAGTTCCACAGGATTCTCATCGACTACCGCGAAGCGATAAGGATAAACGGGCACCACGCCGCCATTTGAAATAAAGAGCTGCCGATCAAAAACCTGATTGTTCACCGTTTCAAAACCATCCAACTCTTCAATATCATTGCTAGGCAGGTCGACCAATACATTGAATCGATGCAAGCCAAGTCCCGACTGCACATCGACAGGCAAATTTATTCTCACAGTGTCTCTGAACAGCAGCCCGTCCATGGTTCTGACGTAGATTGAATCACCGACGCCCTCAGGCGTCTCATGCTCCAGGGTGATGGAAAATGGCTGGTAAGTTGCCCGCCCGATATTGGTCACAACCATGTTTACGGTGAAGCTATCTGTCTCGGCGGTAATTTCAGAGGGCGTAAAAAAGATGTCCTGTGCACTGATGCTCAAATCGGGCTTTGGCCAAGAATTGACTACCACGGCGGGATCTCCTTGCAGGGACATTCCCAAAGTGGTATTAATGACAAAGAGATTATTCGGATCATTCTGACTTTGGATCTCTTGCACCGTTCGGCGGATATGATCACCCACCGATCCACCATAATTTTCGACAGAGAGGTAGCGATAAAACCTACGGCTGTAATCATTCAAAGAAGCTTCAAAGCCTAATTCAGTCGATGACAAAAAACCGATTACGCCCTTCTCTTGGAGAATGGTGTACTGCTCGGCGGTACTTCCTGAGCCGAACCCGTGATAATCGCCCGTATAGCAACCATTACCAAGGAGGAAAGGATACTTCCCGTTCCATTGATAGTTATTGGGATTGTCAATGGTTTGATCAAACCCATCGGAACTGGCGTGTCCGAAAAAGGTCATCATCGAACAACCGCCGTTGATTAAGAATTCCACCTCTTCGGAAAGATTGATCTCAATGGGCACAGACGAGGTCTTCAAAAAAGTATGAACATCGCCACCAAAGGCGGAGTCTTCAATGGTTTCCTCGTAATTGAAAAGATAAGAAGCAAATCGGTTTTGCTCTTGGCTATCTCGCCCACCTCCGAAGTGAAGTACATTTTTCATCCAAGCAGCTTGAGGCTGGGATTCAAAAGTTTGGAGCTTGTTCAGGTACCACTGTAATTCCTCCTGATTGGTAGCGCTCACTCTTCCCGTCCTGATAGCGGGCTCAAGGATGGTTGATCCCAAACCGGCAGTAATCAAGTTATCAGACGAAGGATAACCGAGGGTTGGAACCAAATTTCTCGCATAATGGGCCGAGTCTCTTCGAGAGCCCGCTGAGAAAGCCTCAGGCACAGCTCTTACGCTTTTTCCGAGAAGGAGTAAATACTGCGGGGGTGTAGGCCAATTGTTTAGCAGGAAATTGGAAAAATTCCTAAGCGCCAGCCCGCTTTTCTCCACTCCTCCGCCGAATTGATCGTAGATCTCATCTACCTCCGCCAAAACCGTGTTGAATCTTTGCTGGCGGTAATTGGCATAGGCCTGAGCTGTTTCGAGGAGCGATTTATGCGTCACAATCAGAAATGCCGAATCGACTTCGGCCAAACCGTAATTGGTAAAGAAGCCATTGTTGGCCACCGCCGTCATCGGACCAATGGACTTAACCGATTCATCGGTTACCAAATAGCAATCATAGGTATCGTCGCCGAAGCTGTTTTCGAGAAGAGTTTGAACTAAATTTCCTTGTTGAATAAACTCAGATCTTTGTGCTTCCGCTCCTTCAGTGTAAACTCTCGGAGCAGTGCCGCTTAGGTTTTGCAGATCATAGCGGGTTTTGCTTTGAGCTGTATTGAGTCTATAGACAAATTCAAAAGAGTTAGCCCCTGAAAGGTCGGTAACATGTGGAAAATTCAACTCTACTGAAGCCAAAGCTTGATAGTCGCTGGCTACTCCTAATGAGTTAGAAACTTCGTGACGAACTGAAGTCGATTGGGCGCCAAGCGAACCATTTGGAATCTCAAAGTCGAAGCGATTTACTTCGTAGCCTTGAAATTGGAAATTGACTGCCAAAGCATTTTCGGTACCGTAGCGGATTTGAAGAAAGTGATTGTTGCCACTTCCCGAAGGCGCATTGGACACTCCCGCCGAAACAGAAGAAACTTCAGCGGCAGGCGCGCCTGACTCTTGGTAAACTCCTGCGGTATTAAACGTGGTGGTGATGGAAGAGCTACCCTGAGGGATTCCAAATCGAGAACTCATCCACCCTTCGCCTTTGGTATAGTAAGGAATGGAAATACCGATGGCATCCAATTGACCTTGATAGTAGCCATTGCTGTAGACTTGCCTTAAACGCTTCCAGATGAATTCCCGCGGCGGATATGACTCCAGATCCGAAAGATCGTTTTCTTGAAAACGAAGATTGTTTCCCGTTGTATTCCAAGTCAGAAAATAATTCAAACTATCGTTGAACAGGCTGTAATATGGATTGGGTTGATCATCGGGAGTATCGTAGAGTGAAGTCTCGAGTGAGCCATCATTCTTGTGTCCGATAAATTCTATAAAATCGGTGGAATTGAAAAAACCATCATCACCACCTTCAATGTAAACGGGGACTTCTTTATTGGCCGCAAACAGTTGAATATTTTCGGGATCAATCCCCGAAATGGGAATACCTGCATTTGCCAAGTCGTTGAATGTGATTCGGTAAACGCCATCTTCGGCGATGGAAAACTTGTAATACCTCTGGCTGTAATTGATCCACTCATTGCCGAAAGGCTGAGCTTGAATGAGAGTCGATATGAGTAAAAAACCTAGGAGGTAGAGTTTTTTCACTGAGCCTGCTTAAATATCCTAAAGCGTAAACTGAACACATTAGAATACAGCGCTTCTGAAGTATTCCCTATATCGGTGATGGCGTAGTCGAGGAAGAAATTCCCCAATCTAAGCCCCACACCCAAATTGGGTTGAACACTGTATTCCTCAGTACCTTGAAACGTCTTGATCTTTTGAATGTTCCCGATTCCCGCTCTTAAAAATATCATATTGAGGTAACTCGCCTCTACGCCCATTACAGGGTCAATACTCAATGGATCGGCGCTAATTAAAACATTACGCTGACCGTCTGTGGTGAGAGCAGCATTGATCTCTCCGAGGAGGGCGAATTTCCCCAACTCTCTTTTGTAGGATGCTCCGAAAATGAAACGTGGTAAGGTAATTTCCAAACCATTTTCCGGAAGTTCATTTCCCGTAGCGATAAAAACCTCTTGCGTCTCCTCGTCGAGGGTATAGTTCCATGCATTGTAAGTAGAGGTAAGGTCGCGCGCCATAGCTGCAAATCGCCAGTTTCCCTTTCGGTAAATAACACCCGCATCGAGACCGAAACCCCAACTACTGGCAAAATCTCCGATAATACGGTGAACGACTTTCACATTGGCCCCGAGGGATAATCCGGGTACTTTGAGCTCTTTAGCATAAGAGACCAAAAACCCGTAATCGACTGCGGAGAAAGTTGTAATGTTATCGTAATTCAGGGTACCATCGGCATTGATCAGCTGAGTGGTGTTTGGAATATCATCTACTCCGAAACGAATGACAGAAAGCGCTATAACAGAGGTGCTGTCGATGGTCTTGGCAATAGCACCGTAATCATACTGCGCTATACCGGCAAAGTACTCGGCGTGCATGGCGGCGATGTCGAGGTCGGCTTCGATATCGGTCAATCCTGCCGGATTCCAGTAACCCGCCGTAACGTCTCCAACAGAAGCTATACCCGCACCTGACATTCCAAGCGATCGAGCTCCTACTCCGATATTTAAGAACTCATTACTGTATTTTCTGGTCTGGGCATGTGAGTCCAGCTGTGCAAAAAGACAGAATAAGAAAATACAAGAAGCCAGAAGCGTCCGCTTGGGAGAAACCATAATTCGAAAAATAAACATCAATTCCGTGGTAAAACACGAAACAACTAAAAAAATTGCACGATCAATGGTTAATTTTGAGACGATGTATTTGAAATCTCAAATTCCCAATTTACTTACGCTGAGCAATTTATTGTCGGGCGTTTTGTCTTTGTTTTTTTGTTCTCAAAATCAGCCTGAAATAGCGGCTTGGCTAATCCTGGCGGGAGCAGGATTCGATTTCTTTGACGGCCTGGCTGCGAGAGCATTAGGCGTAAGCGGCGAACTGGGTAAGCAGCTGGATTCTCTTGCAGATATGGTAAGTTTTGGAGTAGCTCCTGCATTTTTAGCACTTCAATTCAATGGCGTCTTCGAGAAAGAATTGCTGCTCAATTGGAAAGCTTTGGCCTTATTCATTCCTGTTTTGATGGCGGCATTTTCGGCATATCGACTCGGGAAGTTCAATATTGATACCCGGCAATCGACGGGATTTATCGGCTTACCCACTCCGGCCAACGCACTTTTTTGGGTGAGCATCACTTTAGTGGGCACAAGTGGACTCATTGAATTGAGGCCGCTAAACGAAGCCCTTATGAGTTTTAGAGAATCGACGGGATTGATTGCTTTTGCCTCAGTCTTATTGGGAATTCTGATGGTTTCAGAGATTCCATTACTGGCTTTGAAATTTTCAGGAGAATCAGGGGGTAACAAGTCCAAAATCGCCTTGATGGCAATCGGTCTCACCTTATTTATTCTATTTGGGTTTTCATCCATCCCGATTGTGCTACTTTTGTATTTCATTCTTTCTTTAATCACGAAATAAAGCCATGGAATTTACCGCCGAAATTGACATCATGCCCTTAGATGCATTACTAGACCCACAAGGAAAAGCCGTAACGGCAAGTATGAAAAACCTAGGTTTGGAAGAGATCACCAACGTGAGAATCGGTAAGCACATTTCGCTTAAAGTAACTGCTACTAGCAAGGAAGAAGCGGAGAAGAAAGTAGACCAAGCTTGCAAGAAGCTTTTAGCGAATCAAATTATGGAGAAGTACTCTTTCCATTTGGAAGAGGTGGCAATGGCTTAAAGCACCTTTCTTCTCAACTCGAAATTCTTACCCAAATACACCTTTCTCACCTGCTCATCGGAGGCTAATTCTTCGGCGGTTCCTGATTTAAGGATATTCCCTTCAAAGAGAAGGTAAGCTCTGTCGGTAATGGAGAGCGTTTCCTGAACGTTGTGATCGGTAATGAGAATCCCAATATTCTTGGTTTTGAGCTGGGCTACGATCGACTGAATATCTTCTACCGCGATGGGATCTACTCCTGCGAAAGGCTCATCCAAAAGAATAAACTTGGGATCTGTAGCCAAAGCTCTGGCAATCTCGGTGCGTCGGCGCTCACCCCCTGAGAGGAAGTCACCACGGTTGGTACGGACATGACCTAACCCTAATTCTTCAATCAAGGTTTCCAGCTTTATTCGACTGCTCTTTCTTGGTGAGCTTAGTCATTTCCAATACGGCCTTGACATTATCTTCTACGCTGAGCTTTCTAAAAACGCTGGGTTCTTGAGGCAGGTAGCCCACACCTAGCTGCGCACGCTCATACATGGCTCTTTCGGTAATGTCTTCTTTGTCTAGAAATATTTTACCCGAATTAGGCTGAACCAAACCTACAGTCATATAAAAGGTGGTGGTTTTTCCCGCTCCGTTTGGCCCTAGCAAGCCTACGATTTCACCTTGCTCTACCTGAACGGAAACTCCCTTCACCACAACGCGGCTCTTGTATTTCTTAATCAGATTTTCAGCTCGAAGAATCATAATAGTCTAGAATTTGATGTCGAACCCAAGAAGCAAGCCAAATTTTGGTGCATTGGGATTGTCAAGATAGGTTAATCGCCAAATGGCGTCAACTCTGAAAAAGCGAAAGATGTTTTCCACACCCAGATAGGCCTCTGCAAAGGGCCCATCGGTAAATGTATATGTCAGATCAGGTAATACCAGCTCATCCACATTTGATTGACTGAAATCCCCATAAATTCCATTAATCCCGACAATTTCTCTCCATTTCAATTTCTTAAAAAGAGGAATCTTGTTGAAGAAAAAACCTTCGAAATGGTGTTCGGCTCTCAGAGAGACGTAACGGTCACTCACAAATTCGAAGAAGTTCATGGTATTAAAAGCCTCACTATTGTAAAAAAAGCTTTCGTTACCTGAATGCACGAATTGGAGCGGATATGGCAGGACTTGCCAGGTTTTTCCACCTTCCAATGAATACTGAGTAGTTCCAAACGGCCCCAGCGGGATTTTGTCTGTGGCGGTGAGCGTCAGCTTCTGGTACTCGTAATCGCTTCCGAAAACTCCTTTGACGCCAAAATCGACTCTGGCATTGATGATCGGCCAATTACTTCCCAGAGAAATCCTCTCGAATTCACCCTCCACAAAATTTTCGCGGAAAGCGAATCGAAAACCCAGCGAAATCTCAGAGCTGATAATATTGCTGACATCCACCAATTGAGTTTCTCCGCCTATATCCTCATTGCGCTCAAAATTCCATGCTCCGGCTGATGACAATTCTCTTCGTCTGAATTCCAACAAGGTGGAGAAACCCGTAAACCAAGTTCTTTCGGCATATACTCTTGCTTGTTTATTTAAAATAAGCCTGTTCTGCGGGTTTCGAACGGTGAGGGTCTGAATAAAATGATCTCGCGGAAAAAAATTGGGTACCTGACCAATGAGCTCATAGTCTTCAGAGAAATAGACACCCAATATTTGCCTGGGCTTCTTACTCAGAAAGTACTGACCTCCGATCATGTATTTGAATCGTTCGTCTTTGGTACCATAAGCAGCATATCCTTCCAAGAGGAGTCTGGTGCTAAAATCATTAGAGGTTCTCAACCCAAATTTTGGCCTCAGCCCCTCCACTGAATTGTAGCTCAAAAAGGTGAAAACAGGTCCCCATTCCACCTTGCCATCCACCCAGTATCCTTGAAAAATGAAATTAACGACATCGATATAAGTCATAAAGACTCTATTGGTCTTCAAGCTGTCCACCATATCGTAAATAGCCTGTTGTTCATCTGATATTTCTTCGTGCCTGTTTTCTTCCCAGTAGGACTCATCCAAGGCGTTGATCTCAGTTTCTACTATGACATTTTCGGCGCCTGAATAGAATTCGTTATCCTTGGGTTTATTGATCACAAAATCCTTGTAGGTCGTGATCTTCTTTCCGTAGAACCCCATCTCGGACTCCAGCAGACTGAAGTCTGCAAGTAGTTCTTCTCGCTTCAGCATCCACACTTCCGGCTCCACCTCATCGTATTGATGCTTTACTTGTAAATCGGTAATGAAATTGATATTAGCCGAAGGCAAAATAGTTGCATCAATTTCCTTGATGGCGTATGTGGTATCGTTTACCCAAAAGTGTCCTTCAAAGACGAGTTCGCTTTCATTTTTCGGAAGAAAGTCTAAACGATAACACCACTTATTATCAATGTACATGCTATCGACCAAGTAGTATTTATAGAAAACCAAACCGTAATCTGAAATTGGGCTGACAAAGTTCTTTCCGAAAATCCCCAATGAGTTGTTGTAGATATTTACGTCTTGATACATCTGCCCTAGAAATTGTGAGATGCTTTCGTTGTTGATTCCAGAAACCTTAGTCGCGTGAATGATCTCTTTTCTTCCTTTCGGATTTCGCTGGTAGTAGTAATCGCTTAGAGTTTCGGTCATAAAAAAGGGAAGAGTCACTTTTTCGCCCGTTGAATCTATATTGTCAAAGATGAAATCGAATGACTTAAAAAGTTTTCTTTCGGTAAACTTATCTGAGAGATTATTCAGATCAAACTCAATCTTATTGTACGTTTCGTACTGATAGGAATCTAGTTTCTCTCTGTTATTAATCGGCTTATTCTTGATGATTTTCTTAAGCAGAACATGAGCGGGATTTTCAAAATTTTTGGCATTGACCACGATTTCACCCAAGCTGACGGATCCTTCTTGCAATGGAAAATCTATTTTCTGACTCTCGTCTTTTCTGACTTTAAATGCCATGGCCTTGTACCCGACGAAAGAAGCCACCAAAGAATCTTCAGCGTAATACGTTTCCATTCGGTAATTCCCATCCAAATCTGTGGTAGTTCCAACTTTACTTCCTTTGAAGGCGACATTTACAAAAGGAAGAGTCTCTTTTGTTTCAGCGTCGTATACTTTACCATACACAATCGTCTTCTGCGCAAAAGAGAATACGGGAATCATCAGAATGCTGAGGAAAAGCAAGAGTGTCTTCTTACTTCGAAAAAAAGGTATGGAGGCAATTGACTGCATCTTAAAAGAAAGGCCGATTGATCAAGAAGCAGCCTGCTCGCTCTTATTATTTCTAACTACAACTCGGGCTATCTGAATACTCAATTCGTAAAGCACCATTAAAGGTAAAGTTACCAATATCTGACTCGTAACGTCCGGCGGAGTAATGATAGCACTAAGAATTAAGACGCCCACTATGGCGTGCTTCCGGTATTTTCTAAGCATCTCGGGAGTGACTAACCCTAGTTTGGCCAAAAAGTAAATGACCACAGGCAACTGGAAGACCAATCCACCTGATAGAGTTGTCATGGTAATCGTTGTAATAAATGAATCCAGTGCTATAATATTATCCACCTGATCGCTTACGGTATATCCACCTAAAAATTGCACTGACAGCGGAGAAATGAGAAAATAACCGAAGCTAACTCCCAAAAGGAACAAGAATGATGTAGCCACAACTGCTCCTCTGGCTGTAGACTTTTCGCTTCCGCTGAGGCCGGGCATAATAAAGGCCCACAGCTGATAAAACACATACGGAAAAGCCACGATAAAGCCCAGCACAATTGACACCAGCAAATGAGAAGTAAATTGACCACTCATGGTGATGTTCTGCAGCTCAAAAGAAGAGGTGAGGCACAGGCTATCATCCAAACCTAACAATTCAGACATGTGACAGAAGAAGCGATAAGTGATGAAGTCTGAGTTTTTAGGTGCCAAAATCAAGACATCAAACACGAAACTTTTGAACACAAAGGCTGCTATGGCGAAAACCAAAATTGCGATAAATGCCTTGATAATTCTCCACCTCAGCTCTTCGAGGTGTTGAAGAAATGTCATTTGATTGGGGTCAGCCATCCCTTGTTTAACTTGTTTTTACCGAAAAGGCAAAGCTAATACAATTCACTCCTTGCGTATGCGTTTTTTCGTAGCTTTAGTCTCGCGCAACAAGATTGAACCATTCCCATTCAAACGGGGAAATGTTTGTCGAAAAATTCTACTTTGAGAGGTTGCTAATTACAACGATTGTCGTAAATTGAAAATCATAAACACCCCTGTAACATAGAAGTGCGGAAAGCAGTACTGAAGGGTAAACTGAATATCTGAAAATGTTATCAGAATTAATTTCGCCGAAAGAGGCGTTGGCTAAGTATTTTGGATTCTCCTCATTCAAGGGTCAGCAAGAAAAAATTATTGAGAACGTATTAAATGGAAACCACACCTTCGTCATCATGCCGACGGGAGGAGGCAAATCGCTTTGCTATCAGCTCCCCGCATTGATGAAAGAAGGAACGGCCATTGTCGTTTCACCCTTGATTGCCTTGATGAAGAATCAAGTTGATGCCATTCGGGGTATCAGCGAAAATGATGGAATTGCCCATTTCTTAAACTCTTCGCTGAACAAATCAGATATCCAAAGAGTGAAGGAAGATGTAATGAGCGGAGTTACGAAGCTCCTCTACATGGCTCCTGAAAGTTTGACCAAAGCCGACTATATAGAATTTCTGAGGGGCGCTAAAGTTTCCTTCTTTGCCATTGATGAGGCACACTGTATTTCTGAATGGGGTCATGATTTCCGTCCGGAATACCGAAGGCTAAGGTCTATCATTGAAGAAATTACTGACGTTCCCATTATTGCCCTAACGGCAACTGCTACGCCCAAGGTGCAGCAAGATATCCAGAAGAACCTGGGAATGACTGATGTGAAGGTTTTTAAAGATTCTTTTAATAGGCCTAACCTTTATTATGAAGTACGACCCAAAAAAGACGTTGTTCGAGAAATCATCAAATTTGTAAAAGCCAGACCGGGGAAAACAGGCATAGTATACTGCCTAAGCCGAAAAAAGGTAGAGGAAGTTGCTGAATCACTTAAGGTAAAGGGGATCAACGCCCTCCCCTATCACGCGGGCATGGACGCTGGGATGAGATCAAGGCATCAAGATGCATTTCTCAATGAAGATGCCGATGTGATTGTAGCAACCATTGCCTTTGGGATGGGAATCGACAAACCCGATGTGCGCTACGTGATTCACCACGATATACCTAAGAGTATTGAAAGCTATTACCAAGAGACGGGAAGAGCAGGCCGTGATGGAGGTGAAGGTCATTGTCTGGCATTTTACAGCTACAAAGACATTGAGAAGCTCGAGAAATTCCTTCAAGGCAAGCACGTTTCTGAAATGGAAATCGGCAAACAGCTCCTACAAGAAATCGTCTCATATGCAGAGACAAGCCTGTGCCGCCGAAAATTCATTCTACATTACTTCGGAGAGGAGTTCAACTCTGATAAGTGCACGGACATGTGCGACAACTGTCGCCATCCCAAGGAGCGATTCGAAGGAAAAGATCAGATCAAGCAACTCTTGGAATGTGTTAAAGAATCAAAGCAGCGACATAAGGCCAATCACCTCATAAACATTTTGGTGGGCAACGAATCGGCCGAGATCAAAACATACAAGGATGACGAGCTGGAATGTTTCGGCGCGGGGCAAGACGAGGATGAAAAGTTTTGGAATGCAGTGATCAGACAATCTACCATTCGAGGTCTTTTATCAAAAGAAATTGAGACCTACGGGATTCTAAAGCTCACTGAGAAAGGAGAGAAATTTATCAAGAAACCGCACTCGATTGAATTAATAAAGGAGAACGATTACAGCGGTGTGGATGACATGTCGGATGGGGGAGGCGGAAAAGGCGCCATGGACGATGGGCTCTACAAGATGTTAATCTCTTTGAGAAAAGAAATCAGCAAGAAAAAAGAGCTTCCCGGCTATGTGATTTTCCAAGATCCGTCTTTGCAAGAAATGGCCTCTCAATACCCGATCACTACTGAAGAACTAACAAACATAGTAGGTGTAGGCGCGGGGAAAGCCCGCAAATTCGGAGCTCCATTCTTAGACCTTATCAAGCGCTACGTTGAAGAAAACGAAATAGACCGACCACAAGATTTGGTTGTTAAATCGATCGTGAACAAGTCGGGGCTTAAAGTCCATATCATCCAAAACATTGACCGCAAACTTCCTCTTGAGGATATCGCCAGAGCGAAAGGAAAAGAAATGGATGATGTAATCGACGAAATAGAAGCCATCGTGGGGTCGGGAACAAAAATCAATATCAACTACTATCTCGACGATATGCTCGATGAAGATGAGCAACAGGATATCTATGACTATTTCTTAGAAGCCGAATCGGACGATATCGGAGCAGCTTACGAAGAATTTGAAGGCGACTACACCGAAGAACAGCTTCGTCTGATGCGCATCAAGTTCATGAGTGAAGTGGCTAATTAGATACTCGTAGCTCGTAGCTCGTAGCTCGTAGCTCGTAGCTCGTAGCTCGTAGCTCAAATTAAAAATCTTAATTGGAATGGCGCTTTTGGTTGGCTATAATTCTTCCAAAGCTTTTGCAGCCAGTGTAGCCATTAACGAAGACCCTATACGAAGAGCATCTTCGTCTATATCGAATTTCCCTGTGTGAAGTGGAGCTCCCAATCCTTTAACTGAGTTGGAAGTTCCCAATCGGTAAAAGCATGCGGGAATTTCCTGAGCGAAATACGAGAAATCTTCTGCGGTCATTCTTAAGTCGAGATCGTGCACATTCTCTTCACCCAATAATTCGATGGCTTTTTGTTTCGCCCAAAGGGTTAGGTCATCATCATTGATCAAAGCCGGATATCCCTTTCTGACTTCGATTTCGGCAGAGCCGCCCATAGACTTACAAATTCCCGAAACGAGGTCTTTGAGCAGTTCGTGCAACTCAAATCTCCACTTTTCATTCATTGTGCGAATCGTCCCTTCTAGTTTTACCTCATCAGGAATCACGTTAGTGGCACCATTTCCTATAAACTTACCTATCGAAACAACGGTAGGAGTGCTCGCATTGGCCCTTCGGCTTACGAGTTGCTGGATGGAAGTAACTACTTGCGAAGCCAGTAGAATGGTGTCAATGCATTTATGCGGCAACCCAGCATGTCCTCCTTTTCCCTTTATGGTAATGTAAAGCTCATCGGCAGAAGCAATATACATCCCGGGCCGAAAACCAACATTCCCGACTTCCATATCGGGATAAACATGCTGGCCAAAAATGAGCTGCACATCAGGTTTCTTCAATGCTCCATCTTTGATCATCAAAGATGCCCCTCCCGGAATTCGTTCTTCTGCGGGCTGAAAAATCAGTCGCACGGTTCCTTTAAGGGACGACCTTCTTTCTTGCAAAAGTCGGGCGGCCCCAAGAATACAAGTGGTGTGAACATCATGTCCACAGGCATGCATCACTCCTTTATTGAGCGAAGCATAAGGCACTTCATTTAATTCTGTGATGGGCAAAGCATCCATATCACCTCTTACAGCCACTACTTTCCCCTCTTTGTCTCCCACAATGTCGGCGACAATCCCATATCCGCCTATTCCTGATCTATGAGGAATACCGAGCTCAGTTAGCTTTTTGGAAACATAAGCGGAAGTCTTTTCTTCATGGAAAGAAAGTTCAGGGTTGGCGTGTAAGTGTCTGCGAATTTCAATAAGGTCATCCAAAGCTGCATCTGCTGATGAAGCCAAGTCTTCAAGAAGGATCATGTTCGGAACTTTTTTTGAAGGACATTCAGGCAGAATAGCCGATTAGAAGTCCATGGCTAAAGATATGTAAAATACACGGTCGAGTGTGATGCCATCATCCACACCCCAAGCCCAGTCTGCTCTTACAAAATAGCCCAAGAGTTTGCTACGAAGACCAAAACCGTAGCCATAAACCACAGGGTCGCGATTGTTCTCAATTTCGATGGTCACATTTCCCGATTGAATAATCGTGCTGTTGAAGCTGTTTTCTTCAGAATATGGAGTTGGGCCTGTCCAAGCTGAACCTACGTCGAAGAACCCTAAGATTTGAAAGTTTTCTAAGAAATCACTCTTCAATGGCTTTTGGAAGAAGTAACTAAATACCGGCCATCTAAGCTCATTGTTTATCACAGCAAAGCTGTTTCCGTTTCGCGCATTGGCAAAGAAGCCACGCATGGGAGCTCCGCGGGTTTGAAATCGATAATTCTGTTCGGGATCAAGCGGAAGAGAATTGTCTTCTCTAGGATTTAGAGAATTGTCTACCGACCCGAGGAAGAAAGCCAGTCGCTCAGCTCCAAGAGACGTACTCCAACCCACGCGGCTCGCTAGAATCAAATTGCGATGAATTCGATAGTAATTTCTCCAGTCCAACCCAAAGGTCATAAATGTTCTATCCGTATTGGTGGGATCCATATAGTACTCGCCCCACACTTTCCATCTCATTCCTCGGCGCAGATTCAACCCCATCGGTAGAGTGTTGTCAAAAACCAACTCCCCTTTAAGCCCTGCGTAATTGGATGTTTCATTAGGCCGCGGCGCATTAAACTGATCGGTAGCAAGCAAAATAAATTCGTCGAACCTGTACATCCCTGAACCGCGAATACTGAAAACTTCATTGATAGGAAAGCTGAGCCTATATGCCCCTTGGTAGGTCACATTTTCAATGAGGCTAAAGCCGTTGGGTGAATACCGGCTTTGCTGTCGAAAGAGTTGGATTCTTCTGTCCGTTCTTCGGGTCAGGTCCTCTCCCATCAACATAAATGTGTTGTTGTCAAAATTACCTGCTATGCCGAATCCTCCGACAATTTTGTAATCTTCAAACAGATCGCTCACCCCTAATTTGACCAATCCACTCAAGCCGGGATTTAATCCATCCGGACCTGATAAAGGTTGATAAAATTCGCCCATAAAGGTGTTATCGATTTGGGCTAAAACTTTGTCAGTGGTAAAGTTCAGATTGTAATTCCTGGCACCGGGAAGCGGAACGGTATCCAATACTGTATATCCCTGTTGGGCAGGCCTGTATTCTTCTATCTCAGAAGGAACTTCCGTAAGCGTAATAGTCTCGCGCTCGTAGGAATAATCAGGCTCTCCTTCAAATCTATAATTATTGATATCTATTTGCTGCGCAGAATTATCCTTCTCTTCCTCAGGGATAAATATCAACTCTGCTTCTTCAAGCACTTCTTTTCTGACGGGCCGAATTGCTATGGGGTCTCCAACGGGTCTTCGTCTTCATCATCTTCTGTGGTAATTCCCGCAACTGCTCTATCATTTGAGATATTGCCGTGATAGAACTGATAATCGTTATCTGCATAAGTAAGTACGCTGAATTCGCCTGTATTCGGATGAACCGTGTAATCCAGAAGATCCGAAGCATAGTTGGTCAGGGGTTCTGCCACCGTAAAGAATCGATAGTGAATTGTAGTGTCAATTCTACTTATGGCACTGTCGTATACGGCAACATACCTGTTCATCGTCCCCTTATAATCTGCGAGGAAGGTATACTGTCTCCCCTCATACTGATAGGGATCTTTTTCGATCAAATCGGGAGTATCCGTTATGCGCTCCAAATAAGGCGACCTGGATTTGAGATCAAAGGCAAAGACATCTCTGTTTTGACTCAATACTGTAGGATTGGGTTTTGTTCTGAGGGTATCGTCGGGTCGATTAGAAGTGAAAATAATTCTATTTCCGTCTTTCGAGAAACTGGGATCAAAATCGCCAAAGATGTCGTCGGTCAATCTTTCTTGCCTGTTTCCAATAGTGTAGTAGAGATAAAGGTCCGTCTGTCCCTTATCCACAGCAGATAGAACAAGCTGCTGGCCATTGGGACTGTACTTCATTGATAGAATTTCATCTAGAATAAAAACCTCCCTTTCGGTCGTTTTGCCGTTGTCAATATTGTATGTACACAGCATCAATTTGCCTCTCCATTCCTTGGCATAAGTGAATGCGCCTGAGGACGGATGCCAAGCCAGCACGGGAAAACTAAAATCAGGGATTCGAAGCAACTTATGTTCAGCCTTCAGTATTTTCTTTCTCTTTCCTGTTAAAACATCGTAAAGATAAAGTCGGTATTGACCCAATACATTGTCAACATAAATCGCGTATCTGCCATCAGGGCTTATTTTATAAGTGGTCAAAACACGATCCTTCTTTGTCTTAAGCTTCAAGTTATCCAAGGATATAGGCGTTTTTTCCAAAGACATTGAACCATACTCACCTCTATAATATGCGATAAACTCTTTGGTAATGGTATCCAGAGATTTTCCTAAAACGAAAAGAAAACCACTCTCTACATTTCGACTTACTCCGCTCATGTAAAGAATATTCGGAATAATATTCTCACCATACACTTGAGCCACATATGACCAAAGAGCATAGCCCGCAAAAGCTGCATTTCTTCCTTCAAGCCGGTTCAACTTCTCATATTCTCCTGTCATCACGTCATTCCTGATGATGTTCTCAGCATCGTCGTCAATGGCTTGGGAAGCATAAAGAATTAAACCTTCGATGTACCAATCAGGCAAATTAAGTAGGGTGGACGACTTGATGACATCACGCCAATTTCCCCCGTAGAGCCTGTTGTTAATGAGCACTCGCGCAATACCCTTTCGGAGGTTCTGCTCAAATTTGACATAATCGCCCTCAAAATAGATGAAGACTTTAGACCCGACAATCTGGGTGGTTCCACCGATGTTCCCCTCATCCTCTCCGTTTACTCCGATATTGCTCTGCTTAAAGTCAGAATGGGAGTTGTAAACGATGAATTGGATCTTATCCCGAACGGGATAGTCAAACACCTCTTCAAGTGAATGAATATTTTTAGAAGCTACTCTGCTGGTGAATTCGGCAAGCTCTTGACCTCCTTCATAGAAATATGTGTCGAACTCTTGAAATCGGAATTGTTGCCACAAAAAGTCCTTGTACTGAACTCTGTTTTTCCCAAATTCTTGATAAGACCCTTGATAAAACTGAGCATTGCTGACAAGCGCCAACAGGAGCAGCGTTACAACAAGAATCAGATGACGGGTAGAAATTTGCATTGAGGCATTAAAGATAACTAAAACCGCGGGTGAATATTTTACTTTGGAAAGGCAAATATCGCTACCCGAATAAAACAGTCAACAACACGAATTCCCTACATTCGCAAGTAAACAACGATTCATGCTTCAAGTTCTCAAAATTCACGTTCAATCCATTTCAAGAAAACACCTATTTGTTGTTTACAAAAGACGGCCTATGCGCAATAATTGATCCGGGTTGTTATGATAAACGGGAGGAAGATATTCTTAAGAAAACCATTGAAGAGAAAGGCTTAAAGCCTACACTTTTGCTCAATACCCATTGCCATATTGATCATGTTTTCGGGAATGATTTCGTTCACAGAACATACGGACTTGAGCCCATGATTCACCCGCAGGAAGAATTAGTTTTAGCTTCAGTACCAAGGGTAGCCGAGATGTACGGGCTTAACTACACACCATCGCCCAAGCCAGCGTTTTTCGAAGGTGAAGAGATAGTTCTGGGAGAAGAAAGTTTGAAGATTCTATTCGTTCCGGGGCATTCGCCGGGCCATGTTGCTTTTTACAGCGAAGCGCACCACATACTCCTGTCGGGCGATGTGCTTTTCAAGGAAAGTATTGGGAGAACTGATCTGCCGGGAGGCAGCATGGAGGTTTTGATGCAATCTATTGCCACAGAGCTTCTTGAACTTCCTGAAGAAACAAAGGTTTATGCCGGTCACATGGAAGACACGAGCATAGGTGAAGAAAAGAGGTTCAATCCTTTTCTTCGCGGGATGTAAACAGAGATTATTCTACTTGAACAGTCGCTCAACTGATTTGCGCTGTGGCTTGTTCTTCGGACATTTCCTGTCAGCCTTTTTGTCCAAAACGTAAACGTTTAGCCTGAAAATAAGTGGTCTGTAGCGGGTATTGAAAATTTTGAGTGTCGACTTCAGATCGTCATACTCGTATATATTCAGAATAGGCGTTTCCACGGATGGCACCAACAAAATGTTTGGTGATATTTTAAAGCCCAATCCAAATCTATAATGTGCTTGAAAAATAAATCTTGACGGATCTGCCAACTCAATCGGCAAATTATCGGTGTCATAAGTCATTGCTGAGGCTATTCGGTAGTCTCCGTTTATCCCGATGGTATTTTGCAAAAAGCCTGTTTTGCTGTACTGCTGGATGTTGGAAGCCGCGAAACTCATGGTGGCATATGAATGACTAAAAACCCCTTCATTGCTAATTAGAGCGGCTCCACCTGTATTTGTCTCAGGGTCTAGTGTAGCTTCAAATCGCTCCACTCCGCGCAGCACTTTTAGGCCAACGTTGAGTTGAACATGCGAAATCAATCTAGAATTATCAATGACATGAAAACGACCAATTTCAAGACCTACACCCAAACGACCGGCAGGATTATACGCCACATCGTATGCTGTACCTCCTTGCAAGAAAATACGTTGAGAAGGATCTTTTAATTGGGGCAACATATAAGTGATCGCAGGACTTACTATCCATCCTCTGCGCTGAAAATTTCCGTGAGTAGGAAAAACATCTTGATGCTGACGATGGCTGTATTGGCCAAAGCCGTCAACGCTAAGAAAGGAGGCGAATACCAATAATATGAACAGTCTTGACATTTCGTGCAGTTTCTAGTCGGTGCTTAAGGGGTGGGTCCCTTACGAATTCTGCCTCACGAAAGTTACTTAATTCCCGCCAGCTCTAAAGCTTCTCGCTCAATTTCAGGTGAATCCCATCGCGAAGAAATATCAGCTTTATCCATTACTTTCTCCATAATTCGGTCGTGCCTCTTTCCTTCTTTTAACGCATCGCTGTAGCGAATGTGACTGAAAGTGACTTGCGAATAGAGCGGAATCCATTTCTCCCCATGATGTTCGTGGAGGTTGGCCTCAATCTTTTTTCGGAGGATGAAATTGGGATCAGCTACCGAATCACGCATCTCCACGTAGTTGCGCATGGCCAATTCGGCAATCGCATCGGCATCCGGCTTGCGCATTTTTTGGAATGCATCCAAAGTCGCGTCCCAATCTTCATGATGCTTTTCGAGTAGCTCGTTCATCACCGAGCAATCTTCAAATCCCGAATTCATCCCCTGACCGTAAAACGGTACAATGGCATGACTCGCATCGCCCATCAAGCAGGTGTTTTCTCTCACCCACGGGTAGCAGCGAATGATCACCAAATCAGAAAGCGGGTGGCTTTTGTAATCCCCCACCAAATCGGGCATCATGGCGTAGAAATCGGGAAATTGCTTTTTGAAGAAAGCGTCAATCGCCTCATCACTATTCAGATTTGCGAATGAGTTTTCTCCCTCATAGGGCATAAATAACGTGCAGGTGAAACTTCCATCAGGATTGGGAAGAGCAATGAGCATGTATCCACCCCGCGGCCATATGTGCAAGGCGTTTTTGTCCATGGCGTAGGTTCCGTCGTCATTTGCCGGGAGCAAAAGCTCACGATAGCCATGCGGAATAAACTCTTGCTGATAGTTGAACCGTTGCGTCTTTTGCATATCGGCACGCACTGCAGAAAAGGCGCCGTCCGTTCCGAAGATCAAATCCGCTTTTTCTTCGAACTCTTCACCCGTTTTGTAATCTTGGAAATAAGCAATGCTTCTTTCGAAATCGACTCCCGTGCATTTGCAGTTGAAGCGCATGTCAACCTCATCGTAAGATTCGGCGGCATCCAGCAAAACGCAATTGAGCTCTCCGCGAGAGACCGAATATATGGCTTGGCCCTCTTTGCCGTAAGGCTGAAAACTCACATTTCCTTCGGGATCATGAATTCTTCTTCCGTACATCGGGATGGCTACTTCTCTCACCTTGTCGGAAACGCCGATCATGTCCAAGGCCTTCCAGCCGCGGGTGCTCAGCGCAAGGTTGATGGACTTTCCTGCTTGGAGCTCTACACCTCTCAAGTCAGGGCGGCGCTCTATCAATTTTACCTTTAACCCTCTGCGGGCAAGATTTGCTGCGTGAAGTGATCCTACGAGACCTCCGCCTATGACCAATGCTGTTTTCATGCTGTACGTTCTTTTGAATAAGCCGAACTGAGAATTTTTCCAAACTCAAAGGCATCGGCAAAACTGTTGTAAAGGGGAACCGGAGCGATTCGAATCACGTTTGGTTCCCTCCAATCAGCAAAAACACCGCGTTCTTGCAAAAAGTTGAAAAGCTCTTTTCCACGGCCGTGGGCCAAGAGACTCAATTGACAACCTCTTCGTTCGGGTTCGGTTGGGGTAATGATTTCGATATGAGCATCATGCTCTTTGGCTACAGCCAAAACCACCTCTTCGAGAAATGCCGTAAGGGCTATACTTTTTTTGCGCAAGCGGTCAAACCCTGCCTCTTGAAAAATTTCCAATGACGCCAAATGCGAAGCCATGACGAAAATCGGTTCATTGCTCAATTGCCAGCCTTCTGCCCCCGGAATGGGCTTGAAGCCTTTGTCCATTTTAAAACGAGCATCCTTATCGTGACCCCACCACCCGGCAAATCGAGGTAAGTCGAAACTGTTGGCGTGCTTCTCGTGAACAAAAGCTCCCGAAACGGAGCCTGGCCCCGAATTGAGGTATTTGTAGGTACACCATGCGGCAAAATCTACATTCCAGTCGTGTAGCTCGAGAGGCACATTCCCCGCGGCATGGGCCAGATCGTATCCGACAACGGCTCCCGCTTTATGTCCCGCTTCAGCGATGGATTTCAAATCGAAAAATTGCCCCGTGTAATAATTCATTCCTCCCCAAAAAACCAGGGCCAGTTCGTCGGCATTTTCTTGGATGGCAGAAATAATATCTTCTTCGCGAATAAGATGCTCACCTTCTCGTGGCTTTACTTCGATAATGGCATCATCTGGTTGATAGCCGTGAAATTTCACTTGGGACTCGAGGGCATATTGGTCGCTCGGAAAGGCTTTCGCTTCGCAAATGATCTTATATCTTTTTCCTTCAGGTCGATAAAAGCTCACCATTAATAAGTGAAGGTTTACGGTGAGACCATTCATGTGCACCACTTCATGAGGCTTCGCGCCGACCAAATCGGCAGCGGGCTTCATTAACTGTTCGTGGTAATTCACCCAAGGCCGTCGCGCTTCGAAATGGCCTTCCACGCCATAATCAGCCCAATCGTCGAGTTCTTCGAGTAGTATTTCTTTTGCCCTTTTTGGCTGAAGCCCCAAACTGTTTCCCGTAAAGTAAACAGTAGTGCCCGAATGGTGTTTGGGTATATGAAAGGCATCGCGGAAGGATGCCAACTCATCTGCGGCATCAAGTTTTCGCGCTTTTTCCTGAAGGTGGTTCATGTCGCGTGAAGCGTTAAATTTGCCGCAAATTAAGGTCATTCGTCAAACCGACCAAGAAAAGAGATTATCTGATATGCAAAGAGAACAATCTGCCAAGTTATTTGAGAAAGCAAAAACCCTGTTTCCTGGAGGAGTAAACAGCCCTGTGCGAGCCTTCAAGGCCGTTGGCGGAAACCCGCTCTTTATTGATCGCGCTAAGGGAAGCAAGATTACCGATGCCGACGGCAATGAGTTTTTGGACTTTTGCTGCTCTTACGGTCCTTTGATTCTCGGACATGCTCCCGACGAAGTGATCGAAGCCGTTACGGAAACGGTAAAACTTGGAACCTCCTTTGGAGCTCCGACACGACTCGAAAACGAGCTGGCCGAAATGATCATTAGCAACCACCGCTACATTGAAAAAATTCGATTTGTGAATTCAGGAACGGAGGCTGCCATGTCGGCAATCCGTTTGGCGCGTGGATACACCGGTCGAAATAAAATCATCAAATTCGAAGGCTGCTACCACGGACATGTGGATGCGTTGATGGTAAAAGCGGGAAGCGGATTGGCGACTCTCGGAACTTCCACTTCCGCGGGAATTCCCGAAGCTTACACGAAAGAAACCATCGTTTTGCCCCTTCACAATAAAGAAGCGGTAGAAGAAGCCGTTGCTAAATTCAAAGGGGAGATTGCCTGCATCGCATTGGAGCCTATACCGGCAAATAATGGACTGCTGCTTCAAGGCAAAGACTTCTTGCAATTCTTGCGCGACGTTTGTGATCGTGAGGACATTCCTTTGTTTTTTGACGAAGTGATATCGGGTTTCAGAGTAGGATTCGAAGGAGCAGCAGGACTCTACGGCATTCAGCCCGACTTGATCGCTTTCGGGAAAATAATCGGAGGTGGACTGCCTGTAGGAGCATACGGTGCGTCGGATAAGATCATGAGTTGCGTTGCTCCCGATGGACCCGTTTACCAAGCGGGAACCTTAAGCGGAAATCCCGTAGCTATGGCAGCGGGAAAGGCGCAGATTCAAGCTTGCCTCGAGCCTGGGTTCTACGAAAAGCTAGCTGAGAAAACGACGGCTTTCGCCAAAGATGTTAACGACTATTCCAAGGCAAAAATTACCCTTTCAAGATTTTCCACATTGGTTCTATTTTCTGGGTAGCCTTTACTAATGAGGAAGAAATAAGTTCAAGCGCAGAGGTGGACAAATCAGAAATGAGCTACTTCAAAGCGTTTCACGGAGAGTTGCTCGAAAGAGGAGTGTACATCGGCCCTTCCGGTTTTGAAGTGGGATTCGTTTCCAGAGCGCATAGCCCCGAAGATCTGAAGAGAGGCGCCGCAGCGATGAAAGAAGCCTTAGACGTAATATTTGCCTAGGACAAAAGCCACTCCTTGGATGATGAGCATTCCATCGATGGCGATTGAGAAATAGAGTTCGTCATTCTTGGTATTGGCTTTGGAAATAATTGCGCCCGAGATAAGAAGCACACCGAGGTGGACCAAGATCAAATTGAACTGAATATCTCCCAATAGAAAAATTGAAAATCCTGCTACCGCCGAGATGAAGAGAAAAATAAGCGCAAGATTCCGAGCCTGACTCACTCCGAGCACTTGAGGGATTGTTTTCTGCCAGGGCCAATCGACGGGTAAATCGCGAATATCGAAAGGAATGGTTAGTGCAGCGACAAAAGCAGCTTGCTGTAGCACAAAAAGTGCGATAAATGAAGGATTTAGTTGTGCTCCCATAAGGGGAAGAATCACACCCGAAAGAGTCCATACCAGAACAATGGTCCATAACTTCAGCCCTGGAACCAGCCTCAAGCTGATCCTTCCTCTGGGTGAAGGGATTAAAGGATAGGCGTAGGCCAAAGAAATCATGCCCGTAATGCTCAAAACGATTATCTGATATATAGCCAATTCAAAAACAAAATAACCCATCCCAATGGCCCCGATAATCATCATGGCTGTGCCTGATTTGGAATAAGAATGATCTTGATTTAAATCTCCGACTCTTCTTTGGAAGTTATACGTGAAGAGAGCCGCGAAAAATGCGAAACAGGCCAAAGAATAATCCGACTGAATACCTGTAAAAGCCGCCGAACCCAAAACGGAAAAAAGAGAAGCGAGCGAAATGAAGAGATTTGTTTTCCCTAAAAATCTAAGGGCACTAAGCAGGGCATTTTTCAAATCAAAAATTATTGTCTACAACGGCATAAGAGACAAGACCAATAACAGTTCCGATGGCACTTCCAAGCAGTGCTCTTCTGGTGTATTTGCTCCTTGCATAGGTCTCGTAGCCTGCGGCATAATCCTCATTGTACTTATACTTGGAATCCTGAATATACTCTTCTTTGATCTTGACTACAGGAATTCTAGCGGTTAAAGCCACCAAAGGGGGCACAGCCAAAGCTAAAACACTTCCACGAGCGGCATATCCGGTAAATAATCCGACAGCCATACCTCCATAGAGCCAGGCATTCCCTGTAACGCCAAATCGAGCATCTCGCTCACCTACTACAAAAGCGCGCATTTCTTCTATTGAAGCTACATTGCCCAGAGGCTCATCGTAGAAATAGTAAACCCTCTCCTCGCCTTCTGTGGGCTGAAATGAAAACACAGCATCTCTATCCATCGCTCCATCTCGAAGAACGACAGGAACTTCCAAGCCTTTCTCAGATTCGAAACCGAGTCTGTATGGCTTCTTTTGCTTTCTAGCCGAACGCAAATCAATTTCCTGCCTTTTGAACTGATTTTTGTCAAATTGATACTGGAGATTTGTGAAAGAAGTGTCGTTGAGATTTTGCACTTCAATCAGCTTGCCATTCATCAGTAGCAACTGACCCGTTTGCTGGGCTTGGATCGAGGAAAATATACTGAATCCTACCGCCACAAAAACAAAGCCCAACAGTCTGTATTTCAGATTACTGAAAAACATAAGAAGTATTTTTATAAGAAGTTTTAAACCACGAAGGTACTTAAACCGTTCTGAGTCAATTCATATTATATTTGCACCCTCGAATTACGATAAAAACCCACTGAAAATGCCTTTACGAAATTTCCCTAAGAGACACATTGGCCCAAGAGACGCTGAAGTGAAAGAGATGATGGCCACCATCGGATATGATTCGTTGGATGAATTAATCGACAAAACGGTTCCTGCAGAGATTCGCTTGAAGGCGCCACTAGACCTGCCGTCTTCCAGAAGCGAGCACTGGTATTTGAGAGAATTGGAAAAATTGGCTCAAAAAAATGATGTTTTCCGCAGCTACATCGGAATGGGCTACTACAATACCATTGTTCCGCCGGCTATTCAGAGAAATGTTTTGGAAAACCCGGATGGTACACTGCCTACACTCCTTACCAAAGTGAAATCGCTCAAGGAAGACTGGAAGCCTTGATCAATTTCCAAACGATGGTAATGGATTTTACGGCTATGGAAATCGCAAATGCCTCACTTTTGGACGAGGCCACTGCCGCTGCTGAAGCTATGAGTATGTTTTTTGCTACCCGCTCAAGACAAGCCGTTAAGGCAGGTGCAAATCGCTTTTTCGTTTCGGAAAATTGCTTTCCGCAAACCATTGACGTTATCAAAACAAGAGCTGTGCCTATGGATATCGAATTGATCATAGGGAATCACAAAGATTTCAATATGACCGATTCTTTCTTTGGTGCTCTGCTTCAGTATCCTGATGGAATCGGAAGTGCTGAAGACTATCGTAAATTCGTAAATCAAGCACATGAAGTAGGTGCCAAAGTAGCGGTAGCCTCTGACCTGATGAGCTTGGCTCTTTTGACACCTCCGGGTGAGTGGGGAGCTGATGTGGTAGTGGGAAACACACAGCGATTTGGTGTTCCAATGGGATTCGGTGGGCCTCATGCAGCATTCTTTGCCACCAAAGACGAATTCAAAAGACACATTCCAGGTAGAATAATCGGAGTATCTGAAGACAGGCATGGCGCACCTGCATTCAGATTGGCGTTGCAAACTCGGGAGCAACACATTAGAAGAGACAAGGCTACTTCTAATATTTGTACGGCCCAAGCCCTTTTGGCGGTTATGGCCTCCATGTACGCAGTATACCATGGACCAACAGGATTAAAAACCATTGCCGAAAACATTCACCTTAAAACTACTCGACTCGCAGAGGGGCTGGAGAACCTGGGTTATAAAATCAAAAACAAGGTTTACTTCGACACACTATTCATCGAGTTGCCTGAAGGAGTTACCAAAGTAGGTATCGAAGAAATAGCGAATAAGAAAGAAATAAACCTTCGCTATTTTAATTCAAACCATGTGGGCATAAGCATGGACGAGACTATTTCTCGCGATGATTTTCAAGACATTTACGAAGTATTTCTTGAAGCTTCAGGACGAGATGCCAATGAGATACCTGCCGGAGCTGAATCTCCTATTCAAGGATTCTTCAAGCGTGAAAGCACTTTCTTAGAGCATCCTGTGTTCAACATGTATCACAGCGAAACTGAGTTGATGCGTTATATCAAGAGGCTTGAAAACAAAGACCTTTCATTGACTCACAGCATGATCTCTTTGGGATCTTGCACCATGAAACTCAATGCTGCCAGCGAATTAATGCCAATCACTTGGCCCGAGTGGGCGAATATTCACCCTTTTGCACCATCCACGCAAACCTCAGGATATCATGAAATGTTTGAGGGATTGAAACGTGCCCTTTGCGAAATTACGGGTTTTGCCGGTGTCTCACTTCAGCCGAACAGCGGTGCACAAGGAGAGTACTCGGGCTTGATGGTAATCAGAAATTACCACCACAGTAGAGGCGAAGACCACCGAAACATTGCCTTGATTCCCGAGAGCGCACACGGTACAAACCCTGCCAGTGCCGTGATGGCGGGAATGAAAGTAGTCGTTGTAAAATGCGATAACGAAGGAAATATTGACGTAGAAGACCTACTTCAATAAGCAGTGGAAAATGCTGATTAACTCTCAGAATTGATGATTACTTATCCTTCTACACACGGAGTCTTCGAAGAGTCTGTCGTGGAAATAAACAAAATCATCCATGAAAATGGCGGGCAGGTATATATGGACGGCGCCAATATGAATGCCCAAGTTGGTTTGACAAACCCCGGTATCATCGGTGCGGATGTATGTCACCTGAATCTACACAAAACTTTCGCCATTCCTCACGGAGGAGGTGGTCCGGGTATGGGTCCGATCTGCGTAGCGGCTCACTTAACACCATTTTTACCCGGTCACTCCGTAGGAGAAACAGGCGGTTTCAATAATATCAGCGCCGTTTCGGCAGCACCTTTTGGAAGTGCATTAATTCTACTGATTTCCTACGGATACATCAAAATGCTTGGAAGAGATGGTGTGACAGATGCTACCAAGTACGCTATCCTTAATGCCAACTATATCAAAGCCAGATTGAGTGGAGCTTACTCCATTCTTTACAAAGGGAAAAACGATACAGTTGCACACGAAATGGTGGTGGACTGCCGTCCGTTCAAAGCTATGGCCAATGTAGAAGTAGCTGATATTGCAAAACGTTTGATTGACTTTGGATTCCACGCGCCGACAGTTTCTTGGCCGGTGGCAGGTACCTTGATGATAGAACCTACAGAGAGCGAATCAAAAGGAGAATTGGATCGTTTTTGCGACGCGATGCTTCAAATCAGAAAAGAGATTGAAGAGATCGAAAAAGAAATTTACCCTAAAGACGATAACGTTCTGAAGAACGCGCCGCATACGGCGCTGGAAGTAACTGCTGATAAATGGGAACATGCCTACTCTCGCGAAAAGGCGGCTTATCCCTTAGGATATCTTAGAACTGCTAAGTTTTGGGTACCTGTAGGAAGAGTTGACAATGCCGCGGGAGATAGAAATCTGGTGTGCTCTTGCCCCCCTTTATCTCATTACGAAAAAAATGAAGTCGAACTTCATGACCAATAGTTAATTGATCACAATCAGCTCATTGTTATGGGATTTCAACTTACCGGTTAATTGACCACGGGATGGGCACGGTTTAGTTCATATATTTGGAATTCTAAATCTTAACCTATGATAAAACAAGTCTACTTATTATTAGCCGCAATCGGCATTTCGGGAACTGTCTTCGGTCAGCAAGCAGTCCCTGTTCATGTCCCTGCGATGAAAAACAATTATGAAGTGGCATCAAAAGTTGCCAAGTTGAATCAAAAAGACTTCGACAACCCACTTTTCGCATCGGATTTCTCTGAAGCACTCGGAGACGTTTGGATCGTTGACAATGAGAATGCCAGCCCTGCAGAAGATGACAATTGGGTAATCGGTACGGACGTGCCTAACGGTCCGTTTGCCATTGCAGGTATCAACTCTTTGACCGCAGAAAATGGTTTCGCCATGTTCGACTCTGACGGATATTGCGTGAATTACTCATTCCCTTACCCTTCGCAAAACGCTTGGATTCAAACAGCGGAAGCAGTTGACTTAAGTGCTTCACAGGATGTAAGTGTTCAATTTGCCACTTATTACCGAAACTTCCAAGGGCAGTGTTTCTTCGAATTTTCTGAGGATGGAAACGTTTGGAACTCTACTGAACTTTTTACAGACGTCGCTGTAAACAGCGCTACGGATAATGCAGAATTATTTACATTTTTCGTTGATGGTCTTTCAGGAGTTGACCAGGCTTTTTTCAGGTTCAGGTATGTAGGTGCCTGCGATTATGCTTGGATGATAGATGATTTCAAAATAGCAGCTACCCCTGAGTTCGATATTCGCATGACCGATGCTTGGTACGATGAGTATATCCTACTTGGAGGAGAAGAGGATGATATAGTCGATTACTACGACAACCTTGAGTACAGCCAGTATATTCAAGACAATGTCAGACCTTTAACATTCATTGCTGAAGTTGAGAATTTAGGAACCAGCGCACTAACGGGCGTTACTCTTCAGGTTATTGTAAATACTCCTGTAGGTGATCAAACTTTCACTTCTGACGCCATTACCGTTCAACCATTTGAGTTTGGTGTTCTTGAGATTCCGGATGCTATGCTTGATGCTTTCGAAGATGGAGGAGAATTAGGTGATTACACTGTCAACTTCTCTGTATTTGTAGCAGAGGATGAAACTGATCTATCAAACAACTCTGTGCCATCAAAAAGCTTTATTGTAAATGATATTTACATGGCTAATGATCGTGGCTTACTGACAGGGCCGGCTACCAGCATAGCCGATGATTGTACTTGGGGAAGCCAATTTGTATACAAGGAACCCGCCACTGTCGATTACCTTGCTTTCGCATTGATTGAGACTGCCACTTTTGAATCTGCAGAAGGTGTAACTACTATTATTAACACTACTCCCGGTGAGTTGCTCTATTTAAATATTCGTCAAGGTTCAGTTTTAGAGGCAGAAGGTCCTGATAACGTAATGGAGCTACTTTTCGGAGATGATGAAATCGAATACGTTATCGAGGAAGCGGATATTACAACGGGAGGAACATTGAATTGGATCATCATTCCTTTGCCTGAGCCCATTACATTGGATCCTGACGTGATTTACCAAGCTGAGGTTACACTTCCAATCGTTGGTGAAGATTATTGCCTTGTAGCCCAAGTTTCTCAACAGGAAGAATTAGCCGGAACTGTTTTCACTCCGGATGATCTTTCTTCAGGACCTCAGGGATGGTTTACTTTGGGAACAGAAGCTCCGGCTCTTCGCATAGGTAAATCAGGCCCCAACAACACGCAAGATCGAGCAAGCTTGAACTTTTCGATGGGTCAAAACTTCCCTAATCCTGTTGCCAATGGATCAACCAGAATCTCTTGGGAACTACAAGTACCCGCAGAGAACATCACTTTTACCATTAGTGATAATACCGGTAAAACAATTTACCAAAAAGACTTGGGAGATCGTCCGGCAGGTGTTCAGGAAGACATTATTCTTGACAATCTGAAACTTGCCGCGGGTGTATACCAGTATGGCCTTAAAGTTGTGAACGAAAGAATAGTTCGCAAAATGGTTGTTACGAAGTAATACGACCACGACAATTCCATCTGATTCAGATAAAAGGGTCGCCATCTATGGCGACCCTTTTTTATTTTACATCAGGAAAAAGAACTCCTGTACTAAAATTCATCCATTACCTTAATGCTTTGATGCATCTCCATTCAAGTCTAGTCGAAGTCTGAGAATTAACATTTTTTAAGTTCTCAATAGTTTTTACATTTGCCTTACATGTAAAATCTAAAGCCCTATGAAAAAACATTTCTACTTAACGTTTCTTATCGGTTTGAGTGTAAACTTGGCCTTCGCGCAAAGCACTCGAGAGGATAATCAACTGATGACTAAAAAAGGTTTCGTTGAACTAGCGAAGCCAAACAAAACGACCAACACAAACACTCAAAAAGGCGACGAGATTGTGCTTTGGTCAGATGATTTTTCCGATCCATCCAAATGGGATGTGTACAACGAAAGCACCCCTGATCTGGACTGGGAAATTATAACTGATGTGAACGCAAGTCCTGTTGCTGCCCTAAACCCAATTCAGCTGACTACGGCCGCCAATGGGTTTGCATTCGTAAACGGAGACCCTGCAGGAGACGGCTCTGTGCAAGACTGCTTTATTGAGTACAATGAAGACTTCAGCCTTGCGGGTGCTGAAAACGTGTCTTTTGTTTTCGAGCAAAACTCTCGAAATTTTGCCACTGAATATTACGTTGACTTCAGCACAGACGGAGGTACTTCTTGGCTACCTGTTCAGGTAAATCTTGACTTGGAAACAAATACCAACACAGATAATCCGGGAGTAGTCACGATCAATATCTCTGAACTAGTTGCCAATGAGTCAACCGTACGAGTTCGATTCCACTTTTTTGCAAATTGGGGTTGGCATTGGGCTGTAGATGATCTACAGATCATAGAAACTCCTGCTAACGATGTCGTTTTGAATGGTGCTTGGTTTGATGAGTATATTTTGATTGGCCAAGAAGATTACCTTGACGTAGACTACATTCCAAACTTGGAGTATAGCGAATACCGTCAAAACCATGTACGCCCATTTACTTTCGTTGCTGATATTACAAATCAAGGTTCTGCAACTTCAACAGGAGTGACTTTCAACGTTGTGGTAACCACTCCAAACGGAACTGAAGAATTCAGTACATCTATTGATGAGTTGCTTTCAGGAGAAGACACCGTCCTTACCATAGAAGATGAAATGTTAGACGCTTTCATGGCAGATGGCGGAGCAATTGGCGATTATACTGTAGAATTCAGTGTTGAAATTGCAGAAGATGATGCTTTGCCCGGTAACAACACTGGTACCTCCAAAATCATTTATAGTTGGAACTGAAAGAATGGCGAACGATTTGGGAGACGGATACACGGGATGGTACAATATTTCTCAAGCAGCTATTTGGGGTAACCAATTCACTGTTGAAGAGGAGACAGAGATAAACTACATACAATTCGCTTTGGTTGATGCTACAGATGACCCCGTAGTGATTGGAGAAGAAGTCTTTGTAAACTTTCGTCAAGGTTCTGTTTTGGAAGATGAAGGACCTGATAATATCATGCAAAGATTCTTCGACGAAGACGAAATTTCATATGTCATCGAAGAAGGTGATGTTTCAACCGGTGGGGTAACTAACTACATTACTCTTTTCTTCCCGGATGAACAGACTATAACATTACAACCGGGAGTGGTTTATCAAGCGGAATTCGAAGTACCTGAGGTAGGAGCTCCTATCGCTAGCATTCCTGTATCCAACGGCCAAGAAGGTGGTGCAGGAGTACTCTTTGATTACACGGATGTCTCAAGTGGTCCTCAAGGTTGGTTTACTCTAGGTGCCAATACGCCAAACGTTAGAGCTGGATTCGGCGGTCCTACAGGCACTAACGACTTGGGAAGCATAGACTTCTCAATGGGTCAAAACTTCCCTAATCCTGTTGCCAATGGATCGACTAGAATTTCTTGGGAGCTGAAAGTTGCTGCTGAGAACATCACTTTTGCAATTAGCGATAACACCGGTAAAACAATCTACCAAAAGGACTTGGGAGATCGTCCTGCAGGTGTTCAGGAAGACATTGTTCTTGACAATCTGAAACTTGCCGCAGGTGTATACCAGTACGGCCTTAAAGTTGGAAACGAAAGAATAGTTCGAAAAATGGTTATTACTAAGTAAGAAGACCACTTTACTATCAAAAAAGAACAGAAAGGGTCGCCACAAATGGCGGCCCTTTCTTACTTATGTCTCCACAGAAAAAAACCTTAAGCTTGGAATTCCACTTTCAAATTTGTCGGCCAATTGATACCTCAATACGCGACGAGGGAGAGGATATTTTGACTAATTTTACATCTTAACTTTCAAAGTTTAACTAACACCAAATTCTTATGAAATTAAAAATCTACTTTTTAGGGGCCCTTGCCTCAGTGTTTGGTCTTCAGTCAATGGCTCAAAGCAGCCAAGAAGCCAAAAAAGACGATTCACTCTTACATTCAAGCTCCGGAATTTCAACAGAATACGAAAATCGATTATTCTAAGTCAGGAGCAAAAGAAACTGTATTCTGCAGTGAATTTGATGATCCGGATGCATGGACTCTTATCAACGAAGGCGAACAAGGAACATGGGGAGTAGTTCTCGAAGAGGATGCTGATGTTCTTGACTTTATGGGTGCAATGGCTTCTGCAACTGAAGCAAACGGATTTGGTCAATTCAACGGAATTTCTTTCCTCCTTGACGGAGCTGTAGATGTTCAAAACTCCATTCTCGAGTTGAATGAGTCTATTGACTGCAGTGCCCTCGCTGATGTAGCAGTTACCTTCAACCAACGCGCAAGAGCGTTTAACTATGATGAGAACTACCTTGAAGTATCTACCAATGGTGGTACATCTTGGGTCCCTTTTCTTGTAAATGATGGTTTAGTAACTAACGCACCTGCAATTCAAGGAGAAATTACTCTTGACATTACAAGTATTGCTGCAGGAGAATCTGACGTAAGACTTCGTTTCCGTTGGGTTTCTGACCCTCTATCGGTGAATCCTGACCTTACTCCTGCTCAAATTAACAGCTTCGGTTCAGGTTACGGATGGATGGTTGATGACTTGTGTGTTTCTACCCTTCCTGAAAACGAGTTGATCATTGGAGAAACTTTCTACGATGACTTCTTTGAGACTTTCTTCCAGATTGACGGAGTCTACTTCACTGCTAGCGCAGAAACGACTGACTTAGATCAAGTGAGTTCTTTTGAATACCACACACAACCTGACTACTCTACAAGAGAATTCAACTTTGCTTGTGGTGTTACCAACGGTGGTTCGCTAGAGCAAACGGGCGTTAGCCTTGTAATTGATTTTACTGATCCTAACGGAACAACTGAAACTCTAACAAGTGATCCTATCACTCTTGCTCCCGGAGTTACTGATACCATCCGTTTCTACGGTCAAGTTCCGCCAAACTGGTCGATCAATGGCGAAGGAGATCTTCCTAATGGCCTTTACGAAATCGGCTTTAGAGTGGTACAAGACCAAATTGATGAGCTTCCAGGTAACAATGTAGGAGTTTCTCGTTTTACAAGAATCTCAGATGAGACAAGCACTACAGGAGCTATCATCCAGCACGAAAACTCGTTGACTCAACTTGGTGCTGATGGTCAGGATATCATTTCAGGTACACGTTACACTTTTAGCCCCGGTGATGAGAACAGAGCGATTACTACAGTTCGCTTTGCGCTTAACGATGAATCAGTTGACGGTGTAGGTGAGCAAATCTTCTTGAACGTAAGAACAGGAGGAGTTTTGGATGAAGAAAACGAAGACAACCCAATGAACCTTTTCTTCAGCTACAATGAAGATGATGAGGACGCTGTAATCTACGAAGTAGATGAGGCTGATTTGTCAACTACTTCTACTCCTAACTGGATCGAAGTTACTCTTCCTACTCCTGTTTTTATTGAGCCCGGATTAATCTACCAAGCAGAGATGCGTCTCCCACTTTTCGGAGAGGAGCTTATTTTTGCAGGTCTTACTTCTACGCGTAAAGTGAGTTCATCTGTAATCTACGATTTCGATGATGTATCTACAGGTCCTCAGGGATGGTTCTTCTTCGGAGGATCAGTTTACAACCTGGCTTTCGGTACTGAACTCGTAACAAACGTTTCAGACATCAGCTACGAAAGCGGAATCAAGTTGACTCAAAACTATCCTAACCCGGTAGTGGACAACACAATGATCCAATTCCAACTTGACGAAGCTAGCGCAGTTACTTTCGAAGTATTTGACATTACAGGTAAGCTTGTGCACAGCCAAGACTTTGGTAACGTACCTGCTTTAACTAACCAGGTAATTAATTTCAATAGCACTGGTTTGGCTGCAGGAACTTACACTTACGGTGTAGTTACTGAAAGCGAAAGACTAACGAGAAAAATGATTATCCAATAATCAATTACTTGTTTCAATACAAAACCCCGCTGCGATGCAGCGGGGTTTTTTTATGCTCTGATTATTTCAAATTGAAATTACGTCGTAAGCTTTTCTTTTAGCGTCTTCATAAACTTCGAAGCGTAAACGAAGTCATTGAGTTCATTATTCCTAGAGCGGAGGATATCCTGCTTATCACCAGACCACCATTTTTTTCCTTCATACAAGAACATGATATGATCGCCGATTTCGATTACCGAATTCATATCGTGGGTGATGACAATGGTCGTAATGTCCATCTCGTATGTAATCTCGCGAATCAGATTGTCAATGACGATGGATGTTTTGGGATCGAGCCCCGAATTGGGTTCGTCACAAAAAAGATAAGCAGGTTTCATGGCAATAGCTCTGGCTATCGCTATACGCTTCTGCATTCCGCCGCTGGTTTCGGCAGGATAGAGGTGGTTCTTGTCCTCAAGATTCACTCTGTCCAGGCACTCGTCCACCCGTTTCTTAATCTCCTTTGCCGTTTTGTTGGTGAACATTTTCAAAGGAAAACCAACGTTCTCCTCCACCGTCATACTATCAAAAAGCGCACTGGCTTGGAATAGCATTCCAATATTCTTCCTGATTTCCTTTTTATCGACGAGATCCAATTTCAAGAAATCCTGCCCGTCATAGAGCACCTCACCTTTATCAGGTTGATGCAGCCCGACGATACATTTAGACAAAACCGACTTTCCGCTTCCGCTTTGACCAATGATCATATTTACTTTCCCCTTGAGAAAAGAAAAGCTGATATCCGTCAATACCTCGGTCTCTCCAAAAGATTTATATAGGTTCTTAACTTCGATCAAATCAGAAGAAGTTGTGTGACTATGTAATTGAAAATCAAAATTAAAATACTGCTGTAAACCACGGCTTTTGTACTACTTCGTCCCACCTCAAGTGCACTCCCCTTAGCAAAGTAGCCATGATATGACGCAACGGTAGTGATGATAAAAGCAAATATCACCGTCTTTATAAGGGCGTAGAACACGTGAAACGGACGGAAATCATATTGGATTCCGTAGATGTAATCATTTGAGGAAACGATGCCCGTTGAAATACAGATAAACCAACCCCCGAAAATTCCCAGAAACATTGAGATAATAATCAGGAAAGGGAAAATGAAAAGTCCTGCAAGCACCTTGGGTAAGATGAGGTATGCCGCAGAGTTTACCCCCATTATATCCAATGCATCGATTTGTTCTGTAACACGCATGGTGCCTATTTCAGAGGCGATATTACTACCCACTTTACCTGAGAGTATCAATGCAATAATGGTAGGAGAGAACTCCAAAAGAATGGACTGTCTGGCCGTGAACCCTACGGTGTAGGCAGGAAGCAAGGGACTATCCATATTCGAAGCTGTCTGCAGTGCGATAACAGCTCCCATAAACACGGACATAAGAGCTACAATCCCAATAGAGCTCAAGCCGATACTGTCGATCTCTTTCACGAATTGTGTTCGATAGATCGAAAGCTTCTCAGGTCGAGAGAAGCTACGCCAGATCAATTCAAAGTACCGCCCTATGTGAAAAAACAAGTTCAAATCGTATCGTTAAAGGTAAGTCGCTTGATCAAATCGAACGCCAAAGGATAAAATTAATTTTCCTACTCGACCGTTGATAAGCAGAATGAGCAATCGCGAAAATATTCCCTTCAAATTTTTCTAATTTTGGAATCAAATGAAAAAGAGACTACTTATTGCCTCAGTTGCCATAGCGATCGGTGCCCTGACATCATCTTGCACCACCAATAAAAAGAAGAAATGTGATACTTGCCCGAAATGGACAAGCGAGATCGTTTCGCAAAAAATAATTCAACTTGCCTAAAACATGGCAACTGACGAGGCCATTCTTCATTTCGAAAAAAAACTCACTCCTAAACTTCCGAAAGGAACAGCTAGGGTTATTGCCAATTGGATCGTTGAGCTCAATGTGATCTTCGTGATCTCAAAACCGCGACAAACTAAGCTCGGCGACTTCAGGCCAGCTCATAATGGGAAGGCAGCGCGCATCTCGGTAAACGGAGATCTTCATCCATACTCTTTTCTAATTACTACCATTCACGAATTTGCACACTTGGGCTGCTACTTGAAGCACGGCAAAGAAGCGGCACCTCATGGCAAGGAATGGAAAGACATTTATACAAAAATGCTGAAGCTTTTTGTGGATCAAGGTATCTTCCCTTCTGATCTCACCAAGTCGCTTCATCTCCACATCTCGCGCCCAAAAGCATCGAGCTGCTCCTGCCCTATTTTAAGCCGAGCACTTGCCGAATATGACGTTGAAGAGGGTGAATTTTTAGGAACACTAGCTCCGAATGATCAATTTGAATTCAGAGGTGAGCGCTACCAGTATACCCTTCTGCGCAGAACCCGAGTTCTCTGTCGCAGAATGGCTGATGGAAAGCAATACCTCATCTCTTCGAGGGCGAAAGTGAATCCACTGGTTACCATTTCGTAATCTATGTTTCCTGTATCTTTTCAAATTATGGCTTACTTTCGCGAAAGCTGAATTTTGGGTAAGCATCAACTCTATCCGTAAATAAAATTTAGCTTCATCTACTTAGAACGAACTAACACTCTATGGTAAACAAAGACAATTACTGCGTAATAATGGCAGGAGGAATAGGTAGCCGATTTTGGCCAATGAGCCGCACCTCTTATCCAAAGCAGTTTCACGATATTCTGGGCACAGGCAGTACCCTGATCCAACAAACCTTTGAGCGATTTCTGCACATTTGCCCGAAGGAAAATATCTACATCGTAACCAATGATCAATACAGGGAATTGGTGAAGGAACAGCTCGATGGCATTTCTTACGATCAAATTCTTTGCGAGCCATCGCGGAGAAATACAGCGCCCTGCGTGGCTTACGCCAATGAAAAAATCCGCGCAAAGAATCCTAACGCACGAATGATAGTGGCTCCTTCTGACCACCTCGTGCTAAAGGAGCAGGCTTTTTTCGCTACTATAGAAACGGCACTTGATCAAGCACAATCGACAGGGAACTTAGTGACGCTTGGCATTAAGCCCTCAAGACCTGATACCGGCTATGGCTATATCCAGTTTACCGATGCCACCGATGCCGTAAATGACAAGGTGAGAAAGGTGAAAACATTCACCGAAAAGCCAAATCTTGACTTGGCACTTGAATTCATTAAAAGTGGAGACTTTTACTGGAACTCGGGAATCTTTATCTGGACCTTGGCCAGTATTACTGAGGCTTTCAAAGAACACCTCCCCGAAGTCACTGAGCTTTTTGAAGAAGGTGCTGCGGCTTTGAACTCTGATCAGGAGCAGGAAAAAATTGCTGAAATATACTCTGTCTGCGAGAGCGTTTCTCTTGACTACGGAATTATGGAGAAAGCAAAAAACGTAAACGTAGTGTTGAGCGATTTTGGCTGGAGCGACCTAGGTACGTGGGGTTCTCTTTTTACTCACATAAAGAAAGACAAGGATCACAACGCCATCGTAGGAAAAAACGTGGTGGTCTACAACAGCAGCGACAATATGATCAACGTTCCTGAAAACAAACTAGTAGTTATTCAAGGACTTGACGACTACATTTTGGTTGACACCAATGATGTGCTGCTCCTCTGCCCGAAGGAAGAGGAACAGCGTATCAAACAAATAGTAACCGATTTGAAAACAGGGAAGAACGCGAATTTCGCTTAAGACAATCCCGTCATTTTAAGTGGGTCTACCCACTCATCAAACTCAGCGGCCGTGAGGTATTCCAACTTCACGGCTTCTTCTTTGAGAGTCGTACCGTTTTTATGGGCTTCTTTGGCAATCTTGGCCGCCTTGTCATAGCCAATGTGCGTATTCAAAGCTGTAACAAGCATCAGCGAGTTGTTCAAGTGGCGCTTGATTACTTCGTAATTTGGTTCAATTCCTACCGCACAGTTTTCGGTGAAAGACACACAAGCATCGCCAATGAGATTGGCCGATTGAATCAAGTTCGCAGCCATGACCGGCTTAAAAACATTGAGCTCGTAATGACCTTGTGCTCCCCCGAAAGCTATAGCGCTATCGTTTCCGAAAACCTGCGCGCAAACCATCGTCAAGGCTTCGCACTGGGTAGGATTCACCTTACCGGGCATAATGGAAGAACCGGGCTCATTGGCCGGGATGATGATCTCGCCAATACCGCTTCGAGGTCCTGAAGCCAGCATTCGAATGTCATTGGCAATCTTATTCAAAGAAATAGCCAATTGCCTCAAAGCACCATGAGTTTCGACCATGGCATCGTGAGCGGCAAGTGCTTCAAATTTATTTTCTGCTGTTCTGAAGGGCAGGCCGGTTAATTCTGCAATTTTATTTGCGACGTGCACCGCATACCCTTCAGGGGTATTAATTCCCGTTCCAACGGCTGTTCCTCCCAAAGCCAATTCGCTGAGGTGATCCAACGTATTTTTCAAGGCACGAAGACCGTGGTTGAGTTGAGAAACGTATCCGCGAAACTCCTGACCGAAAGTCAATGGTGTAGCATCCATGAAGTGGGTCCGTCCGATTTTCACCACATTCATAAACTCGTCAGACTTCGATTTCAGGATATCGCTCAGCTTCTCCACTTGCAGGAATAGTCTTTTCGACAATAACCTTGTTATAGATTGCAATATGCATCCCCGTCGGGTAAGTATCGTTGCTCGATTGCGACTTGTTGACATCGTCATTGGGGTGAATAAATCGATCGCCTTCTTCAAGTTTCCCGCCAGCTCAATTACGTGAGCTCGGTTGGCAATAACTTCATTGAAATTCATATTGCTTTGGGTTCCTGATCCTGTCTGCCAAATCACCAAAGGAAACTGATCATCGTGCTTTCCTTCCAAAATCTCATCACAGACTGCGGAAATGAGCTTCATTTTTTCTTCAGCTAAAACTCCGAGATCAAAATTTGTCATGGCAGCCGCCTTTTTCAAATAGGCAAATCCGTAGACAATTTCTTGGGGCATACTCCCTCGAAGGGCCAATTTTAAAATTCTCTCTTGATCGCTCTGTCTGAGCGCCCCAATATTGATTGGCAGGGACTTTTACCTCGCCCATGGTGTCTTTTTCAATTCGGTATTCCATAACTATTTCGAATAATTCTTTAACATTCTCGAGCGGCCTTCCAATCACCGCTTTATTACTTAATATGATAATGGGTCTTTGAATTAATTTCGGGTTCTCAAGCATGATGTCAATCCATTCGTCATCATTGAAATTTGAGCTTTTGAACCGCTCTTTATATAAAGAGCTCTTCTTTTCTGAGAACGTCAGTAGGTTTCATAATCGAGTTTGGCTAACACCAGCTTAAACTCTTCGCGCGTCAGGAACCTCCTTTAAAGTATTCGATAATATCGGGATTCACTCCTTTTTCCTGAAGATATTGAGAGCGCTTCACTGCTCTTTCGACATCTGGAATTGTGGTAAATGGTATACTCTGACATTCTAATTTGATTTTTCCGTGTTCCATTAAGTATCCTTTAATGAAATCATCTATCTGACCATTGAGAACATCTTGGACAGCCGAAGTTTCTACTCCCGTCCTAACATCCTTTACCAATTGGTAGGGCTGCATTACGTAATTTCTGATTTGGGAACCCCACTCTATTTTCATCTTTCCTGCTTCAATCTCACTGCGAGCTTCGAGCCGTTTTTTCATTTCCAACTCATAGAGCTGAGATTTGAGAAGTTGCATGGCTTTTTCTTTGTTTCCAAGCTGTGATCGGGTTTCGGTATTATCGATGATAATCCCAGTAGGTTTGTGCTTCAAACGTACACCTGTTTCAACTTTGTTGACATTTTGCCCCCCAGCACCACCAGACCTAAAGTGTCCCAGGTTATATCAGCTGGATTTACGTGAATCTCAATGGTATCATCAACCAAAGGATAGACATAAACAGAAACAAAAGAGGTATGTCTTTTAGCGTTAGAGTCAAATGGACTGATCCGAACTAATCGGTGAACGCCATTCTCGCCTTTGAGATAGCCAAAAGCAAATTCACCTTCAAACTCGAGCGTAACTGATTTTATTCCAGCCACATCACCTTCTTGCATATCGAGTTCCTTGACCTTCATTCCGGCCTTTTCACCCCACATAATATACATACGCATGAGCATCGATGCCCAGTCGCAACTCTCAGTTCCTCCGGCTCCAGCAGTGATTTGCATCACTCCGCTCAGTGCATCCTCCTCTTCAGAAAGCATGTTTTTAAACTCCAATTCTTCGAGGAGCTCTTTAACTATTGCAGCCTGTTTCTCTACTTCTTCAGCTTCCGCCTCACCTTATTTAAAGAAATCGTAGAGAACAATCAAATCTTCAATTCCTGTTTTAATGGCCGCGTAAGCTTCAGTCCATATCTTCTTATTCCGAATTCGCTTTACAACTTTTTCGGCTTCTTTGGGATTGTTCCAAAAGTCGGGATTGAGGGTGTGCTTCTCTTCCTCGGCTATTTCTTCTAGTTTGCCAGGTATGTCAAAGATACCCCCTTAACGCTTCCAGGCGCCCAGCAAGATCTTCAAGATTGCTCGTTTGTTATCATGCCGACAAAAATAACACAAATGCTAAGGTGAGAGCGGTCTAGTTGAGCACTTCTTCTACGGCTTTCTTTGCCTCGTCATACGAATAGCCCTTTCCGACCAAAAACTGCAGTAGTTTCTGCTTCCGCCGAAAGGGATTAGGCTCTGACATTAATCGCTCCTTCTTGGTGGCAAGATTGATCAATCCGGCCAGGTACTCGTCCTGATCTATTTCTTCAAAAGCAGCTTTCAGGCTAAAGCTTGAAACCCCTTTTGCCTTTAAGGTCATTTCTATTTTCTTCCAGCCCCACGCTTTGATTCGGGATTTCCCCCGTGCGAAAGCTCTCGCAAAACGCTCCTCGTTGAGGTAATTTTCGCTGATCAACACCGCCAGAATGTTCTCAGCCTCTTCTCCGTACACACCCCAACTGTTGAGCTTTTTACGTGCCTCAGAATGAGCTCTCTCTTGAAGGTCGCACCAAAGTTTCATGCGATCAAGAGTTTCTTGTGGCGGATATTTTCTGATGGCCATCAGCTGCGGGTGATAACGATGTAATCTTTGATGAGGGTGCGCAGAAACTCGATCTTATTATCAGGAATCTCGGTTAACTCCAGCACATTTCCACAGCGAATGGCCGTGGTCTCCAGCAGAGTCAAGTGAGCTTTGTTTCTGTATTTGGCATATCGATCCAGCACCGCTTTAACGGTAAGCATTTCGTCTTCGCTAAAGCGGATCACATCAAAGTACTGAGGCGTGTACTTCGAACGGTCTTCTATTCGCAAAATATCGCTAAGCGAGAGACCTGACTCTGAACTAAGATTGACTACCATGGTATTGCTAAGAACTCCGCCCAGTCTTTGAGCTCTCGTAGAAGTGCTGATCATGACCACCGCCAGCGCACCGACGCTAAACCAGATGTCTATTATTCGAAAAGACCAACGAATGACGAAATCCAAAGGATGGGGTTCCTTGCCATCAATGGAGACTACCCGTATTTTTTAAGGCCATCTTCCCGAGGGTTTGACCCGAAAAAATAAGCTCCATAATTAAGGTATAAAGAAGGAAAAGCAGTCCACTCAGCATCAACAGATTAGGGTGGATTATAGAAAGGAAAATCGATAAAAAGGTAGATGCCGTAGCCAGAATAATCATGTCTATTGCAAAAGCCAAAAAGCGCTGACCTATAGTGGCCAGCTTGAAATCGATAACGATGTTTTGAGCTGTGGTGATACTGATCTTCCTCATCGTGTCGAAATTAGAGAATTTGATTTGAATGAGAATAACCAAGACTAAGAGACATTTTCTTTTTTCGAAAAGAGGAAATTAAATACCTTCGAAAGCTTGAGCCGAATAAATGCGTGAGAAAAGATTTGTAGAACAGAATCAGAAGAATTGGGCACGATTTGAGAAGGCGTCGCAGACGAAATCTCAAGTCAATCCCGAAGAATTCAGCGATCTGTTCTCTCAGATTACTGAAGATCTGTCGTATTCGCGCACGCACTATCCAAAACGAAGCATACGAGTATACCTCAATGGATTGGCTCAAAGCATCTACCTCAAGCTTCACCGCCAGCGCGGCGATAAGTCAAAAAAGTTCACTTGGTTTTGGATCAATGATCTGCCTCTGGCTCTCTACCAAGCCAAAAGAGAGTTGAACGTTTCTTTGCTGTTTTTTCTCGTTTCTATGGCAATCGGGGTGCTTTCAGCCGTTCATGATCCCGACTTTGCACAAGTCATCCTCGGTTCTGAATACGTGGAGATGACCGAACAAAACATTGCCAATGGGGACCCTATGGGCGTTTACAAGTCCAGCGAGGAGTTCGGGATGTTTTTTCGGATTACGATCAACAACATTATGGTCGCATTCCGAACATTTGTCTTAGGAGCTTTTTTTGGAGTCGGCACCTTGGTCATTATGCTTTATAACGGGATCATGGTGGGAACCTTTCAGTATTTTTTCGTCGAGCGAGAATTGCTTCAGGAGAGCTTCCTAACCATCTGGATGCACGGCGCGTTGGAGATTTCCTCGATCGTCATTGCAGGAGCAGCAGGACTCACTATGGGAAGAGGATTGTTGTTTCCAGGCACTCTTCCTGGGCGTCAGTCTTTCATCATTGGCGCCAGAAGGGGCATAAAAATCATGGTTGGATTGGTGCCTTTGTTCATCACGGCAGGGTTTATCGAAGGCTTCTTTACGCGTCTTACCGAGATGCCCGACATCCTGAGAGGAAGCTTCATTTTTATGCGCTTCGCTTTTGTCGGGGTCTATTTTTGGTGGTACCCGTCACTTCGCTTTCGCGGAACTCCCAAACACAGCCTTGACGAAGAAGAACTTATTCCCGAGATCCAAGAATTGCCGCAACTGTATGGGCTTCGGAAAACCAGGGAAATCTTCACCACGACGTTTATGGTCTACCGAAAAACCTTCTTTTCGATATTGGGAATTGCGGCAGGTTTTTCAGTGATTTATGCTTTCGTATTCTATCTCTTGCATGGCTCCGAAGGGCTCGACATGGTTCTCCTCAGCGAATTTGATCCTTTCAGCGTTTATCAATTTCACGACTATTCCATCTTCCCGATGAGTTTTTTCCTCAATTGCCTATTTATTTCGGGAACGGTAGTCGTCAGCCTCTTTTTATTCAAGAAAAGCTTATCCCGATACCCCGATTAAAATCAAGGGATCACTACTTTTAAAAATAGTAGTGATCGTTTCTCTTTTCGAATTGAGCATCTTAACTGATCAAATACTGGTGGCGGCTCTTGGCATCATCGCTATTCCGTTCCTCACATTTTGGCTGGTTGTTTCTGCTACTGAAAATCTCTCGCTACCAAATTCGTTTAGCTCCATGCTGACTCTTTTGAATGGCACCAAAAGGCACGTATTTGTCAGCTTTCTCTCCATTGCGCTTTTATCTATGTTGATTTTGGTCCTCTTAGCTTCGCCTTTCACTTGGTTTTATGTAGAAGTACTTCAGTGGAATATCGACGCCGACTACGAAATCAAGGAAAAAGTGGCGGTTTTGAGTTTGATTATTATCGATCATTTTGGTCTGGCCTTAGTGCTACCTCTCACACTTTTTTCTCAGTTGCTGGAATATTATTCAGCTCAAGAAGCGAAAAACGCGATTGGCTTGTCTGAGCGAGTTCAAGCCATTGGAATTAAGCGCAGAGCTTACGGAATGGAACAGGAATGATCGAGCGACTGACATATCTGGCAGGACAATTGCATTTTATGCAAGCTCCACTTGACCGAGATACGTGGCTGGATGATAGAGAAGGAATGGACTTTAGTGAAGCTCCACCTGAAGTTCCCGAATTTGATCTCGGTATGCCAGTCGCTCCTGTAGCCGACTGGGTGGTCCTCTTCAGGTATTTTGCCATTGCGGTATTGGCGGCTTTGCTCGTTTTTGTGATCGTACGCTTGATCGCTCGTAACCGAGCGAAAACTGCCGGAGAAGAAGGAAACGTAGCAGAAGTCGATTCTACAGAAGAAGGTCCAAACCGCCCTATCGCCGCTCGAAGAACTGTGGGGAGCATACGGCAAAAGCCAAAGAGGAGAAAAACTTCCGAGAGGCAGTCAGAATACTCTACCAGATCGTCATAAAACACCTCGACTCTCAAGGCAAACTCAAAGCAGCCGCTGACAAGACAAACCGCGAGTATACACCAGAAATGTACTGGCAAGAAAAAGCGCCAGACTTCTTCCAATTGACGCTGCTCCATGAGTTTACATGGTACGGATCCAATGAAGTGAATCAAATCGACTTTGATCGCGCTGAGCCTCGATTTTTAGAATTCATTGAATCCATAAAAAATGGATAAGAATCGCAAGACTGCCATAGCGATTGCGATTGCCGCAGTGGTGCTGCTGGGAGTTCTATACTTTTTGGCTCAAGGCAAAGAAAGATACATCTGGAGTGAGACGTACAATGACGACGGAGTCCAGCCATACGATCTCAGTTTGTTCAAAGGGGATATTGGAAAAGTCAGTCGACCGAATTTACCGTACTCGAAGGCCTGTTTGCGGATACGAGTTACTTGGAAAGCAGCTCGGGAAATACGATGGTCTACGTATTGCCGGATATGCCTGGGTAGACTCTACTGAAGCAGCCCTTCTAAAGCAATTTGTAGAGAATGGAAATAACCTGATTATCAGTTCCAGAGATCGGCAGGAAAAACCTTTCGCTACCTGAATGATTGCGATCTTACAGAAGACCAAAAACTGTCTGAGCGATCAAGAATCTGAATCGATAGAAATCGAAGACGATGGGGCATACTTTCGACTTTCGTATGATAAATACAATCAGCCGAGCATCCATTCATGGATCGTATTTCGAAGATGGCCTGCGCGGAAACGACGGGTTTTATGAAATAAACGGAGATAAATACCCCAATCTGATCGAAAAACAAATGGGAGATGGTAAACTCGTTTTGCACTCTACCCCGCTGGTCTTTACCAATTATCACTTCAGGAAATGACAGCGCCTTCAACTATGTAAATGGACTGATTTCCAAAGTGGATGGAGAATACCTATTACTATTTGGAACCGGGAGATGGGCCGTCCCAGTCAAACGGTCCATCTATTGGCGAAAGCCCGCTAAAATTCATTCTGTCACATCAATCGCTCAAATGGGCTTGGTACTTAACGATTGTACTTGCCTTGTTTTATATCATCAACAGCATGCGCCGCAAGCAGCGAGCAATTCCCGTGATGGCTCTCCCCCAAAATCAAACCGCGGCTTACTTGGATATGGTTTACCGCCTATTTCGAAAGGAAGGCAGTCATCGCGATATCATACAGAGTCAGGTCAAGCTGCTTGCAGTCGTTTTTGCGAAACAAGTACAACCTCAATGCGCATAAGCTCAATGATGAATTCTACGAATTGGCTTCAGCCAAATTAAAACTGGATAAGAATTATCTTGAGCAATTTTTCAAGCAACTTGAGCGCTCGCGATACAATAGTACCCTAAACGATAGCGAACTAATTAAAATTGACCGCGAAATAACTGAATTCTACTTACGATGTCCTTAGAAAACGAAAGTCAAGAAAGTGAACAACCCAAAGAAGAGAGAGCAATTCCCGAAACGCCGACTCAACAGAGTACCAAGCCCTGAAAATCAGCTTAGCGCCGAGGCCTATGAGGCGGGATTGGCCATCGACAAGATCCGCAAGGAGATAGAGAAGGTAATCGTGGGGCAGGTCGAGATCATCGATTTCATGATCGCAGCTCTCCTAACTGATGGGCATGTGCTGCTGGAAGGTGTGCCGGGTGTTGCCAAAACCCTGGTTTCAAAACTTCTTGCCAAGTGTATTTCGGTAGACTTTACGCGTATTCAATTTACTCCCGATCTGATGCCTACGGACATTATTGGAACCACGGTTTTTGATATGAAGCGCTCGGAATTTCACTACAAAAAAGGACCGATTTTCAGCAATGTAATCCTGATTGATGAGATCAACCGAGCACCCGCCAAGACCCAAGCGGCCCTGATGGAAGTAATGGAAGAGAACCAGGTAAGTGTAGACGGGCAGACCTATAAGATGGCTCCTCCTTTCTTCGTAGTTGCTACTCAAAACCCTGTAGAGCAGGAAGGTACTTACAAATTACCCGAAGCTCAGCTGGACAGATTCATTTTCAAATTAGTAGCTACCTATCCGAGTTTGGAACAGGAGGAAATCATGCTGAGAAGATTCAAATCCGATTTTTATGGAAATCGAGAAGAACAAATAAATCCGGTACTGAGCGGAGCAGATCTCCTCAAGTTTCGAAAAGTAGTAGAGCAAGTATTTATCAAGGACGAACTCATCACCTACATTGCCCAAATAGTAGACCGCACCAGAAACAACAGCGACTTGTATTTGGGTGCATCCCCGAGAGCTTCATTGGGAATATAATGAAGGCCTCAAAGGCTCTGGCCCTGATGAATGGTCGAGGATTTGTAACTCCTGATGATATAAAAATCAGTCTTTCCCTGTTCTGAATCACCGTTTGATTTTAAGCTATGAGCGCGAAATAGAAGGCGTAGAACTGAGAGAAGTGATAGAGAGCCTGATCAGGAAAGTAGACGTGCCAAAATGAGAAAAGGGCGGGCACAAAAACTTTGGTTAACCCCCCTGTTTTTTTCAACGGGAGCTACCGCCATATTTTTATGTGCGTTCGGATTCACTTTTCCATTGCTCTTTCGGTTGGGGCAAGTCGTGGTGGCCATTCTCGTCATTCTGAGCGCGGCAGATGCCGTTCTACTTTTCAATAAGAAAGTAACATTGAAAGGCAGACGCGAATTGCCGAGCATCTTGGGCCTTGGCAGATGACATTCCAAAGAGTTAAAATAGTTGCTTGACCTGAAAGTTCTATGCCTCTTCAGGCGACCATCATCGACGAACTGCCAAACCAGCTTCAGGAGCGCAACTTCAAAATTGAGAAAACCCTCGAGCCAGGCAGAAATACCGCAGTTTATAAGATGAGGCCAATAGATCGAGGCATATACAAATTCGGATCGCTAAACGTACTCCTCGAAGGCCCTTTGCACTTTTATCAAACGTCGCGAAGAATTGCCTTCGAAAGTGAAATAGCTGTATATCCCAGTATGAAACAAATGCACGAAACAGAGCTGCTGGCTTTTAGCAGAATGGCTCGCCCATACGGGCATAAACGGTACAAGAGAATTGGGCAGAGTTATGAATTTGAGCAAATTTCACCCTTTACGGAGGGTGATGACTACCGCAGTATAAACTGGAAAGCGACTGGTAAAACGCGGGAACTTATGGTAAATCATTACCAAGACGAACGTAGCCAAAATCTGTATTGTGTGATCAGCAAAGGACGAGCTATGAAGATGGCTTTTCGGCATGTCACATACTTAGATTACGCCATTAATGCGACTTTGGCCATCTCTAATGTGGCCTTGAAAAAGTACGACAATGTTGGCCTAATTACCTTCTCAAACAAAATCGGGACTGCACTTCGAGCAGAGAACAGGTCAGGGTCAAATTCAAAAAATACTGGATTCTCTTTATCACGAAAAAGAAAGAACGCTCGAACCTGATTTTGAATTATTGTTCAAATCGGTGAATCGACTGGCAAGAAACAGGAGCTTGATTCTGCTCTTCGCCAATTTTGAAACCAACGCCATACTCATGAGGGTCATTGCCAATTCTCAAAAAAATAAGCCAAAAGCACCTTTTGGTAATGGTTCTTTTCAAAGATTCTGAATTGGTCGAAATGGCTGAGCAACCCAAAGAATCTGTCGAAGATGTGTATCGGGTAACTCTGGCAGCAAAGCAAGCGAGCGAAAGGGAAGAAATAGCAAATAAGCTGAGAAAACAGGGAATTCAAACGATATCCTGTGTTCCCGAGCAGCTTTCCGTTGAGGTAATAAATAAGTACATGGAGCTGAAATCGCGAGGAATCATTTAATTTACGGACAAAATAAGGCCATGTACATTCAAGATGACAAAACGAGAATCAATCGAAAAGATTCAAAACGGGTATTCATTTTAATTGTGAAGCTACTTTTCTGAAGGCTGGAATATATTTCGAAAAGAACCTGGCCCTTTATTCTGTATACGCTTGTGGCAGGTCTCGTAATTAGGGTGCTCCATAGAATTGATTACCCGAGTATCGGAGACATTGCCTGGCCTACCTATTGAGTCCTGCACTCACAGCAGGCCTTTACATTGGTTCGCGAAAATTGATCAGACGGAACTCTCGAATTCAATGATTTTTTAAAGGGATTTCGACTACATAGTTCAGCTATTCTTGTTCGCATTTATCTGGAATACTTGGTAGCGATAGGGATGCTTTTATTGATCTTACCAGGCATCTGGCTTGCCGTTGCCATTACTTTGGTTATCCGATTATTGTTTTCGCAAGATTTGACTTTTGGGAATCGATTAAACAAGCGTTAAGGTGGTCAATAAGAAATGGTTTCACTTCTTTGCTATTCATTTTTTGGCCATTTTGAATATCATCGGAGCCCTGTTCTTTGGTGGTAGGACTATTTATCACTTTCCCCGTCACCTATTGCGTACTATACGCTGCCTACAAAGACATTACAGGCTTCTCATCGGGAAGCGATCAAATGAATTTAGAAGATCATTTGGTAGACGACAGCATGATTAATTGTCAAGCGGCTCTCCCGGAGCGTTGAAGAATTTGTACTGAAGAAATGAATAGTCGGAATCGCCTTCAACTTTTATGCTCACTTCGAACTTCATTCCCCACTTGTTTCCGCACAGGATTAAACCCCTTCATTTAAAAAGGCTGATAGGAATGGATGCGCTTTTATAACGACTTTCTTCACTTTCATCTCTTCTGCCAAATACCTGAGATTGTGTTCGATGGTATCTGTAATCAGTACTGAAGCCTGAATTTTTCCCGAACCATCACAGCAAGGACAATTCTCTTCAGTGGAGATATCTGTGACTTCTCTGACACGCTGACGTGTTACCTCTACTACACCAAATCTACTCGGAGGCAATACATTGTGCTTGGCTTTATCGTCTTTAAGACAATCCTTCAGCTTTTCAAAAAGCTGCTTTTTGATGCGCCCGTCGGTGCATATCGATGAAATCGATAGCAATGATACCACCCATATCTCGAAGACGCAGGACTCTTGCAATTTCTTCAGCACATTCAAGGTTGGTTTCTAAAGCATTTTGTGCCTGACCTTTTTCACCCGCTTTTCGGCTACCACTGTTCACGTCGATTACGTGCATGGCTTCAGTATGCTCAATGATCAGGTAAGCCCCACTTTTGAGATTGACCTGTCTTCCAAAGGAAGTCTTTATCTGTCGATTCTATTCCGAACGTTTCAAATACATCTTGACCATCGTATGAATCTTCACAATTTTCTCCTGTTTTGGAGCGACCTTTCTTAGGTACTCTTTTACCTCTTCTCCCATATTCAGGATCGTTAATATGGATTTTTGAAAAATTGGCACTGAGCAAATCTCTGAGAACGGTAGAAGTTCTGTTCAGCTCACCCAAAACTCTTTTAGGAGGTTTAGCATTCTTGAGGTTCTCATGAATCTTTTCCCATCTGGCGTAAAGATCTTTCAAGTCAGCATCAAGTTCCGCAACCTTCTTATTCTCAGCAACAGTTCTCACAATAACACCAAAGTTTTTGGCTTAATGCTCTGCATCAAGCGGCGCAATCGGGTTCGCTCCTCCTTGTTTCTTATTCGCTGAGAAAGAGAGATTTTATCACCAAAAGGGTACGAGCACGACAAATCGTCCTGCTAAGTGATTTCCGAGGTAAGTCTAGGGCCCTTTGATGATATAGGTTCTTTGGCAACCTGCACTAAGATGTTCTGACTACCGGAAACGACGTCATTGATTTTACCGTTCTTATCAATGTCTTCCTCCATAGGAAAATCTTGAAGAGACGCGGGAACAGACTTCTGAGACAAAGTCCTCTTCACCAAACTTGTTCAACGACTTAAACTGGGGACCAAGATCGAGATAGTGCAAAAATGCATCTTTCTCGTAGCCCACATCGACAAACGCCGCATTTAGACTGGGGATAACACGATGTACCTTACCCAGGTATATATCGCCTACCGCAAAATCTTGATTTCCTTTCTCTTTGTGTAATTCTGTAAGAACATTGTCTTTTAGATAAGCAATATCAACTTCGTTTCCCTTGGCATTTATTACTAGCTCAAGATTCACGAAAAAGTTCCAAAAATTATGTGCCGAAAAACGGGCTAAAAGCCCGCGCTAAATCAAAAAGAAATAATTTATTTCTTCTTGTGGCGATTCTTTCGGAGACGCTTTTTGCGCTTGTGCGTGGCCATCTTGTGACGCTTGCGTTTTTTACCGCTTGGCATAAAAATCGTTATTTAAATGTTATTTTCTTCTTTTAACTGATCCAGCATGCTTTCCACTCCTCTGAGTACGACCGTATCTTGTCTCGTAGTTCAAATAAGTTTCAAGAAGTGGGATAGCTTCTTGCCTTTTATCCAACTGCATTTTAGTTTGAGCCAACCAAAAATAGGCCGTTGGGTATTTTACTTCGGTATCGTACTGAATCACTTTTTCAAAACGCAACTCTGCGTTTTCAAATTGGCGCGAAGTTATGGAAAATTGTGCAAGATGCCAATGAACATCTACTTGTGTTGAATCTTCTTCGAGAATAGCCCGCAATTTCATAATTCCTTGCATGGGATTTTCTCCATTCTGAACCAGATCTACGGCCTCATTTATCTCTAAATCAATAGGGTTGGTCTCGGCAATACGCTTATCTTTTGGTAAGACGCGGTGCAAAAATCAACCCTATCAAAGAAGAAATAGCACCCCAAACCAATGCTATTTGACCTATACGGTAATTTCATACTTCAATTACTTTTACCTTAACGTTCTTCTTTACCTTTTCAACGAAAGATTTTCGAAGGCTTAAACGCTGGAATATTGTGTGCAGGAATTACAATTGGCTCTTTTGCTGAGATATTTCTTCCGATTTTTTCGGCTCTCTCTTTTACTATAAAACTTCCGAAGCCTCTCAAATAGACATTTTCACCATCCGTCAGTGATTTCTTCACTGAGTTCATAAATGCTTCTACGGTAGTTTGTACGGCCACCTTCTCAAGACCTGTTTGTTCTGCAATTTCTGCAACAACGTCTGCTTTAGTCATGTGTTAATTACTTAGCGTTTGAATATTTATTTCTGATTTCCGCGCAAAGATACCTGATTAAAGCGTTGTACAAAAGGTGTTTTTCGCTAAATTCGTTTTTTAACCCTATGAGTCCTAACTATTGACCTGATGGATATAGATGAGCAGTTGATTTTGTGGTATTTGAGAGAAAAAAGGGACTTGCCGTGGAGAAACACCACCGATCCTTACAAGATTTGGTTATCCGAAATCATACGCCTACAAACACGTGTAGATCAAGGACTTGACTACTATCATAAATTCATATCCGCATATCCTACCGTTGGACTCTTAGCCGAGGCTGATACCGAAGAAATTTTGAAAAATTGGCAAGGTTTGGGCTATTATTCCAGAGCCAGAAACCTTCACGCCACTGCAAAATACATCCACGAGGAGCTTAAAGGTGTGTTCCCGAAAAACTACATCAACATCATAAAGCTAAAAGGAATTGGCCCATATACGGCAGCAGCTATTGCCAGTTTTGCCTTCAAAGAACCCAGAGCCGTCGTAGACGGAAATGTCTATCGCGTGCTGTCTCGACTCTTCGACATAGACACTCCGATTAACTCTACTGAGGGGAAAAAGATTTTTCAGGAATTGGCCGATGGTGTTCTGAGTGAAGAACGACCCGATCTATTCAATCAAGCTATAATGGAATTGGGGGCTTTGGTTTGCACTCCTAAAAAACCTCTTTGCTGCACTGTCCGTTCAAGGAAAATGTCTGGCTTTTCAAACGGCACCATTGCCGAAAGGCCAATCAAGATAAAGAAGACCAAACAAACATTGAGAAGGATAGACTATGCTGTAATCGAAAAAGGAAATGAGATAGTTTTGAGAAAGCGCGAGGAGAAAGATATTTGGCAGGGACTTTACGACTTTGCTTCGGTAGAAAATCTGGAAAATCTCGAAGGAGTTGCTATGCGCAATTATGTGCAAGAGACATTTCCAAAAACCAAAGTGGCATCAATCGGCTTGGAGCCTGAGAAATCTTACACGCACCTGCTCAGCCACCGAAGGATAGAAGCACGGTTTTGGCGAGTGGAAGTTTCAGGAACGCTTGAAGACGAAGGGGCTTACCGAGTTATTAAAAAAGATGACATTGATAAATATGCGGTGCCTCGACTCATCCATCGATTTTTAGAAGACACAGGCATGGTATGAGCCGTTTCAAATCAGTTATATTTGTACCATTAATTTTGCATTATGGCAGGCGTTAACAAAGTTATCATCTTAGGAAATTTGGGAATGGATCCCGAAGTACGCACTCTGGAAAGCGGCGCTAAATTGGCGCGACTCAGAATAGCAACTTCAGAGTCTTACACTGAATACCGAAGGACAAAAAGTCGAAAATACCGAGTGGCACAGCGTGACGGTTTGGCGTCTATTGGCTGACATTGCCGAAAAATACCTTGCAAAGGGTCGTCAGGTCTACATAGAAGGAAAACTTCAAACCCGATCTTGGAAAGACCCTGAGGGAAATGACCGCTATGCGACCGAAATAGTCGGAGAGCGATTACAACTCATTGGAGGCAGACCTGATTCAAACGAATCACACTCCCCGAATCACTCACAAGCTTCGGCGCCTGCAGAACAAAATCAAACTTCGCATCACAATTCCGGTGATGCTCCGGATGATTTGCCATTTTAATTACCTTGTAGCTGAAAAATCAGTTTATTGGAACCTCCCGATATAGAGCCCCTCAGTTTAATTCTGGCACTTTTTAATCCAATCACATTTGAAGTTTGGATTGCGATAGCTGTTACACTATTTCTTATCGCCTGCTCTGCCTTGATTTCAGGGTCTGAAGTCGCATTTTTCTCCCTTGGGCCGAATGAAAAGAATGAGCTAGAAGCCTCTAAATCCAACGTTTCCGATCGAATTCTGGCTTTGCTGGATAGACCGCAAAGACTTCTTGCCACAATCTTGATCACAAACAATTTCGTGAACATCGGAATTGTAATTGTTTCCACATTTATCGTCTCTGAATCCTTCAACTTTGAGGATTATGAGGCATGGGTTGCCATCGCCATTCAAGTAGGCGGCATCACTTTTCTGTTGCTCCTCTTCGGCGAAGTTATTCCCAAGGTTTACGCTACAGCGAATGCATTACCTCTTTGCAAATTCATGTCTTTGCCTTTGGAGGTTCTTGGAAAAGTATTCTACCCGCTGAGTACCTTGCTTATAACAAGCACGAATGTGATTAACAAAAGGGTGAAGAAAAGAGGAACCGACTACTCAGTGGATGAACTGGAACATGCCTTGGAACTTACCAAAGACGAGGAGACAACTCCCGACGAAGAAAAAATTCTACGAGGAATTGTGCGTTTCGGCGGAACGGATGTAAAGCAAATCATGACACCCCGAACGGAGGTGGTAGCTTTTGAACAAAGAACTCTATTTCCTGAATTGCTGGCAGAATTGCTTCAACAAGGCTATTCAAGGGTTCCGATTTATGAGGAGTCTATAGACCAAGTGAAAGGCATTCTCTATCTGAAGGATTTATTGCCTCACGCTGATGCTCAAAATCTGCAATGGCTTCCTCTGGTTCGTCCTCCATATTTTGTTCCCGAGAACAAGAAGCTCGATGACCTTATGAAGGAGTTTCAAGAGAAGAAAGTCCACATGGCTATTGTAGTAGACGAGTACGGTGGCACTTCAGGAATCGTAACTCTTGAAGATATTCTCGAAGAAATTGTCGGTGACATTACAGATGAATTCGACGATGAGAAAATTTTCTATTCCAAGCTAGACGATCAAAATTATGTTTTCGAAGGAAAGACTCCCTTAGTGGATCTGTACAAAATCCTCGATCTTGACGGCGAGAATTGGGAGGATGCAAAGGGAGAGTCTGATACCTTGGCAGGATTTATTTTGGAACAAGCGGGAAAAATTCCGTTGAAGAATGAAAAAGTCAAGTTCGAGAATTACATCCTCACGGTAGAAGCAGCAGATAAAAGAAAGATTAAACGCGTAAAACTTACGGTAACAGAGTCTGCCGAAGAAAAAACTGAGAAGTCTTGAAGAACTTAGCCTTCCTTTTTTTTACTCTTTTTATGGCGTCCTGCAGCGAAGATACTCCCACGCCAAAACCCGTAGGATATTTTCGAATTGACCTACCCGAGGTAAGCTATGATATCAAGGAGCCGGAACATTGTCCTTTCAAATTTCCTATCTCAAAGTATGGACGGGTAGAATATACCGCATCCTCTACCGACCCTATGTGTTGGTTCAATTTGAGCTACCCGGCTTTTGATGCTAAAGTGTACTTCACCTACAAGGAAGTAGATGGGAACCTAAGGGAATTGATCGAAGAGTCACGAGCACTAACATACGAACACCAGGTAAAAGCAAACAGGATAAGAGAGAAAGCTATTTCAGACACTTCGCGCTCTGTTTTTGGATTGGTTTACGAGTTGGGAGGAGCCGTGGCATCTCCCGTCCAGCTTTACCTCACGGATAGCACGAGTCATTTTTTAAGAGGTTCTCTCTATTTCAATGCACGCCCAAATCCTGATTCTATCGATCCTGTTCTGAAATTTATTGAAGAGGATATCGACCGAATGGTGGAAGAGCTGGAGTGGAAGAACTAGATCAAAGAGACATTACTCGTTTTCTTACGGTAATACAGCAGTAAGAAAAGCGCCAAGGCAAAATTAAAGACGGCAAACATCAAATGGATAGGCTGCAATGCTGCGGGCATGTCCAAATATGCCAACCCCATCCCTACCACTACTTCACCTATCAAAAAAGCAAGAAGCAGGCGCGGCCCTGAAGAAATGGTGTGAGCTTGGATAAGCCTGATCGCAAACCAACCCAATACACCTATTACCACGAGAGAATAGGTCCTGTGGAATTTGAAGATAATGGAAAGGTTATCAATCCAGTCAGCCCCGGTAATCAAGTTGCTTTTCCCAATGGCGTCAACTTCTTCACGCACAGTAGTGCCCAAGAATATTTGTATCAAGAGCAAAACGACACCAACGCCACCTATGAGAATAGTTGTGCTGTTTCTTCGCGTTCTGAAATCCAGATTTACCGACTTTAGCCTTACTATCAGAAAAGTGAATACCGCGACCAGACCTAGTGCGCCAAACATGTGGTAGGTAATTTGGTGAGGCACCAGATTTCCATCTACCACCAATTTTCCAAGCCAAGCCTCAAAGCCCAACAGAAAGAGTCCAACCCAAGCCAAAAGAGGTACAAGAATATCCTTCTTGACCATGCCCAGTGATAATAGAGCCAGCACCAAAACGGGTAAACCGGTGAATGCACCGATTAACCGATTGATAAACTCTACCCACGTGTGGAAGGGGTTGAAGATGGCGTAATCATGTTTTGTGTAGGGCTCCCATTTCGATTCATCAAATTCTTCAGTGGAAGTAAATTCATCAATGGCTACCAATAAGGTCTCATCCACGATGATGATATTTCCCTTTTCGAAATTCCGCTTAGGAGACCAAGTAAGGGTCTCTATATCGGTAGGTGGTATTACATAACCAAAACATTTAGGCCAATCGGGACAGCCCATTCCGGAGCCTGTCATCCGAACGATGCTCCCTGCCAGCATGACTAACATGGTGCAGACAAGGGAAACGATGGAGAGTCGATAAAGAATTTTCTGCATTATAAATTCAAAACAAATAAAAAACCCCTCGAATGGAGGGGTTGTTTAAAATTTCTTTTGGCAAATATTAAAAAAGGCGAGCGAAGACCGAAAAGATATTGGGCAATTGGTACTGAAGTTCGGGTTTGTAGACACTTACCTTCTCTTCTTCCTCTTCTTCAACTTGAGTTCCCGCTACAACGTGTTTCACCTCCACTGAATTCACTTTATAGTGCCCATTGGCAATAGCTTGAACAGCATTAATCATCTCTTGCTCGCTCACTATATTCGCGTCAAACTCAACGATTGCATAGTTCTCTTCACCTTCACCCTTAAACTCTATATCAGTATTCTTTACACCTTCCAGACCATTCAGTTCGCCTGCAATTTTACTTCCGCACATCATTTCACAGGCCATACCATCAATGGCAATATTGGCCAAATACTTTTCAGTCGGGCCGGTTTCTTCTGTGAATGTCACATTTACCTCTGAGTTGGTTTTAACCTCTGCAGCTTGATCAGTACCTGAACAGGCACCAAGCACTATAAGCGAAACCATGAACAGAGCACGTGTATTATTGTTAAGCCTTAATTTCATTTTAAGTTGAATTAATTAAACGACTTTTGCGCGTACAAAAATATACAATTTACCATTGAGGGCCAAGGCAAAACAGCGACCACCCGTACAAAATTCACCAGCTGAATTGCGCCATTGGGGAATGCTGTTTCTAACGGCAGTTATTTGGGGTAGTTCTTTTATCCTTATCAAGCGTGGACTTTTCACAGCTGACGGGCAAGAGCTATTCACTCCGCTTCAAGTTGGAGCCATGCGAATACTATTCGCAGCCATGTTCATGTTGCCCTTTATCTACAATAGATTTCAAACGTTAAAAAATGGTAAGCTCAAATACCTTTTGGCGGTAGGCGTCTTTGGAAACGGAATTCCCGCCTTTCTTTTCTCATTGGCCCAAACCGAAATACCCAGTGCCCTGGCGGGAATGCTCAATGCTTTGGTACCTGTATTCAGTATGCTGATCGGCTTAGCTGTATTTGGAGTTCGAATAAAGTTGCTTCAGGCAGTCGGAGTATTAATCGGTTTGGGCAGTGCCGTAGGGCTCATACTCAGCACAGGTCAAATAGATGGAAGCGCCATCAATATATCATATGCCTTGCTGGTTGTAGCGGCCACCATCTGCTACGCCATTAGTCTGAACGTAATCAAACAGTACCTACAGACAGAGTCGGCAGTATCTATCACGGGATTGGCACTGGTATTGGTTAGCCCCGCTGGCTTGGTCATCCTTCTGTCTACAGATTTCGTTTCGAGGGTAAATTCGGTAGAAGGAGCCTGGATGGGCATTGGCGCCATTTCGATTTTGGCTATTTTGGGTACCGCAATCGCCTTGATGGTCTTCAATAAGATGGTGAAGGAAACCTCGACTATTTTTGCTTCATCGGTTACTTACCTCATTCCGCTTACCGCAATAATTTGGGGCTTAGCCGATGGTGAGCTCCTCGTTACAAGTCAAGTGCTATGTGCCTTTTGCATGCTGGGAGGAATCTTTTTGATCAATAGAGGTTAGTATCTTTGCAAACCACGGATTTCTCCGTATATTTGCCGCCCTTTTAGAATAATTATAACCCCATTTAAAAGACGTTATGTACGCAATCGTAAACATCGCGGGGCAGCAAATGAAAGTTGCAAAAGATCAACAGGTCTATGTCAACCGTCTTCCTAATAAAGAAGGAGACAAAGTGACATTTGACGAAGTTTTGCTAGTTGATAACAACGGCAAAGTAAGTGTTGGCGCCCCGGCTGTATCAGGTGCATCAGTTTCCGCAAAGGTAGTTGAGCACGTGAAAGGAGATAAAGTAATTATCTTCAAAAAGAAAAGACGTAAGGGTTACCAAACCCGAAACGGTCACCGTCAATTGTTGACTAAAATCGCTATCGACGGAATTTCTGTTGGTGGAGCTGCAAAAGCTACCGCTAAGAAAGAAGAGCCAAAGGCAGAAGCAGCACCTAAGAAAGCTGAAGCAGCCAAGAAAGAGGCTCCAAAGGAAAAAGAAGATAAATCAACTCAAACTGACGAGAAAAACTAAGACACCATGGCACATAAGAAAGGAGTCGGAAGTTCGAAAAACGGACGTGAGTCGGAAAGTAAACGACTCGGAGTAAAAATATTTGGTGGACAACCAGCTATCGCAGGAAATATCATCGTGCGTCAGCGTGGTACGAAACATCACCCCGGAGTGAATGTAGGAATGGGTAAAGATCACACCCTTTTTGCGCTTACTGATGGTACTGTTGAGTTCCGCAAGAGAAGTGGAGACAAGTCTTTCGTTTCGATCGTTCCGGCGAACGAGCAAAACTAGTCTATCATCAATCATATTGAAAAGGGGTGTTAGTCACCCCTTTTTTTATGCCCATATCAAAAACGGAATCAGCCTATTAATTGCTAATTTCGACGATCAATTTTCAATCAAATGTTGCAGACAAACATTCTCAGAGAAAATACGGAAGATATTCTTCGCAGGCTCGAAAAACGAGGCGACGGTAACCTTAAAAACCTCGTAGCTGAAGCACTGAATCTAGACAAGAAAAAACGCGAGAAGCAAGCCGAGTCGGATGCCCTTTTGGCCGAAATGAATAAGGCCTCTAAGGAAATCGGCATCCTCATGAAAGACGGAAAGCGCGAAGAAGCGGATTTGGCAAAAGCCAAAGTAGCTGAAATAAAGGCCAAGTCTCAAGAGATGAAACAGGAGTTTACTTCTTTGGAAGAAGCTCTCAATGGCGTCTTGTATCAGATACCGAATGTTCCAAACGAATTGGTGCCTCCGGGCAAAACGGAAGATGACAATGAGGAAGTCTATAGCGAAGGGGAAATTCCAGACTTGGGAGAACATGCCAAGCCACATTGGGATCTGGCCGAGGATTATAAACTCATCGACTTTCAACTGGGCGTAAAAATTACGGGAGCAGGCTTTCCTCTCTATACCGGAAAAGGAGCCAAACTTCAACGTGCCTTGATCAACTTCTTCTTAGACGAAGCAGATAAGTCAGGCTATGAGGAGCTTATTCCTCCTTTCATGGTTAATGAAGACTCAGGCTACGGAACGGGACAGCTTCCCGACAAGGAAGGACAAATGTATCACGTTACTGAAGATGACCTTTATCTGATACCTACGGCAGAGGTACCGATCACAAACGTATATCGAGATGTAATTCTCAATCCAAGCGACCTTCCGATAAAGCACTGCGGCTACTCGCCATGCTTCAGAAGAGAAGCGGGTTCTTACGGAAAAGACGTGAGAGGTCTCAATCGATTGCATCAATTTGAAAAGGTTGAGATTGTACAAATCGCAAAACCCGAGGACAGTTACCGTCTTTTGGACGAGATGGTTGAACACGTAAAAGGTATATTGAGGAAACTTGAGCTGCCTTACCGTGTTCTAAGATTATGCGGTGGTGATCTTGGTTTTACTTCTGCCATCACTTATGACTTTGAAGTTTATAGCGCAGCTCAGAAACGTTGGCTGGAAGTCAGCTCTGTTTCCAATTTCGAAGCTTTTCAAAGCAATCGCTTAAAATGTCGTTATAGAGTTGAGGAAAAGAAAACGGAATTGGTACATACTTTGAATGGATCAGCAATGGCTTTGCCACGAATCATGGCAGCGTTATTAGAGAATAACCAAAAAGAGGATGGAATCGTCATCCCGGAAGCATTGCAACCGTATACGAGGTTTTCAATAATCGAAAAGTAAAAATGAAAAGAGGAATTGCACTGATAATCGGAATTGCAGTAGTCACAACTAGCTGCAGGCAAACAAATTTTCAAAAAGAGATCGGAACCATTGATTCATTATTGGTGAAACTGGACACGGTCGACTTGATTCACAGACGTATTGACACTACAGACTTCTCGAATCTTAGTCAAAGGTTTACCGAGAATCTGGCATATGTGCAAGAAGTTTATACTTCGAGAAAAGACACAATGCCGAAGGATGTGGCCCTGCTCATGTCAGATTACCGAGCGCTTAAAAAACCATCAAAAGGCCTTAAAGACAAGTATCAAAAGTCAAAAGAAGAACTGAAATTTTCCAAAAGTCAACTGGCAGATCTCAAGCACGATCTTCAAAACAATCTTTTGGACTCAATCCTCGTTCAAGATATGCTCCAAGATGAACGCAAAGCAGTAGAAGCAATTGAGAATTCAGTTCAAGAGCTTAAATTGAGCAGCGAATTCACTAAGACAAAACGTGCCGAGCTTGAGCCACGTATAGATAGCCTAATCCAAGTACTTAAACAAGACGAGTCATAAAACACCTTTTCACCATATTCTTTTTCGCTCTATCCATTTTCGCTTCTGCGCAAACGGGAGATGAACAATTGGCTTCGTACTACCTCGATTCAGGTGAATACGAAAAAGCCAAACTCTATTATGAGAAGCTCTATGAGAAAAAGCCCACATCAGAATATTACAAAGGGCTTTTGTTGGCTTACAAAGAATTGGGTGAATTTAAGGAAGCCGAAAAACTCATTAAGAAACAAGGGAAGCGAAGCAATTCAAACACGATTTTCATTGACTTAGGTGAAGTTTACGAAGCTCAAGGCGAAGATGACGATGCCCAAAAAGCCTATCGAGAAGCCATTGACGCCTTGCCCCAAAGTCAGGGAATTGTGATCCGAACAGCCAACGAGTTCATTCGACTGAACAAACTCGAACTTGCACTTGAGACGTATCTGGAAGGTAAAAAACTACTCGAAGGTCGGTATCCTTTCAGTTATGAAATAGCAGGCTTGTATGGCACAATGGGCGATCAGGAGCGCATGATAAGCGAATACCTTGACCTGCTGGTGTATAACGAGGCGTATCTCCAAACCATTCAAAATGCCTTAAACCGCAGCATCAACTTCGAGGAAGACGATGAAGGAGTAGAAATGCTCAGAACAGAGCTGCTTCGGCGAGTTCAAAAAAATCCCGATTCGGTTATTTACGCCGAAATGCTCATCTGGCTTTTTCTTCAAGACAAGGAGTTCAACTCGGCCTATATTCAACTGAAAGCACTGGACAAACGTCTGGGAGAAGATGGTCAGCGACTTCTTCAGTTGGCAGGACTTTGTACCAATAACGGAGAGTACGAAGTAGCCGAAAAGTGCTATCAATACATCGCCGACAAAGGAAAAAGCAATCCGTATTACAACTACGCCAGAACGGGAGTGTTGAAATCGAAATTTCAAAATCTAAGTACTACATTTCCTCCTGACACTGCAGCTTTAGAAGCTTTGCGCATTGAATACACGGGCACTTTAAACGAGCTTGGTGTGAATAGCGAGACCATTGGCCTGATGCGCCAAAAAGCCTTGCTGGAAGCATATTACTTGGGTGATCTTGAAGCGGCAAACATGACCCTCAATGAGGCGCTTGATGCCAACATCCCTACACCTGCAATGCGCGCTGAAATCAAACTCGACCTCGCGGAAATCTTGATCGCCAAAGACTACATTTGGGATGCATCTCTTCTCGCATCACAGGTTGATAAAGACTTTAAAAACGACATTCTGGGGTCGAAGGCTAAATTTCTGAATGCCCGTATCAGCTACTACAACGGAGATTTTGAATGGGCGCAAGCTCAGCTAGACATTCTAAAAGGAAGCACATCTAAATTGATTAGCAACGATGCCATGGAGCTTTCCTTGTTGATCTCTGACAACCTCAATCTGGATACCATTCTAGAGCCGATGCTCATGTATTCCCGCGCCGACTTGAAAGCAATCCAACGCGATTACAACGGTGCGACAGCTACTTTGGATTCAATCATCACAGAATATCCGGGTCATTCATTGAAAGATGAAATTCTAATGCTGAAAGGACGTATGGCCGAGAGTCAGTATGATTATGAAACGGCCATCACCTTCTACGAGCAGGTTTTGGCTGATCATTATTTCGATATCTCTGCTGACGATGCACTCTACCGAACTGCCGAATTGTATGAGGAGAAGCTCGGACAACCAAGCAAGGCAGCGGATCTATACAAACAGCTTATGGTCGATTTTCCAGGCAGCCTGTTTGTGGTAGAAGCTCGAAAGCGATTCCGCGACATCAGAGGAGACGTGCCGAATTCGGAAACACCTCGGATCATTCCTGAAAAAGTTCCCTAATACTGGTCTTTAATCTTTCTCAAAATGAAGAAAGACAGGATACTGGTGGCAATCCCAATGTATCCCACAATGTGAAAATTTTCGAAAGTACCATCGGGAAGTTCAACCATAATCAAACCCGCACAAAAGGCTGCAATTCCCTGGCCAAGGCTTAAAAGAGAAGAGCGCAAGCTCATAAAGGTTCCTCGGTAATTGGGGTGCGCGGTACCAATGATCATTGCCGATGCGGGCACCATTCTACCTGCGGCGAAAACAAAGAACAGACTGGAAAAAATCAGCACATACCAAACGGGATTTGGCGACATATTGGTAATGGCAAAAATGGGAATGAGCGAAATGAGCATAAGCCCAAGAAAGGTTTTCAATCTTCCGTATCGGTCAGCAACTTTCCCAAAAAATGGTGATGTAAATACCGTCAGTGCTCCACCAATCAGGTAGATGTACGTGAGCTGAATCTCCTCAAAACCAACATTGGCCACCATGTATGGAGATATAAAAGGGATAATGCTGAACTGCCCGAAAACGATCAGCAACGTAAACGCAAAAGCCAAAAGCTGGTTTTTATCACGCACCACGTACTTAAGAGCAATGAAAGAACTTTTCATCCGTGTTCCTTTTCCTTTTGGTGAGAGTCGATGGACGGAACCAGCTTTATCGCAAAGCCTAACAAGACGGTTGCAAAACCCGCAATCATAAAAAAGGCCACTTCCCATCCGAATTTCGTTCCCAAAAACAGTCCCAGCGGCACACCGAGCGATGCCGCAGCAGAAAATCCCGTCATCACAATTCCGATCGCTTTTCCACGATTCTTGTTTTCTACCACATCTCCCACAATGGCCAAAACCAAGGCGCCAATGATTCCTCCGAAAAGACCGGTCAGTGCTCGCGTGGCTAGAAGCATTTCAATACTACCTGCGAAGCCAACCAAAAAAGTACTGATGATAAATCCCGAATAAAGAAAGATGAGTGCCTTACGGCGGTCGAAGAAATCGAGCAGGAAAATCGCCGCAACCCCCGATATCGCCGCCGCAAAGGTGTAAGACGAAATGACCGCACTCCACATTTCGGGGCCGATATTAAATATCCGTTTAAACTGAGGGCCCAGCGGCATCATGATCATAAAATCCATGATGTGGGTAAAGTTGATCCCCGCCAAGACGATCATTAAACCTAGTTGCTTTTTCACCGCGCAAAGGTAATTCGATCAAACGCCCTGCCCTATCAGTTCCGACTACAGGGATATAGATTTGGACGATACGTCGCGCAATTGACGCACGGCTCCTCTGGTTATACCGTATTGGGCCAGTCCATAAGTGAGCATAATCAGAAGATGTGAATGATCGAGCTCACGTACGAATTTGTTCCAAGCCAGAAGGCTATCCGACGCGACAAAAAATAAAGCACCCACCGTAATCCAAAGAAAAGAGGCAGTACTCACCTTCCTGAATCGGTTGAGAGCGATAAGCAGCATCAGCGAAATGACCATGGTATAGACCAAAACGGGGCCGATCATGGAACCGAGAAAATCCTTGATGGCATTGAAGAAAAACCAACCATAGGCTACCACTAAGAGCATCGCCCATCCATACTTTTGCAAAAATTTGATCTCGTGATTGACCAAATACGTTTTCGTAAACGCGGTGATATAAAGAATATGGGCGATCAAAAAGCTTCCTAGACCAAGTATAAAGTACATGGATGCTTCACCCTGAAAGATCAAGAACACATCTCCACCCAGCGAAAAAACAAGTCCCGCCAAAATCAAATAGCCGAAGGAATCTCGCTTTTTATTCTTAAGAAGATCAACCAAAAAGTAAACGATGAGTAACCCCAGAATGGCAGGCTTAGAAATATTCGCTATCAGTCCTTGATCCTGCTCTCCGGCAAAAATATGGATTGCTAAAACCAAAAAATAGATGATGGAAAAGATAGTATCGCGATTCACTTTACTCGCTCAATATTGTGAAAGCTCAATCGAAACACCACCACGGCCGAAATACTCGAAATGACTACCAGTGTAACGGGAATCCAAAGCGGGAGCATTCCCTGAAAGTAAAGAAACAGAGCGATTCCGATGGTGATGAAAAAACGCAGGCCTTCCATCTTGATGCCGTAGGGCCGATCGTCGAATAGAGTCCCCAAAGAAGCTACCGAATAGATGATTACGGCGGCAATAGCCAGCTGATAGAACAGTGAAAACTCGGCGAGATTGAAAAGAAAAAGCGCAGTAAAGCCGAGAGTCGTCAAATACTGAACAAAGAGGTAATAATTCAAACTCGGAGAAATCTGAATCTCGTACTTTTTGTAGGTGCGGTTGTCGACTTCCTTGGGCTTTTGAAATCCGCCCATTTCTTTTGGGTACCATCCGGGAGGCGCAAAAGTGAATTTCACTTTATTCACAAAACCGGGAATCGACTTGAGTTCTCGCCAAAGTCGCACGAATGGCTGGACGTTGGCCGTAACGGGGTTCCACGAGTTTGTAGGCGTGGTGATTCCGTAAGTGGGTGTTTCTTCTTCGCGCTGATAGGTGCCAAACATCCTGTCCCAAATCATCAAAGTACCGGCATGATTTCTATCGATGTACTTTGGGTTTCTTCCATGGTGCACGCGGTGATGCGACGGCGTATTGAAAATGTATTCGTACCAAGCGGGCATCTTGCCGATTACTTCCGTGTGAATCCAAAATTGATAGAGCAAATTGAATGCGCCCATCAAAAGGAACCACTCCGTTTTGAAGCCGAGAAAAGCCAAGGGGAAGTAGAAGTAGAAGGTAAACATTTTCTGGAAAGTGCTTTGGCGCAAAGCCACCGAAAGGTTGTAATCCTCACTTTGGTGATGCACCACATGGCCGAGCCAAAACAAATTGACCTCATGACTCATGCGGTGTGCCCAATAGTAGAAAAAGTCCACCCCGATAAAAGCGATGACAATCCAATACCATGTATCCTCCAAAGTGAAAATGCGAAAATTCTCGTAGATGAAGGCGTAAGCTGCCACGGTAAAAACCTTGGCGAAGACACCCGTCAACTGTTCTACGATTCCGCAGCTTATATTTGTGACCGCGTCATTGAGGCGATAAATCTTTCGATCTTTAAAATATCCATAGGCTACTTCCATTCCGATAAGGATGAAGAAAACGGGGATCGCAAGAATTACGGGGTTGACGTCCATGACAAACAAAAATACAAAACCTTCGCCCAATCAATCAAGATTAAAGAAATTGCACCATGATTTTGTACAACGTAACGGTAAATATTGATCACCTATCTCACGACGAATGGCTCAAGTGGATGAAAGAAGTTCATATGCCCGACGTATTGGCTACAGGGCTTTTCTTCGACGGAAAGCTTTCGCGAATACTCGCAGAAGAACAAGGGGGAAAGTCCTACAGCATCCAATACCTCGCCAAGTCACAAGAGGACTATGAGCGCTACTTGGAAGAGCACGCTCCTAGACTCCAAGCCGAGCACGAAAAGCACTTTGGCGGAAAGTTTCGTAGCCTTTCGCACCTTACTGAATGTGGTGCACCATGAAAAGGTTAGAGCCAAAAAGCACCTCGGTCAGCATTTCTTGACCGAGCCGGCCATCGCGCAGCGCATTGCCGACTCCATTAAAGACGAACGAGGTGTCAAGCGAATTTTGGAGATCGGCCCGGGAACGGGAATCTTCACCAGAGCTTTGATGACTCGTGAGGAATTGGAGCTTAAGCTGATTGAAATCGACACCGAATCGGTGGAGCACCTCCACGAGCGCCATCCCGAATTGGGCGACCGCATCATCGAAGGCGACTTTTTAAAAATGGATCTCAACTCCCTATTTGAAGGGAAGCCATTCATCCTGGCGGGAAATTTCCCGTACAACATCTCCTCGCAAATTCTTTTTCGGGTAGTGGAGAATCCCGAGCTCATGCCCGAAATGGTGGGCATGTTTCAAAAGGAAGTGGCCGAGCGAGTGGTATCGGGCCCCGGAAGCAAGGTTTACGGAATACTGAGTGTCCTCATCAAGGCCTACTACGATTCGGAATACTTGTTTACGGTGGACGAAGGTTCGTTCGACCCTCCGCCAAAAGTAAAAAGCGGCGTTATCAGATTGGTGCGAAAC
>CALOFA010000029.1:0-50781 GCA_942492545.1 uncultured Cryomorphaceae bacterium | reverse complement strand
GGCGTTACTTACTAACGGTGATTACACCGCTCGTGCATTATGGTGGTGTTGCTGTAGTGGTGGTATCTTTACCATCAATGACTGTTCGGTGTAACTGCACCTATTGCTTGTGGTTCTACAATTGAAGGAACTACAGAAGGTGCTGCTCCTTTCACAAATACGCCTAGCGGTTGTGGATTCTCAGCTTCAACTCAACTAGATCTTTGGTATGCCTTGTAGGCGAATGGTACCGACAATAACGGCGCTTATTAGCTGGTGGAGCAGGTTTGGCCGTTACTTTATGTTTACTCCTGATTATTAGCTTAGTTGATAGGGATATTTCTGATTCTACTCTTTCAGCTGAGGTAGAAGCAGTAGAGCTTATTATCGCAAACGATTTACTACGTACGGTTATGACTGCAGTGGTTTTATTTTCAGTACTTAATGACTAAAAACGTTATTGCAAATCCATTCCACATGATCCCGCAAGCCTTGTTACTCGTTGGAAACGTTTCTTGGCTGAATGGGATACTGTAACAGGTCAAATCGTTAGTGCAACTCGTCTTGCGAATACAAGTATCCTAGGTGCAGTTATGCACGTGCAAGTGCCTCTTGTTATTCCTTTCAACATTCTTCTTCGACGCAATTGGTGAAGTAGATGTGGATGCAGCTTCACTTGTTGCGGTCGATATACTTGTAACTGTTCTGCTCAGGCTGTATCTATTCTTCTTCTGAAGGTCAATCTAACGTGACTTTCACAGTGTTGAAGGTCTATATGATTTTGACATGGCTTGGACGTCTAGGTAATGCAGTTGTCGTATTAATGACTATAATTTCAGTTGATGGTTCATCGCTTCAGGTGTTATCCTGATATTTAATGGTAATATTAGATGATTATAAATGGCGGTAGTAGCAAAATTGAAATAACGCACAATGAGGCGGCTTGTTTTATAGATAATGTATTTATCGTTCTATTAGTACATTTTTATATTGTCGTATTTAACAACACCTATTTTCTTGTTAAAATTTGTCAACTTGTTAAATGCCTGGCGTTTTGATTTGTGAAAAACTGATGTAACTTGTGTACTTAGTTGGTTATTAGTCAGGTTATTCATCAGTTGTAGAAATATGATGACATTAATTAAAACATCACTTTTAATATGGCTTTGTAAATTCGTGCAAGATGCATTTTTACTAAATGTGGCGGTCATTGCCATATTATTTGGTGGTTTCTTGACGTCTAACGTAATGGCCAAATTGGCTGTTTGAACAAGCCGAATGGGAAAGGCGCGGTTATTTCCGTTGAAGGTCGAAAATGGTCAATTGATTATTCCTCACTACTTGCAGTTTTGAAGAAAATGCGCGCTGTTATCACAGGAGTACCTGCAGGAAAGACGTGGTGCCCTTGATGCTGCAGGGACGGGAAGTTACATCACTGGCGCAGTGACTATCGGCTGGTGGTGCCAATGAAGGCTTTAGCCCGCTAACTATTTCTGCTGCTAGTGGTGCCGATTTATTCCCTCATTGGAATACTGACGACGCTTGTGGCACACTTGGTAATTGTGTAGTAACTACTGCTCAATGTCTAACTTGTCCTACTATATGTCCCAATGGAAATCCAGGAGAGGCATGTGACGACGGAAACGCTGACACTACCGATGATACCATTCAAGAGGACTGCTCTTGCGTGGGTATTCCTGTAGATTGCCCTGGACTGGGTAATATTGGCGATGCCTGTGATGACGGTGACCCCAATACTCTTGGAGATGTTGTAGGTGCAGACTGCACTTGTGCTGGAAATCCTGTTACAGGTGACTGTTTGAACACATCATCTTTTGGTTCTCAAGATTTGACTACAGCTTCTAGTACATTATTAACAATCAGTGGTTCTTTCCAAACGGAGTACTCTACTATTACAGGAGTTCCTGCCGGAGAAGACATCGAGTTCGCGATTGTTGAAGGTGGTTACATTACCGTAAGATCTGACTCTGCAAACGGAGCTGTTGTAGCTCAAGGAACATCACCTGTTACCGTTGTAGGTGCAAGTGGAGCAGATCTTTATGCACACTGGAATACAGACGGTTCTTGTGGTCAAGCTACGGACTGTGTTGAAACAACTGTTCAATGCCTCACTTGTGGTACTGACTGTCCTGATGGAAACATCGGTGATGCATGTGACGACGGAAACCCATTGACTGTGGGAGATGTGATTGGTGAAGACTGCGTTTGTGCAGGTCAACCACTTACTGGTGACTGCTTGGAGCGAATTACTTTCGGCATGCTGTGACTTATTCAACTGAAGCGACGGAGGGAATTGATTCTAAATCTTCAGGTTGCTCTTTCCAAACGCAATACTCTACCATTACAGGGATGTTCGGTACAGGACAAGACTATGGAGTTCTCGATTGTTAAGGCGGTATCCTCACCAGGTGGATCAGGATCTGACGGAGTGCTTTTGTGGCTCCAGGAACATCGATCGCTTACCGTTGAAGGTGGATGTGGGTCTGACCTCTTTGCACACTGGAATACAGATGGCGCTTGCTGGCACTGCTACAAACTGCGTTGATACGTGCAAGTTCAATGTACTACTTGTACTGCGACTGACTGTCCTGATGGAAACATCGGTGACGCTTGTGATGATGGTGACGAGAATACTGAAAATGACGTATTGGGAGAAGACTGTGTTTGTGCAGGGACTCCGATTGTAGTTTCGTCTGACTGTCTGAATGGAGACGCTTTCAGTCGGACATTACAGCCGAAGGTCCAAACGGACAATTGATCCTGATTTCAGGATGCTCTTTCCAAACTGAATACTCCACTGTAACGGGAGTTCCTGCCGGTGAGGACATTGAATTCTCAATCGTAGAAGGTGGTTACATCACAGTAAGAACTGACTCTGCTGACGGTGCAATCGTTGCAGAAGGATTCAGTCCTGTAACAGTTGCAGCAGCTAGTGGATCTGATCTTTTTGCTCACTGGAATACAGACGATGCATGTGGTACTGCTACAAACTGTGTTGACACACAAGTTCAATGCGCTACTTGTCCGACAGAATGTCCTGATGGAAACATCGGCGAGGCATGTGACGATGGTGATGCAAACACTGTTGGAGATGTGATTGGTGAAGACTGCGTTTGTGCAGGTCAACCACTTACAGGTGACTGCTTGAACGAAGATGCTTTCGGTTCTGCTGACTTATCAACTGCAGCTAATGAATTGATTCTAATTTCAGGTTGCTCTTTCCAAACGGAATACTCTACCATTACAGGAGTTCCTGCAGGTTCGGACATCGAGTTCGCAATTGTTGAAGGCGGTTACATTACGGTAAGATCTGACTCTGCAAACGGAGCTGTTGTAGCTCAAGGAACATCACCTGTTACCGTTGTAGGTGCAAGTGGTTCAGACCTCTTTGCACACTGGAACACTGACGGATCATGTGGCACAGCTACAAACTGTGTTGATACACAAGTTCAATGTACTACTTGTGGTACTGACTGTCCTGATGGAAACATCGGTGACCCTTGTGACGACGGAAACCCATTGACTTCAGGAGAAACGCTTCAAGAAGACTGTTCTTGTGGTGGAGGCGGAATAGTTGCAGTTGAGAATGATAACTGTGCTTCTAGTACTGACTTAACGTGTGGCGCTGCCACTGCAGGTACTACTCTGGGTGCAACTGAAGCTGCGAATTCTGATAGCTCAAATAATACACTGTAACGGTTTTGCATCAAGTACTCAGGAAGATGTTTGGTATGCATTCGAAGCAAACGGCACTGACAATTACACGGTATCTGTTTCAGCCTGCTGATCAGGTTCTCCAATGGATGCAGTGCTATTTGTTTACTCAGGTGATTGTGATAGTTTAACTGAAATTGCTTGTTCTGACGATGGTTTACGCGGGTTCAGGAGAATCATAACCTTAGAGGCACCTGCTGCGGGGTCTATTATGTGCGCACATTACGCTTATTTTGGCTGTGGTGACATTCACTATCAGTCTTGACTGTGAAAGCGGTTGTGCTGATCCATTCCCTGCTGTTAATGAGGAAAGCCTAAGTACTACATTCCTAGGTAATTCTTACTTAGTAGAATGGGAGCCTGTAGCAGGTCAAATCGGATGTCAACTTCAGTTGCGTTTTGCAAATGGAGTAGGTGTTCAGAGAACCATAGTATTGGGTGAAGATGCAAGCAGCCAAGTAATTCCCGGTAGTATTTTGGCCTTCGCGTCAGATTACGAGTGGAGAGTTCGTTGCGGATGTTCTCAAGAGCCTTTAGTGGCCGGTCCATTCAGCTCATGGCAGCCATTCACTACTCCCGGTTCAGCGATCTCTTCTTTACCAAACCCAACGGAAGGTCAGTCTAATGTGACTTTCACCGTTGTAGAAGAAGGATACACGACACTAGAAGTATTTGACATGAGCGGTCGTTTAGTTGATGCTATCTTCACAGGTAATACTCAACCGAACAACGAGTACCGCTTTGAGTTTGATGGTTCTGCATTGCCTAATGGCGTGTACATCTATCGTCTGACAACAGAAAGCGAAGTATTGAATGAGAAATTTATGATTATAAAATAATCAGTCATTCATTTTAAGATTGAAAAGCGGTCTGCCTTTGGCAGGCCGCTTTTTTTTTATTTCTCAGAATCTATCATGTATTTTCGCCGTCACCATCTGCTCAACATGATAAACATAGTCCCGTTTAAAGCTGTACGACCTCCTCGCGATAAAGCTCACTTGGTTGCTTCACGTTCCTATGTGTCTTACACACCCGGCGCATTAAACAGAAAACTCTCTGAGAACCCATTCTCTTTCATTCACATTATCAATCCTGAATTTTCAACGGGTGAAAAACCGAAAAAGAACAGTCCCGAAAGATTCGGAAAAGTCAGGGATCAATACTTGACTTTCATTAAAGAGAGATGTTTGCTTCCAGACAACGAGAAAGCTTTTTACCTCTACGAGCAATCCTCGCCTTGGGCTAGCTTCATCGGTTTCATTGGAGGAGTTTCAACCGATGATTACCGAAAAGGATTAATTAAAAAGCATGAGCAGACTTTAACTAAGAGGGAAAAGATGTTTTGCGAGTACTTGGATGTTTGTGGCTTCAATGCCGAACCGGTTTTACTCACTTATCCCGAACACATTTCGGCCATAGATGCCTTCAAGGCCACCAAGCGACTAGAGAGACCCGAATACGAATTTACCACTACCGACAGGACGACTCATCGTATGTGGATTATCTCAGATGAAGAGGACATTGAACGGATAAAAGCAGCATTCAAAAAAGTTGACGCCCTGTATATTGCTGATGGTCATCATCGAATGGCGAGTTCTGCCCTTCTAGCCGAGAAGAAAGCGGCTGAGAACCCGAATCACACAGGTGAGGAAGATTACAATTACACCATGGCTCTGGTAATGCCGGGAGAGACTTTAAAAATTTCACCTTTTCACAGACTAATAGGAAAAGGAATGGAAATCGGTGATGATCAATTGCTGGACAGCCTTCGACTCAAGTTTGACATCAAAAAAGTCAATAGTGAATTCCTTCCTCAAGAAAAGAGGCAATTCGGGTTGCGACTAAAAAAGCGGATGGTACGTTCTTTCTCTGAAGGAATTTGAGGGAGATGAATCGGCTTTGAGTCATCTTGATTCCGTTATCCTAACCGAAACCATTTTAGAGCCAATTTTGGGAATTATTGATCAGAAGACGGATAAAAGGATTCAGTTCATTCCCGGAAATTTGAGTTTGACACCCTACGAAGCTGCGGTTGATCGCGGCAATGCAAAAGCCCTATTTACTCTTTGTGAGGTTACTGCAGAGGAACTTTATGCGATCTCAGATGAGGGCAGCACAATGCCGCCAAAAAGCACCTTTATTGAACCTAAGTTAAGAAGTGGGCTGACCATTATGAATCTGAAATAGTCCAAAAATGGAGGTCTCGATCATCGCCTGCACTCACGAGTAATTCATCATTTATCCACTTCACCACATTTACCGAATGTGCATGACCTATAGGTCCTTTTCTGGAAATTCTCAATGGATTCTTGAGGTCATCAGGATTCCAGATTTTGACATTCTTGTCTCGGCTGCCTGTGGCAAAATATTTTCCGGAAGGAGAAATGTCAATAGAATATATGGCATAGTTATGTGCCGGAATGGCCTCTGATTCTACAATCTCATTATCCCTGTAATCCCATAACCGAATATGGCCATCTCTCCCTACGGTCAATAATTTTTTAGGCGTAAGCCATGCCATATCGTAAACACCACCTTGATGAGCCCGCTTTTCGTTGAGCACATTGTAGTAGTCCGTTTCCAGAATTCGAATATAGCCATCACTAGATCCCACAATTAGCCTATCACCCTTTGAGTCCAGAGTTGCCGAACGCAATTTATCATCTGAGAGAGGCAAAGACCATCTGAGCAAAAAGTCATTGGAATCGACAATAGACAAAACCCCATCACCACCGAGGAAATATAAATAGGGCTTTGAAGGATTAGCAATAATCCTAAAAATCGGGCGAGCATGATACTTCAGGTGTCGAATTTCCTTTTTGGTAGTCAGATCTATGATGTGCACCCCTCCCAGCCCTTGGCCGACGAATAGTAATTGATCCAGTTTCTCTATAGAGAATACGGGAGCCTCCAATTTGATAGAAAAACCGTCGGGAGCGAATTTCTCTAAAGACCACACCCCTATCATTTTATCGGATGAGCCCGAAAACAGTCTTGATGAAATTCTATCTACACAAAGACAATAAACGGACGCTGCGTGCCCTTTTAGCACTTTTTTCAGATCAGATTTCATGGGATGCAAAAGTAGGTCATATAATATTTTTCAACACTCCTTCGACGAACCGCAATATTTAATCGACGAACCACACTTCTTAACAATTCGATAATTCTCGAAGCGTGTATAAATGAAGAATTTGCAGTAATCTTGCAGAGTAACTAAAAAAACAAATCATTATGATCAAAATTCGACTGTTCAGAGCAACGATGTTGTCTGCAGCTTTATTATTCTCTACTCTGACATTTGGGCAGAGCGATCTAATTCTCACCGCAGTATTTGATGCCGGTTTAACAGGTGGTACTCCAAAAGGAGTAGAAATCTATGTTCTCAATGATGTTGCTGATTTGAGCATCTACGGAATCGGTACAGCAAACAATGGTGGAGGAACGGATGGCCAAGAATTCACTTTCCCTGCAGTTCCAGCAACGGCAGGAGATTTCATCTATGTATCTTCAGAAGCGCCTCAATTCCTCGCATTTTTCGGATTTGATTCAGACTACGTCGACGGTGCCTTGGGAATTAACGGAGATGATGCAATTGAGTTATTCCAAAACGGCGTTGTAGTTGATATCTATGGAGATATCAATGTTGACGGAAGCGGACAGGCATGGGATTATCTTGATTCATGGGCTTACAGAGCAAATGGTACTTCTCCTTCAGACTCAACGTTTGCACTTGGAGATTGGCTAATTCCAGGTATTAATGTACTTGATAATGAAACAACAAATGCTTCAGCTGCGCAGCCAATTCCGATTGGAACGTTTGATCCAAATGGAGGATCAACCATTACCGCATACACTATTGCGGAGATTCAAGAAACACTTGATCCTTCGGGTGCCTCTCCTGTAGTTGGAGAAATCGTTGAAACTTCAGGAACAGTAACGGCTGTAGGTAACGGTGGTTTTTGGATTCAAGACGGCGCAGGTGCTTGGTCAGGAGTCTTTGTACTTGATGGTTCGTCAATAGCTGTTGCAGGAGATAACGTAACGGTAGAAGGTGCAGTGCAAGAAAGCAATGGCCTAACGCGTATTTCTGCTACTTCTGTAGCTATAAATTCATCGGGGAATCCACTTCCATCTGCGACTTCAGTTTCTACGGGTGCTGCAGGTGTTGAGGAATTCGAGTCAGTTCTACTTTCAGTGAGTGGAGCTATTTGCGTGAATGCTGACGCCGGATTCGGAGAGTATGTGCTCAACGACGGATCAGGTGATTACTTAGCCGATGACGTTCTATTTGCCTTTGTTCCTACTCAATTTGCCGAGTATGATGCTGTGGGTATTGGCTTTTTTAGCTTTGGCAATTTCAAATTGCTACCTCGGGATGCTAACGATATTGAAGATACCGGAAACGATCAGTTGGTAGTGGGTTTTGCTTCTACTGAGGCTGATGTTCTCGAAAATGCGGGAACGGTAAGTTTCGATGTAAATATTGTCAACCCTTCTATCTCAGCCACTGATGTAGATGTAGTGGTGACTGGAGGTACGGCTGTTGCAGGAGTTGACTATACATTCAGCGGACCTGTAGCTTTAAGCTTTGCAGGATCTTCTACAACACCTCAAAGCTTTTCGGTAACTATCATTAACAACGGTGTTGAAAACGAAGATAAGACCATCACTTTTGGATTGGCGAATGTCACTAACGGAGCCCTTTTACTTCCGGATGCCTTCACATTGACAATTTTGGATGACGAAGTTATCCTTACAGATATCGCGATAGCTGCGGAAACTGATGTTGATGGTGTGGCTATCAATAGTGGTCAGGAGTACAACATTCTTGGACTTGTTTTAGGAGGTAATCTTTCAGGATCAGGAATCCAGTTTACCGTAGTTGATGCAACAGGAGGTATCGGAATATTTAGCTCTACGGCGGTTTCAGATTATGTTGTGACCGAGGGTGACCAAGTACTCATTACAGGAACTGTAAACCAATTTAATGGGTTAACTCAGATCGCTCCTACAGCTATCTCCGTGATTAGCCAGGGGAATGCAATTCCTAATCCTGTTGATGTTGACCAGTTAAGTGAACTTACAGAGTCTCGATTGGTCGTTTTTGAGTGTGCGACAATTATTGATCCCGCTGATTGGACCAATGCAGGTTCAGGATTTAATGTAGCTGTAACTAATGGAACGGACACAATCACCGTGCGAGTTGACAACAATACTGACTTGTACAATGAGCCTGCACCTACGGGCGAGTTTGACGTAGTTGGAATTGGAGGTCAGTTTGATAATTCAAGTCCCTTTACTGAAGGTTACCAGTTACTACCAAGAAGCTCTGCTGATATTTTAGCATCGACTTGTGAGACACCGGTATGCGAAAACCCATTTCCAGCTGTTAATAACGCAAGCATAAACACTACTGTTCTTTCCAATGCAGTTCTTACTGAGTGGGATGCAGTTCCGGGTCAAATTGGATGTCAAATTCAAGTGAGATTGGCGGGTGGCCCCGGCATATTGGGATCGCGAATTGTACCCGGAGTAAATGCAGATTCATTTATCATTCCGGGAAGTGCGCTAAGTATTAATACCAATTATCAGTGGAGAGTGAGATGCGGTTGTTCGCAAACTCCTTTGGTAGCGGGACCGTTTTCACCGTGGGTTCCGTTCTCAACAGGTTCAGGTATTCAAATATCTTCCTCACCAAATCCATCGAACGGACAGTCATTCGTAACATTCAACGTAGCGAATGCTGAAATGACAACGCTTGAGGTGTACGATATGAATGGTAGAATGGTAGAAGCCTTGTTTAGCGGCATTGCTCAACCCGGAAGTGACTATCGATTTGAATTCAACGGCACAAGTTTGCCAAACGGAATTTACATCTACAGGTTGACTACAGAATCTGAAGTAAAAACTGAGAAATTCATGATTTCGAAGTAAGAGATTACATCACTTTATTTTCAAGCCTACCCTCTCGGGTAGGCTTTTTTTGTCAAAGATTGAAAACCGTTCACTAAATCGTTTTGGTTAGCGATCACTCATTGTCAAGGTCATGTGCGGTTTGTTTCAACTATTTTTTTCATTTAAATAGAAGAATAAAGTGAAATTTAGTGATTGCATCATTGGCGACTTTTGTATATCTTCGGTCCGTTAGTGTACTTTTTACACTATCAATCAAACCAAAAATTAACCCCATGAAAAAATTAGTCGCCTTATCGCTTGTGCTCTTTTTTTATGGAGCAATGCAAGCACAAACTGAATCGCTCACTTTTCGAGTAGATGCGAACAACATTACATCTTTGAGTCCGAATGGAATTCACGTTGCCGGCAATTGGCAGAGTGAAGCTAATGGTGATGCAGATTGGGTGCCCGGTGCAAATCAGATGGACGACGCGGACCAAGACGGTGTATATGAACTAACCGTTCAAGTTCCGGTAGGATCTTATGAGTACAAGTTTATCAATGGAAATGATTGGAGTGAAAACCCGGAAGGAGTTCCGGGAGCATGCGCCGTAAATGGCAACAGAGCAGTAGATGTAACATCGGGTGGTGTAACAACCGACCTCGTATGTTTTGGTAGCTGCGAAGAATGTCCTGCTGTAGGTGGTGGAGATGTGAATGTTACATTTTCTGTAAACGCATCTCAACTCGGTAGTATTGATCCGGCGGGCATTCATATTGCAGGGACGTTTAATGGTTTCTCACCTCAGCCTATGACAGATGCAGGTGGAGGAGTTTACACCTTCACTGCAGCAGTCCCAAGTAATACCACGGCACTTTACAAGTACACCAATAGCGCAGACTTCAGCGGAGTAGAAAGTGTGCCCGGAGCATGCGGTCAGGACGACGGTTTCGGAGGTAACAATCGCTTTGTCGATGTGGCAGATGCTGATGTAGTACTTCCGACGGTTTGTTTTTCATCTTGTTCAGACTGCACTACTCCCGGAGAATCCTATGAATTGACTCTTTTAGTTGATGCTTCTCAGTTGGCTGCAATCAGCGATACAGGTATACATGCAGCAGGAACTTTCAACGGTTTCTCACCAGCTCAGATGACAGACCAAGGTGGAGGGATTTATTCAATCTCGGTAATGGTTGAAGAAGGTTCTACCGTACTTTGGAAGTATATCAATGGAGCTACATTCGGCGATGAGGTGGAGTCTGTACCCGGAGCTTGTGGAGCAGATGATGGTTTTGGTGGTTTCAACCGAGTATTGACCATGCCTTCGGCTGATACTACTGCGCAACCAGTTTGTTTTGCACAGTGTGTAGCTTGCGAAATCGCCCCTGAGAATTACATGCTGACTTTATCGGTAGACGCATCTGATTTGGATGGTATCAATCCTGATGGAGGAATTCACGTAGCGGGAACCTTCAATGGTTTTTCTCCTACTGCAATGAACGACGATGGAGACGGAGTTTATTCCTTTTCAGTAATGGTTGCAGAAGGATCTACAGTACTCTACAAGTTCTTGAACAGCACCGATTTCTCGGCAGCTGAGACGGTACCTGAGGCTTGTGGTCAAGACGATGGTTTCGGAGGATTTAATCGAGTATTGACGATGCCATCTGCAGACCTTTCGGTTGGTCTTGTATGCTTTTCTTCTTGTGAGGCTTGTCCGACGGCTCCTGCCTGCGAATTGCCTTACCCACAAGTAGATCCTGCCAGTCTCAATGCTACTATTCTTCCAAATGGAAAACTACAGTTTACTTGGGAACCAATCGAAGGACAAATAGGTTGTCAGATCAACATCGTAGTTGGCCAAGGACCACAACAAACCAGCATTATCAAACCAGGGCCAAATGCAAATGAATTTACCGCTCCTGTATTTCAATTAGTGCCGTTCACGACTTACAACTATCGCGTGAGATGCGGTTGTTCTCAAAACCCACTAATTGCCGGAGCATACACTCCGTATGCATCAGTCCTTTATTTGCCACCTGCGATTACCGAAGAAATGGGTGTCGCTTATGCTGATTCACCGCTCTTACAAGTAAATGATGACGCACAATGGAGCAACTCCAACTTTGGTGCAAACGTAATTGGCAATCTTTTTGCCATGGCATCTGATGAATCATGGGTACGTGTAGCTCCTAACCCTGCACAGGACAATGTAAACTTGTCTTACAACACAACTGAAGAGGGACAAGGATTGATTCGTGTATTCGATGCTCAAGGAAAACTGGCTCTGGAAAGAGTAATGACTTTCAACAAAGGTCTGAACAGTGTTAACCTGAACTTGAATGAATTAGAAAACGGCATTTACATAGTAGAAGTACTTAAAGGTGAAAGCCGTGAGTCAGTAAGACTTTTGATGCAATAAGAGATTTGATATCAGAAAGGAGTCATTTTTGACTTAGAGAAAAGCGCTGCAGAAAATTCTGCAGCGCTTTTTTTCTTGCATAAACGAAGTACCTTAAAAGAAAGAGTTTACCGCAAGAGGCTTATTCGTACGCCCCTGATTCGATCGTTATTTTAATCAGGAGTTTATGACACGTGCTTTTTTCATGCGACAAATTGTCAGCAAAACTCAATTGGCACAAGCCTTGACAAGGAGGATTAAAAAACGAATAATATTATGCAGCAAGGAAGTATTAATGTTCAAACGGAGAACATATTCCCGATCATTAAGAAATTTCTTTACTCAGACCACGAAATTTTCTTGAGAGAGTTGGTATCGAATGCAGTTGATGCAACTCAAAAGTTAAAGACCCTTATCAGGGCTAGGTGAGCTGAAAGCCAAAACGGAAGACCTCAAAGTTGAGGTGATTCTCGATAAGGATAAAAAACAACTCATCATTCGCGACAGTGGAATAGGAATGACGGCAGAGGAGGTTGATAAATACATCAATCAAATTGCCTTTTCAGGAGCGGAGGAGTTTGTACAGAAATACAAGGACACCGACAGTAAGAATGCCATAATCGGACATTTTGGTTTAGGTTTCTACAGTGCATTCATGGTAGCTAAGGAAGTGGAGATTATTTCAAAATCTCAGAAGCCGAATAGCGTTCCCGTGAAATGGACTTGTGATGGTAGTCCCAACTACACCATGGAGGAAACCAAGAAGAAGACGAAAGGAACGGACATCATCCTCCACATTGCGGATGATTCTACTGAGTTTCTGGAGGAATCTCGAATTAGTGGAATACTCAATAAGTACTGCAAGTTTCTTCCCGTACCGATCAAGTTTGGAACGAATGAGCGAACGGAGAAAGAGCGCGACGCCGAAGGAAAGATAGTAGAAGGTGGTAAAGAGGAGAAAATCGTAGAGGACAACATCGTCAATAATACCGACCCTGCTTGGACAAAAGTTCCGTCAGAGTTAAGCGATGAGGATTATAAGAACTTCTATCGAGAGTTATATCCGATGACGTTTGAAGATCCGTTGTTCCACATTCACTTGAATGTGGACTTCCCTTTCAATCTTACAGGGGTTCTTTACTTCCCAAAGCTTAAGAACAATCTGGAGCTTCAGAAAAACAAGATCAGCCTTTACAGCAATCAAGTATTCATCACGGACAATGTAGAGAATATTGTTCCTGAATTCCTGACTCTTCTACACGGAGTAATCGACTCGCCTGACATTCCGTTGAACGTGTCTCGATCGTACCTTCAGGAGGATGCTGCGGTAAAGAAGATTTCGTCTCACATTACCAAAAAGGTAGCGGATAAGTTGAACTCTATGTTCAAAAACGACCGTGAGGATTTCGAGAAGAAATGGGAAGACATCAAGGTTTTCATCGAATTTGGAATGCTGACTGATGAGAAGTTTTACGATAAAGCCTCCAAGTTCTACCTGTTCAAATCGGTAGATGGAAAGTACTACACCATCGAGGAGTACAAGGAGAAAATCAAGGATACCCAGACGGACAAGAACGATAAGACGATTGTACTTTATGCGCAGGATGAAAAGGAGCAGTACAGTTTTATTCAGACGGCAAAAGATCGATCTTATGACGTAGTGGTTTTAGACACGCCTATTTCGAGTCATTTGATCAGCAAGCTGGAGCAAAAAGAAGACAAGTTGTCCTTTGCGCGAGTAGATGCCGATACGATCGATAAGCTAATTCAGAAAGATGAGGAGATTCCTTCCAAGCTATCTGATGAGGAGAAAGAGAAGTTGAAGCCTGTGATTGAAGGATCTGTTGAAAAGGAAAAGTTCCATGTTCAGTTTGAGAGCATGAGCGAGAATGACCGTCCGATCATCATCACCCAGAGTGAATTTATGCGCCGAATGAAAGAGCAGCAAATGTCTGGTGGCGGTGCTCAAATGTTTGGCATGATGCCCGAAATGTACAATATGGTGGTCAATGCGAACCATCCGCTTATAACAGAGCTCATCGATAAGGATGAGACGAAGCAAAAAGAAACCGTAGGTCAATTGGTTGACTTGGCGTTACTTTCGCAAAATATGCTCAAGGGCGAAGCCATGAGTAAGTTTATTCAACGCAGTGTTGATCTATTGAAATCCTAATCAAACTAAAAATGAAGAAATTTTTCATCGTGCTCATAGGAGCACCATGCTTAGCTCTTGTGGCTACAACAGCATGGTAGAAAAGCAAGAAAATGTGGCCAAGGCTTGGGCTAAGGTTGAAACGCAGTACCAAAGGCGAAGCGACTTGATTCCGAATTTGGTCAATACCGTAAAGGGTTATGCCGATTTTGAGCAAGAAACATTGACGCAAGTAATGGAAGCCAGATCTAATGCCACGAGGATTCAGATAGATGCGGACAAGCTATCTCCCGAGCCATTGCCAAGTTTCAAGAGGCGCAGGGGCAGTTAAGCGGAGCACTTTCCCGATTACTTGTAACGGTTGAGCGCTACCCTGACCTCAAGGCCAATCAGCAATTCAGTCAACTACAATCCCAGCTTGAGGGAACTGAAAACCGCATTAGTGTGGCTCGTGACCGATTTAATGAAGCCGTAGGGACTTATAATACATCGATTAAGAAGTTTCCCAGAAACATCACGGCGGGCATTTTCGACTTTGAAGAGAAGGGTTATTTCGAGAGTGATGCAGGAACTGAGAATGCGCCACAGGTAGAATTTTAAGCATGGCCAAAGACTTTTTTACCGAGGCAGAAAAGACCAAGATCGTTGAAGCCATTACGGCCGCTGAAAACAAGACGAGCGGTGAGATACGGCTCCACATTGAGAGAAAATGTCCCGAAGAGGTATTGGACAGAGCTGCATTTCTATTTGAAAAATTAGAAATGCACAAGACGGAGCTTCGAAACGGGGTATTGTTTTACGTGAGTTTTGAAGATCATAAATTGGCCATATTGGGCGACGGCGGAATCAATGCCGTTGTGCCCGGTAACTTTTGGAACGAGATCAAAGAGCACCTGGTAGCTGCTTTTAAGAAAGGCGAATATACCGATGGTCTTTCTGAGGGAATACGCATGGCCGGAGAGCAATTGAAGGCTCATTTCCCTGTGGCTAGTGACGATATCGATGAATTGAGCAACGAAATTTCCTTTGGAAAAGACAATTGATGAGAAAACTCATAACCGTAGTATTTCTATTATCTGCCTTTGCCGTATTCGGCCAAGGTGAGGACTGTTACCCCCAAAAGCCGAGAGGGCTGGTGGCGGATCAGGAAGATATTTTCACGCCTCAGCAGGAGCAAGCACTAGAGGCTCAGCTTCAGCGGTTCAGCAATGAGACGAGCAACCAAATCGTGGTTGTTGTCCATAGCCAGACTCTGCGAAGGAGATGCAGCGATGACCGCTACCAAAATCGGCGAGAAATGGGGTGTTGGTCAGAAAGACTTGGATAATGGGATTGTCATATTGATCAATTCGGCGGGACGGAAAACGTTCATAGCCACAGGATACGGTCTGGAAGGGGCGATACCTGATGCGACTACGAAATTGATTGTAGATCAAGAGATGATTCCCTCATTTAAGAGCGGGGATTATTTTGGAGGAACGACGAAGGCGATCGCTGTAATTTCGGATTTGGCTAAAGGCGAATACAATTACCAAACGTACCAAAAGCAGAGTCGGGGAAATCCATTGGGAGTCATTATTCCTTTCTTGTTTGTGATCGGGATATGGTTCTTTTTAATGTATCGCAAGACCAGTACTTATGCCCGAAGAAACGATTTGGGTTTCTGGGCGGCGCTTATGTTAATGAACGCTGCAAGTAGAAGTCACAGAGGATCTTACGGCAACTTTTCATCCGGTCGGGAGGATTCGGAGCGGAGGCTTTGGTGGCGGCGGAGGCGGCTTCGGCGGTTTCGGAGGAGGAAGTTTCGGTGGTGGAGGTGCAGGCGGAAGTTGGTAGATCGTAGCGAATAATTCGTACTTCGTAATACGTGGTGGGTAGTGGCGGCAGGGTTCAGGCATCAGGCTTCAGGCGGCAAGCCTTCAGGCTACAGCGCTCGGAGCAATGGCCTCAAAAGGGAGTGGGGAGATTTGGGAGTAAAATAGGAAATGAATAGGAGTTGGTTAGGGATAGGTTAGGGATAGGTTAGGGATTAGTATAGTTGAGAGGAAGTCTGCTTAGCTGTTACTGCGAGCTGAAATAAACAATATTAGAGAATGAAAAAATACGCGAGGTGGATAGGTGGCGGGCTTGGATGGGCTTTCGGTGGACCTGTCGGAGCGATTCTGGGTTTTGCCTTGGGGTCTATGATAGATAGTTCTTCGGGGATTGTGACGCAAGAGGGAGCCAGGTCTTCGGGAAGGCGATCGAGTTATGGATACACCACGGCCAATGATTTTGTGGTTTCGCTATTGGTATTGACAGCGGCGGTGATGAAAGCCGACGGGAAGGTGCTAAAGTCGGAATTGGACTACGTCAAAAATTTCTTAGAGCGTCAATTCGGAAAGGGAAAAGCTCAGGATCAAATCTTATTGCTGCGCGATATTTTGAATCAGCCTTTGGACGTGAGGGCTGTATGTCTGCAAATCAAGCAGAATATGCAGCATCCGTTGCGGCTTCAGTTGCTCCACTACATATTCGGGTTAGCGACGGCCGATGGGAGCTTGGACATCACTGAGGTAAAAGTGATCGAGAACATCGCATCTTATTTGGGAATTAGTCAGAAAGACTACGAGTCGATCAGAGCCATGTTTGGCCACGACACCGAGAGTGCGTACAAGATTCTTGAGATAGACGAAAATGCCGATGAGGCTACGGTCAAGAAAGCTTACCGCAAAATGGCGGTGAAGTATCACCCTGATAAGGTGAGTCATTTGGGTGCGGAATTTCAAACTGCAGCGAAGGAAAAATTCCAAAAAGTCCAAGAGGCTTACGAGAGCATTTAAGAAACAGATGAACTTTAAGTAGTGAAGGAAAGGAGAAAACTCATCGGAGCGGTATTGATTCCCTTGCTATTTGTGATGGTCTTATGGATTATTCACTTTACGGCGGAAGAGACGGGTTTTGATTTGACCACTTATGGGTTGTATCCGCGAAAAGCCAGTGGGTTATTCGGCATTGTGACCATTCCGTTTATTCACGGGAGTTGGTCGCACTTGATCAATAATTCCATACCGCTGCTCGTTTTGGGTTGGGCTCTTTTTCACTTCTACCCCACTCTATCTTGGAAAACCATTTTTTGGATTTGGATTTCGAGCGGTATCTGGTTGTGGATTTCCGGAAGGCCATCTTACCATATTGGCGCCAGCGGAATCGTTTATGGTCTAGCTTCTTTTCTCTTTTTGAGCGGTTGGTTGCGCCGAGAAAAGCGCGTGGCATCGCTATCGCTTCTTATAGCCTTTTTGTACGGAAGTATGTGGTGGGGAGTGCTGCCCGTAGACCCTTCCATAAGTTGGGAAGGACATTTATGGGGTGCCTTGGCAGGGTTTGCTTTGGCTTGGGTTTACCGAAAGGAAGGACCGCAAAGGAAAGACTACCGATGGGAAGAAGAGGAGGATCCCGATGATTTACTGACAAAAATCGCATTGGGCGAAATTGAACCCCCGAAGGAAGTTCAAAAGCCCAAGCGAATAGTTTATGTCTATCGTCGAAATGATGAAACCGGAGAAGACCGGTCAGATGACGAAAAAACTAATTGATCTCGACCAGTTCGATCTCAAAAGTGAGCTCCTTTCCTGCGAGAGGATGGTTTGCATCAATGGTAATTTCCGTATCGCCAATTTCGGCAACAGTCACGATGATTTGCTCTCCCGAAGGAAGCTGAGACGCGAGTTGTTGACCGACTTGAGGATTCAGATCCGGAGGAAGTTGATCTTTAGAGATTTTTTGGACCATGTCAGGTCTTACCTCTCCATAAGCTTCGCTTGCAGGAATGGTTACGGATTTTTCTCCTTAACTTGCATTCCCACAACGGCATTATCAAATCCGGGGATCATTTGACCTGCGCCAACTGTGAAAGACAAAGGTTCGCGATTTACAGATGAGTCGAACACTTCACCATCAGAAAGTGTTCCCGTGTAGTGAACGCTTACCGTGTCTTTTTCTTTAACTTTTTCCATAGTTATTGAATTTTGCGGCAAAGATAGTGAACTTAATTCCCAAGACCTGAAAGAACAATAGAAACCCTTACTTTACATCAAATAAAAAAGAACAAATGGAACCGAATCAAAGAAAACTAATAATAACAGTAGCAGTATCTGCATTTTTACTTCTCATTTTGTGGCAAACCTCAACGGTAACCATCCAATCAGGAGAGGCAGGAGTGCTTTACAAGCAATTTGGCGGTGGTACAGTAACGGATATGACCTATCCTGAAGGATTTCACGTGCTTGCTCCATGGAATAAGATGTATATCTACAATGTTCGAAATCAGGAAGAGAAGGAGAACATGACTGCCCTTTCGAAGAATGGATTGACGATTCAGATGGAAATGTCGATTCGATTCAGGCCGATTGAAGAGGAAATAGGTGTCATTCACAAAACATTGGGATTGAACTACCGGGACGTAATCGTATTGCCCGAAGTTCGATCATCGGCGAGGAAGGTCATCGGACGTTACGACCCCGAGGAGCTGTATTCTTCCAAGAGGGATTTCATTCAAGAAGAGATTTTCACGGATGTCAGAACCAGGTTGAAGGATAAGAATATCTTTCTGGACGCGATTTTGATCAGAGGAATCGAGCTTCCGCAAAACATTCAAACAGCGATTGAGAAAAAACTCAAGCAAGAGCAAGAGAGTCAGGAATACGAATTCAAGATTGAGAAAGAGCAGAAAGAGGCTGAGCGAAAGCGAATTGAAGCCCAAGGGATCAAGGATTTTCAGGACATTGTTTCCGAAGGAATTTCGGATAAGCTCTTGAGGTGGAAAGGTATTGAAGCGACGCTCGAGCTTGCCAAGTCTCAGAACAGCAAGGTTGTTGTGATCGGACAGGGCGATGACGGGTTACCGTTGATCCTGGGTGGCGACTCAAAATAATGAACCGTTATTTTGCCGTCTACAAGCCATTCGGCATGTTAAGTCAATTTTCACCTGAGGGCGATCGCCAAACCTTGGCCGCCCTTGGTGATTTTGATAAGGACGTGTATCCCGTCGGTCGGCTGGATGCCGACAGCGAGGGCCTGCTCCTATTGACGAATGACAAGCGCATGAACGCCGCTTTGCTCGACCCCACTGAGAAACATTTCAGAACCTACTATGCCCAAGTTGAAGGTGAGATAAGCCACGAGGCGATTGAAAAATTGGAGCGAGGAGTAGAAATAAATATCAAGGGCAAGTCGCATTTTACCGCTCCCGCGGTGGCAATAAAAATGGTGGATCCCATCCTACCCTTGCGCGACCCACCCATTCGATTTCGGAAAAATGTACCAACTTCGTGGCTCGAACTGAGGATAACGGAGGGCAAGAACAGGCAAGTAAGAAGAATGACGGCGGCGGTTGGATTTCCAACACTTCGCTTGGTTCGATGGGCGATTGAAGATTTGACTTTAGCTTCATTTGAGGCGGGTGAGGTCAGAGAGTTCCAAAAAAACGAAATTGTAAATTTGCTTAAACTCTAGTTGATTTGGAGACGGTCATTCGGTGGATACGTACTGTTTTAATTTGTCTGATCACTGCGGTATCGGGAACCTTGAGCGTACTTTTCGGTTGGTGGCGGCCGGCTTATTATGCGATTAGTCGTTTTTTTTGGTCGCCGGGACTATTGTCCGTAAGTAATATTCGAGTCAGAAAAGACTTTCAGTCGAAGGTAAGTGAATTGCCGCCGTGCATTTTTTACGCCAATCATCGGTCGCATTTCGACATTCCCGTGATGATGTATTCGATACCTCGTCCCTTGTATTTTTTGGCAAAGAAGGAGCTAAAGAGCGTTCCATTTTTGGGATGGGGAATGGCGGCTATCGGAATGGTTTTTATCGACAGAAAGGATCGCGCATCGGCGCTCAAATCGATGGAGAAGGCGGGAAATCAGATTAAGAAGGGGAAGAGCATTGTGACCTTTCCCGAAGGTACGCGATCCTCCACCAAGGAGTTGATGGTCTTCAAAAAAGGAGCTTTTCACTTGGCGAAGTCGCAGGGCATCCCGTTGGTTCCCGTAGCCATTTCGGGTACTGATAAGATTTTGCCCAAGCACGGTAAGTTAAAATCCGGAAGAGTGATTTTCACGGTGGGTGCTCCCATTCTACCTGAGGAGTTGGAAGGGATGAGTATTGAGGAGATCAGGGAGGAGGCAAAGAATCGCTTATTGGGATTGCTGAAACCAATAGAAGGCGGAGAAGGAGCATGTAATCTATAAACTGTTTAACTTCGCGAAAAATTTAGACCATTCATGGGAAGAGCTTTTGAATTCAGGAAGGAGCGCAAGATGAAGCGCTGGGCCAAGATGAGTAAGGTATTTACCCGTTTAGGGAAGGATATCGTAATAGCGGTAAAAGAGGGAGGCCCTGATCCTGATACGAATTCAAAGTTGCGTGCCGTCATTCAGAATGCGAAGACGGAGAACATGCCCAAGGACAATATTGAGCGGGCGATAAAGCGGGCGACGAGTAAGGATCAGGAAGATTATAAGGAAGTGATTTTTGAGGGCTATGCTCCGCATGGTATCGGTTCTGATTGAGACTGCTACAGATAACCATACCCGCACGGTAGCCAATGTGCGGAGTCATTTCAATAAGTGCAACGGTAGCCTGAGCACATCGGGGTCGGTTGACTTTATGTTTGAGCGCAAGTGTTTTTTCAGGATTGCGAAGGGCGACAACGACTTGGAGGAGTTGGAGCTCGAGCTGATTGATTACGGCGCCGACGAAATTTTCGAGGAAGACGATTCCATTATGATCTACGCTCCGTTCCCCGATTTCGGTGGATTGCAGAAGGCCATCGAAGAAAAGGGTTTAGAAGTTTTGAATTCATGGGTTCGACCGAATTCCGATGGACACTAAAAAACTCTCTGAAGAAGAAGAGGCTGAAGTAGATAAGCTTCTCGAGAGGCTGGAAGAAGACGACGACGTTCAGAACGTCTTCCACAACATGGCCTAAGGCAACTCTTGCCGAACAATACGTCATCTTATCGGTTCAAATTATGAATTAATCGATTGATTTTGTAATTTGGACGAAGGTTAACCTTAAAGGGCATTTTTGCGTAAGCACCACGTATTAAGTAGGTGTTTTGGTTTGATACTTGTATTGAACCCAAAGCCAAAGCCCTTTTAAACTGAATCAAAATGAACGTAATTAAAGTTCACCTATTATCATTCTTTCTTTTTTCAATGTTTTTCACGGCTCTTCAAACCTCTGCTCAGCGGGGACCTGGAGGGGTGAGTGTTGAGACGGGGACAATTGGAGCATGCGGTCCAACAGCCGAGAGTACCTGTGGGGTATGGCTGGATGCGAGTACCTTATCCCTTGCCGACGGCGATGACGTAAATGTTTGGACAGATGTCAGTTTTTCAGCAGACTGTGACAATGGGACAGTTCCAAATAATATTTTGCCACCTATTTTCCGAAATGATCCTGCATTTACCATCAACGGATTACCAACGCTGACATTTGAGGACAACAGGTATTTTGTAATGGCCTCATCAGATGATTTAAATACTGAAAGAGTTACCTATGACAAGATGGTGTTTTTGGCGTTCAGAACCTCAGAAGAGGTTACTGCGAAGCAGATGATCTACGAAGAAGGTGGAACGGTAAGGGGTTTTAATATCATGATCCACCAAGGACTTCTAATCATTGGGGCTTATGATAAGCAAGTCGACAATGACGGAGGAGTTTCAGGTAGCGCAGATAACACCCCTCCTTGGGGTTATTCTTATGTTTCAACCCCAATTCAACCCAATACGACTTATATTCTTTGCGCACAGTATAAGGCGACGACACCAGGTGTGTTGGGTAACAATGCAAACAATTTTTTAAGGGGTTGGATTAATGGAACTTCTTTTGGGGGACCGGGTCAATTGATAGGAGGAAATAACTTTAGTGGATTCAATAATCAGGGTTTGCTGGGTACACTATTCGATCACCCCAACCCATGTGGATTGGGAGCGGTAAACGACGACACGGTAGACAGACAGCAAGTGATTAACGGAAATGCAAACACTGTAGGGACATGGGCTTTCAAAGGAAAGCTTGCAGAAATGTGCTATTACAAAGATGTGATCAGCGAAACTCAACGATTAATCATACAAAACTATTTGGCGTCGAAATACCTGGCTGTACTTAGCACTCAGGATTGGTACGAATATGAATTTGCTCATGGAAAGGATTTAATTGGCTTAGGGCAGCGCACGAATGCTTCGGATTTGCATAAACTAAGTCAGGGGAGAAATCCTTTTAGAATAAGCACAACAGACGGTGTGAGTAGTTCGGCAAACCAATATTATTTCACGGGTCATAATGGTTTGAATCTCACTTGGACCAATGTGGGTGTGCCGAATAATTCTTCAAATATTCAACGACTCAATAGAGTATGGAGGGTCGATCGGACAAATTACGTTTATGACATTTTTCATGAAATACAAGAGGATATGCTACCTCCACGTCCTTCGGGATATACGGCGGCAAATTCTAAGCTCGTGATGTTGATTGACGAGACAAGTGCCAATATTCCCGATTTTACTTTGGGTACAACGAGAGTACTTGAACTTGAGGCGAATGGAACGGCTCCTTTTGACTATACCATAGAGGCAAACATTCCCGATGGAGGGTTTTTCACTTTGGGTTGGTTAAAACCTGAGGTGAATTTTGTTCTTGAAACAGACTTAGGATTGGAAGCGAATCCGAGTCCTGATTTTACCACAGTTTTTGTGGAACTTGGTTTGAATTACACTCCTCTTTCGGGAGCCGGCGCGTACACTGTTGACTTCACCCTATTACCTGGAACTGCAGTGCTCGGTCCAGGACCTGCCAATGGAGATGACTTTTATTATACTTCATCCACTCCGGGCTTGACAGGGAGTACTGCAAACTTTTTTGGAGGAAATGCTACGACGTTTATTCAGTTAAGAATAAATAATGATGTAGTACCTGAAGATCCTTCAACAGAGGATTTTATTATTCAGCTTACAGGTACTACCTCACCACCAGGAGAACCAAGTTTGCTTCTAGGACCAAACTTTGAATTGGATTATACCATATTTGATGATGACCCACCACCCAAGGTCAGTTTTCCTTCATGGGCCACAAATATTCAAGTCAATGAAACTGCAGGAACGGTTGATGTATCTGTAGTAAGAGATGGTACGGCAACAGGAGTAGTAACTTGTAATATAGTTGTGAGGAGTGCCGGAACCACTGCCCGATCAAGTGCTTTAGGGCTAGATCCACAGGATTACGATAATACTTTTACTAGTAGTTTAAGTTTTCCTTCCGGTCCACCTTCCACACAAACGGTAACCATTCCTATTATCGATGATAATGTAGACGAACCACTAGAAACACTTCAGATCAGAATTTCCGAGTATTTCGGGTGGAGCTGCTGCTCTATCAGCGAGTTCGCTATTTCAAACGATAGAAATTATCGACGATGATATCCCCGTAGCGACATTTGCTGCGCCATCTCAGTCGGGATTTGAGTCGATCGGAGCACCTTCTCTACTCGTGACACTCGACCCTATTTCAAGTCGTGATGTGGTTGTGGATTTCGAGATGACACCTGGAACGGCTACTTATAGTCAGGACTATGCAGGGGCAGAGACAGGAACGGTGCTCTTTCCTCCGTTTACTGAAGAAGCTTTTATCGGACCGTTCTTTGTCTATCCTGATGGATTGACAGAAGTGGTGGAAACGGTAAACTTTGATCTCACAGGAACTACTCCAACAGGAGAGACCACGGTCGTTCAAGCCGTTAATCTCGTTTACAATATTTTGGATTATGAGCCTTTTGAATGGCTGGGAGCAGGTGGAGTTGGCAAGAACTCGGACAATGTGGTTTGGATCGATGCTACCCAAGAACCTACGGGGAATAGAGGAAGTCTTTCGAATCGGGCGCCGTATAGTATTTCAATAAACGTTCAAAATGGTAATAATGGTCGAGCTGTTAACACCGCCAATTCTATTAATGGTCAAAATGCATTGGTTTTTGACGGAAGCAGCACTACCAATCAAGCAGATTATTACGAGATTGAGAATGATCAGAAAATCAATACTTCGGGTACGGTAGATAAATTGGCCTACTTCTTTGTGTTTAGTCCTGATGTGTTGCCTACGGTAACAACCGCTGAAAACAATCCTACAACAAATAATGCTCGTCTCATATACGAGCAAGGTGGAGGAACTAGAGGTACGTCTATATACTTGCATAGGAGCCGCCTATACTTCCATGCTTGGAATAATGCCAATGATGATGGGAATGATAATCTTGCCACGACAGATACTATAGAAGGAAATCAGGCTCCTTGGGGGAAAAATGGTATTAAAAGTAACAGTGTTTTCGCCTTTTCTCAAGTACTATCTGCAGGACAAAACTACGTAGTCTCGTGTATTTACGATAATTTCTCAAGTGAACCTTTGATGATTTACGTCAATGGAGTAAAAGGGACCGCAAGTAATACATCTGCTGGATACAACGTATTCGGAGTCGGTCGACTGTGGGGACATTCAGGTAGAATCGGTCTTGGTGCAGTCAATGATAATACGCGTTTTCACTTTTCAAACGGACAGGCGGCAGACGGACGATGTGCCTTTGATGGAAAGATAGGCGAATTTATTTCCTTTCACGAGCCGGAATTATCGGAATCCAGAAGGATAATCATCGAGAATTACTTGTCGGCTAAGTACGATATTCCATTAACCGGAAGTGCTACACCTCAGGTATGGGATTTGAGTGATCCCGAACAGGATCTTTTCAGCAATCAAATTGCAGGATTGGGGCAGGCTAGTGATGGATCAGCGCATACCGATGCCGCAGGTCCGGGTGCCATTTTTAGGGTAAATAGTCCGACTTTTAATTCTACCAATAGCTTTATGATTTGGGGACATAATGGGGAAGCACTCACAAATACCTGGCCTTATAGTGAAGTAGGTAATCCTTTCAGTCCATTACCGGGCGATATTAAGGAGCGGTCAGGTCAGGTTTGGAAAATTTACGAAAGCGGAGATGTTGATCGAGCGACTATTCAGATCAACTTCAGTGCTTCGGATAGTGCCTTTGAGATTTCGCAAGATTTCAATCTTCTAAAGCTGTTGACCCATACGAATACGGACCCACAAGACTTTAGCAATGCGAATATTTACAATCTGGCTTCACCATCTGCGGGTTTACCGGGAGGAAATGTGGCGCGTTTTCAAAATGTGCCAATTACGAATGGTATGTATGTAACATTGGGTAATACAAGTGGATATTTCACGAGTCCATTGCCCATCGAACTCCTATCCTTCGACGCCGAGCTAAAAGGAACCTATGTCGACTTGGCTTGGCAAACTGCCACGGAGATCAACAACGATTATTTCGTTGTAGAAAGAGCTGGTGACAATTTGGATTGGAGGCCTATTTTGACGGTAACGGGAGCCGGTAATTCGAATAGTTTATTGAGTTATAGTGAGAAGGACAGAGAGCCGTTGGAGGGACTGTCGTACTATCGATTGAAGCAAGTAGATTACGACGGACAATTTAGCTATAGCGATCCCGTGGCGATTTTCAATAATCAGATTGAGAACTCCGACGATGTATTTATGTATCCGAATCCGTCGAGCGCAGGATCTGTTTTCTTGAGTATTCCCGAAGGAATGAATGGATATAGAACGGAGTTGAGGCTATTTGACCTTTCGGGTAAGATGTTGCTGACAGAGCTGTACGATGCCCATTCGGATGTATACGAAATGCGTTACGGGAATTTAACCCCTGGAATTTATTTGGTTCAGATCAATTCAGAGATGCTTAATGAGACGAAGAAATTGGTCGTGAAGTAATCGAAAACAAGGTATAAGTATCAGGATTTATATCTTGAGCAATTAGTTAGGGAGGCGCCAAATTGACGCCTCTCTTTTTTTATATATAATTTAGACGCATAGTTTTTTGTATTTTCGCGAAACACCCATCTACTTTTCATGCCCAAACAGGATAGATTTTCCGAATTAGTTTCTATCTATTCCGCCTTGAATCGGAATGAAAGAGAAACTATATCGATATACACCAAGGCCTTTGAGAACAGGTCGCATAAGGATTTCAAAGAAATCGGAGGCTTAATTGATCTGATAGAATCGGATCCGAGTATTACTCGATCTAAGGCCGCTAAGGCACTTAAGATCGACAAGATGCCGAAGCTTCAACAAAACTTTTTGATTCTAAGAACAAAGGATATTGTATTGGAGTGCTTGACCTTGACTCAAAATATTGATCGCCCGGGAGAGTACAGCAATCAGTTTCGAAACAGGTCATTGAATCAGAAGCGGCTGGAGCAATCCAAAATATTTCTTTCGCGAGGGGAGCAGGATATAGCCGAAAAGCTTCTTCAAGAAATAGAAAACAGAGCCGAAAAGTACGAACTGTTTGATCAGGTTGTGGAGGCGAAGGAACTATTAAAAGTCTCCTACTCTACTTATCGGGCATCGAGGACTATCATTCGGTATGAATCTGAAATACGCCGCGCCAATGAGTTAAATCTCCATTTGCACGAGGCTAGAAATATTTATGCGGATTTCTTGTTTCACCTGAGGCGAGATGAGGACAATCTAGAAGAGCAAAAAGCGCGGTTGGGCAGGCTAAAAGAGCTTGAGAATATATCAAGATCAGCGACGATAGGGTTCTTGCGTGCCATGGGAGAAGTTTCTTTAATGCAGAAAGAAGAAGAGTACGAATCGGCGGTGAAGTTGATGCAAGCGCTTGTAGAGATCAGGCTTTACAGTCCCCCACTTCAATCGAATCAAGGCGTGAGTGAGTTGAAGACGGAAATCGGAGAAACTCAAGTGATTTTAAGGGACTTTCGGTCGGCGCGAAACAGTTTTATCGCCGCAGATCAGCTGGTAAAAAACGATACTTACGAGAGTTACAGGAATCGGAAGAACCTGATTTTGCTCGACTTTTACGAGTCAAATTTAGATAGCCTGGAAGAGGACATCGAAAAAAAGATTTCGTCGTTTTACACTTCGAGAATTCCATATGCCTCAGCTTATTATCACTTCTTAAAGGCGGTGTTGCTTATATCCAAAAATCAGTATTCGAAAGCGGCTGAAATTTTGGCTGCGGAGATTGATGCCATAAAGGATACTTCGGAAGAGGAAAGGTTTTACCGCAACGTTTATTTGTTTGTGGCTGGATTTAGCTTACAAGAGTCGAAGAAGAGAACAGGAAAGAATTACTGTACGAAAGCTATTGCGAACTTGTCGAAGATGAAAAAGACTAAATTAAGCGAACGTCAAAAATTGATCATCACCATTTTCACTCAGATCAGATCGGCCGGTTATGACATGAAGCGGTTTTTGACTTTGAACGCGAAACAAGTAGAGAAGCTCGAGAGCAATAATCCGAACTTAAGATGGGTTCCGCTTTCAGACGAGGTTATTCCGCTTCAGAATTGGATTCATCACCAAGGCGACAAGCGAAAAAAACTCAATAAGATTTCCTAGTCAGTCTTTCACTTTTGCGTTTCTCAGAACGTAAACCAACTCATCGACGTTGGTATCGTTCAATTCGAGGGTTCCGGTAAGGGTAAGTCTTTGGTCGGTTTTAAACGCTTGATCGGGCTGATCGAAGTAGACCGCCATTACTGATTCGGGTCCGGCGTTTCCGCAAAAGAAGCAGGCGCTAAAGGGAAAAGCAGACAATACGTATTGGTTTAGCTCAACATCGACGGGGATGATATACCCCGTGATCGCGATTTCCTGACCGTCGAGGGATTTTTGCTTTTCCTTAAAAAGAGGATAATACACGTACATATCATCTGACTCCAAGTAGACATCTTTGAAGGTGATATCCATGAGATTGGTCCATGACGTTTCCGTTTGTGCTTTAAGCGAAAGCATAGAAATCAGGCTGACAATGATAATTAGGGTCTTATTTAACATGGGATGAAAGTACTTTAGAAACGTCGATTTTGACTGTTCTCAAGGCTGGCAATAATGCTGCCAAAAGGGATAAGAATAGGGTGATGCCAATAATAAGCCACTCGCTCGAGGATATCTTCAGGAAAGAAATAGTAATTCCGAATTGATCGCCTGCGTAGTCATTTAGAGCGAGAATTCCCGCGTGGGAAACGAGGAGGCCAAAAACGATTCCGACCAAACTGAGGAGGAGGGCTTCGATCATGATCATGAGGAAAACTTGGACCCTGGTTGCTCCCATGGAGCGAATGAGGGCCAGCTCAAAGACCCGGTCTTTTAGTGAATTCACCATGGATACAAAGATGCTGACGGCTCCCAGAAAGAGCACCGATAGCGCCACAATCCGCAAAGTCGAAATCCCGATGGCGAATAATTCGAAGAGTCTGTTCACTTCGATGGACGGAAGAGCCGCTTGCATGGAGGTTTTATCGTTCACCATTCGCGGGAGACTGATCATGCCCATTTTGTTTTTGAACTTCACCAGCATGGCGGTAATTTCTTTTTCAGCAGAATCGCCTTCGTGGGCATGGACTTCCCAGATGCTCTCGGGCCGGGTAAGGATAAGTTTATCCAATACAGAACCGGAAGGTTTGAGAATTCCTTTGACGGTAAAGGGGTGATCTTCGTGGGTTTCGGCACCTTCATCGGCGCCGTGGGCGCTATAGAACTTATCTCCCACTTTAAGATTATTCTGAGCAGCTACGATGGAGCCAACCACGGCTTCGAATGGGGCTTGATAGAGCTGACCCGAAAGGAGTTCAGCATCGTAAAGCTCAATGTAATCATGGGAGGTCCCTATGATTCTTCTGCCTTTGTAGCTGTCGCCATAGGAGAGCTGAATGGTAGATTCGACCAGACGATTCTTGGCCAGTTCTTCGGCTTCGGCCAAAGGGATATTTCCGGTAGGGTTGTCGATTTGGTATACTGCCGAGAGGATGAGTTGGAGAGGGCTACCCTTTGCTCCCACTACCATATCCACGCCGCGGATATTCTTCTTGAAGCCTTCATCCAAGGCTCCGCCTACCAGCACGAGCAAGGAAGCGAGGGCCACGCCCATAGTGAGCATGATGAGGGTGAGGATAGCCGGATAGGGCTTGCTCGTAATATTCTTCAAGCTTATTTTGACCAAATTCATAGTTCCACTTGGTTTTCAAATTTGGACTTCAAACGATTGTCGTGGGTTACGATGACCAATGTGGCACCGTTTTTTTCGGCTTCGTTTATCAGTAGATCCAGGACTTTCATGGCGTTGACATCGTCGAGACTTGAAGTAGGCTCATCGGCCAAAACGAGATCAGGCGAGGTTGACATCGCTCTGGCTATAGCCAAGCGCTGACGCTCTCCCCCACTGAGTTCGTTCGTTTTCTTTTTGGCGTATTTGTCAATCCCCAATTCTGACAAAAGACTCATTGCGAAGGTTGGGTTTACTTTTTTCGCACCGAAATACTGGGCAGCCAATACATTCTCCAAAACGTTTAGTGACTGAATGAAGGAGGCTTGCTGAAAGACAAAGCCGATATGTTTTCCTCTGAAGGCATCCCTTTGACTTTTTGTCATGGCTGACATCTCATGATCTTTGATCCAAATCTCACCGGATTGAACCGAGCTGAGTCCACCGAGGAGATGGAGTAAGGTTGTTTTCCCCACACCTGATTTCCCTGAAATGAGCAGGTGCTGACCATTTTGGCAAAGAATGTCCGGAAAGGTCAATTTTTCATCGGAAGCGTAGCGATGTGAAAGCCGGGAAGTTCTTAAAACAATACTTTTTTCGTCCATAGATGCTTGGGCTGGCACAAAGTTAACGATAAGAAAACGTATGGGTTTGAGAATTGTGTAAATCCGGTACCAAGGCTTTGAGAAAGGGTTGTAATCAAGTGAAGGGTCTGGAAGAAAATACTGAAAAATAACGTCGATGAATGTGTCTGATCAACACCAAAAAATGGACTAATGCCCCCTTTCAACACTTTACAAATTCCTAATAAGATCTTGAAGATATGATAAGACAAAAAGCGTGTTTGAATCTCATAAAGGGTGGACTTTTGTCTCAAACATTAAACATACCAAACTGAAAAATGAAACAGTTTATTCTAATCGGGCTATTTCTTTCCCTAAGTACTCTTTCCATGGCTAATTCTCCCTTGGGAGAAGGCAAAGAGCTTAATAAAGAAATCAAGAAGAAGGTCAACTACCCTGACTTTGCGAAGGAATCCAAGCTCTACGGAGTGGTCATGGTTCACTTTGTAGTAAATTCAGATGGGAGTATAGACGTAAAAGAGATGAATGCTTCTGACAGTGCTTTAGGAGCGTATGTACAAAAGAAGTTGGAAAGCATTGAAGTGGATGAGCTCGCTGCTCAGGGCGACCACTATGTGAAATTTCGCTTTCGATTTATGGAAGAGGAATAGATCGAAAAACTCATTAAAAAAAGCCGCCATTCACATAGATTGGTGGCTTTTGCTTTTCTTAGGGAAATGAATTTGTTCACCCAAGTACCATTTCCGGATGCAAAGAACATGATTGATTACCAATCGCGATTGGTTTTTATCGGGAGTTGCTTTACGGAGGAGATCGGCGGGTGGTTGAGAGATCTCAAGTTTACGAGCTATATCAATCCATACGGAATCACTTATAATCCGATAAGCATAGCCGGTCAGATTTTGGATGCCTTGGAAGGAAGAGATTTAAAAGAGAAGGATATTCAAGAAAAGGACGGTTCTTTTTTTCACCCCGATTTTCACAGTTCGATGAATCGATCCACTGCCAATGATTTTCTCAAGCGTGCGAAAGAGAACAGAGCGCTTTTGGAAAAGGAGTTGAAGACAGCAAGTTTCCTCTTTCTCACTTTTGGCACATCCATCGCATTTGAATGGGCAAAAACGAAAGAGGTGGTGAATAACTGTCACCGCTTACCTGCCGGCGATTTTAAGAAAGTGATGCTTTCTGAGGAAGGTATGACAGAAGAAGTGATGGCTGCGATTGAAAAGTTGAAGTCGGTAAATCCGAATATTGAAATCGTACTAACTGTCTCTCCTATACGTCATTTGAGACATGGAGCCGTGCAAAATCAGCGATCGAAGGCGCGGTTAGTGAAATTGTGCGAGAACATCGAAATGCGGTGTGCGGGCTGCACTTATTTACCGATTTACGAGTTGGTCATGGACGAGTTGCGCGACTACCGCTTTTACCGACAGGATGATTTAATCCACCTCAACGAAGGCGGTTTGGAGGTGATCAAAGATCGTTTCACGACGAGCATGATTGATTCGGCGAGTTTCCCAACGATCCGCAAAGTAGAGAAATGGCGAAGGTCAATGGCTCATCGCATTCAAAATGAAGAGAGCGAAGCGGCAGAGAAGTTTAGGCAGCAGTTGATGGAATTGACGGAGGAGTTAAATAAGGAATTGACGGGACGATTTAACGAGGAGTTGACACGACTTAAATCATCGTGAAAGGATCGTCGAATTTGAAGTTTACTCCCAATTCTTTTTTGGACCGGTTGGAGTCTATTTCTTTTCCTTCGGAATCGTCGTTTTGATCGAAGGAGGGAATTTCCAAATTCATTTTTGCCGCCATGGTTCGGTAGTAGTCTTCTTTGGATGGGTGACCGCTTGCTGCAGCGTGAAAAACTCTGCCTGCTAATTCATCCCCGTCAAGAATAGCAGAAGTCATCGCAATCAGGTCATCGCGGTGAACGAGGTTGATGGGATTTTTACGCCCCGAAACTCCTGTTCTTCCCGCCAGGAACTTGGCAGGATGCCTGTCTCCACCAACTAATCCTGCAGGTCTCAGGATACAGGTCTCACAAGAAGAAACCGACAGGAATCTCTGCTCGGCGTCGAAGAGAATGCGTCCGCCCGTAGTGGAAGGAAGCGGCAGGGTTTCTTCATCAACCACACCTATATTTTCGCCAAAAACTCCTGTGGAAGAAACGAATACTGCTCGCTCGATGGGCGATAAAGCAATGGCGTCAAGAATGGCATCCATGATTTTTCGGTAGTCGCTTTCAGCGTTTTGACTTCTCGAATTTGGTGGGATGTTCAAAACGAGGAATTCGGCGTCGAATACTTCAGACAAGGGATCAGCTGAGGGCTCCGGGTTGAAGCTCAAAGGCAAGGTTTTGATGGAAGTTTCCTGCGAAGGAAGGGACCTCTTTGTACCAAAAACCGTGTAGTCCTCGCTTAATGCTTTTGCCAGTTCCATTCCAAACCAGCCCAACCCGACTATGCTCAATCGCTTTTTCATAGGTCAAAAAGGAGATTACCGTTTTCGACTCTGATTTTATCCGTTTTCAGAAAGCCGCAGAGCAGTTCATGATTCATCATTTGGTTGGCGTTGCCGAAGGCAGCTTTTCCATTTCCATCGAAGAGCAAGATATGATCGGCCATTTTAAAGGCCAATGCCAAGTGGTGGGTAGACATAACGATGGTCTTTCCTTTGAGGGCAAGATTTTTCAAAACCCGGACAAAATCCAATGCCGCGGGTAAATCGAGGTGAGTTGTGGGTTCGTCGAGAAAGAGAATGTCCGTATCCTGAGCCAAGAGTTTGGCGAGCATGGCCTTTCGAAATTCCCCATCGCTGAGGGTGGTCAGTTCCTCATCTTTTAAGGAAGCAATGCCAACGGTCTCGATGGCCTCATCAATTTTGTCGTGATCCACAGCGCTCAGTTTTCCAAAAAATCCCGTGAAATTGCTTCGGCCAAGAGCGACCAATTCCGCTACTGTGAAGCCTTCCACTCTTGAGAAATTGCTGTAGAGGGAGGCGGCTATTTTGGCTTTTTCTTTCCGATCGAAGTCGGCAATGTCCCTGCCATTCCATGCCACTTTTCCCGACAAGGGTTCTTGGAGGCCATTCAAGACCCGCATTAAGCTGGACTTTCCGCTGCCGTTTGCGCCGATGAAAGCCGTAACAGAGCCTTTCGGCAAAAGGAGATCGAGGTCTTTTACCAAAATCCTCGAGCCGTAGCCAACCGATATTTTCGTTGTTTGGATCATGTCAGGATGCGGCTTTTTCTTCCTTTAAAGACGAGGTAGATTACGACGGGAGCACCCATAAAGGCACAGACCGTGTTCAGAGGCACTGCGTACTCGCTGAATGGCATTCTGGCTATGAGATCGCAGAGGACAGCCAAACCACCTCCTAAAATCAGCGTAGCGGGCAAGACGGTTCGGTGATTGGGTGTGGAAAAGAGCATCCGCGCCAAATGGGGAGCCGCCAGCCCGATAAAAGCGATTGGGCCGCAAAAAGCCGTGATGACGCCCACCATAATTCCGGTTGCAATGACCAAGGTGAGTTGTACCTGCTTGACATTTACCCCCATGGTTTTGGCGTGAAGCTCTCCGGGCAGCAAATGATTGAGCGGTTTGATGAAAAAAGGTGAAGCAATAAAAATCAAAAAGAGGGGAACCAATAAAATCGGAAGTTGGTTGAAGGCGATATTGGAGAAGCTACCAAATCCCCAGAAGACGAAGGCTTTCAGAGAGCTCTCATCGGCGGAAGCCTGCAAGAGACTAACCATTGCGGAAGTAAAAAAACCAAGCATCAACCCGACGATGAGGACCGAAGCGATGTTGGCAAACCGATGTGCCACGGCAAGGATGACCAAAAGCACAGCTATGGATCCAATCGCAGCGGCAGACACAACGGCAAATTGAGAAGTAGCCAAGACACCGCCGCCGAGGGTGAGAATGCCCACGGCGAGCGAAGAGCCGCTGGTAAGTCCCAAGACGGATGGTCCCGCCAATGGATTTCGAAAAAGCGTTTGCATAAAGAGTCCACCGAGGGCCAGTCCTGCCCCACCGCCCAGAGCGGCGAGGGTGCGCGGTATTCGCGACTCGCGAATGATGACGCTTTGGAGCTCGTCTCCCCCTCCGAAAAAAGCCGAAAAGGGAATGTCAACCGATCCCAAAAATAGAGATGCGGGCACCAGTACAATGAGAATCAGAAAGCAGATAATCCACTTGACCGCTTTGGACATGGGCCAAAGATAAGCGTAGTACGAAGATTAGGGAATCGGTTTGAAATAATGAAAGGTTGAATCGGATTCGGCGTTCGGGTGGAAGATGTGGTAGAGATCGGCGAGAATGAGGTGAGGCTCCATGATGGCGTCACCGAAGTAGTCTTTTTCAGCCGTGTTGCAGACAAAAATTTGATCGTTCTTGAAGGCTTTGAGATTCTCATAGAGCGGACTCATTTCCAAGATATCTTCGGAGGTGAAAGGTTCTTCGGAAGAAACGACCAAACCCCAATAATCGGCTTCGGAAATAGTGACGAGAGCTTGCTCGAAGTCGAGCTCGGCGCTTTCTTGTCCTTCGATGTGATCGAAGGTATAGCTTGCCCCTGCGTCTCGGATGAACTTGGCAATGTAGCTATCCCTTCCCGGTGCGTACCAAAAGTCGCCGTAGCGGCTGCCTGTAAATGCCGAAGGCAAGGAGGAATGGAGCATGGCTTGGTTTCTCACCTTGGCGTATGCTTCTTCTACTTTTTGAAAAATGGCATTGGCCTCATCGTATTTGCCGAGCAGGCAGCCCACCACTTTGATCCATTCGGCTCTGCCGAGGGGGTGCGACTCTTTGTAATCCATGAGGAGAACTATGGGAATTCCGAGCTCTTCGTATCGGGAAAAGTCGGCTTCGCCGAAGCTGTAGGCAAAAACGACGTCGGGGTTTAGTTCCAGGAGTCTTTCAAAGTCGAGGCCATCGCCCGAGATCATTTCGGCAATTTCTTCCGATTCGATTAAGTCGAGAATCCGTTGATTCTTGACTCCGTCGGTATAAGTCATTCCCTTCACGGTACCCAAGGCGTCGAGTTGATCGAAAAAAGCGCCGAATGTGGTACTATTCAGGACGGCGGTTTTGATGGGAATACGGATGCCGCTTGTATCTGAATTGGTGAGCGAATACGTTCCCAAAATCTGAGACGTGTCTTGGGGATTTCGAACGGTAATGGAGTAACCCTCATCTGAAGTATTGATGGTAAATCCCGTCGCATATTTTACTTGAAGCTGAGCTGAGTTAGTGTTATCGACTTCTGTCTGCTCGGTTTTGGCGGGGCTGCAGGCGAGAATAAAAAGAAAGAGAAAGGGAAGAAATCTAATCATTATGAGGTTGATCTTTTAGAATCTGATAAACTGCTCGGGCCGTTTCTACTCATGAACGGTTGATCAAATCTGAGGCAAAAATATGACTCTATTGGTTAGGGATAATCAGATTGTGCAAAATGGCCCACTCCCTGCACGGAATAAAAAACGCCGGGCTTGAAAAAGATCAAGCCCGGCGGAAAATGAGTTTCAATCAAAAGCGATTTACTCGCCGCAACCCGGGAAAAGGGAAATGGGCGTGGTAAATGGCGGGGCTACGATTGGGGATTTGGTGATATAAACTTGAATTTCGTCGAGGATATCGTTTTCTTCGAGACCGAAGTATTCTTCGGGAATCATGGTAACGGAAAAGATACCATCGCCATCATAATCCATTACACCTTGCACTTCATCTTGAAGCACTTGAAAAGCACCACCGTTTACTTTGTATCTAAACCATACCAAAGCTTCGCCTTCATTTAGATTCTGGAGGGATGGAATGGTTTCTTGGTTGTTGTTGTAAGTAATGGCGAAGAAATCATCTTGGAAGAATAGTGTCGGAAAAGGACAAACCTTATCGAAGCAACCAATCGGTTCGGGAATAATGTTGAGATCAGGAGATTTCTGCTCAGGAAGATCGGCGGGGGCACCGTTCTTTTCTTTGACAAGGAAGTCTATACCTGTGTCATAAAATTGAGCTGCAGGAACACCGTAGAACTGCACCATAGAAGCACCTAGAAAATCAAAGTACCAAAGATTGGGATCAATGAGTCTTGTGTCAATTTCAGATTTTCATTTGAAGCACCCCAATCACCGTTTGTCACCGTAAATGTTTCACCCTCCACTGTCACATCAGGCCTGGACTCATTTGGATTCCAAGCCCAGATATACAGTGGATTTGTTACTGAATCTCCATCCTGTAATTCAGGACAATGACATTCTGAGGATGACACGTCAATGTAAAGTCTTGCAGGAGCAGTAACATCAGTAGGTGCGGGATCAAAATATATGCCTTGGGCTGTCGCTAGCGAACTCCATCCTATGGCAAGAGCAATGAGTATGATTGATCTAAGTTTCATTTCTTTTGCTTTATGACTTTCTTACAAATACCAATCTGTAACCGAGCACGGCTTTTTCTTCACCGTCGATGTTACAGAATCTTTGAACGTTCATTTTAAGTTCTGTGTCAACTATACGAGTTGGACCACCCAAGGGCGAGTTGATCGTTTGATCATCAGAGACCAGAGTGATACTCGAAGGGGTCAAGGGATCATTGAATGACCAAGTACCGAATCGGGAAAAAGTTTACCCCGTCACCTGAAAAGGTCTCGAAAGTACCGTCTGCCTCAAACTTGATTTCGAGTAGGTCATTTCCAGAAGTATAGTATTGCGAAATATCTCTTTCGGGCTTTGAAGGGTTTCCTTCGTCAACGAGAAACACTTGACTAACTACCCACCCGGTTGCCACCAAGCCATCGGTTTTCCGAAAGGTTCTCCAATTTCGGGATCATCTTCTTTGCAACCTTGGAAGACAAGTGCTGCGAGAAGAAGGCTCCAAATTAAATTTTTATTCATTTTCATAGTCATCTTTTTAGCATCCTCCGCCTGGATTAAGAGGGAAACAAATCAGTTTGCTCAGTAGAAGGGAACTGCAAGATCATACCATTGCAATCGTAAGGAACTCCTCTTACAATGACCTCTTCACCTTGAGAGCCTATTCTTTTAAGATCGTGATAACGCTGTCCCGTGCAAGGAAACTCCAGTCGCCTTTCCAGTCTTGCGGCTTCAATGACGTCATCAAAAGTAGCTGAAGGAATCAGATTTGAAAAATGGAAGTCCGTATGCTCTTTCTCTTATGTCGTTAATATCTTGGATAGCTTGGGCAAAGATTTGATTCCCAGTTCGGCTGCACTTTCTGCCCTGATCAATTTCATTTGGGTAAGGTCAAGAATGGGAATGTGAAAGAATTTCTACAGGCGTTGGCGCGAACATCTGTAACGTAGGTAATTAGCGCTTCCTGTTGAACCGATTGGTAAACAAGGTATCGCTAGGACCAACGTCACCATTAGATTTTTGAAGGTTAAAGTAGAACTCTTCCGTAAAGTTAAGTGTAGTTACTTGATCGGGGCCTGAATAGTTTCCTCGTAAACCACCGTTTCTCGAGTCAATCGAACCATTCCGTCTTGTCGTGTAGCAGAAAAATGTAGAATATGGCTTCTGGAGAAACTCGCGGATATTGATATCGATTCACCTCATATCGAAGGTAAATGGGCCTTGATTGATCACTTGATTGGCCAAAGCATAAGCGATATCGTATTCGTGCATTTGAAATCTAACCTCAGCTTCCAGCGCAATGCTGCCCATCTTGTGGCATACACCGACTCAGTTGACATCGTTCAAAATTGTTCTTTGCAAAATCAATATCAGAAATGTTGATCATAAACATCTCCGACGGTAGATCGAGCGCCGTTAACAATATCAGAGCTTGGTCCGATGGCCACACCCGGGATGATCATTTCCAGAGGTCCAATCATAAGGTTGAGCCCAACCCCTTACGATGTCAAAGTGGCATAGCGCGAATGAAACGTGCTTCTGCTTCGAGCTGCGTTTCGGATGCCTGATATCTGAATCGGTGTAATCAACTTTATCCAGATTTTCAATGACAGTATTTGCTCGCAGCGGACCTCTGTAAAGGTCTGCGAAAACACTCCCCAACATTTCCATTGAAGATACTGGTATTTCGAAGCCACACGGATGTATAATCGTCTTGTTGAAAGGGTCTCTCTAAGTTATCAGTGAAGAAGATTGAAAAGATTTTGTGCATTTCCATTGTAGGTATTTCCCAATACATCGTAGGCTGAGTCAATAACTTCTCTGCACATCTTCAGGAGTTTCAATGGCATTCTCATGGCAAAACATTCTTGACCATCCTTGGTGGTTTCTGCTCCAAAAGATCCTCACATGAAGAAAAAGTCAGCGGACCTAGCAAAAGGATAGGAAGAACAGTTTGAAATATCTTTTGTTGGTCATATTCTTAGAATCTTAGGTTAAATGCAAGGTTGAAACTCATTTCCTGAGGAGGAGTCAAGTATGTAATATTCGGACTCATGTTTCTGTCAGTCGCATCTTCGAAGTCTCTGGCAATTTCAGGATCCAATCCATCAAAATTTGTGATTGTCAAAATGTTCGATGCACTAAGCGTAACAGATGCTCCTTTAAAGCCTGCTGTGCCAATATTAAATTGCAGGGAAGTTGTAAGTAACGCTTAATCGTCTAACCCTCAAGTAGTCTCCGTCATCAAGCCATTGAGTGGTATTGTTGTTAAAGGCATTGTCTAAACCATAGTTTTCAGCTCTGCGAAAAGGCGGGCAAATTCAGCTTCATCGCCAACTTGTCGCCACCTGTCAAATACTTCGGTTCTCATGTTCCAGTCGGTAACAACCCCGTTTTGTCTCTTACTTGAAGAGTCATAAATGGTACTTCCTAAGCTGAAGACCATGACTAATCCTACATTCCAGCGACCAAACTCAAATGTGTTTGTAATTCCTCCGATTGCCAGAGGAAGAACTCGTCCTACAGAAGTTCGATTCGCAGGATCCCAAGTATTGGTGGGATTTCCATTGATATCGAGGTAGATATTTCGACCTGTTGCGGGTCAACACCAAGCGAATTCAACCAAGAAATTCGTACCAACAGGCTCTCCTACTACAACTCGGGTATCGTTGGTTCCCCCACTGATGGCATCTTCGCTGTAGTTACCAATACTCACGAATTTCATTGTAGTTGTAAGCGATATTGAAGTTTGTTCTCCACAGTAAAGCTTTCTCGATCCATGTTTACGGAAGTCACTTCAAACTCAACACCTCTGATTCACAATTTCTCCTACGTTGTCCCAGAACTCTGTAAATCAGTGTACTTGGTTGAGGAGTAAGATTTAGTAAAACGTCAGTAGTTGTCTTATTGTAAAAGGACAGGGTAGTGGTTATCTCGGTCATCCAAAAAACCGGTTTCCAAGGCTACGTCAATGACGTTTGATGTTTCCCATTGCATATCAGGATTTGGAGGAACGACGCTCAAGAATAGATTCCTCTCCATTATTCTATCCATTTTCATTGCTGGTATAAAAACCGTATTGCTGGTAGTTCGGGTATGGAGGCATTACCTGTTAATCCCCAACCTGCTCTCAATTTCATAAAAGAGATCGTTTCGTTTCCTTTCAAGAAATCTTCCTCACTTAATACCCAACCCACGCTGGCGCTGGGAAAGAATCCGAATCGATTGTTCTCACCAAAGCGGGAAGAACCATCTGCTCTGAAACTAAATTGTGCAAAGTATTTATTATCTCTGGAGTAGTTGATACGTCCAAAACCGGAGATAAAATTGCTAAACTCTTTATTGTTTTATCACATCGGTGTGTACATCTCCGGCTAAGACAACCGTCTGTCACCTGATTTCGGTTCAGCCCCATCCAGGGACAGGATACTATCTTCAGAAAACGAACCATTGACCGCTTCGTGCATCCTCTCAGCGACTCTAGGTTTGAAAACTGTTCAGACTCTTGATACTCGAAGCCCACCATGTAGGTGAACGTATTCCTGTCGTCCAGGTCGTGAATGTAAGAAACCGTACCATTGGTATTCCAATTGTTATTGGAGTTCTGACCATCGTTCGGCGAGATTTTGGCAGATCTCGAATTCGCTCACCGTTTCCTAAGCAAACGATCTTGGTAAATTTATCGTCTTTTAAGATCTAAGTAGTCATACCCAACATAAATCTTAACGAACAAATTCTTAATCGGTCGGTACTCGATAGGAAACGTTATTGATTGATCGAAATTCCGTCGTTCTCCAATCTTGAAGTTCTCTTTGACGAACAGGGTTAGATCCATCATCCCAATAATCTGTGGGCAAGGTGCAGTATCGTTTCCTTGCCCCTTAAAGACAGTATCAGGGATGGAAAAAATAGGGATATATCGGCAAGTGCCGTTGACATGGCTGCACCAAGTCCTCCACTCCAGGCAGCATCTACTCTGTTATTTACACCTTGACTCACAGAAATGTTTGCCGAGACATCCAATTTATCGATAGTTTGTAGGTTGCATTGGTTCTGAAAGATGATCTCACATAAGAGTTACCAATTAAGTATGAGCCATTGTCATCATATCCGAAAGAAGAAAAAACTTTTAAATCCTTGGTTCCGTAATTGGCCGAGAAATTGTACGCTTGTTTAAAACCAACACCAATTGTTTCATCTACCCAATCCGTATCGGTTTTTCTTGCTTGATCCCAAGTGATATTTCCAGGCAGGGAGCTAGACCGACATTTCCATCATTTTCCCAAGCTTCCTGGTACAACTGAAGCCACTCAGATGAATTCAGCATATTTGGCCTGGCAGTAGGAACAGAAAACCCATGACGCGTGTTCAAAGAAAAATCCCAGCCTGTGCCTGCCCCCGATTTCGTGGTAATCAAAATCACACCATTGGCACCACGAGATCCGTATATACCTGTAGCAGCAGCATCTTTAAGAATTTCGACACTTTCGATATCATTTGGATTAATAGTGGCAAGGGGATTGTTATTCATTCCCCCTGTATTTCCACTTAAGAAATAGTCTTGCGTAATTGGGATTCCATCCACCACATAGAGCGGATCTCCCGCTGCAGATATAGAGGCAATACCGCGCACTCGATCACAGAAGCAGAACCTGCGAATCCACTACCTGAGTTACTTGCACACCGGCAGCTTTACCCTGGAGGCCTGCTTCAAAACTCGGCGTCGGAATGTCGGTCAACTCTTTTGAGCCTACTTTTTCGATGGATCCGGTTGTCTCACGTTTTCGCTGAACACCGTATCCGACAACGACGAATTCTTCCAATGATTTGGAATCAACTGCCATATCCCGATTTTTGGTAATCGTTCCGGTTGGGGGAACGTTGACGGTCTCCTTAGCTTCGGTATAACCGATAAAGGAGAATATCAAAACTTGTTCTCCTACGGGAGCATTCTTGATTTCATACTTTCCATCAAGGTCAGTAGCGTCTCCTTGAGTGGTACCTTCAATCCTAACCGTAACACCGGGCATTGGAACTCCGTTTTCGTCGTTCACCACACCTGAGATGTTTTGCGCTTGAAGCGCAGCGGTAGAGATAAGAAGGAAGAAAAGCGCCCATAGATAACGGGACATTTGCATCTTCATAGTTGAGCAGTTAAAATGAGTGGTTAAATCTAAAAAAATTTCTATGTGTCACATCTACACATTTATTCAAACTGATAAAAATCATTATTTGGAATCTACCATAACCTTGGTCGTTGCTACACCTGTTTCCGTGCGAAGCTGAATGAGGTATAGTCCACTTGCAACCTTAGCACCTGCATTGTCTCTTCCATTCCATCTTTGCATGTGATTTCCCTGAGAGAAATTTCCTGATGCCAAGTTTCTCACGACACGGCCTTGGAGGTCAACCACAACCATATCTATTTGAGCTGATTGCTCGAGCGTGAAAGACAATTGGGTAAAGTCTGAAAATGGATTTGGATAAGGTACATCCAAAGAGCCACCTGCGAAATCAGCATCTTCAATACCCAATGAAATATCAGGAGTTTCGAGTTCTACGGTCGTGTAAACGCGGTACTCTCCCGGTTCGAGAAGGAACGCATTGTTCAGGTTATTCTCAACAATGGATTCGCCGGTGAAATAGTCGTACCAGGTTCCCGTTTGGGTGAATCCGGGCACAATATTGATAGGTGTCACTTCAAAGTTGGCGATGATCACCACATCCATATCGGGATGTTGAATGATGAGGCGCTTACCGAGTCCGCTAACGTCCCAAGTGTAGTTATCACTTCGGAATGCTTCATTCTCTGTTTTCAATTTGATCAAGGCAGCCGTTACTTTAAAGAGTCTTTCGCGGGCAGGTACGTCTTGATAGTCCCAACGAATGGGTTTAGGGTTGGTTCGACAGCCTTCTTCGATGGTGACTCCGTCTTCGCATAAGTTGATGCTGAATTCGTAGCCAAGTTCACCGAATTGCCATAGCATTTTGGGACCTCGATGAGGATAGAAGAAAGCTGCAACTGCTTCTTGGCGTGCAAGAGCAGTATTCAAGTCGGTGACATTGTAGCTCTCCACTGCTATTTCCAAAAGCAAAATTTTTAAACATCAATCTCTCCTCATCATGACTTTCAGCATAGCCTACCAAGATTGGGCTGCCCCCATCCTCTTACTTGATAATCTGCCCAGTTCAAATTGGCATTGCTCGAATACCCCATTGAGTTTTGGTTGTATTGCTCGGTCATTTTACCCCAGAGCATAAAGCCGTCATTGGCCAAAATCGTCTCTTCGTCGTTACCACCAAGGTGCTCAAGAATGAGGTAAGCCTCATCGTCGTAAGCGTGAATCTCATCTCGGATTCTCGTCCAATGATTTACTCGAGATTGATCGTATTGATTCCATGCCCCAACGTTGCTCGCTGAAGTTTTGGGTAAAGCCTTTGCTCAAATCAAATCGAAAACCATCAAATTTGTATTCTTCAATCCAAAACGGAGATTTCGATTCTACAAATTCTTGAGTATGGGGAGAGTCGTGATTGTAGTCATAACCCACATTGAAAGGGTGTTGGGCTTGAACATTAAACCAAGGATTCTCGGCTGTTGGAGGTCCCGCCGCACCATTTTCAGAATACATTCTCACTTGAGGATTCTGACCAAAAGAGTGATTGAATACTTGATCGAGAATCACTGCAATACCTCTTTGGTGGCACTCATCAATAAACTCTTTCAGCTTATCGGCGGTTCCGTAGTACTTGTCAGGAGCGAAGTAAAACATCGGATTGTACCCCAAGCTAGATATTTCCTTCGAATTCCATAATTGGCATAAGCTGGATCGCATTGACGCCGAGCCGCTCGAAATAAGACAGAGTATCAATCAGTGATTGGTATGAATGATCTTCCACAAAATCTCGAACTAAGAATTCGTAGATCACCAACTGATCTGCAGGAGGCCGCTGAAAATCATCTACTTCCCAATCGTATGGTTCTTGGGCAGTTTGGAGAACTCCAACTATCTCGGTGGTTAATCCCGAGGGGTAATCAATTAGTCCGGGGTACGTTTCTTCGGGAATAAACGGATCATTCCAAGGATCGAGAACTTTCTCGCAGTACACATCAGCTACGCGAAGGTCTTCTTGATCTATACTGTATTGAAAACGGTATTCCTGACCGGCATTCAAGTTTGGAATTTCCAACCAGTATCGATCTCCTTCAGGTGGAATGTTCATGAAATAATCAGGATTGAATTCCCAATTATTAAAGTCTCCCAGCACATAAACGAAATCTTTGTTTGGAGCAAAGAGTTGGAGAACAACGGTATTGTCATCAATGTAGTTGATTCCGTCTATCACTCCGGCAGGCGCGGCAGCTACGACAGGATCAGATTGAATGATTACGTAAACAGAATCAGTAACCGTTTCAATTCCGTTATCGGCTTCCATCCAAAGCCACTACTGGCCTGTGGAAAGAGAAGTGAGATCAACTTCATCTTCAAGTGAGGTGACACCGATTCTGACACCAGAACATCGTCATTCAGGTAAAGTGTAATGTCAGAGGGTGAACTTGCTTCCCCCAGAAAAGTATAATTAGAAGTAGGGCTCAAGATAATCTCAGGAGAGGCAGGGGTTGTGATTCCCGCAGAGAATTGACCTTCGGGATAAACATCAATAAAAATATCGGAGCCATCTGCGTTTCGTCCAACCAAAGATCCGGAGGAGTTTCTAAACACAAAAGAAAGTTGGATTACGTCCTCATTTCCAGTTAAACCATAGTAGTCGATAATGTTATATGAAATCTGATGAGTGCTAGGTCCTACCACCGACATAAGGACATCAGGGTCAGCTGTACCCCAATTGCCTTGTACATTTTGCCAATCGGGATTATCACCTATAATGACACCCGTATGGGCATAAACAGGTACTACCCCTGAAAGCTCTCCATTTCCTTCGGTAGCATTGAACGTAATGGTAACATCATCGTTAATGGTAGGGAAAGGTGGGTCAATTGTTACAACCTGGGCAATAGCTCCAAAACTCAAAACAAGAAAACCAAATGCGTAAATCCACTTCTTCATATCCTGATCGATTATCTCTAAGTTTATTAATAAGTGTCAAAAATACACTTTAAGATGTTATCTCAACAATTCCATCGAAAAAAAATTTCGTCAAATGAGAATCCAATGATGTAGTATTAGTTGCGACTATTGTTTCACAAACCGCTGAACTCGGTCATCGAAATGAACAATGTATACACCACTTGGAAGAAGTGAGGCATCGAAATATTCACCCGTTCCGCGGGCTATGCTTCTGCCTTCTATGGATTCGATTCTGTAGCTCACCTTGCTTCCAAAGAAGAGAAGAGTGGATACGGGATTGGGGTAAACCAAGCTTTCATTGGACTTAAAATCTGAGATTCCGAGGAACCCGGAATTGGAAGCTCCGGGAGTAGAAGTAGAGAAAAGAATCCAAGGATTTTGCGCATTATTTTCTCTACCGTAGCTAAAGTCTGTTGGAAGTACAGGGAAAATGATCGCGTCAACCCATCGGATCCCATCATCTTCGTCCTTGAAAAGAAGCACTTCTTCGCCGCCGGCACTTAGCCTGAAATTGGTATGAAACAGACCATCATTCAGGTCTCGATCGGCCCAAACCAGGAGGAATTCTCCCCGGCTGCAAAGAGTATTCGGGGAAATGCCATTTGGAAGGCGAGCTCGAGTTATCGCTCAAAAAGTAGTCTCCCAATTCTACCGTGAGATCAGATGGATTGTAAATTTCAATCCAGTCATCAAAGTCTCCTGCTTCATCGGAAATGGTGAATTCATTGGAGCTCATCAATTCATTGATCACAATGCTCGAAGGCGCTGAATTATAGATGTGCCTTGGTTCGCAATAGACTGTTCTGTTTGCTCCTGATCCTGAAGAGAGACTGACATTATAAGTCAAGTTCTTCGAAATCGGTTGGCAGTGCGATTTGAAAAAGAACAGAGTTCGTCGGATTGGAAACGGACTGGGTTTCTTGCTGGATTCCATTTAGAGAAAAGTTCAATTCAGCTGAGAGGCAGGCAGGTCCTTCAAGAAAAACTTCCACAATAAAAAGGGAAGGAAATTGCTCAAAGTCTTCCTTCACTCTGAGCGGAATTGGAGCGATATCTACAAACTCCAGTTGAGCAAGGGCGGTGTTCCTTCTGATCTCCGCAAACTCCAAAACACCATAGTCAACATGGCCACCTGCGCCCTCATCTAGTGCATTCAAAAAGTCATTATTGTCAAATCCCCAATCCAAAGGGCGGTAAGGATCGGCAAGAGCTGAGGCTTCTATGAAACTCTGCAAGTTTTCGATGTAGGATTGATGTACCGTTGTGAAGTAGTGATTCTCTAGCAAATCATCAATATGATAGGAGAATATGTCTCGGAATTCATCGATATCCATGAGTCGATTGAACAGCGGTCGATTAGCTCCCGTTTGGCTCCAATTGTATAAATTTCTGTTAGACCAATTTCTGTCAAGCCAGTCTATTCCCCATGTATTGTCGGTGTCATATGGAATGTATTCAAACTGATCGGTGGCAGGGTTGTGGTACAGGTAGAAATTGTTCTGATTGTAAATGTATCCGTCCCAATTTCCGGTCAACACATCTATGGCAGCTACTTTGAGGTAGCTGTATACATTGAAATAGGTGTTGAGTCCGCACTCCAAGTCTTGGTTTGATGATTGGTTCAAGAAGCCGATAAACTCAGCTAAATCAGAATAGTCATCCCATTCGGTATTGGTCTTTAAATCGTAGGTTCTGGTTCCCCACGGCGCCAACTTATAGTTTTCGGGATCATTTCCCAAATAGCCTAAGTCGGCAGGATAGCTGCATTTGTAAAGATTTCCCCCTTGGCTTCCAAAGCGCAATTCAGCAAATTCTTCGTCGATATGCTCGGTATTGAGGTAGAGTCCATAATACTCATCATTAATGTAAACTTCTACATGATTTGACCTCGGAGCGGGCACACCCAGATCATGGAATAGATCCCAACACAATCGAGAGCGCATCATAGCGGGATCATTCACCTCTGCATTGAGGTTGAGCTTTTCCAAGCCAAAATATTTTTGTCCTTCTACAAAGGTGTTGAAGGATACTTTAAAGGATTTTTTGATTTTATCGCGAGATGTATTTCCGCGGAAGCGAAATCCAACCATGGAGATCACATCGGTTTGTCCTTCTGCCTCAAATGCAAATGAAGCGGGGTATTCGTGATCGGAGTACCAATTGTCTTCGAGGTAGAGGTCCTCTAAGCTGTCGGCATCTATGGTAATGTAGACCTTCGGGATTTCATCCGCCGTGTAGACAGGTCCGTTTTCGGGCAGGTTGGGCTGAGCCAAAGCCTGCAAAGCCGAAAACAGCAATAAACCGAAACCGGATAATCTTTTCACAGCTTGATAAACTTTTCGGAAATGACGCGCTGAGCGCTATGTGCATTGAAGTAGTAAATGCCTGCCGGCAAATTCCTCACGTCAATTTTTCCTTGGTTTGATAAACCCGACTGCAATTCCTTTCCGTTTGAATTGTAAATAGAAAACGCCACAGGATCGGTTATTCCCGAGAAGTGGATATAATCTCCGGAAGGATTCGGGTACAATTCGATTTCTTCTTTTGGGATACTCCCCGATGATAATGGATTAAAAAGGTAGAGCCAATCGAAAGCATCAGGGTATTCTTGGGCCCAAAACCACTCGCTGTGCTGCCCGTTTGAAACGAATTGAAAATTGATTTCTTCTTCTTGAAAACCATCAGCTTCCAGAGTAGCAATCATATTCTCCACATCAGCTTCCAGTCCACTGCTCTCTTGACCACCGGCCAGGAAATAAAATTTCATATCCGCCTGTTTTCCCACTTCATCGGCATAGTCGTAGATGGCATCATTGAACCAAAACGAGGGAGAGAAAATTCCCACTTTGGAAAACACCTCTTGGTACTTCATTGCCGTATAAAAGGAGATCAGTCCACCAAGTGAGCTTCCCATGATGCCAGTGTGTTCTCTTTCGGGAAGAGTACGGTATTCCTCATCGATGGCGGGCTTCAAGGTGTTTGCGATAAAATCTGCGTAAGCATCACCATCTCCACCGCCATACTCAGGATGTGGGTAAGGTGTGTACTCATCGATGCGCAGGGAACCTCCGTTGTCTATAGCGACAATGATGGCACCGTTATAACCGTCTTCTTCAAAAGCCAGCATGGCTTCATCTATCTCCCACTCTCCGGCAAAAGATTCTTGATCGGAGAAGAGGTTTTGACCGTCGTGCATGTAAAGCACGGGGTAATTCAATTCAGTTTCGTTGTAATCGATGGGAAGCAATACGCGAACCCGTCTTGAGCGATCGAGCTCGGGCATGTAAAATTCTTCGTCAAACACCACGAGGTTTTCGGGCAAGTCATCGGGAACGAATTCACCTTCCCAAGAGAGGACTTCGATAAATACCGTGTCAGAAGAAGTGAAGGAAAAAAGTTCTGTTGGGCATAAACCCGCCTGTTGCGTTTCCTTCCACCGTTTGCCAAGAGCCTCTGGTTATTTTTCCCTGGAAAGAGGAGGCGGTAGATTCGGGCAAATCGAGAATCCATTCGCTATTGCTTTCAGCAAATGTCCAGTCCGCATTACCGGGATTCCAGCTGTTGGGGTCTCCGGCGAAATAAATTTCATCACCTGCGGGCGTATTTGAAGGAAGGGATGTAATAACGATGGCCCTTTGAGCGCCCGACACCAGGAATGTCAGTGTAAATATGGAAAGGAAGAATAAACGCATGGACTTAAAGATAAAAAAAGGCATCCGCTTGAGGCGGATGCCTTTTTAAAGACAATTAATCTCGAATTACTGAACCATCAACTTGTAAACTGCACGCTCGCTGCGCTCATTTACAATATTTAGGAAGTAAAGACCTGAATTCAAATCAGTGGTATTGATTTCGTAACGAGTGGTGTTGATTAACATGTTATCAGTTACGACTTTACCCGTAATGTCCACAATGTTCATTCGAAGCGTGTGGTTGTTCGGATTTTCTACTTCAAGAAAACTAACACCTGAAGAAGGGTTTGGGTAGATGGCTACGCGGCCGAGTTCGAGGTCATTGGTACTCAAAATCGATTGACACGAATTGTAGACGAAACCTATAGTTTCATCCTCACCTGATCGCGTATAAATTCTATTCCAGCCACTTACAGGACTAGGAACGCCACAACCGGCAGATTGAAAATCGAAGGACTCGGCTACGGATTCATCATTTACTCCACCTGGGTATGGATCACCATTAGTAAATTTAAATTGTATATCGGCGGGGCCATCAACTAATAGTGTAGTCTCATAAATGCCATCTCCATCCTCATCTGTCATTTGTGTTGCTCCAGCTTGCCATTGGGGAGTTGTGAAACCTCCAATCAGAAATACACCATCCTCCGAAATGGTTTCTGCATTCATATCCACTAAGAATGTCATATTTGCAGGATCAGGATTTTCAACGCATTCTTCAGTGCATTGAGCATAGCAGTTAGCTAAAATCATGGGAGCATCTTCAACTACGTTAAAAAATCTATTTCCACCTTCATTACATTCTCCAGGCACTGATTCATCACCAAAATTGCCTTCTCCTAGAGTTCCCCAATCATTTCCGTTTACAAACTTATACTGATAACTACCTGGATCTAGAGAACAGAACCGCTAATTCCCAAGTTCCATTACCGATATCAGTCATGGAGATTGACCAGATCAATCATTGAAGGTCAAAACCTGCAGCATTGCCAATTACCGGCAACGTGAACGCCGTTTACACTTACGGTCTCAATTGACATGTTAACTCTAAAGGTCACTGAAACAGGTTCAGCACAGAGACCACAAGTTCCAAAACAGAAACTTTCGGTCGTCACATCCACATCTCCAATTGCAACAAATCTGTTTCCATCAGTAGCGCATTCAGCAGGAACACCTTCATCCGTTCCCCAGAAGTCTCCGTTCAAAAACTTGTATTGGTAAGGAGCTGTAATCGGAACACTGGCAACAAATGCATACTTGCCGTTACCAACTTCCCAAGCCTTAGAAAGCTGAGGAGTCCAAACAGGAGTAGAAAAACTACCTGCTACGTGTACGCCTAATTCACCAACTGTTTGGTCTGCCATATCAATTTGCAGTCGAAGTGCTACTTCTGACCGCAGCAAGGCACTTCCGCCAAACTCTACAGCAGGAAGTACGTAACCATCAGGCAAATTCGCTACATCAGCATGCCAATCAGAAACAACAAAAACACGGTTGCTGTTACCGCCACCTCTTTGACATACCAAAGGAACTGCTTCATCAGCACCCCATGCATTGTCGTTGATAAACTTGTATTCGTAATCCCCGGGAGGCACATCTACAGTCAATTCATAAATACCATCCGCGTTGTCATCAGTCATGCCTCTGGAGGTAGTATTCGGATCCCACTCACCTGGAAAACCAGCTTCATCTTGCCAGTTTCCTGCCACATGAACGCCGTTCGGAGAAACCGTCTCGCCGTTCATATCCACTTGAAAAGTAACACTTACCTGAGCCATCGAAGCTGATCCGAAAAGCGCGGCTAGTGCCATTAAGTACACTTTTTTCATACTAGTAATTTTTAAGGTTTGATTTGAGTTATTGTTCTTTTTACACTAACAAAATTAGCTTAATTTTGACAACCTTGAAAAAACAAGAACTGATTTTCATCAGGTTTAAGCTCATACATCTGATTATCATATGATTAAAAATATTATCATACTTGGATTCACAGCATTCTTATCTACGCTTGCATTTGGCTACACTACAGCGTCTGAATCACTTCAAGCCAATAAAAAAACGGCATACACCATAGAACCACCGCATTGGTGGGTGGGCATGCCCGATGGAAATCTGGAAATCTTGGTTCACAAAGAAAACATCGGAGGCAATGATTTTGAGCTCAAAAAATCGGGGGATGGTGTAAGGCTTACAAAAACAACTCAGCTACCAAATCCGAACTATTTGATCTTGCACCTGGAGATTGGGAAGAATGCGCAAGCCCAAACATTGCGTTTCACAGTCAAAAGGTGACGGAGGCAAATTTTCGTTCGATTACGAGTTGAAGGCACGCCAAGAAGCTGAGAGAGGCCTTTCGGGAAAAGACCTGATTTATTTGGTTACTCCCGATCGATTTGCGAATGGAGATGAGTCGAACGACAGTGTTGAAGGAATGACCCAAGTAGGAATCGATCGTAGCGAGCCTTATGAGCGACATGGTGGAGACATTCAGGGAATCATCGATCATTTGGATTTCATCCAAGAGCTGGGTAATACGGCGCTGTGGCCCAATCCACTTTTGGAAAATGATCAGCCGCATGAGTCGTATCACGGTTATGCCATCACCGATCATTACAAAATCGATCCGCGATTTGGCACAAATGAACTTTTTCAAACACTGATGGATTCGCTAAAAGCGCGAGATATGAAAATGGTGATGGATGTGATCTACAACCATATCGGCAACGAACATCATCT
>CALOFA010000028.1:0-222365 GCA_942492545.1 uncultured Cryomorphaceae bacterium | reverse complement strand
CTGTTACAATAAACGCTTTGAACTAACCAAAGTGATATGCGACCAAGTTAAGGATTGTTAAGCAGAAGCGCACACCACAAAACGGCTAAGATTGAGCTTTCGTGTACCCGCCGAAACGGAAAGCCATCCTTTTTTCATCACCCGTAATTTCGAGTCATTCACCAGCTTTACCATATCTTCAATTTCGATTTTTGGAGAGTAGGTGTTTAGAATCAAAACTCCTTTTTTCGAAAGAAGCCTAGAAGCAGTATCTACTAAATCGGGTAATAAATCTTCCAGCTTCCAATGCTCGCCTTTTTTCCCTCTTCCATAGATGGGAGGATCCATAATGATGAAGTGGTATTTATTTCCGCGCTTTACCTCCTTTTTAGCGAAAGCCAGCGCATCTTCAACTACCCAATGAATTCCATCAATCTCACTCGCAGCGGCATTTTCAGCCGCTTTATTCACGATCGATTTGGAAGAGTCTACATGAAAAACATTGCCACCGACAGCAGCAGCGCAGAGACTGGCAGCACCGGTGTATCCAAAGAGGTTCAAAACGCGATTTCCGCTTTTTACATTCTTCATTAAGTACTTCCAATGCTCAGCCTGCTCAGGAAATAGACCGATGTGCTTAAAGGGACTCAACCCCAGCAATGCTTTCCAAGATTTTTTTCCATTTTCAAATGAGAACTCCCAAGACTCAGGAACAGCCTCGTTTTTTACCCACTTGCCTTTCGTTTTTGTGGTTTCTACGAATTTGGCGGAAGCCAACTCTTGCCACCGACTTGAACGGAGACTTGGTGAGCCTACTGCCTGAATTTCCGGCCTATCGAGGATTACAGCGCCAAAACGCTCGAGTTTACGGCCGTTTCCAAAGTCGATTAATTCGTAGTCTGAATCCATGAAGACAACAAAGGTAGTTTCAAATCCAATCCGGTCAATTGGCCTATCTTTGCGGCCAAATTAAGAAACCACGCATGAAAGTTCGCGTTCGATTTGCGCCCAGCCCCACCCGCCCGTTACACATGGGAGGTGTGCGCACAGCCTTGTACAATTACCTCTTTGCCAAAAAACACGGTGGAAGTTTTCTGCTTCGAATTGAAGACACAGATCAAAACCGATATGTTGAAGGTGCTGAAGATTACATAAAAGAAGCCCTTGCCTGGTGCGGAATGACTCCCGATGAGGGCCCCGGATTCGGAGGCGAGTTTGGGCCGTATCGCCAAAGTGAGCGAAAGGCGATGTACCGCGAATACGCTGATCAATTGATTGAAGCGGGCCATGCTTATTACGCATTCGACACTGCTGAGGAATTGGAAGAGATGCGCGAAAGGCTTAAAAAGGCCAAAGTCGCTTCTCCTCAATACAACGCCATCACACGCGAATCAATGCGCAACTCGCTCACCATGAGTGAGGAAGAAGTGACGAAGCTTTTAGAAGAAGGACATCCATATGTGATTCGTTTCAAGATGCCTCGAAAAGAAGATGTGCGGGTGAACGACCTTATTCGCGGCTGGGTGGTAGTAAATACTGCTCAACTAGATGATAAAGTCCTTTTCAAAAGTGATGGAATGCCGACATATCACTTGGCCAATATCGTGGATGACCACAAGATGGAAATCACGCACGTGATTCGCGGTGAAGAATGGCTCCCCTCGGCTCCACTTCATGTGTTGCTTTACGACGCATTTGGATGGGAGGCACCTCAATTTGCTCACTTGCCATTGCTTTTGCGTCCTGACGGAAATGGAAAACTCAGCAAGCGCGATGGAGATCGACTAGGTTTTCCGGTATTTCCACTGGAGTGGACAGACCCCAAAACGGGAGAGAAATCGAGCGGTTATAAGCAAAACGGATACTTCGCTGAGGCATTTGTGAATATGCTGGCCATGCTGGGATGGAACCCGGGAACTCCTCAGGAAATTTTCTCTATGGACGAATTGATTGAAGCGTTTAGCTTGGAACGAGTGGGAAAAGCGGGAGCCAAATTCGATCCTAACAAGACAAAATGGTTCAATCAGCAGTACCTGCGTGCGAAAAGCGATGCAGAGCTTGGTGAGCTGATAGCGCCTTTGGCAAAAGAGAAAGGATACGATGTAGACCTAAACTACTTGTCGGAAGTGAGTCGCTTGATGAAAGAAAGAGCCTCTTTCTTGCCTGAAATCGTAGAAAACGGAAGCTATCTTTTCGAAGCTCCGACCGAATATGATGAGAATACAGCCCGTAAAAAGTGGAAGGAGGATACGCCTGAAGTAATGGAGAACCTGATGGCAGACTTCAATGCTCTTGGCGAATGGAATGCTGAAAATTGTGAAGGAGCTTTTAAAGAACTACCTGGAAAAGACCGAGCTGGGAATGGGGCGAGTATTGCCTAACCTTCGTTTTGCTATTACCGGTCAAGGCATGTGCCCATCTATGTTTGACAGTATGGCCCTGTTGGGAAAAGAAGAGTGTTTGAACCGAATGAAAAAAGGAATCAGTGAGTTGGGAGCTGCAGCGAATTGAGGTTCGTGAAATAAAAGTATACGGATACCACGGCTGTCTGGCTGAGGAAGAAAGAATAGGAGGGAACTATATCGTGGATCTCTTTGTAGATGCTGATGTATCGACTTCTTTCGAAACAGATCATTTGGTCGATACGGTTGATTATGTTCTCTTGAATAGAATTGTAAAGGAGGAAATGGCCGTCCGTTCGAAGTTGATCGAGCAGGTGGCACACCGCATTCATACCAGAATCAAGGAATCAGATTCCCGCATCAAGAAAGCGGGGGTTTGCGTCCGCAAAATAGCACCACCCATCAATGGTGATGTGGCAGAAGTTGCCTTTCGAATAGAAGGTTGACGAAAAGAGCAACCTCTTCTTGGTAATTGGCGTATGAAATGCATACTTTTGGCAACCCATTGAAAAAATGGTCGCGTGGCCGAGCGGTTAGGCAGAGGTCTGCAAAACCTCGTACAGCGGTTCAAATCCGTTCGCGACCTCGAGTGAAACCCTGCGTTTTTTGTTTTTAAAGTAAGCCAGCTAGGTTGAGCGATGCCTTAACAAAATGCGTTTCGCTCTTGAGTGCGAAAGGATTTGTTATTGACCTTAGGGTTTTACGGATGGCTGCAGGCAATCCGCTCGCGACCTCTGAAACCCTGTTGAGCATCAGCAGGGTTTTCTTTTTGCCATAATTTTTCCTTCCCGAAATATTTTGGAGCGAACGGATGAGAACCTTCTCCTTGTTTGGTCTTAGTAATTAGCCGAATCAAAAATCCCCGAGGCAATCATGGCAGCTCCGAAGATGGTGAAGATAATCGTAGAGATCGCGATTCCTATTAGCACCCAGATCAATCGCGCTTTTGCCCAATTCTTTTTGCTAAGTGGAGTATCAGAATCGAAAGCCCATATCAAGAGCATGATGATATTGACTAGCGGAATGTAGGTAATGAATAGTGTAATGACCCAGTCGGTGACTGATTGAGGAGCCTCAGTTTTTTCAGGTTGATCTATCATATTAGTAGAATTTAAGCTCCAAAATAGAGAACTAATCAAAAGAGGTGAGGTAAATTGTGATAATCGGTAAACACTGCATTGAACGTAACTTATACAATACAAAAAACCTCTTCGAAGAATTTCGAAGAGGTTTAGCTTGTGACCCGGGAGGGGTTCGAACCCCCAACCATCAGAGCCGAAATCTGATATTCTATCCAGTTGAACTACCGGGCCGAGGTGCAAATTTAATGTCTTTGACGAACTTGAAGCATGATCTGCCCAACAAATAATTGACGGTTGGGCTTTTCTGTGCATGATTTTGATAATTTTCACGTTTAGATGATTCAACCGGTTTTTGATGAATGTTAGTTTGATGCTCCACCGATTAGGATTATCCCTTTTGGTTTCAATTATTTCTCTCAATTCTGTAGCCCAGATCGGCACATGGAGAGACCACCTGAACTACAATAATGCCCTTCATATCGACCTCTTGGGCAATGAAGTATTCGTGGGGTCTGACAATGGAGTTTTCGTGTATGACAAGATCAACAATGATATTTCTCGCATAAGCAAAGTCAATGGCCTATCAGATATTGGTATCACTGCTGTTAAAGCAGATGAAGAGCGGGGATTGGTGATAGTCGGTTATGAAAACGGTAATTTGGATATCATCCGAAATAAAACGATTACCAATTTTCCCGCAATTAAGAATAGCTCCGTAATAGGAGATAAGTCGATTCGACACATTTACTTTTTTGGAACTCAAGCCTACATTTCAACCGGTGTGGGAATAGTTTCTTTCAATCTCGAACGGCTTGAAGTGAGCGATACCTACCAGCTCCTTGCTACCGGAACCCCTTCGATAAATGAAGTTACCGTGCTCAACGACACTATGTTTGCTGCTACAGATGACGGTCTTTTTCGTGGCTCGCTGAATACAGACCTCACCGTTTTCGCTAACTGGATACTAGACCTTTCAACCCCCGTCCCATTCGGTCCCGTTAAGAATGTTTCTGCCGTAGCGGGCTTATTGTACATAAATATTCGGGAAGGTGACGAGCAAGGGACCTACGCTCGACAACAAGGGGGCTGGATGAATATTAATCCAACTGATGATGTGATCGAGCTCACCGAGTCTCCTTCAGGATTGACCCTTAATACAAGTTACTTCATTGATGTAAAAAATCTCGACGGATCTCTTTTATATCGAATCAACAATTACGGAAACGATGTGTCCATGCTTGCATCTCAAGCCATTTATGATGAGATGGGAGATTTATGGATTGCAGACGCTCGTTCGGGGCTTATTAGATACAATCAGGAAAGTGGATTTGAGTTTATCCGAGTGTCGGGTCCCGGAACAAATAGCGCATTTAAACTCGAACTAAGTGATGGTAGGCTTTGGGTGGCAAGCGGCTTTCCGCAGCATCCCGGAAACTGGAACAACACCTTTCTTCAAGCAGGATTCTATAAGTTTTACAACGGAGAATGGGAGAACTACATGCCGAATGAGCTTCCTGTTTTTTCGGAAGAAAGGATATCTGATGTCACCGTGGCTTACCCTGATCCGGACAATCCCGATCTGGCCTATGTTGGGAGCTGGATTGGTGGAATGGTTACCTCTCAAGGAGGTGAAATTCTAACCGTTTACGACGAAAATAACAGTAGTCTCGAAATTCGGGAAGAGTTTATCCTGCCGGAAGGCGAGGGGTTTGTTGGAGTGGCAGATATCGTAAAAGACAATGACAACAATCTCTGGATGACCAATGGATATGCCGATGAACCTTTGGCGGTATTGAGGCCCGACGGATCTTGGGAATCCTTCGACCTGGAAGGAAATTTTGATGCAGGAAATGTTCTTACCAGAATGATAGTCAGTCGAGAAGGGGATATATGGATGGTCGTAAACCGTGGCGGTGTAGCAGCCTTTTCTCCTTCTCGTGAACAGGGAGATAAAAATTTCGAGCTCTTTAGATCGGGAAGCGGTAGCGGCGGCTTGCCGGTAGATGAGGTATATAGTATCGCTGAGGATTTGGATGGTGAAATATGGGTCGGCACGTCTGATGGTGTTGCTGTTTTTTATTCACCCTTTGATGCTTTTACTGATGACCCCAGTGATGCGCGACAAATTCTGGTAGAGCAGGATGGAATTTTCCAGTTTTTGCTCGAGGCACAGAGCATCAGTGCAATTGCTATTGACGGGGCTAACCGCAAGTGGATTGGAACATTCGGCTCTGGAGTATTTCTACTTTCGGAAGATGGAACGGAACAGATTTTAAGATTTACAGCCGATCAAAGCCCGTTATTTTCTGATGTGATCAACGACATCGTCGTAGACGATGAAACCGGTGAGGTTTTCATAGCTACGGTTGAAGGAATTCTTTCCTATCAGGGAGATGCCACAGGTGGAGAGCTATCCAATGAATGCTTAACGGTGTACCCCAATCCCGTTCGAGAGAACTATTCAGGACCTATTACCATAGAGGGCATAATGCGAAACAGTGATGTGAGGATCACCGATATGAGAGGAAACTTAGTGGCATCACTCGTATCCAATGGCGGGAGAGCAATTTGGGATGGCAAGAATTTGAATGGCGAAAGAGTGGCAACAGGAGTCTATTTTGCCTTGGTTTCCAGCGAAAACGCTGACTCGGAATGCGTGAGTAAAATACTAATGATCAAATAGGAGTGGAGACTACCACGGATGCCCTGATTCTCAAAAAAGTTCCTTATTCAGGTTCATCTATGATCGCTTCCGCATACACACGGAAGTTTGGAATTATGTCTTTCATGGTGAGGGGGTTGGGAAGAAAGCGAGGCAATAAGCTTTCTGCACTGGAGCCACTTTCGTTGGTCGACATCACCTTTCACTTCAGAGAGAAGTACGGCGTACAAACGGCAAAAGAAATTAACGTAAGGGGCGGTTCGGGCGGTTTGTTTTACGATCCGATAAAGGGTAGCATACAGCTCTTTTTAGCTGAAATGCTCTATAAATCTCTGCGTGAAGAATCTCCCGATGAAGATCTTTTTGACTACATCACTTCTTCATTGCAATATTTTGATTCGGGCTCGGATCATACCTATTTTCACCTCATCTTTTTGACGAGACTCACAAAGTTTTTCGGGTTTTTCCCGAAAGGAGAATTTGATGATGACACGTGCTATTTTGATCTTCAAAACGGAGTGTTTACAGCAAATAGAAACAGTTCGCTGCACACGATGGATCCTGTCGATAGCAAAGGGTTCTCGGCTCTGGTCGGTGCTGATTATAGCAGCTCTTTAGAGCTACATTCTGATTTGCGTCGAAGACTCTTGAAATCGCTCGTGGAGTATTACAGACTCCAATTAGAAGGTTTTGGAGAAGTAAAATCCCTTCCCGTTTTGATGGACGTTTTTTCGGCCTGAGGAAATTTTCCGATATCAGAGTTTCAAACTGGCTAAAACGGCCTCTATTTCTCGCACGTACTCGCGCTTGTCAAATTTAGGAGCGAAGACAAATCCGGACACAACTATTATTTCGTTGCCGTTTTTTGTGGTCGTAGCAATGCGCCTGAAAGGACCTCCCATAAAATAGTTCTCCATTTTCCACAGACCTGCCGTATATGTGGCGTATTGTCCATTTAGAGATACTTCTTTCGTTGTGGGAGGGTATCTGTACTCTGTGCCCATATATGTGCCATCTTGAGGGCCGGGAACGTATTTCTTGAGAATGGAATCGCGCGCAGCCAAGAGGCTGTCCGCATTGAAGTCGATTTCTCCTGAATAGGGGTAGCGATATACCATGAAACCTTGTGTGATATCGTGAGGAGTATTACCCAAATATTTGACGCGCTCTCGTTTGATCCAAATGAAGTCTTCCGCTTCCACGGCCACTTCAGTATCGTTGGGAATCAGAATTTCTATTCCGAACTTTTTCTGAATCTTTTCTTCTAGTGCTTTGTTTCCATTTCGGCGGTAGTTCTTTTGAAGCCGATCGATTTCTTTATTATTTATAAGTTCCACCACACGAGGAAACTCAGTTTTCAGAAGCTGATTCCACTCATCTCGATTATTGGCGTAAGCCCTGAATACCAATTGATCGCTGCTCCACTTGTCTTTGCTTAGGGTTACCTTATTTTTTCCTTCAGCATCGGGCCCGATTTCAATTTCCATAATGTTTCGATGCTGCTCCAAAAGACTGCTCATCTCATTTGGAGAAAACTGCAAGAGGCTGAACATGGGCTCAGTTTGCGGCAATTGCTCAACATATTGTTCCAATATAACTCTAAGACTGTCTCCTTCAGGACCAAGCCATTTGCTTTCATCCATTACCAGCAGTACCTCACCCGATTCACCGGAATGTCTGGGAAGAGTGCGCGTATTGGTTTCATCGCAAGATGAGAAAAGTAGGATTCCGAAAAGTAGCAGGCTTAAGTGGCGAAGGATTTTTGTCATGATGAAGGAGGAATTTTTATTTTCTGTCCGGGCTTTAGTTTTCGGGAATCCAGCCCCGAATTGGCCGATTTAATGTCATTGATACTTACGCCCGGATACAGCTTGGCAATATCCCAAAGGGTATCTCCACTTTGAACGATGTGTACTTTTGAACCTTCGGAATTAGTCGATTTTTGAACCTCGACTTTCTCAGGAGTTTCGGTTTTTTCTTCCTTCGGCTCTGTTTTTTGAGCTGTTGTTTCGCCGACTTTGGTTCGAACCGTTTTATGGATTTCCAATTTCTGTCCGGGATGAATCGTATTACCGCGAATATTGTTCCATTCTCGAATGCTGCTTACTCCTACTCCGTAACGCTCGGCTATTTTTCCCAACACATCACCGCTTCTTACGATGTGGGTTTCTATTACATCTTCTACGATGTAACCATCTACAGCCTGAGGAGCCTCAGGGTTAAAATTGTAAAGTTCATCCTGATTCGCTAAAAAAAGACCTGCTGCTTCTACCGGTAAATAGACGGTCTGGCACTTCTCAGTTTTCGGGATAATGTTTCTTTTCATAGAAGGATTCAGTTTCTCTAAATCTTCAACGGAAACACTGGTAAATTTTGAAATTTGATCGAAGGTGGTCCTTCTGCAAACCTGTAAGGTGTCCACTTCGGGATACTGCATCGGAGGTACAATCGGATAGAGATTGTGATCTGCAGCGTGGTTCATGATGTAGTTAACAGCTATAAATGCAGGCACATATCCTCGCGTTTCTCGAGGTAAGTATTGCCTGATTTCCCAGTATGTTCTCTTTCCGCCTGATCTTCTGATGGCTTTGTTCACATTTCCCGGTCCGGAGTTGTAAGCCGCTAAAACCAAGTACCAATCATTATATCTACTGTACAAATACTGCATGTATTCACAGGCCGCGATGGTACTTTTGTATGGATCTCGACGTTCGTCCACAAAAGAATTGACTTCAAGGTTGTATATCTTTCCTGTGGTGTACATGAATTGCCACAACCCGGTGGCCCCCACAGGCGATTTTGCCGAAGGATTGAGCGCAGACTCTACCACTGCAAGGTGCTTTAATTCGAGCGGCATATCAAATCGATCGAGCTGCTCCTCAAAGAGCGGGTAGTAAAGCGCGGCAAGTCCAAGTACTTGTCTTGTGATATCGCGTCGGCGATTGGCATACACGTTTATATATGCCTGCACATATTTGTTGTAATCCAATTCAATGGGAGTAGCTTCATTCAGGGCGGCTATTCTCTTTGCATAAACGCTATCGGCGTATGAAGGAATAGAGTCAGGAGCGAAACCATGGATATTTAGAGCAACACTATCGGCTGTAAAGGCCAACCATTCCTTCCCGATATTCATCCAAGACTGATCCATAGCCAGAAGTATCGGATCATCAGCAGCGATTTGCACGTCAGTTGTGTCTTCTACAAGGGCCTTAGTAGAATCTTGATAAACATCTGCCTCGCAAACGCCTGTGAACAGAAAAGTGAGAAAGAAAATAGAGCTCGACTTCAGAAGAGTCATTAAGTCAATTTTAAGGGGTTAAAGTGACATACGAAAAATGGAAATCTAAGTTTTCATTTTTCGACGAAACTATACCTATGAATAGTTGAATCGTAGAAGAAACTTCTAATTTTTTAACGCTTCGCTCTGCATTAAGTTGTTGGCGAACGTCAGAAGTACCTTCTCGCGGAAAGAACCCGCCATGAATTGAGCACCAATCGGAAGCTTTGATTCGGGGTGTGAGAAAAGCGGAAGCGAGATAGCGGGAGCACCCACCAAGTTCGCGTGCACGGTGAATACGTCTTCCAAATACATTTGGATGGGATCATCACTTTTTGACCCGATTCGGAATGCTGTAGAAGGTGTAGTAGGGGAGAGAAGGAGATCGTATTCCGACAGTAATTTGTCGGTTTTCTCTTTAATGATCCTTCTTACTTTTTGTGCTTTGGCATAATAAGCATCGTAGTATCCCGCGCTCAAAACGAAAGTTCCCAGCATAATTCTGCGCTTTACTTCAGGTCCAAATCCTTCGGTTCGGCTCATGCGATACGTAGAATCAATATCGTGTGAGTTTTCGCTGCGGTAGCCATAGTGAATTCCGTCGTACCGCGATAGATTTGAAGATGCTTCGGCGGTGGTAAGAACGTAGTAAGCCGGCACCAGGTATTTCAGTTCTTCGATGTGAACAGGCTCTACACTATGTCCCTGTGATTTTAGTTCTTCGATTAGCTTTTGATGTGCTTTCTTTACTTCAGGGTCAAGAGCATCATTCTCCAAACACTCTTCAATATATCCTATTTTGAGAGGCTTATTTTCCGTTAAATCGGAATAGGCTTCTACCTCTCTTGAGGCTGAGGTCGTGTCAAAATCATCTTTTCCGGCAATGATTTCGAGAACCAAAGCAGAATCAGCTACACTATGAGAAATGGGTCCGATTTGATCGAATGAAGAGGCGAAAGCAATTAAGCCGTGGCGGCTCACCCTTCCGTAGGTTGGCTTTAAGCCAACAACGCCGCAAAAAGCCGCGGGCTGGCGAATAGACCCTCCTGTGTCGCTTCCAAGTGATACAAGGCAGCAGTTTGCTGCGACTGCTGCAGCGCTTCCTCCGGAGGAACCACCCGGCACATGATCGGGATTCACCGGGTTTTTAACGACTCCTTTAGATGAGTTTTCATTGGAAGCGCCCATTGCAAATTCATCGCAATTCACTCGCCCAATGATGATGGCGTCTTCTTCGAGAAGTTTTTTGGTAACGGTAGCGTCGTAAAGCGACTCAAATCCATCAAGGATTTTTGAGGCAGCTCCGACTCGATGATCTTTATAGCAGATATTGTCTTTCAGAGCAATGACCATTCCCGCAAGGCGTCCGGCATTCCCGCTTTTTAGCTTCGCGCCAATCTCTTCGGCCCTCGCAAGAGCTTCTTCTTCGAATACCTCCAAGAAGATATTGAGATCAGCAGATTCTTTGATATTATGCAGGTATTGACCCACTAAGTCTTTAAGCTCGAGACCGTTTTGGTCAAGATCTTTTTGGATTTCGAGAAGGCTAACGTACTTTTTCAAAGTGATTTACTTTGAGTCTTTGTTGGAATCGGTTGATTCTGACGAAGGGCTATCTTCCTTGGTAGCATCCTTAAATTCCTTCATTCCACGTCCCAAACCACGCATAAATTCAGGGATTTTTTTTCCACCGAACATAAGTAGCACCGCGAGAACAATCAGAATGATTGAGCCATAGTCCAATCATTCCTAAAAGATATAGAAAGCAACATGCTTGTTTTTTTGTGCAAAGTTAAGAAATAATACGCCCTATTGTCTAACGATCCATTTTGCCGGATCTTCTTTAACAGTGCCTTGTTCGCTCACTTTCCAAATCTCAATATGAGCTTCGGTTTTCCCATCTACTTCGTCTGTCAGCACTAGGCCGATCGCTTCTTTGGCCGAAATTTTCTGACCCTTCGAAACGAAGACTTCTTTCATATTGGAATAGACAGAGCGGTAACCTCCATGGTTGATTATGACGTTTTTCCCTGCTCCCGGAATACTGAATACACCGGATACCGTCCCGTCAAAAACGGCCCTGATCTGGGCATTTTGATTGGTAGCGATGTTCACCCCGTTATTGGGCACCATGATTCCCGCCAAAACAGGATGGGGATTGTCTCCGAATTTTTGGGTGATTACACCTCGTTCAACCGGCCACGGAAGCTTTCCTCTGTTTTTTTCAAAATCAGCGGATAACGCTGCCGCCTCGGGGGTCAAGGAAAAAACACCCGCATTATCTTTCTTTGAAGCTCTGATTTCGGCTTCAATAATTCGCTGGATTTCTTTGTTGACTTTTTCCCGCTGCTTTTCCTGTTCCTTGAGTGTGCTGAGCAAATTGCGTTCTTCGCTTTTTAGAGAAGACACCGTTTCCTGTTGCTTTGAAAGGTCTTGAGAGAGATCCTGCTTTGCATCTTGTTCTTGCCGAAGTGTTTCATTTTTGGAACTGATACCATCGTTCAGTTCGCGATTCAGTCCGACTAATTTCTCTTTGGTACTTTCTATTTCCTGTGCTTGTTGTTTTCTCAGGTCGGCCAGTTGTCTGAAATAGCGAATGCGTCTTATAGCTTGAATAAAATCTTCGGATGCGAAGATGAACATAAGTCTATCCTGAGTGCGGTTGGTGCGGTGGGCTAGTTTGATCAGATCAGCATAGCGGTTTTTTAGTTCGCCCAATTCCGATTCCAATTCGGCAATCTGTTCGCGGTTTCTCTCAATCTGGCGATTGTAGAGTCTCACTTCCTTTTTTATACTACTTATCAGGTCTTCCCGAAGCCTGATCTTTTTATTCAAAAGTCCCAGTTCGCCCTCCATTTTGTTTCGGTTTTGACGGGTCTCTTGAAGCAATTTATTGGTGAAACTGATTTCTTCAGAAATTTTATCGCGCTCTTTCTTCAAGCTCTCTTTTTCTTGAGCACCCGCTATCATGGCCCCAAACAGAGCTATGAGCAACAGAATACGCTTAACGGAAAAGAGGTTCATATTTTGAAGGAACTTTGAAAGGATAGGATTGAGGTTCGTTGATTTTAATTCTGGAGTAAGAAAATTCAAATTTTCCTGATTCCTTAGGTGTATCGATAAAGATATCGACATCATGGGCAAAGAAATTGCCCTCTACTTCTAAAAAATTACCGTACACCACTTGAAATGATCGCTGGGTGAGTAAGTCCTCAATAAGGACTTTTTCCACTCTGAAGTTATCAGAGCGAACATAGAATCTTTTAATGACCAAGTCTTCCTCTTCCAATTTCTCCACTGCTTTTTGAAGCTTCTTTTCTCTCACCACTTCCGTCTCGATCTGTAGCGTATCTTCCTTCGATGGTTTGAATGTGAGGTCAACTGCCTTGCGCACTTTTCGTGGATTTTTTGTCTGAATCACATAGTAGAGTTCATCCACCACAGACTGGTATTTTTCTCCTTCCAGGATTTGGATGGGATTCCCAACCAATAGATTCTCAATGAATTCTTTTTGAGCTTCGTTGCCTAAGTGTGTGTCTAGGGGACGGTAATCGCCTAAGTAGTATTTGTCGGCGAGCTTGTCAATAAATTTGAGGCTATCAGCTGTAATCATAGCGCGAGCCGCTTCTATTCCAAGAGCAGGCGTAATGCTCATCCAGATGGCACTGTCAGAGGCGATACGCATGTTTACTTTAAAAGAGCGGTTTTCCTTTTCTGTTATGGCATTCACAGACAGTTTCGCACTTAGGGTATTAAAGTCGAAAACGTTTGCCTCGAGTTGTTCGATTATTGCTTTTTCGCTCAAGGGTACCAAGGGGCTTTTGGTAAGAGCCCGCCTGGTTTTGCATCCCGAAAGAATCAGGAGGGACAAGCCGAAGAAGAATATCAGATGGACAATCCTTCTCATTCGCTACGGGCAATTTTTTCGCTTAGCTGATTTGCATCTCCACCCGCATCGAGAGCCATTTGCCAGGCGATTTTTGCATTCTCTCTATCATTGAGCTGCCAAAGGATATCACCGTGGTGCTCTAAGACATCAGGATCTTCGTCTCCTCCGTTTTTCAAGGCTTCTTTTATCCAAAAAAGAGCGTTTTGGTAGTTGCCTCTTTTGAACAGTACCCATGCGTAAGTATCCTGAAAGCTCACCTGATTGGGACTCAGATCATTCGCCTTTCTTGCCATTGATTCGGCTTTTTCAAGGTTTTCTCCTCTTAATGAAAGATAGTACGCATAGTTGTTGAGGACGATCACGTTTGAGGGAGTATACTTCAGCGCTTTTTCGTAGGCAGCGTCGCTCGCTTGATGGTCGTTTATGGAGTGGTGTGCATCACCGAGTGAAGCATAGAATTGACCGAGCAATTCATTGTTGTCTATCACCAAATTCTTTCCTGATTCGAGGGCATCAATAGCTTCTTTGGTTTGTCCCAATTGCTGCAATGCAATGCCGTTGAAGAGATAAAAAATCGGCTGTTGCGGAAAGTATTCAAGAGCTTTTTCACTCTCGGTGCGCATTGTTTCAAAATCATTGAGCGTAGAGCTGATGATTAAGATTTCTTGCCAAATAGGCGGGCGGTTGGGATCGATTTCTACCGCTTTTTGAAATTTCGATCTGGCCTCTTTTTGTCGGTTGAAGTTGTTGTAGAGATCTCCTTGAATCGCGTATGCCTTGGCATTATTCGGATGCGCTGCCACCAATTCATCTGAAAGCTTGAAAAGGTAATCAGGCGATTCGCCCGGATTCGACATCAGGTTGAGCAGGATATTGACTTTCACGTCGATTCCCAAGTCCTCACTTCTAAAAGCAGAAGTCAAGTATTCTCGGGCTTTCATAGATTTCCCTTCTTGCTCTGCAATTTCGAAAAGAGCCAAAAGCACAAGCCCATTATCAGGATCTATCTCAAGCATTTCGGCATACAAAGCTTTAGCTTCTTCTTTCTTGCCCGTTTGCTCCAAGATCTCTGCTTTCATCCCGTAATAGCGAATTTCTTCCGGGTTCATTTCAATCAATTTGTTCGCTTCTTCCAGAGCTTGGTCAGCCTTCCCTTGCTCTAGAAAGATCATTTGCCTTTGCATGGCAATTTCTTCCATCAACCCGAATTGATCTTCGAGGTCATCATAGACTTTCAAAGCCTGATCGTATTTGCCTTGAGCGCTCAAAAGAGAGCCGAGGTTGAAGTAATAATCGTACTTCTCCGGCTGCGATTCAATGATTCTTCTGACCGTTTCAATGGCTTCGTCCAATCTTCCCGATTCGGCATATACTTGTGCCAAGTATTCCGTGTACCATGGATTCTCAGGGTCTATCTCTCCGGCTTGCTCTAGTAAAGTTGCGGCCTCACCGAGTCTTCCTCGTTCTACCGCGATTTTTGCCAAATCAAACATGGCAGCATCGCTGCGCGGATTGATGGTTAGGGCCTTCTGGAAAAGTCGCTCCGCCTCATTAATGTTTCCCAGAATTTTCTCCTTGCTGGCGTCCATGAATGCGATTTGATACTCGCGAGACTCGACCTCTGTGAGTTCAGTAGTCTTCTCCGCTTTCTTTTGAGAAACACCTTCGGTACTCTTGCAGCCCACGGCTGCGAGAAGAAGAAAGGAGACTAAAATTATGTTGAGGATTCGAATCATTGGATTTCGTTAAAGTCGCCGAGACTCATTACCGCGGGCTTGGTCTCTAGCTTAACGAAGCTCCCAATCATGGATTGTGCCAATGACTGACCCACAAGGTGAGAGTTGTCTTGAATAAGGCTATGCGAAATGCGGGAATCTTTTATCGTCGTGTCACTTCCTATCGAAGCATTGGGGCCGACCACAGAATTGATAATCTTCGCACCCGAGCCAATGTAGCATGGAGCGATAACAGTCGAATTGATCAACTCCACATCCGAAGCAACTTCGGAATTCGGGTACTTCAAATCAAGCACTCTATTAGAGGTTTCAACGGTTACGGCTGCATTTCCACAATCCATCCACTCGTCTACCTTACCAGGTGAGAAGGTCTTATTCTTTTCAGTCATTCGGCGCAAAGCATCGGGTAGTTGGTATTCTCCGCTCTTCATCACCTCATTATCAATCAGGTATTCTATCTCGGTGTATAGATCGCGGCCTTCTTTGAAATAATAGCAACCGATCATGGCCAAGTCACTTACGAACTCCTGCGGCTTTTCTACAAAGTCTATGATATGACCATCGCCGTTTAGCTTTACCACACCAAAACTCGATGGATCGTCGATTTGCTTTACCCATAGCATTCCGTCAGCGTCGGGGTCAAGCTGAAAATCGGCTTTGAATAGCGTGTCTGCAAAAGCCACAATGGTTTTTCCTTTCAGCGCTTCTTTGGCGCACCAAATGGCGTGAGCCGTGCCCAAAGCTTCATCTTGATAGGCTATTTTGCCTTGAGCACCAAGACTCGTAGCAACATCCAAAAGATGGTTTTCCACTTCTTCGCCAAATTGCCCTGTAACGAATACGATCTCTTCCAGAGGTTCGTCGTTCAGGAGTCGGGCAATGTCTTCAACCAAGTGTTGGACGATGGGTTTGCCTGCAATTTTTACGAGTGGTTTGGGAACGGTCAGCGTGTGAGGGCGAAGTCGCTTTCCGCGACCGGCCATGGGTATAATGATGTTCATTCAGTATCAGTCCTTTTTTCCTGTGCTTCCAAAACCGCCTTCACCTCGAAGCGTTTCAGACAGCGTCGAAACTTCTTTAAAATTCGCTACTTCGTGACGCGCGATAACCATTTGAGCTATTCTATCGCCATCTTGGATGGTAGCTTCAACAGCCGACAAATTTACCAATAATACCTTCACCTCTCCGCGGTAGTCGGCATCGATCGTTCCGGGTGAGTTTAAGACGGTTATACCTTCCTTATAAGCCATTCCGCTGCGGGGCCTTATTTGGGCCTCGGTGCCAATGGGAAGCGCAATGAAAATGCCTGTATCGATCAACTTTCTCTCAAGCGGCTTCAGTACTACACTCTCGGATAGATTTGCTCTTAAGTCGCACCCTGCGCTACCTTCAGTGGCATAGTGGGGCAGGGGGTGATGTGATTTATTAATGATTTCTACTGTTGTCATTTAGTCTGAGTAATTTTTTTTCTTTTTGAAAAGCGAATAAAGTGAATACTAAAATCACACCGATACCTCCTGCGTATTTCATCCATCCTACAGGGTCTATAAACTCAAAGGTTGAAACCAAAATCACGGCTAGTAAAACATATTGACCTATTGAGGCTAAGTCATAAGGCATCGGGTGATGCTTTCGCATAAGGCTGTAAGAAATGATAGTCATAACGACATAGGCGGCCAAGGTAGCCCAAGCAGAGCCAAAGTAGCCGATTTTCGGCACCAGCCAAATATTGAGCCCTATTGTGACGAGGGCTCCGCTTATGGCGATTCCCGCACCGTAAATCGTTTTATCATTGAGTTTGTACCAAAAGGAAAGGTTGAACACCACCCCGTAAAAAATATAGGCGCTAAGCAATATCGGAATCACCTGAGCTCCGACGCGAAACTCCTCACCAATCAGCAGTAGCGCGATATCGTCCAGACAGATAAGCGTCATGCTGATGAGTAGGGCGACGATAAAGTAAAACTTCATGACATCTGCTTGCACTTGATTGCTCCTTTTTCCTTTCACCAAGGAAAATATAAAAGGTTCGGCGGCGAAGCGATAGGCTTGGATACCGATGCTGAGTAGCATGGCCACTTTGTAGCAAGCACCGTAAATTCCCAATTGGGCGGCGGCTTCTTCTTTTGGCAATCCTGAAAGACTTTCGAATGCCGCGCGGTCAAATGTTTCGTTTACAATTCCCGCCAGCCCCAATATGAGCAAGGGAATGGCGTAGGGGAGGAGCTCTTTGAAAAGCTTTGGGTCAAACCCGTATTTCATCCCCCTGAGAGCAGGTAAAAGGAGAATGAGCTTGGTAATGCTACCCGCCAAATTGGCCACGAAAACATAACCGATTCCAAACTCGGGATTGTAAAAACTACTGATCCAATCGTTTCCGTTTTCGAGTGCAGTGGGGCAGTAAAGGAAAAAGAAAAGGTTTAGCAGAATGTTGACCACGATGCTGGCTAAATTGACCGAAGCAAACCGAATGGCTTTGTTTTGCAGGCGCAGTCTGGCAAAAGGAATCGTTACAAACGAATCGATCGCAACGATCCACCCGAAGAGGATGATGTACTCGGGATTTGAGGCGTAGCCCAAGGCATCTGCCATGTTTCCACCCGTGAGGTAGATGAGCGCGATAAAAAGCGTTGATGTGGAAAGCAATGAAATAGCCGCAGTGCTGAAAACCACAGACTGCTTGGACGGATCCTTTTCCTGTGAGGCAAAGCGAAAGAATGCCGTTTCCATTCCGTAGGTTAGAAATACCAACAGAAACGCCACATAAGCGTACAGCTCAGTGATGGCGCCGTATTCCACCTTGTCGAAAATACGGGTGTAAAAAGGAGTGAGGATAAAGAAATTCATCACTCTCCCCACGATGCTGCTTACACCATAGATGGCTGTTTGGCCTAGTAGGCTTCGCAGCGTGCTCATAAAGTGGGGCAGTATTTATTCACCCTTAAAGCTGGGTTTGCGTTTTTCCAAAAATGCTTGAGTTCCTTCTTTAAAGTCTCCCGATTTGAAGCAATCGCCGAAAGAGTCGACTTCGACTTGATAACCATTAACTCCTTCCGAATATTGTGCATTTACCGAACGAATGGCCAATCCTATAGCCGATGGAGAATTATTGGCAATTTTTCCGGCTAATTTTCGGCATTCATCCAAAAGTTCATCTTGGGCTACTACCTTGTTTACCAATCCCAGTCGGTAAGCCTCTTGAGCGTCGATCATCTGCGCGGAAGTGATCATTTCGAGGGCTTTTCCTTTTCCTACAAGCTGTGCCAATCTCTGCGTACCGCCGTATCCGGGAATGACTCCCAAGCTGACTTCGGGCAATCCCAATCTGGCATTTTCTGAAGCGATGCGCATGTGGCAAGACATAGCCAATTCGAGTCCTCCACCAAGTGCAAATCCATTCACCGCGGCAATGACGGGAGTCTTCATTTGTTCAACGGCTGTAAAAAGCAGGTCTTGACCTTTTTGACTCAACTCTCTTCCCTGCACTTCATCGAAGTGGGCAAATTCAGAAATATCTGCACCGGCAACGAAAGCCTTTTCTCCCGCACCCGTCAGAATCACCACGCGAGTTTCTTTATCTTCATCGGCTTTGTGCATCTCTGTGGAGAGATCTTTGATAAGCTGTGAATTCAGCGCGTTGAGCTTTTCGGCTCTATTAATTGTGATTTCTCGAAGATGCCCTGATTGTGTAACTAGTATATTGTCCATGATTTCGAATTGCGGTTTCATGCAAATGTAATTTCTTGAATCAAAATGTACGGATTACTATTCCATAGAAGATATATCGTTTTCCTTCCTGCCTTGTTTCTTTTTCTTTCCTGTCATGTTTTTGGTCAGGAAAACAGCGAGAATGGTTGGGTATTGCCAACTCGAGGGACCGTTAGAGTGCTGATGGTTTTTGTGGAAGTTGATCACGACGAAGATCCATCGGCAGATGCTTATCCAAGAGGCCATGAAAATTGGAAAGTGAATGAATTGCCTGAATACAAGGACGAGATTTTCAACGTATTTGATGAAGAGGATTCTCTCAGAGCACTTACAAGATACTATAGCGAATGCTCTTTCGGTGAGCTTACCGTTTTGGGAGATTATTATCCCGAGATCATAACGGTAAAGCAATCGGAAGTTGGTCGCAGTAAGTCGAATATTTTGAAAACGGTGATTGAGAGACTCAATTCTGCCGAAAAAATATCCTCAGAAAATTTGAGTTTTGAGGATTTCGATTTTTGGGAGGATGAGTCGAAGAGAGGAGTGCCGAAGACGCCTTCATCAGAATTTTCAGGGGTGGATCATTTGATGATATTTCTCAGAAACTTTTCGGCTATTCCCAATGCTACCGGCCAAGCATCTGCTTCGAGTGGCGGAAGAATTGGTGGCTTCAATACCGACTCGTATTCCATTTTTGGCGGAGGAAACGGATTGCCATTTAAAATCCTGAAACACGAGTTCAATCATTTGCTCATCGGAGGGAATAATTTCCACTCTGGAGGTGGAAACAGCGCAAATTTCAGGAGTTATGTCACTGCGCTTCAAGGAGGATGGTCCATGATGGGAGCAGCAAATTCAGCCCTCTTGTCACCGTCAGGGTGGGATAGATATTGGCTTGGCTGGAAGCCAAAAGAAAATGATTACCTGATCAGTGCCCGCGACGAAGAGGGGCAAGAAGTGAATGGCGATATTCAATCAGGAAATGAATCTCGCGTATTCGTACTGAGAGATTTTGTGACCACAGGAGATGCGCTGAGGATAAAACTTCCATTTATTCCCGATGATGAATTTCCTCAATGGATTTGGGTGGAGAATCACACTACCTATTCCAATAATGGCTCACCCACGGATGTGTTTAACCACGAAGATCACGAATGCATTAAACCCGCACTTCCGGACTGTATCTCACTCGGCAGATTGACGCCAACGGAAAGGAGGGAAAACGGATTTACAGTGATGTTCAGGCAGATTACTTAAAGCCCCTTCCCGCCACAGGGGCATATGATTTCTTTTGGGATGATGAGAAGCTCGATTTGGGCGTTTGCGTAGACAATAAGCCACATTACGTGTACACCCTGAAGGGCGAACTTGAAAATCCGCTGACGGGCCATCATGAGCTCGAAGAGCCGTTTTATTACACCGATGCCAATACAGAGATTACCCGCGACGATATGCGACGTCTGAGCACGAGAAGAAACGCTGATGGCAGCTACACCCGCCACCCTCATTTGGGAGATCCTGCTTATGGAATGCGCGAGGGAGAGATTGACCATATTGGCTTGGGAACCAATCCATCTACTGCATCTACTATTACACATGTGAATGCGAGAAAGGGGAAATCAACTAATTCACAGAACTCTGATGCGATTTACCTGAATGGGATCTCTCTCCGGATTCTCGAGACTCTTCCCGATTTGTCTGTTAAAGTTGAGGTTTCGTTTAACGATACCATGCTGCAAGAACCACGACGCTGGGCGGGATCGGATATTTTGCTGAATAACCACAATCAGGGTGGTGCTGATTTACGTGTAGAGTCTGTTCTGACCTTGGATCGTGGGAAAACCGTGACTAGGTTCGTGCAGCCCGATACCGTGGCCGGTGAAATTTATTTTTCTTCTCCGACTGTGCTGCGCGTAAAGAGCGGGGCTAAATTGACGATCGGGAAAGAAGTACGACTGCTTAAGGACAGTAAAATAATTGTGGAAAAGGGTGGAGATTTGGAATTACTTCGGAAGAGTAGAATAGTCTTGGAAGATTCAACAGAGCTGGTTTTTGAGAAGGGCTCGTCATTCTCGGGAAAAGGAAAAATCAAATTCAAAGATTCCTCAAAAGGAAAGGCAGGTGAAGCGAAAACACTGAAGGAACTGAAACGCCGAACATTTAAGAAAAAGCGATTCGAACTTAAGCTCTAGGCAGCCATACCTTGAACTGACTTCCCTTGCCTAATTCACTGGTAAAGGAAATTTCACCGCCAAAATTCTCAACGATGTTTTTGGACATGGCCAATCCCAATCCCATTCCACGGGTTTTAGTCGTAAAGTTGGGTATAAATAGTTTTGACATTTGATCAGGAGCGATGCCTGAACCATTGTCAGAAATAAGGGTGGCGTAGCCTTCTTTTTCTTCTTTAATTTCTATCGTTATATGACCTCTTCGATCCCCCGTCATCGATTGAACTGCATTTTTCAAGAGATTGTTGAATAGTCTTATCGATTGGTCTTTATCGGCCTTCACAAAACAAGAACCACTCTCAGGATAGATCGTTTCGAAATCTATTCGATCAAAGCCGCTGAAGAGCTCTACGGCACTCTCTACCGTATCTTTCAAGTTGATCGTTTCTACTTTGGCTTTAGGCATCTTGGCAAAACCCGAGAAAGCATTGGCGATGGCGGTGAGCGTGTCTATTTGCTCAATTAGGTTTTTCATTACACGCCCTACCTTTTCCTCATCTACAGAACCTTCAGCGAGTAGCGTTCTTTCCAGATGCTGGACGCTGAGCTTCATCGGTGTGAGAGGGTTCTTGATCTCATGAGCTACCTGTTTGGCCATTTCGCGCCAGGCCGATTCGCGTTCAGACTGACTCAGTTTGGCGGCATTCATCTCCAGTTCCGATACCTTGGCATTGTATTCATCTACGAGAAGACCTATCTCGTCCTGCCCTTTATAACCCACCAATCTATTTGCTTTTCCAAGCTCAATTGCCGACAAGCTCTCGCGAATCGAGCGCAGCGGAAGGGTGATCCATTGTGAGATGAAAAGCGCGATGATTAAGGAGAGCACGAAAACCAGCACGAACAAATTGATAACAGAGACCAGGAAGCTCGAGATTTCATTCGTAAGTTCTGTTTGCCGGGCGAAGTACGGGAGGTTTGCGTAACCGATTATTTCTCCTCTTTTGTTTAGCAAGGGCGAGTATGCCGACAGGTAAGAAAGTTCTCCCACAGCTTCTTCTTGGATGTATTCTATTTGGTCCAGATAGTGCAAGTAGGCGTATGCAGTGGGATCGATCTTTCTACTGATTAGTCCTTCATTGAACATTCTCATTTGACTCGAGGCAATCAGGTCGCCTTGAGGATTGAAGAGATTGATATCCGTAAAAAAGATGACCGAAAATTGGGAGAGAATGCGATTGAGATAGTCGGACATCTCGTAGTTAAGACCTTCTTCATCTTCGAGTTTGTTTTCCAGCTCCAAGAGGATGGAGTGCATTTTTTCAGAGATAAGCCGCTCGTTCTTTTCACTGTATTTTTCTTCGATGTAGTACTTGGTGGCCAGTGAAAATAAGACCATGGTTGTGACAGTAAGGATGACCAAGAGCGCCTGTACTTTGCGGTTCAGATTCAGTCGCAGGAATGATCTGTTTTGGCGAAAGCGAAACAGCGCAATCATCAAAGAGAAAAGGATCCCATAAATCACGCTGAGGTAAGTCACCATGGTGATTTTATCCAGAGGGCCGTAAAGCTCTTGCGAAACCACCACCACATCGTCATCATTGAAGGTAGAAATGTAGTGCTCATAACCCCTCAAGGGGAAAAAATTGGTGCCATTGGCGATTTGCCTCTTGAATACTTCGGGCTTTGATGGGTAGGGGTATTCTCCTCGACTGTTAGTTAATCGACCTTCAGAGTATCTGGCGGTAGAATATTGCTCGTTTTCCGATTTACTTCCAAGCTCCCTATCGATCAAAAGGTTTGGGAATCCCACTTGCTGTGGAAATAGGGTAGACGCAAATTCGAAGATGAGGTATCCGTCAGGCGTTTCGCGCAAGTTGTAGTTTAGCGGCAATACTCCGATATATGCGATTCGATCGGGCGCATTGTACAGAAAGTGAAATCCTTCTTTTAAACTGTCCAAATCGCTGAATGTGATCAGAGCTTTCTCAAGATCATCGAACCCGCTTGGTCTGGTCGCGGGTAGTTTTCCCCATACCGACTTATCTGCGTTAAACGCGTGCAAAGTGATATCGTACTTACTCCAGTATCCGTTGAAGTAGCGCGAGACGATATAATCCTCCAGCGTTTCTCGAGAGTGTAGTTCTTCTTGTTCAAAAAGGGATTTCACGTTGGCATCTCGCACCAAGTCCTCCATTTGGCCGTCAAAGAGCACTTCCGCAATCGGGTCATCGTTTATCGCAAGTTTTTCTGCTATGATTACTATCTCGCTTTTCTCGCGGTCTTGCATGTACTTTTTGAAATTGTAAGCTCCGAGAGTTGAAAAGACAATCAGAATTAGTGCACCTTCCGGAAAACGGAAAACGGTGGATTGGGTAAGAAGTCGAGAATACAATAAGGCGATCAAAACAAAAGGAGGCCACAATACAAAGGCCAGGTCTTTTATACCGACTGAGTGTGTTCCAACGATCCAAATTAATGTCAGAATAAGACCAGACAGGAGAGCTGATTTGAAAGTCAAACCCTTGGTTTTTGCAAAAAGCGAAAGACCATCGGCAATCATCAGCGCACTGAAATACAAAACTCCAACGGAGATGACTCCGAATAGGCTGCTAAGCGTGAGTTGATTCAGGTTGTTTATTTCGAATGGGATGGAGGAGTTCAAAACCAGCTCCTTTGCTATTTGATTGATCCATGCCGCTTGAAGGAAAAGCAATGCAGCCCCCATGAAATAAGCGAAGAGGTATTTTATCTCGCCATTTCCCTTCTTGGCCTGAGACATGCCTTGCCTGGCCAAAAAGGACAGGACAAAGATTAAGAGCACATTGATTAAGTAATCAATAAAGGTTGGGGATATAAAAGAAGAAGCGTAGAGAACGGGGTCAAATGCGGTTAGGGTAGCCGTCACCGAAGGCCAATCGGCTTTCAAGGTTAAGTAGCGTAAGCCTACTAGAATGATGACTAGAGAGGGGAAGAGAATATATTTTTTTCGACCACTTGATTCAGCCAGATAGACTGAAAGAATGGAAAACAGAACCAGCCCGCCACCTAGCAATGCGGTAAGAGCAAAAAGAAAGCCTTTTTCTTGGACCGCGATTCTTCATCCGAAAACGACAGGTAGAAGTTCTGATGATCTGCTTTAAGCTTTACCCGTCCATCAGCTCCGGTGAGGTGTATGGCTTCCACATTGTCTTGCTTAAAGTCATCTGTGAATCCGCTGATCAGGTATTCATTGTGGTAGGGAAAGGTTCTTGAAATAAGGATAGCGGAAACGTATTCGTCGATTCCATTGGTGAAATAGACAAGCCGATACCATCCGTTTTCAAAGTGATAAATTTCGGTACCGAGAGTGGCTGCTCTTCGCGCAGATTCAGGAGATATGGCATTATCAGTCCAAAGAATCAGGTCGTCGTTTCTAAAGACGAACAAGGCAATATTTTCTTCCTGAAATAGCTTTTTGAATTCTTCTGATCTCAAAGCTTGGGCGCGCTTCGGTCCATGAGCTTTGATATCAGACTGTAGATCGTGGATAGCCCGTATGGCTTTATCCGTTTTCTCATCGAGCGTTCTTGCAAATTCTTCGGCCTGATTTATCTTGTTTGTCTCAGATAAAAACACAGATGAAATGCTATCGGCCAGCAAGATGAGGGCTAAGCCGAGGATAATCAAAAACAGATTTAAAAGTCGATTTCGAGACATCGTAGGTTCCGATTGCGCAGCAGAAATTACACCAAAAAAAGAAACCCCACCGAATGGTAGGGTTTAGCTTTCATCAAAGGGATGTTTATGAATCGCTTAGTGCTTCTGCACCTGCAACGATTTCCAATATTTCGTTGGTAATAGAAGCTTGTCTCGCTTTGTTGTAAGTGAGTTTCAGATCTTTTACCATCTCCGAAGCGTTATCTGTAGCCTTGTGCATAGCAGTCATTCGTGCTCCGTGCTCAGAAGCATTGGAGTCCAGGATGGCTTTATAAAGCTGAATCTTCAAAGATTTCGGTATCAACTCGTCTACAATTTCATCCTTACCCGGTTCGAAAATGTAGTCGCTTTGTACCAAGCTTTCAGTAGGCTCGGGAGGAAGAATCGGGAGAAACTGCTCCTCCTGCAAAACTTGAACTGCAGCATTCTTGAACGAGTTGTAGATAAGTACAACCTTGTCAATCTTGCCTTCAGCAAACTTGTCCATTACGCTTTGAGCGATAATAGAAGACTCATCAAAATTCAAGTTGTCGTAAATCGTGTACGGCTCTGCAGGATATCCTACGCCCGGCACATGACTCGTTTTCTTGAATGCATCAAAAGATTTCTTGCCAACGGAAAGAACCTTAATTTCTGCATTGGGATGCGCTGCTATGATCGTTTTTGCCTGCTTGATCACGTTGTTGTTGAAAGCTCCACATAGGCCTCTGTTTGAGGTCACCGAAATAATGAGCAATCGTTTTACTTCGCGCTGCTGAGCGTAAACATTCTCAGAAACGCTGGGCGAATTACCAACATTCTGCAAAATCTCCTGTAGCTTCAAAGCATAAGGACGCATGCGAGTAACCTTGTCCTGCGCTCGTCTCAACTTTGCAGCCGATACCATTTTCATGGCAGAGGTGATCTGCATGGTAGAGTTTACCGAGGTAATTCGCGATCGTATTTCTTTAAGATTTGCCATTTGCGCTTAAGCTTTCTTTAAAGCGAAACTTCACTTAGTTGCTGTACTTCTCGCTGAGATCTGCAGCTACTTTTTCAATAGTATTTGTCACCTCATCGGTCAACTTTCCTGCCTTCAAAGTATCCAAAACATCTCTATGCTTTGCATCCATGAAGCTGAGGAATTCCTCTTCGAATTCTTTGATTCGGTTTACAGGAACTTTATTCAAAAGACCTTTTGTTCCGCAGTAAATGATGGCAACTTGCTTCTCAACCGACATCGGAGAGTTTTGAGCTTGCTTCAAGATTTCCACGTTACGGGCTCCTTTTCCAAGAACGGACATAGTGGCCGCATCAAGGTCAGAACCGAATTTGGCGAAAGCCTCAAGTTCACGGTATTGGGCTTGGTCAAGCTTCAAAGTACCCGCTACCTTCTTCATTGATTTAATCTGAGCATTACCACCCACACGAGATACAGAGATACCTACGTTGATCGCAGGGCGCACACCCGAAAGGAAAAGGTTTGACTCAAGGAAAATCTGACCGTCGGTAATCGAAATTACGTTGGTAGGAATGTAGGCAGAAACGTCTCCTGCTTGTGTCTCAATAATCGGAAGGGCTGTCAATGATCCACCACCTTTTACTCTTCCTTCTAATGAAGGAGGAAGGTCGTTCATCTGAGCTGCAATTTCATCACTGTTGATGATTTTAGCCGCACGCTCTAGTAATCTTGAGTGAAGGTAGAATACATCTCCAGGGTAAGCCTCACGTCCCGGAGGGCGACGAAGCAAAAGAGAAACCTCACGGTAAGCAACCGCTTGCTTTGAAAGGTCATCAAAAATGATCAAAGCAGGTCTTCCCGTATCACGGAAGAACTCACCGATTGCAGCACCCGCAAACGGAGCCAAGAACTGCATTGGAGCAGGATATGATGCGTTGGCTGCTACGATTACCGTGTAATCGAGTGCGCCTGCATCATCAAGTGTTTTCGCGATTTGTGCTACGGTAGATCCTTTTTGACCTATGGCAACGTAAATACAGAAAACGGGCTCTCCGCGGTCGTAAAATTCTTTTTGGTTAATGATGGTGTCGATCGCAACGGTTGACTTACCTGTCTGACGGTCACCGATGATCAACTCACGCTGACCTCTACCTACGGGAATCATGGCATCAATTGCCTTAATACCTGTCTGAAGCGGCTCATTTACTGGCTGTCGGTAAATTACTCCGGAGCTTTGCGCTCAATCGGCATTTCGAGGAGTTCACCTTGTATAGGTCCCTTTCCGTCGATTGGCTCTCCCAGTGTGTTTACGACACGACCCAACATACCTTCACCTACTTTGATAGATGAGATAAGTCCGGTGCGCTTCACTACGTCACCTTCTTTGATTCCTTCTGAGGAACCCAAAAGAACAGCTCCAACGTTATCTTCTTCAAGGTTGAGAACGATACCCTTTAGTCCGGTTTCGAATTCAATCAGCTCTCCCGCTTGCACGCTGGAAAGTCCATAAATCCTTGCGATACCATCTCCTACTTGGAGAACGGAACCTGCTTCTTCTAGTTCTGCTTCTGACTTGAATCCTGCTAGTTGTTCTTTCAGGATGGCGGATACTTCTGCCGGTTTTACTTCAGCCATGGTGTATTGTTAAAGTTCTGAGATGTATGGGTTTTTTGCAAACTCTCTTCTGAGAGAATTCAGTTTTCGCGAGACCGACTCGTCATAACGCTTGTCGTCAACGCGTATAATGAAGCCTCCGATCAAGTCTTTGTCAACCTTTTCGGTAAGCTCTACTTTGTCGTATAATTTAGAGATAAAGGCCAGCGCTTTCTTTCTGCCTGCTTCATCCAATGGCACAGCAGTAATAATTTCTGCCGTCACAATTCCTTGATGCTCTCTGTAAACATATTGGAAAGCACTAGCAATCTCGGGAAGCTGATCTTCGCGTTTCTTTTGGGTAACTAACTTCAAAAACTTGAGCGTGATCGTTCCGATTTTTCCCGCAAAAATTTTGTCGAGAATCTCTCGCTTTTTTGCCGGTTTAACAACCGGGCTTTTCAGGAGATTGACTAAGTCGGGACTGGTTACACAAGTATCAGCAATCAACTTCATTTCCGCTGCCACGGTCTCCAATTCTTTTTGCTCTATGGCAAAAGAGAGAAGCGCTTTAGCGTAACGTCTGGCTGTTTTTGAATTCCGATGCATCAGTTCAATTTTGCTTCTTCAAGGTATCGGTCAATCAAATCCTTTTGCTTTTGGTCTTCACTCAACTCTTGGCGAATGACCTTTTCGGCAATATGGATACTTAGCTCTGGCTACTTGTTTTTTCAACTCAGTAATGGCCGCTAACTTCTCATTTTGAATATCCTCTTTGGCGGAGCTTAAAATTTTGGCGTACTCAGCCTCAGCTTTTTCTTTTGCCTCAGAAATAATTTTGTCTTTTGTGCCTCGAGCATCTTTAAGCATGGCATCACGCTCAAGCCTGGCTTCTTTCAAAAGCTCCTCATTGCTCGACTGCAAATTAGACAGATCTTGTCTGGCTTTCTCTGCAGATTTAAGGGCATCATCGATCGAGTCTTCTCTCTCTCGGATAGATGCCAAAATAGGTTTCCAGGCCATCTTGGCTAGGATGATGACAACGATTATAAATGCAATCGATGACCAAAGTACTGTTCCCCAACTAACTGATAACATATCTTTTGCTCTTAATTAAAGATTAATGAAGGGCCCTGACCAACCGTCAGGGCCATCTTCATCTTGTTTGTTTTAGAGAACAACCAATAGACAAACGATTACTGCGAAAAGTGCAACACCTTCAACAAGTGCTGCCGCAACAATCATGTTTGCACGGATGTCTCCTGTAGCTTCCGGCTGACGAGCCATTGATTCAAGGGCTGAGGCACCGATTCTACCGATTCCCATACCTGCTCCAATAGCTGCGAGTCCTGCTCCGATTCCTGCGAATCCGGCATCTGCCGCTGCTTGCAAAATAATAGCTAATAATTCCATTTAGCTTTTGTGTTTATGTGGGTTAATAATTGCCTTATTAGTGATGTCCTTCTTGAGTCGCTTCGCCAAAGTACAGCGCTGCCAATAGTGTAAACACATAGGCCTGTAAGAAGGCTACCAACAACTCTATGAAGAACATGAAAATCATGAATAATACACTTCCGAAGCCAACTCCGTATCCTGCAGTTGCGCTCTGCTCACCAAAGATCAGAACAAGAGAAACGAAGGCCAAAATAATGATGTGACCCGCGGTGATGTTTGCAGTAAGTCGAACCATCAAAACCAAAGGCTTGATGAAAATACTGGCAATCTCAATCGGAACAAGAATGAATTTGATAGGAAGCGGCACACCTGCCGGCCATAAAATGTGACCCCAGTAGTGCTTATTTCCATTGATGGTGATGAGAATGAAAACCAAAGCGGCCAATACCATTGTTACTGAAAGCGTACCGGTAATATTGAACCCTCCGATGAAAGGGATAAGTCCCAACATATTCGCGATCCAAATAAAGAAGAATGTAGTTAGCAGAAAAGGCATGAACTTATCAGCTTTCGCTGCGCTACCAATAGACGGAATCGCTACCTCATCGCGAATGAAGAGAATCATCGGCTCAAGAAAAGATTGAAGTCCTTTCGGGGCTTGTCCTTTTCTCTTTTTGTAAGAGCGTGCTACCGAGCTAAAAATCAAAATCAGCAAAAAGCAGGTGAACAATACACCCGTTACGGATTTGGTAATCGAAAGGTCAATTACTGCTTCATTGATCGCTTCACCCGTTTCGGGATTAATTTCAAGTGATTCAGCTCCGTTTGCGTAGTAGATGTGCTCGTGAAAAAGCACATAATCTTCGTAAGTGTAATAATGATAACCTACTTCTTCGCCACTGTTGTCAGTATAAGCACCATGGTGCTCATTGTGGTAAAAATGAGAGCTTGAAAAAACTTCGAAACCTTGGTCTGTGTAAAGAATGATCGGGAGGTAAATGGCGAAATCACCGATGATGTGAATTTCGTGTGCATCAGAAATGTGATGCATGATCATTTCTCCTGCGTCGAAAGAACTTTCTTCGGAGTGAGATTCTTCTGCATGAGACTCACTTTCGTGTTCATGCTCGTCGTGTTCATGCTGAGCAGAGACGTTAAACGTTAAACCAGCAAAAAAAGTCAGAAAAAGTATGCTCTTCGTGAGAGCTTTTCGAGTGGCTGTGTTCATCAGCATTGTCGGCTGTTTTCGGCGCAATAAGGCGTTCAAAAATCGACTGCAAAGCTATTGATTAAATACGGAGATTGAAATAAAAGAGTAGGTTTTTTTAACACCTGTTGAAAACCCTCTCAATACCTCTGTAAATCAGTGTGATGAAGAGCGAATAAGAGGGAGAAGATTTTTGATCTCAGCGATGAGGAAAAGCATATAGCCGATGAGGTATCCTATGGCGGTGAACTTCAAGTTGTCTTTATCTAAAACGCCAACCATAACTAGGATGATTCCCGAGAGGAATAATTTTGCGGTAAGCGAGCCCATAAAGCTGGCCACAAATATTTGAGGTCGCTTGTTATTTGCATTCACCAAAAAGCGGTGGATGAAGAAAGAGGCGATGGTTAGAAGCGCCATGGAGAGCCAGAAAGAAAACGGAACGGACTGACCGAGCAATAAATTGGCGGAAGCCCATGCCCCTGCACAAACCAAAACGGTAATGATTAGTAAATCTCTGGTGAATATATTTTTGGAATGGGTAGACTTCATTTGGAGGTCGTTCTTATAACAATATATATGGCCGCTCCTACGCCGATTAAAGAGAGAAGCAATGTAAACCAAGGTGTTTTTAATTGAAATCGTTCGTCTAGAGCCATACCTCCGTAGACCGCGGCTGCGATGGTGATGCCCATCTGAATGGCCATGCCTGAGTACTTGTAGAAGTCGTTGACCGGCCTCTTACCCTCGTCCTTGTTTTGATTCTTCTTGTCGGGGCTGGCTTTGAGGCTCACTGGTCGTGTTTTTGAATTCTTTGATCACACCACCTCCCATCGTACAGTTTCCTGTAAATACGGCTCCCGGCTCAATGGCTAATTTTTTCGTGGTGATATCACATTCGAGTCTAGCGGTAGACTTGAGGCTTAGCAAACCATTCACAGATATTTGCCCTGTAATTTTTCCTTCAATGTCGGCATTTTCACAAACCACTTCTCCATCAATAATTCCGGATGCTCCAACCACCAAGCGGCCTTTTGCGATGATGGTCCCTTTTACGGTTCCATCAATCCGAATATTGCTATCCGTTTTGATCTCGCCTTCGATGCTGGTTCCCGATACAATTCTGTTTAACTTTTCAGGTGTTTGAGATTCGCTCATTTTGGCCATTTCTTTGGTGTTTGAACTCTTAAACATGATATCTCTGTTGTGTGCTGCTTAGAGGTAATTTTCCTCAAAGAAGGACTGGTATACATCCGCATTTTTGTTGCGAAAAAGTGTCGTAAAGTTCTTGGTAGTGATTACAAAAGTTTGGTAACCCTTTTCGTTTATCTCTTTTAGAGCTGCCTTATTTACTGCAAAGGTATTGAAGTAGTTCATAGCATCTCCCTTATTCTTGAAGCTTCTCACTATTATGATCTGGTGATCGCGATCGATGAAGCTATTGGTAATTCTCAAATTGTCATTTCTGAAGGAAGCGGTATTGAAGTCGGCAATGGATTCTTTCAAATCGGTAGAACTATCTTCAGCCTTTGGGAAAATCAGGGCGAAAAAATGCTCAGAGTCATCATTCACATTGTACATGGAAGTGTTAACAGAGCCTGAATCAGTTGGCTTGTCATCATCAGCCAGACTTGAATCGGGATTATCCTTTTTCTCATCTCTTGCCATTTTGGCCTTGAGCTCATTCAATTGACCAAGCAGTTCCGCAGCTTTATCAGCTTCTTCAGTTCCTCTGAATTTGGAGATGATTTCGCGCAAAAGATTCTCATAAGCTTCGGGCTGCTTTTGAGCGCCGATGGTGAGGGCTTTGATCAAGTAATACTTGGAGAGATAATTATTATTTGGCTCGTCTCGAATTACGGTATTGCAAGTGAGCATTACGTCGTTGTACTGCCTGCGACTGTACTTCTTATACGTGTCCTCGTAGGCCTTTCTCTCTTCTTCAACGTTTCTGTTCTTCTCGGTAATGTAGTCAGGATCTGTGATGAGCTTGGCAAATTCGCTGTCGGGATAATCCGCCAGAATCACATTCTTATAGTATTCCGAGTTGTCTCTAAAACCCGTACCGACAAAACCTCCTGACTCTTCTTTCTCCACATAAATGCGGTAAAGTTGATAGTGTGCGGGCAGCGAAGTCGCACTTGTGTCGTATTCGTTGGTTATGCGCAAGAAGGACTCGATTGCATTGTCATCATCTTGCAGACGCTCTTTATAGATTGTTCCGATTTCATACAGAGCCGCAATAATCTCGTTGTGTGCCGCAGCCATCGCCTCATCTCCTATCGGGAGTTCACCCAAATAGTCTTCCAAGGTCTTTTCTTCTTCTTCGGCCCCAATATCGGCTATCAAGCTATCGGTATCCGTACCCTGAGATGGACCCGCCAGGTTGATCTCGGTTTTCATGGAGCGTCTCCAATTGTCTTCATTAGGCCTGTCTCCCCAACGACTTTTAAACTCAGTAAATCCCGAACTAAGTGCATTGGTATTGTAGAAATACCATTTTTTGCCCGAGTTTGAGCTACCACCTGAGGAGAAGTTTGGTCGGTTTTGAAGCCTTTCCAGCGCGTCAAGCTCTTCCTGACGCTTTTGATCGGCTTCGGCCTCAAGCTGTGCCATGATCTTCAAGATCTTTTTATCGCGTTCCTTTTCGTCAAGAGACGCCAAACCAATTAGGCTATCATTGGTTTCAACCACCTGAATATTAGTTACCAAATCATTTAAAGAGTTGGCTTTTGCAACAATGGACTTATAATTTGGAAAGTCTTCAGGAAGAATAGTGGCCGTGCTATCATAGTAGTTTTTTGCCAAGACATAATTTCTATCTGCAAAATTGATCTCAGCTAATCGCAGGTAGCTTTTCCCTTTTTGAACGGGGTTGTTAACGCTTTTCCTTATTGAGGTTTGCAAATAATCAATCCCTTGAGGAATATTTTGTTCTTCCAGTTCAATATCGGCAAGGGCATAATAGATTTGATCGTAATATTCTTCGTTCTTCTCATCATTGGCCATTTTGAGAAGCATGTCCTTGATCTTTTTTGAATCGAGTTTTCTATCGAAAGCCAATGCTTGAGAGATCTTTGCATAGAACTCCATCTCGTAATCGGGTTTCATATCAACCACTGCTGCATAAGCGTCGATTGCATTTGCATTGCGTCCCTCTATGTTGTAAACCTGAGCCAGAATGTAGGTTAAGCGAGCTTTCATTCGCTTGTCGTCGCAAAGGACCGACGCATCTTCTAGGTAAGGGATGGCATCTTTGTAGCGCTCTTGTTTCAGCATCATTTCAGCCTTCACCGTCTCCAGGCGCCATGTGAAATCTTTCGGCTTTTCTTTGGAGTTGTCATCTTCGACCACACTCAGAACGGTGGCCGCTTTTCCATAGCGCTCTTGCTCTATGTAGGTGCGAGACAGCCATATAGCTGCATCAAAACGAGAACTCTGCCCTTTGTATTTTTTTGCCACATAGGAAGTCATTTCCTCCGTTTTGGCGTATTGACCCTTATAGAAATTGGCAACACCTATCATCAGGTAGCACTCGTCGATCCAATTGTTGTACTCTTTTTTACTGATCTCCATGCTGTGGCGATCAATCACCGTGCTGCACTTCTCGATGATTTCATCCATCTGAGGATAGAGATTTTTCTGCTCATCTTCACTAGGCACCACGTATATCGGCAAAAGCTCTAGGTAGTTGTCTTCCTTGCTTGCCCATAGCTGTTCTTCCGTGAGGCGTAGAATTTCAGAAGCGTTGAAATACCAGTTATAATGCGACGTTGTATTGTGATACAGCCGATTGGTAAAACCCGATTTTTTCTTAGAACATCCTGCCAATGCAAAGATGGACACAAGAAATATCAGAGAAAGAATCTTATATGGTCGAATGGAATTCACGGGTTGCCTTTTCGGAATAGTCGTTAAACACGAATTATGCAAAATTATTGCATTTTTTGGAATGAGAGTTTTGAAAAAGGATTTCTGATATTTGCCCGTAGCGGATGGATAAGAAGCAAACAAAGAAAGAACGAAGAAAGCAGCTCATAAGAAAGCTTAGGAGCAAGTACCGACTTGTGGTCATGAACGATGCCACCTTTGACGAAAGTTTTTCGGCTTTTCTTACGCCTTTAAATGTCATCGCCGGGGTCGCATTTTTGTTCATCTCCATAGCTGTTATTGTATTGTCTGTAGTGATTTTAACTCCTTTGAAAGAGTACATTCCGGGCTATAGCGACACCCAAACACGAATACGCGCATTGAATGCCACCGTGAAGGTTGATTCACTGGAACAAGCTCAAGCTGTTTACAGTTCTTACTTTGAAAACATTCAGAAAATCTTGAACGGCGAAGTAGAAACAGATACCGCGAAAATGGCGCTTGGCGGAGATTCAGAAGAGTATGATAATTTAGATTTTTCTGTTTCTCATCAAGATTCTCTCTTGCGCCAAGAAATTGAGTCAGAGGAAAGGTATGCCCTGAATCCACAATCGCGGTCTGTGTCTGAAACCCTGGGGTTACCCGGAACACTGCTCTTTCCACCAATCATCGGTACGATAACATCAGACTTTGATCAGAAGATTGGTCATTATGGAATCGACGTCGCCGCCAAAGAAGGAGAAACGATCAAAGCCATTTTGGACGGAACGGTAGTCATGGCTTCATTCACTTCTGATGGAGGGAATGTCATTCAGATCCAGCATGCCAACAATCTGGTATCCGTTTACAAGCACAATTCTATTTTGCTGAAAAAAGTAGGGGACAGAGTAGAAGCGGGAGATTCAATTGCCATCATCGGTAATTCGGGAGAATTAACTGACGGACCGCATTTGCACTTTGAACTCTGGTACAACGGCACCCCGCTGAACCCGAGAGACTACATCGCATTTTCCTCTTAAATTATGGGACTTAAAGAATGGTTGAGTAAACCGATAGCCGCAATAGCTGCCAAAAAAGTTGAGAAGTGGAGCCGAGAGGCCTTGAAGCGCCAAGAAGAAACTCTGTCTTCTTTGGTGTCCAAAGCCCGGAATACGGCATTTGGGAAAGATCATTCCTTTTCGGAGATCAAGAACTACGCGCAATTTAAGGAGCGCGTTCCTCTGCGCGATTACGAAGCGCTCAAGCCATACATCGATAGAACTGTGGCCGGTGAGGCCGACATCTTGTGGCCCGGTCGCCCACTCTATTTTTCGAAAACTTCAGGAACGACCAGCGGAGCCAAGTACATTCCCATTTCAAAAGAGTCCATGCCTCACCACACAGAGGCAGCTAAGAATGCACTACTTCTGTACATTGCAAAGACAGGAAATGCCAAATTTGTGAACGGCAAAATGATTTTCCTTCAGGGAAGTCCCGTCTTGGGAGATACGAATGGAATCCCCACCGGAAGGCTTTCGGGAATTGTAGCGCATCACGTTCCGGGTTATCTCCAAAAAAATCGACTTCCATCTTTCGAGACCAATTCGATTGATGATTGGGAAACCAAAGTGGCGGCGGTGGTAGAAGAAACCCGCAATCAGCCTATGAGCTTGATTTCGGGAATACCGAGCTGGGTGCAACACTATTTCGAAAAACTATTGGAGGTAACAGGCAAGTCTACCATTCAAGAACTCTTCCCCACTTTTAAGCTTTTCGTTTACGGAGGAGTGAATTTTGAGCCATACCGACCTCGATTTGAAAAACTAATAGGAGGAAGAGTTGATAGTATTGAGACCTACCCCGCAAGCGAAGGTTTTATCGCTTTTCAAAATGAGCAAGATGATAAATCGCTTTTGCTCAATATAGACGGTGGGATCTTTTTTGAGTTTATCCCCGTTGAAACCTATTTTGATGAGAATCCGACGAGGCTGAGTTTGGCCGAGGTAGAACTTGGAAAAAACTACGCCTTGGTACTTTCGACCGATGCAGGACTCTGGGCCTACAGCATTGGCGATACGGTAAAGTTCACTTCCCTTGATCCATATAAAATACTGGTGACGGGACGGATTAAGCACTTCACTTCTGCCTTCGGTGAGCACGTCATTGCCGAAGAGGTGGAAGGAGCCCTAAATGAAGTAGTGGCAAAATATCCCGCTGAGGTGATCGAGTTTCACGTGGCGCCTCAGCTCAACCCCAAACAAGGACTTCCGCACCACGAGTGGTTGGTTTCTTTTGCCAAAGAGCCTGAGGATATCAAAGCCTTTTCGGCAGAGCTCGACCTGTCCATGCAGAAGAAGAATATCTACTATGCGGATTTGATCAAAGGCAAAATATTGCGGCCGCTGGAAATAACATCTCTGCAGAAGGATGCGTTTAATGCCTTCATGAAGTCTAAAGGAAAGCTAGGTGGCCAAAATAAAGTGCCTCGCCTGAGCGACAACCGAGACAACGCAGACCTCCTCCTTCAATGGAAAAAATCTTAACCTTTTTCTTTTCTCTTTTTTTCCTGACTGGTTTTGGTCAAGTAAACTTGGTCACTTCTCAAATGGATTTCGGATTGCTCACGCGAGCTGACGAAAACTTTGCCGATTTTGGAATTGAGAACAATTCTGATAAATCGGTCACCATTTTTCGAGTGGAAGTGCCAAAGAATGTCGACGTTACTTTTAGTTCGAAAACCATTGAGCCGGGAGCGACGGAATACGTGCGTCTTCGTTATAACCCAACCGAGGAAGGAAATTTCAAAGAAAAGTTTGATGTCTTTACGAGTGCATGGGCTGCCCCACAGCAGATCACTTTGAAAGGAGAGTCAACCTATGCCGCAGATCGATTTATTCCTTGTCCCGATTTCTCGGATAATCCCGCGGGATCGCTGAGACCTTTTAGTGTAACGGCTCGCACATTGCGAAACATTCCCTTGGCAACGGCGGAAGTTCAGGTTTACAAAGATGGAGAAGCCGTGGGCAATTACTTCACGGATGAAAACGGAGAGCTCGAGTTGATCCTACCTTTGGGAAGATATTACTTCGCCCTTTCGGGATTGGATACTTCCATTTTTGTCAATGCCACCAATGATCATCTCGTGGCTTTTTTGGATGTTGAGCAAAAAGAAGAAGTTCGACCAACCCCGGTCGCTCCCAAGCCTGTTCTCACTCCCGAGACCCCTCAAACACCTGCCACTCCTGAGGTGGTTCCTGCTCAACCTCTTCCTGAAAATCTTTTCAGCAGCAGCAGAAGAAGATCTCGTCTTGCCACTTTCGAAGTTCAAACCAAATAATCTCGTCTTTTTGGTTGACGTTTCAACGTCGATGAAACACAACGGAAAGCTGGACTTGTTGAAAGTAGCAATGATCAATCTAGTCGATGTCCTACGCGATGTAGACCGATTCACCTTGATTTCCTACGCCACCGATGCGGGAGTCATTTTAAAAACGGAGAGCAATCTGGACAAAGAAGCATGCAAGTCGGCCATTAAAGGATTGACAGCCGGAGGAAAGACGGAGGGCACAAAAGCCATTAACCGAGCGGGCCAAGCCGCGATGGATTTCTTTATCGAAGGTGGTAACAATCAGATCATCTTGGCCACAGATGGAGCTTTCAACGAGGGTGCCTCGAAAGCTCAAAGCCTTTCGGCCAAGTACAAGAGGAAAGGAGTTGTGACCTCAGTCGTAGGAATCAAGTGCGGAAAGTTTACCACAAAAGAAATGAAGGAGCTCGCCGAAAAAGGTGGAGGTAATTTTGTTGCACTGAATGGCATTGAGGATGCAGATGGGTTATTATTGGATGAGGTGAAATTGCGTTCAGCCAAATAGCCACTTCCGTGGTTTACTATATGTTATCTTTGCGCCTTTATGCAAGAGAAAAAATCAAAGCACATTGCTATTCTCGGCTCCACCGGTTCTATCGGCACGCAGGCCTTGGAAGTGATCGAAGCACATCCCGATGAGTTTGTGGTTGAGGCACTTACCGCAAATAGAAATGCAGATCTTCTGGCCGAGCAGGCTTTGAAGTTTAAGCCCAATGCGGTGGTGATCAACGATAAATCGCGGTACGAGTGGTTGAAGAATTTGCTTTTTGACAAAGGCATCAAAGTGTATTGTGGTGCCGAGGCGATTGCCGATGTGGTTCAAATGGAGGAGATCGATATCGTCCTTACTGCATTGGTCGGCTTTTCGGGATTACAGCCCACTCTAAAAGCGATAGATGCAGGCAAACACATTGCCTTGGCAAACAAAGAAACTCTGGTAGTGGCAGGTGAATTGGTTACCGCTGCGGCACGAGAAAAAGGAGTGAACATTTACCCCGTTGATTCGGAGCATTCCGCGATTTTTCAGTGCATTGTAGGCGAGTTTCACAACAAATTGGAGCGTGTTATCCTCACCGCTTCGGGAGGTCCTTTCCGTGGAAAAACCATCCAAGACCTTGCAAAAGTAACGCCTCAACAAGCGCTTAAACATCCCAATTGGGATATGGGCGCCAAGGTCACCATCGATTCGGCAAGCTTGATGAATAAGGGGCTGGAGGTGATCGAAGCCAAATGGCTTTTTGGCTTAAAGCCTGAAGAAATCGATGTGGTGGTTCATCCGCAATCTGTGATTCACAGCATGGCTCAATTTGAGGATGGCAGTATAAAAGCGCAGATGGGTTATCCCGATATGAAATTGCCGAATCAATTTGCGCACAGTTTTCCCGATAGATTGAAGTCCGATTTCCCTCGTTTCAATTTTGCCGATTATCCGTCTCTCACTTTTGAGAAGCCTGATATGGAGACGTTTAAGAATTTGTCTTTGGCTTTCGAAAGCATGAAGATCGGAGGTAATGCACCTTGCATTTTGAATGCCGCAAATGAAATCGCCGTTGAGGCATTCTTAAAAGAAGAAATCGGATTTTTAGAAATGTCAGATTTGGTGGCGAGCTGTTTGAACAAGGTTTCCATCATCAAGAAACCAACCCTAGAAGATTATTTTGCTTGCGATGCCGAAACAAGAGCAAAAGCAAAAGAGTTTATAAAGACCAAAGTTGCCTGATACAGAATGGAGATCCTCATTAAAGTAAGTCAGTTTTTATTAAGCCTATCCATATTGATCGTCCTTCATGAGATGGGACACTTCATACCGGCAAAGCTTTTCAAAACCAGAGTCGAAAAGTTTTACTTGTTTTTTGACCCATACTTTTCGCTTTTCAAGAAAAAGGTGGGCGATACTGAATATGGCATCGGCTGGCTTCCACTTGGAGGTTATGTGAAAATCTCAGGAATGATTGATGAGTCTATGGATCGCGAGCAAATGGCTCAGCCGCCAAAACCGTGGGAATTCAGATCGAAACCTGCATGGCAACGCCTCATTATAATGGTAGGAGGGGTAACGGTAAACGTACTTCTGGCATTCTTCATTTATGCAATGATGCTTTTTGCTTGGGGCAAGCAGTACATTCCCATCGAAAATCTGTCATACGGCGTTTATGCAGATAGCCTGATGTTGGAGAACGGGTTTAAGCACGGAGATAAAATTATTGGTGTAGAAGGATCGGATATACAAGTGCTGAACGACGTGAATGCAGCCGTTCTCTTCGGAGGAGCCAGAAAAATAGACATCGAGAGAAACGGCAATAGTCAGGAGATTACCCTGCCTGAAGATATCGATCAAGCCGTTTTAAAATCGGGAAGGCAATCTTTATTTCTGAGCAGTTCCCTGCTGTAGTAGACACAGTAATGGAAGGTTCCAATGCGGCAATAGGCGGATTGAAAGAAGGAGATGAATTTGTCTCAGTCGATGGTCAGGATACCAGGTATCTTCCCGCTTTATTAAGCGCTTTGGGAACTCGAAAGGGAGATACAATCAGTGTGATAGTAGACCGCGGTGGAAACCTCGAAGACCTAACCGTCTTGGTAAGTGAAGAAGGCACCTTAGGATTTGGGTACAAAAGCCCTATCGATTTCTTTGACACTGTAAGTCAGGAGTATGGGTTCTTGGAAAGCTTTCCGGCGGGAATCGCCTACGGCTGGTCTCGATTGACGGATTATGTGCGTTCGCTCAAATTGCTGTTTAGCAGTGAAGGAGTGAAGCAAGTGGGTGGCTTTATTACAATCGGAAAGCTTTTTGACGATACTTGGAATTGGCAGCGATTCTGGAATATGACGGCTTTCCTATCCATCATATTGGCTGTAATGAACATTCTTCCGATCCCTGCTTTGGATGGGGGACATGTGATGTTTCTCTTGTACGAAATGGTTTCCGGTCGCCAGCCAAATCAAAAAGTGATGGAATATGCTCAGCTAGTTGGAATCGCCTTGCTTCTCACATTGCTAATCTATGCCAATGGTATGGATATTTTCAGACTGTTCAAGTAATTTTCGGTGGATGAAACTGTTTACACTTGTAAAGCGTACTTATAGAACAGTCACCCTAAACTATGTCTGACATGAGCACTATTGATGTGAATGGTTTGAAGCAGCTTTCCGGAAATGATGAAGACTTTGTAAATGATATTCTCAAGCTATATGCTGAGCGTACATTGATAGATCTCAATGAGTTGAAAGATGCGCGAAGTGAGAGCAATTGGAGCAAGGTGCGTTTTGTAATTCACCGAATGCGGTCAGCGGCTGTGCCATTAGGTCTAAAAGAATTGGTAGTATTGCTTCGTAAAGTCGAGAATAAGCTTAAAGCTAATGAATTGGAAGGTGTGTCTGCTGAGCTTGATCAAATCACTCAACATTCAGAAGAGGCTTTGCAAGACGCCAAGCGTCAACTGGAGATAGCATAGACACTCTACAATTATAGCCCGACTAACTTTGAAGCTAGTGCCCTCAAATAAAAAACAGAGAATCCTTCTTGTCGACGATGAGTTGATTACCCTCAAAATCACGCGAAAGCTACTCACAGAGAGTGGTTATGATGTTGATATTGCTCCCAGTTCTGCTGATGCAATGAAGCTCTTGGGCTCCAAGTCTTACGACTTGGTCATCGTAGATATTACCATGCCATCCATAAGTGGGTTTGATCTTATCCAACTCATGCAGAGTTTCGACTACAATGTTCCGGTGATATTCTTGAGCAATAATGATAACGATTGGACCATTGAAGAGGCAGGTAAAATCGGCGCTAAGCGATTTGTAAGCAAAGAGAAAGAATTCAATTACCTCCCATCTATTGTGAAAGAGGTTCTCGCCGAGGTTTAAATCACGGTTACGTTTCTTAAATTCAGCCCCTGTTAAATGGGCGAAATCAAAAAATACCTACCGCAATGCTTGAACTGTGGCAATGAGCTGAAAGCTACAGATCAATTCTGCTCGCAATGCGGCCAACGCACCAAAGGTGCTAAGGTTCCTTTAAAGGATTTTATCGGAGACTTTTTTCAAGATTACTTCACGGTTGATTCTAAGTTTTTTAAAAGCCTGATGTTGCTGATGGTAAGGCCGGGAAGGCTTACAAAAGAGTTCAACGAAGGAAAGCGAAAATCGTACATCGCTCCATTGAGAATGTACCTCTTTACCAGTTTCATCTACTTTTTTCTTCTCTCCATTTCGGTGAATAACGACGCTGAAAACATGGGGTTTGCCACAAGAAATTTAGAGAATCAAAAGGCTTTGATCCTAGATAGCCTGCTCTCAGCAAAAAGTGATACTATATTGATTACCGATGTACAGTCGATTGTTGATTCTTTACAGACTGACGATCAAATGGACAGCTTCATTACTATAGAGGAGAGTGAATTTGAAGAGGAAGGAGTTGAAGGGTATATTCACGACCAACTAAAGAAAGCTAATAATGACCCCAAGTCTTTCGTGCGCTCGCTTTTTCGGGTAGCGTCAATCTCACTCTTTTTCTTGGTGCCTATTTTCGGCTTGGTGTTGTGGGTTTTTCATTTTAGAAGGAATTCTTTTTACGTTCAGCACCTCGTGAATGCCCTGCACGTTCATACATTCGGATTTGCTCTTTTGAGTATTTACATACTTATCAGCTTTTGGACAGAAGCGGAGACTTTCTTCGTTATTCCTCTTCTTCTCTTTATCTATTTCATTTGGTCGCTTAAAGTGGTTTACTCACAGAAATTGCTTCCTCTTTTCTCAAAGCCATTACTATCACCCTAGTTTATTTTGTAATAGTTCTTATCGCAGTAGTGCCTGCAATATTGCTGGCTATTGTTACGGTATAGACTAGCTTTGCAACGTGATAGCAATTTTAGGTCAAGGTATTGCGGGAACTGTGCTCGCGTTGAGATTACTGGAAAGAGAAATTGATTTTGTCGTTTTTGATGACGGCTATCAATCTTCCAGTTCCATGGTGGCTGCAGGCCTTTGGAATCCCATCGTTTTCAGAAGAATAAACAAGAGCTGGATGGCTGATGAATTCATCAGTGAGTTGGAGTCTTTTTATCCACGAGCCGAAATCCTTCTCGGAGTCGATTTTTATAAACCACGGCCTGTATGGCGAATCCACGGTTCAAAACAAGAGCGCGACAAGTGGTTTGAGAAGAACGATCTTCCCGGCTTTCGCCCCTATTTATTCAACCCTCCTCCACAATCGGAGAAATTATTTGGTCAAAACCCCGAATTCGGGGAAGGTGAAGTCAGACACGCGGGTTATCTGGACATCCCTGTTTTCTTAACAGCTGCCAAGCGATACTTCAAAGAGAAAGGATGCTTTCAAGAGGTGAGTCTCAGCATGAATCCTTCTATCAAAGAGCTGGAAGAGGCCTTTGATCGATCTGTATCTTTTACCAAAGTTATCGACTGTCGTGGAAACCAATCGGCAAGAAGTGATTGGTGGTCATACCTGCCATTTGGCTTGACAAAAGGCGAAGTTCTCACTCTTAAATGCCCTGACCTCAATCTGGATCGAACCTTTAATGCCGGCTTTTTTGTTTTGCCTTTGGGCAATGAGCTATACAGAGTTGGCGCCACCTTTAGCTGGAAAGATAAAACTGCCGATCCTACTGAAGCGGGTAAAAAGGAGTTGCTGGAGAAGTTTGAAAAGTACTTTGGCAACACCTACGAAATCGTTGATCACAAAGCCGGTATAAGACCTACCGTTCAGGACAGAAGACCGCTTATGGGGAAACATCCCCAAGAACAAGACCTATACCTGTTCAATGGTTTGGGTACAAAAGGAGTGATGCTCGCACCTTTTCTTTCACTCCAATTTATTGATTCGATTTTTGGTGATGGCGCGTTGTCTCCCGAAATAAATATCGAGCGTTTTGAAAAGTATTGGGGTGAAAAAAACCCTACCATTAACTACCCTCATCCATAACTCACTTTGCACTGTTAGCATTTATAACGGAACCCCCTGTTTTCCTGCCATTGAATTGAAGTATTTTACAAAAGGTTCCAATCTTTTGTACTGCTCCAATAATGAAGTTCCATTACGCGAAGTATTTCTCCCTTTTCCTTTTCCTTTTTGCCTACTTGATTTTACCGGCACAATCGCCTCAAGGGATCAATTATCAAGCAGCGCTTAGAGACAGCGAGTCGGGTGAGGCACTCAAAAATGAGATGGTTTTTATGATCATCACCATACGAGATGGAGGCCCTTCAGGAACTATTGTCTATGCTGAATCTCATTCGGGAATTCAAACCAATGACTACGGATTGATCAATTTGGTCATTGGAGGAGGTGATGCTACAGATGGAAGCTTTGCATCCATACCATGGTCCTCGGGAAACGTTTGGTACGAGATTGAAGTCGATAGTGGTTCGGGATTGGAGAGCTTGGGGTCATCGCAGTTTCTTTCAGTTCCTTATGCCCTCTTTGCAGGAAATGCCGAAGAATCTTTGGACAATGATCCAACCAACGAACTGATTACATCCGCAGAGTTCAATGAGGAAACTCAATCAATTGATATACAAGAGCCCGGAAACTCTGTGAATATTCCGCTGGAAGGGTTAAACGTAGATGATGCAGATGCAGACGCTACCAATGAATTGATTTCTTCGGCCCTCTTTAATCCCGAGACCAATGCCATAATCCTGACTCAAGCCGATGGAAGTGAAATAAGTATTTCACTTGCCGAATTGAATATTTCTGACGCTGATTCTGACCCTACCAATGAGCTTATTGATTCAGACTCGGGACTACAGCTCATAGGAACGAACTTGGTCATTTCTGAAGCCGGGATTTCGTATAGCGTGAACCTGGACATTTTGGTAGATGATGACGATGCTGACCCTGCAAATGAATTGATAGATGACGAAGCTTTCACTTTGACGAACGATACCATCTTGACCTTAAGCGAGGCAGGAATAGAGCATTCTATAAATCTTGCTTCTTTAAAAGATGACGGCGATTGGATCGTGAGCGAAGATGAGAGCGTGGTTTACAATGACGATCAAAGAGTTGGAATCGGAACTTCATCACCTCTTAGTACGGTACAATTTGGCGGCTCCGTAGGCTATGATGTGACTTTGTTGGAGTCTGAGGAAACGGATAATTATACGGCAGGGATTGATGATCACATGATTGTGATCAACTTTCAGCCGGGAGGAAATCTCGATTTTGGTATCTTTTTGCCTCCGGCTTCCGTATGCGAGGGACGAGTCTATACCATCAGGAAGACCGGAGCCTTTGCTGCCTTTGGCGAAGTCACAATAGATACGGGAGTTTTTCCCGTTGATTTCTTCAGCCCAAATCTTGTCTTGGACGAGTTTGGTGCGGAAACGGCAGTTTTGCTCTCTCTTGGAGTTGATGGTTGGACCAGAATACTTAGAGAAAATTAGATATGTCAAAGTTTCCCCCCTTAAAACTTAGACACATAAGCAGTATTCATATTGCTTTACTGTCGGCGCTTTGGATGGTGTGCTTTTCAGCAACAAATGTCAATGGTCAGAGCGTTCCTGAGGCTATCAATTACCAAGCAATAGTACGCGATGCTTCAACTTTCCTACCCATTTCAGATCAAGGAGCATATGTTTCTGTAGAATTTATCGACGGGCCTGATGGGGATGTCATCTACCAAGAAGAATTTCCCTCCATCCAAACAGGAAAGGCGGGGCTCATTAATTTAAGTTTCGGCCAAGGGAATCCACTGATAAATAGTTTTAGTGAGATTCCATGGGAGTCAGGGGAAATCTGGTTGAGGCTTTCGGTCGATGTTGGTAATGGATTGAACATTCTTCAAGAAACTCCTTTCAATACAGTTCCCTATGCATTTTATGCGAACTCATCAGGAACGAGTAATCCTGACGGCGACGGAGATTCGACAAATGAACTTATTGAAGGACTAGTCCTGGAAGGAACGAATCTGATAATTACAGAAGGAGATCAAACACAAACTGTTGATCTCAATTCACTGCTCGACGATGAGGATGCCGATCCTTCAAATGAAATTCAAAGCCTGAGTTTAAACGGAGCGGAATTGAGCATTTCCGGAATTGAGTCAACGGTAGATTTGAGCGAATTGCCCGGCCTGGGACTCGATTCTGATACCGATCCTTCAAACGAGTTACAGGAATTGGAGCTCGTGGGCAATAGTCTGACCATCTCAAATAGTCCAAGCAATTCGCAAGTGGATTTATCGCCTTATTTGGATAATACGGATAATCAAACAATGACATTGGATGGGACTATATTAACGCTTACGGGCGACCCTAACCCTATAGATTTAAGTGATCTTCCGAGCGTGGGAACAGATGATGATGCTGATCCGCTCAACGAAATACAAGATTTGAACTTAAGCGGAAATGAACTATCAATTACGAATAATCCACTGGCTACGCCTGTAGATCTTTCAGTTTACCTGGACAATACAGACAGTCAGGATTTAACCCTTTCGGGAACCACTTTAACTCTTTCGGGCGATGCAACACCTGTTGACCTGAGTTCCGTTCCGGAATAGGTGATGACGCTGATGCCGATCCTGAGAATGAACTTCAAGACATTGAGCTGAGCGGAAATGAACTATCGATTACTAATAATCCGCTGGCTACACCTGTAGATCTTTCAGTTTACCTGGACAATACAGACAGTCAGGATTTAACCCTTTCGGGAACCACCTTAACTCTTTCGGGCGATGCAACACCCGTTGACCTGAGTTCCGTTCCCGGAATAGGTGATGACGCTGATGCCGACCCTGAGAATGAACTTCAAGACATTGAGCTGAGCGGAAATGAACTATCGATTACTAATAATCCGCTGGCTACACCTGTAGATCTTTCAGCCTACCTGGACAATACGGATAGTCAGGATTTAACCCTTTCGGGAACCACCTTAACTCTTTCGGGCGATGCAACACCTGTTGACCTGAGCGCTGTTCCGGGAATAGGCGATGACGCTGATGCCGACCCTGAGAATGAACTTCAAGACATTGAGCTGAGCGGAAATGAACTATCGATTACGAATAATCCGCTGGCTACGCCTGTAGATCTTTCAGTTTACCTGGACAATACAGACAGTCAGGATTTAACCCTTTCGGGAACTACTTTAACCCTTTCGGGCGATGCAACACCTGTTGACCTGAGTGCTGTTCCGGGAATTGGCGATGACGCGGATGCCGATCCCACCAACGAACTTCAAACGATTGAATCTACCGACGGATCAATAACCGTTACACCCAATGGCAACGACTTTGACCTTTCCGTGGCGGCAGCTGACGGCTCAGAAACCATCATCAACGACGGACAAAACACTACGGTAAGCGGTACGGGTACTTCTGCTGATCCGTATTCGATAGCTGTTCCCGACAATTTGGATAATGACGCGACCAACGAAATTCAAGACATCAGCACAGACAATTCTGCAGGAAACATTTCACTCTCTGATGGTTCAACGATCACACTGAATGTGAATGACGCTGATGCCGACCCTGAGAATGAACTTCAAGACATTGAGTTGAGCGGAAATGAACTATCGATTACCAATAATCCGCTGTCCACGCCTGTAGATCTTTCTGCCTACCTGGACAATACAGACAGTCAGGATTTAGCCCTTTCGGGAAGCACTTTAACCCTTTCGGGCGATGCAACACCTGTTGACCTGAGTGCTGTTCCCGGTATAGGCGATGACGCCGATGCTGACCCAACGAATGAGATTCAGGATTTGAGTTTAGCGGGTTCTACCTTAAGCCTTTCGGGAGATGGCACCACGGTAGACTTGAGCTCACTGCCTGGCTTGGGTGATGACGCCGATGCTGATCCAACGAATGAAATTCAAGACTTAAGTTTGGCTGGTTCTACCTTAAGCCTTTCAGGCGACGGTACTACAGTGGACCTAAGTCCTTTCGATCAATCTGATCTTTCGCAAGGCTACATTTTTATTGGAAACGGATCTGACAAGGCAAGCGAAGTAGAAGTTTTCGGAGACCTTATCTTAGATGATACAGGAGAAACCAAAGTAAGTGCCATTATGGGTACTGATGTAAGTGGTGTCCCTCCAACTGACGGGCAAATACTTGTTTACAATGCTACAGACTCTGAATGGCAGCCTCAATCTCCTGCATCGGTTACGCCTTCAGCTACAACATCATTTTATAGTATTGATCCTCTTGACTTTCGTGAATTGACAGACAATTTGATCGGAGTAGATTTAGACGTTAGTAATGCATTGAAGTTTTTTGATGACGATGCACCTTTTGCCATGTTGAGAGATGAGGGAATTATTGAAATAATGGCCCCTATCCATTTACCTCATGGAAGTACCATCAATAATCTCAAAGTTTATTTCAGAGATAGCGGACCGGGAAATATGCGCTTTTCATTATACAGGAAAGACATGACCAATTACAGTGTGGGAAATGAAATATTGACTGCTGTTTTAGCTGCAGGCCCTTCGGGAGACCGAGAACTGGATATCGATATTACCAATTTAAACGAGGTGGACAATTCCACTTATTCATATAGACTTTATGTTCGCTTTTCGGCTTTTGAGGGTGATGATGCGGTTGCGATTGATGATGTGGATCAGAGAATTTACGGTGCTGTAATTGAGTATACGACAAATTAGAATTGAACTTGAATAAACGCGAAATATTGGTTTCTTTCCTACTGTTGCTGGCTTTATCGAGCTCGGCACAAGTCGTGTTGGACAGGCAAGTGATTGGGTCTTCAGGAGGTTCATTTTTGCTTAATGGAGGAGTCCTATTGGAGCAAACCATTGGAGAATCTGTCATCTCTACCATTGGCAACAATGATATTGCACTAACACAAGGATTTCATCAGCCGCTCACAGAAGGGTTATTAAGTTTTGAGGTTATTACTTCCGCTTCTTCATGCCCTACGTCTTCTGATGGTAGTGCATACATCACCAACCTTACCGGATGTATTCCACCTTATGAAATCGTTTGGAGCAACGGTGTAATAGAGGTAGATAGTCTCGACAGGTTATTGCCCGGATTTTACTCTGTCACGGTGTTTTCGAGTTTTTGTCAAGAAACAGTTGAGTTTGAGATTACACCGGGACCGTCGGCCAATTGCGCCCTCAGAATATTTAATGCTTTCACTCCCGATGGCGACGGAAAGAGTGATACTTGGACCATTGAGAACATAACCTTGGATGAATTCAGACAAAACAAGGTGGAGATTTTTAATCGATGGGGACAGCAAGTCTATTCTGCGAGCAATTACAACAACGAAGACGTAGTCTGGAACGGCGAATCCGAGTCGGGAAACGAACTATTGTCGGGAACATACTTCTATGTTTTGGAAACAGGAGGCGTCACTTATAAAGGATATATAGAATTGATCAGATGAGAAAATTCATAATCATACTGTTTCTATTATTCTCGGCCTTTTCAGAATCCTTCGGGCAGCAGCACTCTCTGTATTCTCAATACATTTTCAATCTGTACGCCATTAATCCCGCTTATGCAGGTGAACGCAATTCAGTTGCTACAGCTCTCAGCTACAGAGCCCAATGGGTAGGATTTGATGGCGCGCCTAAAACAGCTTATTTCTCAGCTCATTCTCCCGTTCGGAACAATAATCTGGCCGTAGGCTTTTGGTTTCAAAACGATCAAGTGGGAGCCAGAGAGAGCACTTCAATGCATGGCTCGGTCTCGTACAAACTTCATTTAGATGGAAACAGTAAGATTTCATTCGCTTTGAGTGGTGGAGCTTTGAATCATCGGTACAATTGGAATGAACTCGACTTTCCCGATGGATCAGATCCCGTGGCATTTGTAAATGAGGCCAATCAATGGAGGCCTGTCTTTGACTTTGGAGTAATGTATCTTTCCAGCCGAGGATACGCGGGCTTAAGTGTGATGAATCTTAATGGGATCGAATTAACTTCCAACGATGTTATTGATGCCAGACTTGAGCCAAGTGTTAATGCAATTGGGGGCTATATCTTTCCCGTTTCGGAAAAGGTTGACCTTAAGCCGAGCACCCTGATTCGAATGCAGACCGATGGTACTTGGCAATTTGATGCCAACTTAAGCGCAAGATTTAATGATGCTTTTTGGTTGACGGCCACCTATCGCTATCAGTTTGGGATGGTTTTCAGCGGTCATTTTTACCTGAATGACAATTTCCATTTCGGGTATTCGTATGACCTGACCACAAATGCACTACTGTCTCAGCAAAGCGGCACACACGAACTTTTTATTGGTTATGATTTCAATCTTTACAAAGAAAAATCGTCCTCGTTAAGAAACTACTGATAAGCGTGCGTAGTCTCCCCCTGATCATAGCATTGTTTCTATACTCTTTTGGCGTTCAAAGCCAAAATGAGCTAGGCCATTGTGATAAGTTGACTGAATTACTTCAAGAGGGAAAGTACAAGAACGCATACCGGCATTTGGTCGTAAACGGCGAGTATTCCTGCGGAAACTATCGATATGCAGAAGTACTGAAATGGAATGGCCGTTACGAAGAGGCTCTCGCAATTCTCCAAGGAGAACAAGGTGAGGAAGCAGTGGAATTGAGGCACGAACTGGAAGGATTTCTCGGTATGAGAAAGAAGGATGAACTCTACTCAATCAGAGCCTTTGGCAACAATGATTCCGTTTCACAGACCATATTCGCGGTATTGGAAGTCCCAATTTTCATGCGACGCGAAGAAATACCGTCGAGCTACTTTCCCAGAAAGACCTCCAAGGAAATAGTCTATTTCGAAACAGCCGGAGCAGATTCTACATTTTTCAATGAGTTGAGCACGGAGTTTTCTCACGTTCAGGAAAAACACAGGCTTCAATTGTCTACGGGGTGGATTACCGATGACACTTTACTCTATTACAGCGCTTACTATCAGGCACCTCTGGCTGCGGCAGGATTTCATGACAATTATGCCATTTATAAATGGAATGGTAAGAAACACGAGCTTTTAAATTGGATTGGTAAAAAAAGCGCTTACGTTCATCCAACCGTTTCCACTGACGGATGGCTCATATTTTCTTCTGATCGAGAGGGAGGCTATGGAGGAATGGACCTTTGGAAGATGAATCTCAATGCAGAGGAAGGGGAGCCAATCAATCTGGGAGCTTCTGTGAACTCTGAGTTTGACGAATTGTATCCCTCTGAAGCCGGGGACTCCTTGTACTTCGTGACCAATGACCCTGAGAGATCTTTAGGTGGATTTGATGTTTTGCTTTATCACGACGGACGAACCACCAATCCCGGAATTCCATTGAATAGCGTAAGTGACGATTTTAACCCCTTCACGGTAAATGGCGAGCTGGCATATATCAGCACTGACAGGCTATTTCCGGATTCACTTGATTTGGTAGTAAAGGTCAAGCCCTTCAAGTCCAGACTTCTTTTTGATATCATTCATGGCGAAGTAGAAAATACTGAATTAGCGGCAGGTGAAAAAGTAGAGTTGTTGGATAGTGAAGGAAATCTTCTAGACTACACTTACGTGAATAAAGATGGCCGATTCACCTTTGCGAGTATCAAGGGACTTGAGGACTATACTATCTCTTTTGCTGAAGGAGGGCTTAATGAAGGAGACAAAGTGCTTCTTTTTGACAAGAACTTCGGTTTGATGGAAGAGCTGGAATTGGACGCATCGGGTCAAGCCAAATTTGAACTTCTGACACCGGCTGATTACGCGCTCGAAAAAGTGGTCAACACGGACGAAAGTATGCTATCGGTAGACATATCAGGCTTTCTATCGGGCTCTTCCGAAGATGCACAGAAAGGGGTTGAAATTTATTTGCAGGATTCGGAGGGTACTACCATTGCCAGAGCTTTTACCAACGATAAAGGGGAATTCACTTTTGAGCAAGTTCGCCCCGACGAGGCCTATTCGTTCACATCAGCCGTGGTGGACATGAATTCCGAGATTAGAATTTTCAATCAAAACGGAGAGGTGATAGAGAGCATAAAACCGGATGCAAGTGGAGAGTTTGTGTACGTACGGCTGAAAGATTCTGACAAAATAATCACCATCACCAACGAAGAAAATGTAACGGTCAAAGTGGCTGAGGAGGAAAAATTCAATCTGCCCGTCATCTATTTCGAACGCGATGAATCTCAATTGGGCCAAGGTGCAGGAACAGTTTTGAATAAACTGATTTTAATATTGAAAGACAATCCTCAAGTTGCTATAAAACTTGCAGGACATACTGACTCCAGAGGAGAGGCTGCTTATAATTTAAAACTCTCGCAACAAAGAATTGAAAGTGTAAAGCGGTATTTGGAGCAAAACGGGATTGATTCACAACGAATTTCAGGACAGGGGTTTGGAGAAACACGACTTATAAATCAATGTATGGACAACTCGGATTGCACCGAAGAAGAACATGCCGAGAACAGGCGAATTGAAATTCAATTTTACAGCACAAAATAACCATAACCTCCCCAAATATTAAACTATGAAAAAGTTGGTTTTTAAGTACCTCAGGATAGCCTTGCCGCTTTTATTAATTCTGGTTGTATCAGGTGCAATGGCGCAAACCCGGAAAGGTGAAAAACTAGTAGCCGAAGGAAGATATGAAGATGCTATTAAGCCACTAAGACGGGCCTTCGATAGTGATTCAGAAGATAGAAAGGCAGGATTATTATTGATCGAGTCTTACTATATGCTTCAGCAGTATCAAGATGCTTTGGATGTAGCCGAGTTGATGGACATTGAGAGGTCTGTCAGCGAAAAGGAGATGATTCTTTATGCGGACGTTTTGATCGCGAATAATGATTTTTCCAGAGCTTATGTGAACCTATCCAGGATGCTTGGTGAAGGAGGAGCCAAAGTTCAAGGATATAAATGGCTGAATAAAACAGGGAATTTATTGGAATGGGATTCCTTACCGACGGAGAGTACCGTTACTGAAATTCAAGGGCTAAATACAATTTATAATGAGTATGCCCCCTATGTTACTGACGATGGTTTGATGTACATAGCTGATCACCTGACCGTACAGGTATTGTACCCTTCTGCATTTACGAATCAAAGCTTACACCTTCTCTTTACGAGTCCAAAAGGTGCCAATGGAAAGTTTGGCAAGTCTAAAATGCTCTTAAGAGGAAGAGAATATTATTACCATGATGGTCCGCTTGAAAAACGACCCAACGAAGACATCTATGCTGTTACGCTTCGGGAAATCGAAGGTCTGCTTTACGATTTAAAGATGAATATTTTCTTTTCGAAGTTGACCGGTGACGAGGAGGATCTTATTCCCTTTAAGTACAATGGCAATTTCAATACGGGACATCCCACCTTTACCGACGACGGAAACAGGATGTACTTTGCCAGCGACCGTCCCGGAGGATATGGTCAATTGGATTTATGGTATACCGATTGGGTTGGAGGTGAATGGACCATACCCAAAAATGCAGGGCCCGGAATTAATTCGCCTAGCAACGATTTATATCCCAAAATCTGTAATGATCGATTATTCTTCTCATCAGACCGAAGAGATCAAGGCTACGGCGGACTCGACTTGTACTACGTGAGTTTGCTTTCCGCTAATGACTATCCCTATAATTTAAGGGCTCCTATAAATTCTGCTTATGATGACTTTGGAGTAGATTTTTTGGACAAAAAGGCAGGCTATTTTTCGTCTAACAGAATATCAGGTTTTGGAGGTGATGACATTTATGAAATGTTCTTTCAGCCTGTATCGGTTGTCTTGGATACCCTCACTTTTGCATTAGAGGATATGAGCGGAACCAAAAAGACACTTCGAATTTTTGATAGCTCTGGAAACGAAATGGTTGGGGTCAATAATGGCGATATGACAATGACGGTATCGGGTTTGTTGACCAGAGAGTTATATACGATTGAGACAGACTCTGTTTTTTCTTCATCGCTGAAGTTGGTGGCATACAATAATGAAGGAATGAAAGTACAGGAATTCACCTCAGATACTTCCAGTTTCAATATTGAGTTCTTGGAGCAAGATGAGTACGATATGAACAAACAAGATAATATCGATGAAAGTGAGCTATTCGACTTGTTTGGATCTGTAGTTTCAAATGAATCACAGGACTTTGAAAATGTATCGGTAGTGTTGGAGGATAAGTCGGGCAATGCCCTAAACGAAGTTCAAACTGACAGCACGGGTAAATTTTTGCTCAAAGGATTGACTTGGGATCGTCCATACAATCTTACGGCAAAGGGCGCTTCAGGAGATGTTGAAATTGACGTCCTTGGTCAAACCGGAGCCCCAATTACTACTCTTCAGAGAAATCAGGGAAGAAACAGTTTTTCCTACACCAGAACCAGGCCTGAGGCCGACTGGATGATGTCCACTGAAATGACAATTCCTGCTGTATTCGGAATTGTTCCCAGCGCTAACCTTGATGCAAATGACAATCCCGATATCATGGCCTTGGGTGATTCATTGATCAGAGTCTGCAAAGTCGACGAGGATGGATTCATAGAAATGGGCAGCCTCACCACCGGCCATGCTTATGAGCTCATTTTCAAAAACAGCAAGTTTAATTGGAATGATAGGTTGGTTATAATTGACGGATCAGGCGATACCACTCAAACTGTAAGGCCGGATGGTGATTCTTCCTTCGTTTTTGAATTAATGCCTCCTTCAATTCGACCATCTGCTGATGAGCAGGAGCTTGCTGAAACCGAAACGGAATCGGAAACACATCAATCAGAAGTGTCTCAAGCTGATGAGCCTCTAGCTGAACAACCCGAACAGGAGAAGCTTGTAAACCTGATGGGAGTTTCAGGTGAATTGCAAAACAACGATCAGATAAAGCTCTATAATTCCTCAAATGAGCTCCTAACGGAATCATATGCTAAAGAAGGAGTGTTTAGCCTCAATCAAGTGCCCCTCGATTCTATTTACTACCTCAGGGCTGATATAAGTGAGGCGGTAAAAATGACTTCGACCTATTATGGATTTGAGAAGGCCGGTAGTCTGGAATCAAAGGGCTTATGGAAGTTTGATTACACGAAAGCAGAAGAACCCGAGAAGGTTATTTCGCTTCCGAATATTTACTACCGTTTCGACAGTTATACGCTCAGTCCGGAATCAACGGAATCTCTGGACAATCTATACGGATTCTTACGGCAAAACCCCAACCAAAAGATCAAAGTGCTTTCTCATACCGACAGCAGAGGGCCGAGTGCATACAACGAGCAACTTTCTAACTTAAGGGCAAGAGAAGTGGTCAGATATTTAATCAGGCGAGGTATAGACCAGGACCGACTGGCATATGAAGGCCGTGGCGAAAGTCAGCCGATCAATGAATGCAAAGACGGTGTGTATTGTACCAATGAGAAGCATGCTGAGAACAGGCGTACGGAATTCGTCTTAATCAAGTAGTGATTTTACCTAACTTTAGGCTTAACCAATGTTTTAGATTATGAGTATTCCGAAGCCCTTTAATTTACAGAAGTGGATTGATGATAACCGAGACATTCTCAAGCCGCCTGTTGGCAATAAAAATTTATACCCCGAGGGAACCGATTATATCGTTATGGTTGTGGGTGGGCCCAATGCCCGTAAAGACTACCACTATAACGAGACAGAAGAGCTCTTTTATCAGCTTGAAGGCGATATCAACGTGCGTATTCAACTGGACGGTAAAGCTGTAGATGTGCCTATAAAAGCAGGAGAGATGTATCTGCTGCCGCCGCGGATTCCTCATTCGCCTATGAGATCGGAGGGTTCAGTAGGCCTCGTAATTGAAAGGGTGAGAAAAGGGACTGACTTCAAAGATGGTCTGCTCTGGTTTTGCGACACTTGCAACAATAAATTGCACGAGACCTACTTCAAACTCGAAAATATCGAGAAAGATTTTCTGCCGAGATTTCGTGAATTTTATGGAAGCGAAGAGTTGAGAACTTGCAATAATTGTGGTCATACAATGGAAACCGATCCGCGATTTGTCTAGCGAATAAGCGTGACCATTCCTTTCAATTCAAACACTTCCCCGGTATGTTCTCTCGCTACTATTCTATAAGGATAGACATCAGTAGGCGCGTAGTAGTCAGTATTGGGAGAGCTCCCGTTCCAGCCATCTTCTATGGAGTTTGAGGTAAAAATCAGCTCACCCCATCTGTTGAATATTTCCATCTTGAACTCAACGATATCTATTCCTTGAGCTTTAAATAAATCATTTATCCCGTCACCATCGGGAGAAAAGGCGTTGGGTACGTATATATTACCCGTTACCGTTACCAAAATAGAATCCGTTTCTATGCATCCGTCGGGCGTTTCGATAGTAGCATAAAATGTTGAAGTCTCCGGTGGGGACGCAATAGGGTTGCTGCAGTTCAAGCAGCTTAAGTATGGACTCTCAACCCAAGTAATGGGGAAATTACTAAAAGCCTCAATAGTGGCTTCTCCGCCAAAAGGAATCACCTCATCAAGGCCTAAATAAATGGGCTGTCGAGGATAAATTCTGATCACGCGCGTCTCTTTGTCAAAACAGCCGTCCTCATTAAATCCAATGACGGATATTTCGGTTGTACTTGTAATTTCAACGGAAGTGGTTTCGGCATCAGGATCAGCAAAAAGGCTCTCCGGTTGCCATCTGTAGGTTGATCCTCCGGAAGCGCTTACCCCGATTGGGGTTAGAAAACAACCGATGGAGTCTGTAGTCATCGAAATATCGATAGCTTCTGTTCTCACCAAAATATCCAGACTGGAGGAACCACACGAATTGGTAGAAGTTACCGTGTAAATAATCTCAGAAGCAGGGTTAGCAGTGGGATTAGAAATAGATGGATTGCTCAATCCCGCTTCCGGAAACCAAGAGTAGTTATCACCCCCGCTGACATTAAGCTGCACCGGAACGGAATTGCATGTGGCATAGTCGGTCTCTCCCGAAAGCACGGGAGGTGGGTCCAATACGATCACTTCGATATTTCCTGTTCCTTCACAACCTTGCTCTGTGCTCACCGTAACCTCATAAGTTACATCTGTCTCAGGAGTGACGGTCGGGTTGGGTATATCAGGATTATCCAAAAAAGTGGCGGGAAACCAAGAATATTCTGAGCCGCCTGAAGCGTTAAGCTGGGCTGATTCTCCCGGGCAAAGAAGTATTTCTTCTTCCAACTCAACCTCGACAGTGCCCACCTCAATAGTGACTTCTAATGTTTGGCTACCACACGTTGTGGTGCCCGTAAGGCTTACTGTTGTGGTTCCCGAACCCGTGAAAATGGGGTTTGCCAAGGTGTTGTTATTAAAAACATCGGCAGGTGTCCACAAGTAAGAGTCTGCGCCTGTTGCCCCAAGGGTCAATTGTTCGCCCGGGCAAATTGCGCTGTTCTCAAAGTCAAATTCTATTTCGGGTGATGGAAGGACCTCCAATTCTATAGTTGTTGAGTCAGGCCCCAAGCACCCCTCACTATCTTCTGCAAGAAGCGTCACTTCATATATTCCAGGCTCGGTGTAGACATGTGTCGGCTCAAATTCGGTGCTGGTTGTATTGTCGCCAAAATCCCATAAGAAAAGATCAGCGTCTTCGCTGAGGTTGGTGAAAATTGCAGGCTGATTTTCACAAAGGGGCGTCGCATCGAAGTCTACATCCGCCAAGGCAGATACAGATGAAAGGCGAAACTTGAATACACCCAAATTACAGTTTGAAGAAGGGTTGGTTTGCGACCATACCCCCGGTTGACTGGGAAAGTCACTCAATCCTCCGCAGCCTGCACATACAGCCTGATAAACCGTTCCGTTTTTGTCAAATCGACTTGTCCCCCCATCTACGTGCTCCGAACTTTGGTTTCCACCGAAATAGGTAGCATATGTGAGATCTTGAGCATCTTCACTCAGCACCATCAGATAAAAATCGCTTCCGTCAGTAGAAGATTGAAATGCATCCGGTGTGGTAGGTAAGCCAAAAGTAGTTCCGCCCGCCTGTCCGAAGTTATTCGTAGATCCACCCCACCCCGACACATAAATGTCATTGCAATTGGTGACCAAAAATGCCGAAGGAGAAAAGTTGATTTGACCGTCGTTGCTTCCTATTGTGGTGCTCCACTCTAGTGTGGTAAGATCGGCGCTGTATTTCTGCACGAATTGTTGTCCCCCCGGATTAGAGTAAACACCCGCCGACACTTCCATGTCCCCCAGCGATTGGCCAATGACATAAACTTCTCCATCGGTATCGAGCTGCACAAAATAAGTTTGATCAAAGTTGTTTGTTCCGGTGTATGTTGAATTAAGTAGAACGGAACCGTTGGCGCTAATTCTCATAATGTATCCGTCCACACCACCATTGGCATTTGGATTTGCTCCGTTTGCTGTTCCCGGCAAATTTGAGCTGGCTGTGCCTCCGGTAATGTAAATGGTTCCGTCGGGACCAATTTGGACGCCATACGCTGCCTCAGCGAGCTGGCCACCTGTGGATGAGGACCAGACTAGGGTGGATAAATCTTCGCTCAAACGAAACACAGTTCCATTGGAAAAGCCATTGAAAGCACTTGAGAAGCCATTCACCGCAGGGAAGTCAGCAGACGCTGTGGAGGAAGCCACGTAGACATCTCCTTCATTACCTACTACAATTTCTCCCCTAAATCGGTCACCGAAATTGAATTCCAAAGCCGGAGAAAAATTAAGGCCATCATTGCCCGTCCCGCCGACATATGTTGCAGCTATTAAGTCAGTTCCATCGGCACTGATTTTGGCAACAAAAATGTCAGAGCCTTGAAGGTAGGATGCCCCGAGCCCGGTTAAAGAAGGGCCTCCCGCAAAGTTTTCTTGTGCAGCACCTGTAGTTGTTGGAAAGTCAAATGAGCCCGTACTTCCGTATACAAAGAGCTCATTGTTCTCATTAACCACCAGTGAGTGCGGGGCTTCATTATCCAGTCCTCCCAAAAAAGTGCTGTACAACAATTCCGTTCCATCTGCACTGAATTTTGTGATCCCACAATCGATTACCCCCCCCGCAAAATTTATTTGGAAAGGGCCTCCTACAGTTGGATATTCACTACCGAAAACGATAGCTCCTCCGTAAAGATCTCCATCGGCATCATAGCTGGCGGTGAAGCCAAAATTATCGGAAAATGCACCTACGTAAGTCGAGAAGGATATTTCAGGATCAATGATCAGCTCTCTGGTGGTGTCATAACCTCCCGGGAATTCATAGGTCACGATGTTTCCTTCTAGCAGGTAATTGCATTCTATTCGTTCGATGCGCCCATATTCATCAAGTTGATATACGAACGGGGGCTCTTCGTAAATCTCACCAATGCTCGTCTTAAAAATCAAACGACCATCGCGAATTTCAATCGATTCAGCATGATTCACACTGATCTGAATTTCACTCGGATCAGCATTTGGCGCAACCAGAAACTCATATTTCAATCGATCGCTTTTAATGTCGAATCGTAAGTCGATGTTTGAGTAGACATTGCTATAGTAAGATCTTTGAAAAGACTGAACTGCCTTAGCATGTTTGGCCGTATTGTTTCCAATAAAAAAGTTGTCAGCCCTACCTAAATTCTCCTCTCCACTAAAGTCGCTGAAATCTCCACCGATAAAGTTGAGCTTTAAAGTATGCGTTTTTGCCAGAGGTTCTTCTGAACTTCCTTGTATGTAGCTGTGAAAGTGATCGAAAAACCCTTGCTCCAATTGCTGAACAGTGATGCCATCTTCACCTATGAAAAAGTATCCTCCATCAGTCAGGGCTTTGAAGTGAACGTCTTCGTGCCATTGACCTTTGTTCTCAATCAGGCGCGGATCGATACCACCACTGGCCGCCTGAAAAAAAATCAGCCAGAAAACGAGTAATGTTATCTGCTTTAGTGGTGGGAGCATTTTCTCGATCGAGGAACTTTAAAGATATACAAATATGACGCTAATTCACCTAAATGGTTGACGCCGTGACTTCCGTCATTCCTCTTTTCTTTACAAGTGTGATGATACTTTGAATTATTTACTTTCTGATTAATTCAACTAACTTTGCGCTTTCTAAAAAATTCATGAGCGACCCGATCAAACACGAGTGCGGTATAGCACTTCTCCGGCTCAAGAAACCACTCTCATTTTACCGCGAAAAATACGGGACATCATTCTATGGCCTGAACAAATTGTATCTCTTGATGGAGAAGCAACACAACCGCGGACAAGATGGAGCCGGTGTGGCCAATGTCAAACTCGATATGCCTCCGGGCACTCGATTTATCAGCCGAGTCAGATCCAATAGTCAGCGACCCATTCAGGACTGTTTCGACCACATAAACAAGCGTTTCCAAGAGCTTGCCGAGAAAGACGAGCAGAAGTTGACGGATGTGGATTGGCTTAAGCAGAACGAAGGATTCACGGGTGAGTTGTTTCTCGGCCACGTTCGCTATGGAACGTTTGGGAAGAACAGCATCGAAAGCTGTCACCCGTTTTTGCGACAGAATAACTGGAAAACCAGAAACCTAGTCGTTGCAGGGAACTTCAACTTGACCAATGTCGACGAGTTATTCGATCTTTTGGTAGACATCGGGCAGCACCCCAAGGAAAAATCGGATACGGTAACCGTTTTGGAAAAAATCGGTCACTACCTCGATGAGGAGAACGATCGATTGGTAGCCAATTGGAAAGCATTGGGCTACAGCAAAAAGGATATCACCGAAAAAATTATTGAGCACCTCAATCTTCCAGAGATTCTCCGCAACTCCGCCGAGGATTGGGACGGAGGATATGCCATGGCGGGACTTCTCGGACATGGCGATGCCTTTGTGCTTCGCGATCCAAATGGAATTCGTCCGGCGTTTTACCACGAAGATGATGAGGTGATCGTGGTGGCATCGGAAAGGCCGGTTATTCAAACGGCTTTCAATTTGAAGGTAGAGGATGTGCACGAATTGCCTCCCGGGCATGCCGCCATCATTAGACACGACGGAACATTAAGCCTCAGCGAAATCCGAACTCCGGGTGAGCGAAAAGCCTGCTCTTTTGAGCGAATTTATTTCTCGCGAGGAAGTGATCAAGATATTTACCGTGAGCGCATCGCCTTGGGAAAGACAATCGTTCCCCGTGTATTGCGAGCAATTGATGGCGACATTGACAATTCCGTGTTCAGTTTCATCCCGAATACGGCCGAAGTAGCATTTTACGGGATGATGAAGGGTTTGGAAGATCATTTGAATGTTCAGAAGAAGGATATGATCTTAAAACTTGGTGATAAGCCCGATCCCGACGAACTCGAGAAGATTCTCTCTCTTCGTCCTCGGATGGAAAAAATTGCCGTCAAGGATGCCAAGCTGAGAACCTTTATTACCCAAGACGAATCGCGCGATGATATGGTGGCGCACGTTTACGACGTCACCTACGGAGCGGTACGTGCAAAGGTGGATAATCTTGTGGTTATTGACGATAGTATCGTTCGTGGTACGACTTTGCGTCAAAGCATCATCAGAATATTGAACCGTCTCGATCCAAAGAAGATTGTAATTGTTTCCAGTGCTCCCCAGATTCGTTTCCCCGATTGCTACGGCATCGATATGGCAAAATTGGGAGACTTTATCGCTTTTCAAGCGGGCATTAGTCTCTTGAAGAAAACGGGGCAGGAAAGAATTATCTCTGACGTTTATCAAAAGTGCAAGAACCAAGAAAATTTGGACAAATCTGAGATTCGCAATTACGCGAAGGAGATCTTTACGCCTTTCACTTACGAGGAGGTATCAGCCGAAATTTCGAAGTTGCTTACCCCGCCCGAAGTTGAATGCGAAGTGGAGATTATTTTCCAAACCTTGGATGGTTTGCACAAGGCAGTTCCCGATCATTTAGGCGATTGGTATTTCTCGGGAGATTATCCCACACCCGGTGGAAACAAGGTGGTCAATCGAGCTTTTATCAATTATTACGAAGGGAAAAACGAACGGGCTTACTAGTTAGACTAGATATCTTAGGACTTGTTCTTTAATCCCATGTGGTGTATATTTGATTCTCAAACGAATCAAAAAAGCACCAGTTATGGCAAGGCAAAGCATTACTTTTACAGAACCCAATGATCTTTGGTTGACTTCACAAATCACTTCTCAGGAATATAGTTCAAAGAGTGAGTTGGTAAATGATTTAATCAGAAAGGCGCGAAGGGAGCAAGAAGAGCTGGAGTTTATTCGAGCCAAGTTGATCGAAGGAGAGAAGGGAGGCTTTACCTCCCAAACCAAAGAGGAGATATTACAGGAGTTTAAAAGGGAGCTTGGCTTGAATGAGTAAATATCATTTGAGTGAAACGGCGAAGGAAGACTTGTATCGCATATATAAGTATGGTCTGGAACGCTTCGGAATGAAGCAAGCCGATTTGTATTTCTTCGCTTTTTTTGAGCGATTTGAACAGATCGCGAATCAACCATTTTTATTTCCGGAAGTTGCCGAAATTCGTGAAGGTTATCGCCGTTGCCCATGCGGGAAAGACAGCATTTATTACAAATTGAATAGAGAATTTGTAGAAATCATCCGAATTCTTGGGCACCAAGATGTTGAGGGTTTACGAGAGTGAAGACTCATTCACGATTCACCAAAACTATTTTCTTTTATAAATCGGCACCGTGCTGCAAGGCTCGCCAAACATAATGGTCTTTGCCACGGGCATCAGCTTTTCGGTGAGCTTTCCGTAGGCGCTGAAATGAACCGACTTTTTCCCGCAGCCTTTGATAATGATTCGAGCATCTTGGTACTCGGATGCGTCGAGAGCTGAAATGGCTTTTTCTATCCGTCGCTTTTCGGCTTCGGCAGGAGTGTCAAAGTAAAGTTCTGAGGCAATCGGCTCCAGCTTTGAAGACAGCAGCATGTAAGCCCAATTTGGAATGATGGCATCTGCCGAGCAAAAAACGGCTACTGCCTTGTCTTGATATTGACTCCAATCGTGCGTCGAAACGTATTCGCGAAAGTCTTTCTCTTTAAGTGCGAATCCTTCCCAGAGGCGTTCTTTGATGTCGATTTGAACCAAGTCATCGTCCGAAACGAACTCGTCCATTTCGATCACTATCAGCCCACTTTTGGCTACTTTATTTTCAATTTCAAAATCGCTCATTACAAGAATCCCAATTCGAGCTGAGCCTCTTCGCTCATCATGTCTTTGTCCCACGGTGGCTCAAAGGTGATCTCTACCTTGGCGTCATTCACGCCTTCAATTCCTTTGATTTTATCTTCTACTTCGACGGGTAAAGACTCGGCCACGGGACAAGAAGGTGAAGTCAATGTCATACTCACTTTTACATTGCGCTCCGGATCGATAGCGATATCATAAATCAACCCCAACTCGTAGATATCCACGGGAATCTCGGGGTCGTAGATCGTTTTGATCACTTCGATAATCGTAGTTTCAAGTTGAATGTCGTTCATAGCTTCTTCTATTTAGCCAGATGGGCCAAAGCGTAAAATTTCATTTGTTTCACCATCGAAACGAGTCCGTTTGATCGAGTGGGAGAGAGGTGTTCTTTCAATCCGATTTGATCAATGAAACCCAATTCGGCGTTCACGATATCTTCGGGTTTTTGATCGTTCAGCACGCGGATCATTAAAGCGATAATTCCTTTGGTAATGATGGCGTCGCTGTCTGCAGAATACTTGATCTTTTCTTCTTCCCGATCGGCGTGAAGCCACACTCTGGATTGACATCCTTTGATCAGGTTGTCTTCCGTTTTGTATTGCTCATCAATCAATGGGAGACTTTTTCCCAACTCTATGAGGTGCTCGTATTTCTCCATCCATTCGGGGAAAAATTCGAACTCTTCAATGATTTCTGCTTCGCGTTCTTGAATCGAATCTGCCATTACCTCAACATATTTACGGCGCGTTTTACGCCTTCGGTTAGCAAGTCAATTTCTTCAATTGTGTTGTAGGCCGCAAAGGATGCACGACAGGTTCCCGGCAAGCCAAACTTGTCCATCAAGGGCTGCGTACAGTGGTGTCCTGTTCTTACCGCTATGCCGAGCTTGTCGATAATCGCTCCGATATCGGAAGGGTGGGTTCCGTCGACAACGAAAGAAACCACGCTGGCCTTTTGAGCGGCCGTTCCGATGATTCTTAATCCATCTATTTCCGAAAGTCGTTCCGTGGCATATGCCAGCAGTCCGTTTTCGATCTCAGAGATTTTATCAATCCCGAAGTCTTCCATAAAGTCGGCTGCGGCGGCTAATCCAATGGCAGCTGCCATATTGGGCGTCCCTGCCTCAAATTTGAAGGGAAGTTCGTTGTAAGTGGTCTTTTCAAAAGTCACCGTCTTGATCATCTCACCGCCACCTTGGTAAGGAGGCATGTTTTCGAGTACAGACTCTTTTCCGTAAAGGATACCACTACCGGTAGGGCCATACATTTTGTGACCTGAAAAAACGTAGAAATCGCAATCGATATCCCGAACGTCAATTCCTCCGTGTGGAGCGGCTTGGGCTCCGTCAATCAAAGTGTAGGCTCCGAATTTTTTCGCTGCAGCTACTATTTCCTTCACGGGATTGATGGTTCCCAATGCATTGGAAATATGAACGACAGAAACCAATTTCGTTCGATCAGACAGTTTCGACTTTAAGTCGTCTATGTCTATCGATCCATCTTCTTTTACATTGGCTACTACCAATTTGGCTCCTTTGTCGTCACAAGCCATTTGCCAAGGGACGATATTGGAGTGGTGCTCCATTTCGGTAATGAGTACTTCATCTCCCTCTTTCAGGTGCGCTTTCGAAAAAGCGGCTGCTACGAGGTTAATCCCGTCGGTACATCCTTTGGTAAAGATGATTTCCTTGGTGGAAGCAGCATTGATGAATCGGCGCATTCTCTCTCTGGCACCTTCGTACTTATCCGTTGCCAATTGGCTGAGGTAGTGTATGCCTCGGTGAACGTTGCTGTGCTCATTGAAATAATAATCTTCAATAGCCTGCACAACTTGCTTAGGTTTTTGAGCCGATGCCGCATTATCCAGGTAAACAAGCTTGTGCCCATTCACCTCTCTTTTGAGAATGGGGAAATCCTCAATGAAGGAAGCATTGTCAGGCAGTGTAATGGATTTTATTGCGCTTTCGGCCATAGTTAAGCCAGTTTTGTGTGTATCGTATCTTCTATTATCTCTCTCAGGTCTTCATTCACAAGCTTCTCCAAAACATCTTCGGCGAAGGCATTGATCAGAAGTTTTCGTGAACTCTCTTTCGACAAACCGCGAGCCATCAGGTAAAACATCGCATCCTCGTCAAGCTGACCCGTGGTGCTACCGTGGCTGCACTTCACGTCGTCAGCATAGATTTCCAGCTCGGGCTTCGAGTTCATCGTGGCCGTATCTGACACAATGATGTTTCCATTGCTTTGGAACGCGTTGGTTTTTTGGGCGTCTTGCCTCACGAAAACCTTCCCGTTGAAAACGCCGGTGGATTTGTCCAATAGCACTCCGCGGTATAGCTCGTGCGACTCACAGTTTGGTTTCTCGTGGTCGATGATCGTATGGTTATCGACGTGCTCCTTCAAATTCGGAATGTAGAATCCGTTCAGATTGCACTCGCTGTGTTCATCCGTCAGTCGAATGGTCGAGTTGTTTCTCGTCCAGTTTCCACTCAAGGTAAATGTGTTTTGCATGTAAGTGCAGTTCTTCCCTTGTTCGCCGTAGGTCTCTTGCAGATGAAATCCCTTTTCGGAACCGTGCTGCACCACGTCAATCTTGAGGTGTGCATTATCGCCCACAACGGCTTCAGAGTGCACATTGGCGAAAGCCATACTGCCTGCCGAGTGAATGTGAAACTCGGAAATCTTTAACTCCGAATTCTCTGCCAACTCAACAAATGAGCGCGGCTGCGAGATGGTATTTTGACCCGAGTAGAGAAATACAATCTGCAAAGTATCCTCTATTGCCTTGTTTTTAGATACAGTAATGTGGTAACCATCTTGCGGCATAGCGGTATTCCAAGCTCTGAAAATATCCTCTTCTGCTTGAGCGATTGTTGAAGCAACACTCGATTTGGAGAAAGGTAAAATCGTCAAGCCCTCCACTTGAGGAAGTGATGATCGTTTTTCGTCGAATTGACCGTTTACAAAAACCATTCGGTGTTTTGATACAGGTAAGTTTTCGGGGATGTCGACGTTTTCGAGTCCGCCGAATTTCCATTCCTTATTCGCGATCTGTCCTGTTCTCGTGTACTTCCAATATTCCAATTTGGTGGTTGGAAACTCCAGTGACTCAAGATTGAGCAGGCTCATACTGCTTAAGGAGCTGAAAGATTCGGGAACAGCACTTTTGTATGAATTCCGCATGGAATCCAGCACCGCTTGTTCTTTTGTCATCTCTTTTGCTAAATCCATAATTAAGCAGTTACTGTGTCAACTTCTTTTTTGATCCAGTCGTATCCTTTCTCTTCGAGTTCCAGCGCCAATTCTTTGCCACCCGTTTTTACGATTTTTCCGTTGTAAAGCACGTGAACGAAGTCGGGAACGATATAATCCAATAGTCGCTGATAGTGAGTGACTACAACGAAAGAACGGTCTTCGCTGCGAAGTTGATTCACACCATTCGCTACGATTCTCAAGGCATCGATGTCGAGTCCGCTATCGGTCTCATCCAAGATGGCCAACTTTGGCTCGAGCATAGCCATTTGAAAAATCTCGTTTCTTTTCTTCTCACCACCCGAAAAACCTTCGTTCACCGAGCGGTTGGCGAGCTTATTATCCAGCTCTACCAGAGACGCTTTTTCTTTTACTCTTTTCAGGAACTCCTTGGCGGTAATAGGTTCTTCGCCCAAAGCTTCTCGGCGCTCATTGATGGCCGCTTTCAAAAAGTTGATGTTACTCACTCCTGGAATTTCTACCGGGTATTGAAACGCCAGAAACACTCCTGCGTGTGAGCGTTCGTCAGGGCCTAATTCCAACAGGTCTTTGCCTAAGAAATCAACGGATCCTGAAGTAACTTCGAAGTCTTCATTTCCCGCAAGGACAGACGCCAAAGTACTTTTGCCAGAGCCATTTGGCCCCATGATGGCGTGTACTTCTCCCGGCTTTACTTCCAAGCTGAGTCCTTTGAGTATTTCCTTGCCTTCTATCGAGGCGTGTAAGTCTTTTATATTGAGCATTTTTCTTGTGATTCTGATTTAACCTACGCTTCCTTCAAGCGAAATGGCAAGTAGTTTTTGAGCTTCCACGGCAAATTCCATGGGCAGTTTATTGAGAACGTCTTTGGCGTATCCGTTTACGATCAGGCTGATCGCCTTCTCTTCACTGATCCCTCTTTGTAGGCAATAAAAGATCTGGTCTTCTCCGATTTTTGAAGTCGTCGCCTCGTGCTCCACTTTTGCCGAGCTATTCGACGTTTCGATGTAGGGGAAGGTGTGCGCTCCGCAACGATCGCCCATCAAAAGGGAATCGCATTGAGAGAAGTTTCTCGCATTCTCCGCGCTCTTATTGATCTTCACCAATCCACGGTAGGAGTTTTGAGACTTTCCGGCCGAGATTCCTTTTGAGATAATCGTGCTTTTGGTGTTTTTACCAATGTGGATCATCTTGGTTCCCGTGTCGGCTTGCTGGTAGTTATTGGTTACGGCAACAGAGTAAAACTCTCCTACCGAATTGTCTCCTTTGAGGATACAAGAAGGGTATTTCCATGTAACGGCAGAACCCGTTTCAACCTGCGTCCAAGAAATCTTGGCGTTAGTTTCGCAAAGTCCTCTTTTCGTCACGAAGTTGTAGATGCCACCTTTCCCTTTCTCATCACCGGGATACCAGTTTTGAACGGTAGAGTACTTGATTTCTGCATCATCTAGTGCGATGAGTTCCACAACTGCAGCGTGCAGTTGATTCTCATCGCGCATAGGAGCGGTGCAACCTTCGAGGTAGCTCACATAACTTCCTTTGTCGGCAATCACCAAAGTTCTCTCAAACTGACCGGTGTTGGCTTCATTGATTCGGAAGTAAGTTGAAAGCTCCATCGGACATCTTACTCCAGGTGGAATGTAGGCGAAAGATCCATCCGTAAATACAGCACTGTTCAGGGCCGCATAAAAGTTGTCGGATTTTGGAACCACCGAGCCGATGTACTTTTTCACTAGCTCGGGATGATTTTGAACTGCTTCGCTAAACGAGCAAAAAATAATTCCCAACTCAGCTAGCTTTTCTTTGAATGTAGTAGCAACAGAAACGCTGTCCATAACTACGTCAATCGCTACTCCTGTAAGTCTTTTTTGCTCGTCGACCGAGATGCCCAATTTCTTGAACGTGTCGAGTAATTCGGGATCGACCTCATCGAGGCTGTCCAACTTTTTCTTCGGTTGGGGAGCCGCGTAGTAATGAATCTCCTGAAATTTTGGCTTTTCGTAGTGAACGTGAGCCCATTCGGGTTCGATCATTTCCGTCCACTTTTTGTAGGATTCAAGCCGGAAGTCAAGCATCCATTGGGGCTCTTTCTTTTTCAAAGAAATCAATCGAATGATGTCTTCGTTGATTCCCAGAGGTGCTTTATCTGATGCGATGTTGGTCGTAAACCCGTACTTGTACGGAGCCTTCGTTACCTCATCGATTATTTGATTTTCGTCTACTGCCATGGTGTGTTTTTCTTAAATTGAAAAGCTTTCGCCGCAGCCACAAGTGCGATTTGCATTTGGGTTGACAAAGGAGAACCCTTTGCCGTTCAGGCCACCTGAGTAATCCAATTCGGTACCGATTAAATAGAGGTAGCTTTTCTTATCAACTACTATTTTGATACCGTTGTCTTCAAACTCTTTATCTCCGTCTTGTTTTTCTGTATCGAAATCCAAGTCATACATTAATCCACTACAGCCACCACCTTTTACGCCGACGCGTATGAAGGCTTGCTCTCCTGCGCCGCTTTCGGACAGAAGTCTTTGGACTTCAGCTTTTGCACTTTCTCGTACTTTGATCATATGCTTAATTTCAAGTGTCTAACAGTCTCTGCTTGCAAATGTTGAACAAAACAGAAGGTTATTTAGAACTATTATAAATAACCAATGGTAGTGCAAAAATACCGAACAAGTCCCGTGTAAACAAACGAATGAGCACCTGTTTCTTGATAGGGTCATCGACAAATTCTTTCAAGACATTCTGAACCTCTATCTTTGCGGCCCTCAAATGACATTATTATGGAAAGAACAGAACTGGCAGACTTGGGCGAATTTGGTTTAATCGACCACTTGTCAAAGCACGTTGAAGTTTCTCATCCCTCCACCATCAAAGGCATAGGAGATGATGCAGCAGTAATCGACGCAGGTGATCATGTGAAGTTAATCACTACCGATATGCTCGTGGAAGGCATTCATTTTGACTTAAGTTATGTTCCCTTGAAGCATTTGGGTTACAAAGCTGCTGTTGCCAATTTTTCTGATGTTTATGCGATGAACGGAAAAGTGGAGCAGATGACGGTAAGTCTGGCTTTAAGCAATCGGTTTTCACTGGAAGCGATTGAGGAACTCTATTCTGGCTTTTTGCATGCGTGCAGTATTTACGGAGTCGATTTAGTTGGTGGAGATACCGTAAGTTCCAAGGGCGGTTTGATGATCAGCATAACGGCAATAGGCCGAGCACAAAAAGAGAACGTAGTGTATCGCGATGGCGCCAAGGACAAGGAATTGCTAGTTGTCACGGGCGATTTAGGCGCTGCCTACATGGGCTTGCAAGTTTTGGAAAGAGAGAAGGCAGTATATAAGTCCGATCCGAATATTCAACCCGATTTAAGTGGCTATGACTACATTTTGGAGCGCCAACTTAAACCCGAGGCTCGAAAGGATATCGTAGAGCTTTTGGAGAAATTGAACGTTTTGCCAACTTCCATGATTGATGTTTCAGATGGCTTGGCCTCCGAGATTCTCCACCTCTGCAAGAGGTCGAATGTTGGCTGCTCACTTTTTGGTGAAAAGATTCCGATTGACCCAACCGTTATGACGGCCGCAGAAGATTTTAATCTGGATGCCACCACATGTGCGTTAAACGGGGGAGAAGACTATGAGCTTCTCTTCACGATAAAGCAAGATGATTATGACAAGTTGAAAGGGAATCCCAACTTCACTTTCATTGGTCATATGACTGAAGGTGGCGCTCCGCTACTCGTTACCAAAGAGGGGCAAGCGGTAGAGCTCATTGCTCAAGGATGGGATGCTTTTTTGAATAAGGAGTCATAGAACGTTCTTTAATTCAACTCTTGCTCTAACCGCTTCTTGGAAGGAGACTTCTGAAATATGACTTTGTGCCCAAGCAATGAAGTCAAAGTATTCAAATGCGATCTTCTCGTAGTCCTCATTTTCGAGGGGCCTGATGCTCTCTATAAAAGTTTCAAAGTATTCCATTTCGGTTGAATCGGAATTAAACTTTTCAAGATTCTTAGCCAGTTTGAGGAAGTGTTCTTCAAATTTATAGCGTCGCTCTCTGGTATCAAGGTACCTGGTGAGGCTTTTGATTATTCCTGATAGCAGATCCTTGTTTCCCAGTTCGAAGTGCAATACCGCGTGAAACATTTGCCCGAAGCAGTAGGAGTCTTCGGCTTTTTTAATGCTGACTGTGTTAAGCAGTTCGTTGTTCCATTTCAGCGAATCTCCCAAAGATCCCAGCGTAAAAAACATGACGGAAAGACCCTGCAAAAAGGAAGCTCGCCTGACATCCCCGTGCATGTGCTGCCACCTTTCAAGCATGGGCGGAATAATTTCTACCAGTTCCTTACCTCTCGAAGTATTACCTGAGAGGTTGCAAATGGCCAATTCCAGTTCGTAACTATCTGAAAATATTCGATATTCGATATGTTCGGTTGGAGTTATTTTCAATTTTTCGGGCAGGGCTCTACTTTCTTCAAGAAACCGTTTCACATCGTCGAAGTGATTCAGCTTAGCTGAGACATAGATAAGATTGGTAAGCACAGAGTGATACAAGATGGGCTCTTCCGCCACCAGATGAAGATGTTCCTCGATCAGGGCCAGGTTTTCCAGAAGAGCGTTTTTACATTTTTCATATTCGCCGGTCCTGAAATAGATGGCACTTTCTGTATGGTAGATGAGGTGATTGGTGTCAAAGGCCTGCGATTTTCCCTTGAACGCATTCAGCGCTTTAAGGTCAGGGCGGCTGCTTTCGGCCATTTCCCTACTTCTTGCTTGCCCCATCCTAAACAACTCTTCAAAAACAGCGGCCTTAATCTTCCAAAGTTCGTTTCCCAATGACAACTCAGACAACAACTTGGTTTGTTCATCATATAATTCAGGACACTGTTCTTCATGGTGTCTTACTTCTATCAGTTTCTTTTTCCACTTGATAATACGAAGCAGGATAATTTGATTTTCATGTTTCTCAGCGATTTTTTCGGCCGTGGCTAAAACACGAGAGCATTGATTGTAAAGCGTCTTTTGAAAAAGAATTTCGACATAGTGCAGATAGCGCTGGAGCTCTGCTTCTACTGAGCTTTCTGCATAGTATGCATCCAAAGATCTAAGAATTTGATGGTATAGTCGATTCTTAGCTATAGAGAAATGTTTGACGAAAGAGTCTCCTTTGAATTGTTCAAGAATCGATTCTTCATCATACTCGCTTTGATTCTCAATAGCTTGGAAGAGTAAGTGATAATTGTTTTTCGAATTTCCTGAATGGCGTTCTGCGTAAAGCTTGAAATAGCGCTTTTCAGCAGGAGCCATGGAATGGATTAATTCGTGTACTTGGTTTGAGGCTTTATTTGACATATCAATTCACTAGGTGGATTGAGATCAAAATAAAAAAGGCTCACCGATAAAGTGAACCCAAAACAACGAACGGTAGAAACTAGCTTATTTAGGATTTCTTCCGTCCGAAGGACCTGACTCATCATCTCCATCATCATTGATGAAAAGAGGTGTAGGCTCTTCACCCTCGTCGGGTAGGATATCTTCTACTCCACTATCAAAGTCGCGAAAAGGCGCATCTGTGATGGAAGATGGAACAATATTCTGCGGAGAATCATCCTCGGGCTTGGTGCAACTAAAGACCAATGTGAGGCAGAAAAAGAATGCTATGTATTTGAAAATTTTCATTTCTGATTAACTAAAGTACTTCATCAGCTTTAATTTTCCAAGTTTGCTCCTCTTTAAGTTCAGGAACGGTCGATTTTTTGGGTATTCGGATGATCACTCTGGTTCCTTCTGCATCTCCCGATTTATTTTTTCTCTCAAAAGGCCCGTCAACTTCATACCTCAGTCCGGTCATGTTTTGGTAAAGCCTTACTCGATTTAGCGTAATATCCATGCCATGAGAGACATGAGCTTCGCGGTGACTTGACTTGTTTTTCAAACTCGTATCGATTCCCACTCCATTGTCATCTATGATGATCTCATAGTTGCCGTCTCCCAAAACAATTCGAATAAGAATTTTTCCGTGGTTATCGCTCGGTAAGATGCCATGCCAGATGCTATTCTCCAGAAAAGGTTGGAGCATCATTGCCGGAAGGGTCAATGCGTCAACATCAATTTCAGGATCAATTTCGATTTCGTAATCAAACTTTTCTTGAAAACGCATCTGCTCCAGCGATAAATAGAGCTTCAGGCGCTCCAGCTCTTCTCCCAAGCTGGTGTCCATTTGTTGACTGCTATCCAGGTTTTTTCGAATAAGCTTGGCAAAACTGGTTAGGTATCTGTTGGCAGACTTTCTATCCTGCATATTGATGTAATACTGGATAGAGTTAAGGGCATTAAAAATGAAATGCCGGTTCATACTTGAATTCAACGATTGCGACTCCAGCTGCATCAGCTTTGCTTGCAAGGCTAATTGGAGTCTTTCTCGTTTTTCTCTCTCTTTATTGAGCCTGGAAGAGTAGATGAGGTATATGATTCCTATTACGCTGCATGCTCCTAGCAAGAAAAACCAAGGAGTAAGATAAAACGGTGGTTTTATAGAAAGTGCAAATACCGCTTCAGCAAAAAGCTCAGGATTATCAATCTGATATGACTGAACCCTGAAAGTAAAGTCGCCGTGAGGCAAATAGGCATATGTGGCTGATCGACTTCGAGTGGGGCCAAGCCAATTGTCATCAACACCTTCTACCATATAGCGGTAGCGGATCTTCTCGGGATTGGTGAAGTAGATTCCGTTATAATTGAAAGTCAAATAATTTTGACTGTGCTTTAGCTCCGGTTCAATGGGTAGTCCCAGCTCGGTCGAAAAACTATCGTCGAGATTTTGCCATTCAACGTCTTCCAGAAACAATTGAATATTGGATATTTCTATCGAAGGCGCAGAGTATTGATTTGGCTCTTTTTCAAAGTCGAATCGAACCACACCTTGAGTGGTTCCAAACCATACCGAAGTACCGTCATCGAAAACGGCATTTTGGTTTGTTTCAGATCCGGAAAGCCCTTCAAATCGAGTGAAGTGCTTGACAGTAATTTTCGATTCCTCATGAAAATTTTCAAGATCTAAGGAGTAAAGTCCGTTGTTTGTCCCAATGAGCATCCTTTGCTCACTTACAGCGGTCAGAAAGTTTACATTTTTAGCTCCGAAACCACTTGCGAAATTGACTTCTCTGAGGCTGTCTCCTCCTGCGGAAAGCACAAAGAGGCCATCAGAAGTGCCCACCCATAAGACTTGTAGGCATCTTCAGCTATGCAATAGGCGGATGCCTCCGGTGGTATATTGCCCGGAACGATTGTGGCGTTTTCGCCATCCACTCTGACCAAGCCTATATCGGTGCCGCATAATATATCGCCATTGTATTCGACGATGGCTCGAACCCCGCCGAGATTTTTTTTCTCAGAACCGGAAATATGCGTTTCTAATTCAAAATTTGAATTCAAGCAGGCGAGACCATTTTCCGTTCCGACAAGAAGCTCTTCGTCACTTTTGCGATAAATGGATGTGATCCGATTGCCCGGAAGCCCGCTCCGCTTATCAAAAATTTGAACTTGGCCGTTCTTTTCTGAGAAAAGCCCTAAAGAGGTTCCTGCCAATAAACCCTCCGAGCTCTTGTTCAGACACCATACGGTATACGAAGGCAGGAGCTCATTAAATGGATAGCTGATAGCTGTATCGTTTTTGAGAATGGAGATACCCGCATCGTAAGTCCCCAGAAGTAATGAGCCTTTTTCGTCTTTTGCTATGGACATTACCAAGTCTGAATTGAGGCCGTTTTGAACCGAATAAGTTTGAAAAACCTTTCCGGCACTTCTGACTAGCCCTTGACCATCGGTCCCGATCCATAAATTTCCTTCTCGGTCTTGGCCCAGAGATTTCACATTAGCATAAGAGAGGCCATTAGATTCATTATAGGTCTCTATTTTTCCATTTTCAAACTTGGCCAAACCAACTTTGGATGCAAACCAGTACTCGCCCGAAGAAAGTTCCTCAAAACACCTGATGAAGTCTGTATTCAGTCCATCACTTGTTGTAAAATTTTCAATTTGATCCCCTTCTACAAAGAAGACACCATTGCCAAATGTCGCAATGACCATTTTACCATCGGAGGCTAATTTAATCTGGCTAACACTGAGATTGGAAAAGACCGAATCTGCCGGGGTGATGGTATCTTGAGCAGACTTCAGCATTACTGTTCCCGATCGTGTTCCTATCCACAGTTGGTCAGTCTTATCGAATGCCAAGCTTCGCACATAATCATCAGGCAACCCATCATCCTTAGAAATGGTACTAAACTCTTTGCCATCCCACTTGACAATTCCGCTACCCGCAGTAGCCATGTAGAGGGTTCCATCTGTGCTTTCGGCAAAGTCAAGAACTTTAGTCGCCCCTAATTCCTCGGGGAAAGAGATGCTGGTAATCTTTTGACCTTTTACATAACACAAGGCTCCCGTGGTGCCCACATAAAGTCTTGACCCCTGGTAGAAGCAATTGATCTGATTGTCATTCAGGCCATCTTTTTTGCTAAAATTCTTGAACTCTGCTCCGTCGAATCGGCTCAAACCAGCCATTGTCCCAATCCACAAATGTCCCGCTGAATCTTGGGCAATTGCTCTTACTTGAGATTGAGGCAGGCCATCTTCTAAGCCATAATTTATGTAGGCTGATTTTTGTGCGAAAACAGCAGAACTTACTAAGAAGAAAAAAGAAAGAAATAGACTCTGTTTGATCATTCTTCTGACGAACCTACTATTTCTTCCAGGAATGATTGAAGTTTTCGACGTGAAATCGGCACGTATTTGTCGTTGCTCATCACAGCAGAATTTCCATCTATTCTGCTAAAGCGAACCAAGTGGTGCTTTACATTAATGATGTGTGATTTATGCGTTCTGAAGAAGATGCTTTCATCTAGTTTTTCCTCGTAGACCTTGATGTTTTTGCTGCTGACAATACGTTTCCCACTGGACAAGTAAATAAGGGTGTAGCTTTCACTTGCTTCCAAATGCACGATGTCTTTGACCGCTATCAACTCGAAACCTTCCCGCATCGGAATGGCAATTTTTTCGTTATCAGACTTTTTAGAAATTTCCCTTAGAACTTGTCTTACAATGTCGTCAGGATTAGACAATGTGCTAATCCTTTTTGAAGCTTTTGAAACGGCATTCTGCAAATCGTCAATATTTATTGGCTTCTCCAGATAGTCAAGGGCCTCAGCTTTTATGGCTTGCAGGGCATATTCATTGTGGGCCGTTGTAAATACAATCGATTTGGGTTTGTTTGAGATGCTCTCCAGTAGGTCGAAACCATTTTCTTTTGGCATCATGATATCTAAAAACAAGATATCAGGATCGTAATCTGAAAGTCTTTCACGGGCTTCCATGGCATTGGAAGCAAGTTCGATTTCAGCGATCTCAGGGCAGTAGTCAGAAAGGAGAATTTTCAGATTGTCCCGACAGAATTTTTCGTCATCCACTATTAAGGCTTTCATAGGCTGGCTTTTTCATGAAGTTATGAATTAGCTTCTTCTCTTTTGGTCAAGAATTGATGTAGCCACACTCTCATTGAGCCAATGGCAGCTCTGATTGATTTAAGCTAAACCTTTAATGGCTTCGATTAAGTCTTTTTTGCGCTCTCTGGATACTGGAATGCTTTTTCCTGACTTAAGGATCACCACTTGGTCGTCACCATGGAGAATTTCACGAGCCTCTTTTAGATTCACCATATACGAGCGGTGTGTTCTGTTAAAAAAGTTGGGAAGGAGGGCTTCATATACTTTCAAGGTACGGGTATCCAGATACTGATGACCATTTTTAAAATGAAGGACAGTGCAATTTCCGCTACTCTCCAAATAGTCTAGGTCTGAAATTTCTATGATTCGAATTCCCTTGGCATGATGAATCGTGATGCGCTCGGGTTCCTTATTGTTCTCAATTTCTTCCTTTAGATTTTTCAGATTCTCCCGGCTATTGAGGTTTTCGGAGTTGGTGCGCGATACCATTATTCTCTCAACGGATTCTCTCAAGTCCGTTTCATCGATGGGTTTTAGTACATAATGCAGTGCACGCCTCTCAAAGGCTCTGATGGCGTAATCTTTAAAGGCCGTAACGAATACAACTTGGAATGACTCTCCTTCGAGCTTCTCCAATAAATCGAACCCTTCGGCTCCCGATGGCATCCTGATGTCGAGAAAAACCAGATCGGGTTTTAATTCGTGAAAAATCTTTTCGGCAGCGGGAACACCATCGGCAGTTCCTACCACCTCGATTTCAGGAGAGCATTCTTCAATTAAGAACTTCAGGTTTTCTCTGGCGTGAAGTTCATCGTCTACGATTAAGGCTCTTATTTTATCTCCTGTGGTTTCCAATATTTTGCGGATTTTTTTCCGATGATTGGTTCATTCGGCCCGTTCCTTTTTTGGACCCGAATGAATCCCTAAAGTTGACATAATTTTAAGATGAACAAAAACTTAAAGCTTATGATTTCTACTTTACCTAAGGCAAGTATTTCAATAAATGCATCGGACGTTGAGTCAAGATGGATTTTTTCTGATCGATAATATTTTAGAGAGCGTGAGATCACGCTCTCTGAAATATTTGTTTGTAACTCATTTGAAGTCAATTGCGTAGAATCCACCGATTAGAATTAATCGAATATGCTAGATTTTCAAACCAAAATTCAATTAGACGTAGACGAAGAGACTTCTACTCTAAAGGTTGCTTTTCAGCCGGCATCATCTACCACCATTTACGATGTCTGCGATTTACAAGGAAGGATTCTATTAACGGGAGAAATCTCTTCAACAGACACAAGTATTGATCTCAGTGGTTTAGACCAGAGCCAATACATTCTGCTGATATTGGACGGAGACAGAGTCTTCACTAAAAAAGTTCAACTCACTCCAAATTCCTAGGCATTCATTAACGCTTCAATTTCATCCGGCTCAATTGGAATATCTTTCATCAGGTCTATAAATCCATCTTCGGTTATGATGATGTCATTCTCCAGACGTATTCCCAGATTTTCTTCTCTGATGTAAATACCCGGCTCCACTGTAAAAGCCATACCCGCCTCGATCGGTTCAGTCCACAACCCTACGTCGTGTACATCCAACCCGATGAAATGCGAAGTACCGTGCATGAAGTACTTTTTGTATGCAGGCATTGAGGGATTCTGGTTGTCCACTTCTTCTTGAGTAATCAGTCCCAGTTTTATCAATTGCGCCTCCATCAAATCACCCACTTTCTTATGATAATCTGCTAAGAACACACCTGGCTTAAGAAGCTTTTTTGCCTCTTTCATAACGTGAAGTACTGCTAGGTAAACGTCTTTTTGTCTCGAAGTGAATTTCCCATTTACCGGAATGGCTCGGGTCATGTCGCTGGCGTAATTGCCGTATTCACAACCTACATCCATTAAGATTATCTCTCCGTCTTTGCATTCATTTTCATTGCTGATGTAGTGCAAAACACAAGCACTAAAACCAGACGCTATGATTGGCTCGTAAGCAAATCCTCTCGACTGTTGACGTAGGAATTCATGCATGAACTCGGCTTGAATCTCATATTCTTTTATGCCCGGTTTCACAAATTTGAGAACTCTTCGAAATCCGTCTTCGGTGATTTTGCATGCGCGCTGCATTTGCTCAATTTCCTCCACACTTTTTATCGAACGAATTCTATGCATGTGTGGTGAAAGTCTGCCATAACCGTGCAATGGGTATTCTTCCCGAATCCATTTAGAGAATCGCTCTTCTCGCGTCTCGGTTTCAATGGATCGGCGAGTGTGCTCATTTGATGGGAGCAGGATCGTTTCAGCTTCAGACATTAGGGTTTTCAAAACCGTTTCGAAGCTATTTACCCACATGATTGTTTCGATACCTGTAAGTTTTTGAGCCTGTTGTTTGCTCAACTTCTCACCTTCCCAAATGGCTATTTCAGGACTGGTTTCTTTCAGGAATAGAATCTCGCGATGTGCTTTATTATGAGCTTTTGGAAAAACCACTAAGATGGATTCTTCCTGATCTACTCCGGTCAAATAGAGTAAATCGCTATTTTGCCGGAAGGGCATATTCCCATCGGCATTGGTGGGAAGAATATCATTTGAGTTGATGATGGCCATCTCCCCGTCTGACATTCGGTCAGTTAGCTTTCTTCTGTGATTGATGTATGTTTTTGCAGAGAGCGGTTGGTATCTCATATTGTCTTTTTCAGTTTTATCAAAAGTAAACTTTACGATTTAATAGATGTTTATTGGCTGTGAAGATAGAATACGCGTAGAATGAGTTTAGATAGTGCCAAGTTTTACTTTATTCCCTCCGTACGCTTACATTTGTGCCTAAATTTTGAACAACTGCTTTTACCATGAGTAATTCTGCATTGATAAAATCCAGCCTGGCAAAAAAGTACTGGATGGCCTTTACCGGTCTCTTTTTGTGTCTTTTCTTAATAGGTCATTTGGTGGGAAATTTCCAGCTCTTCATAGAGGGCTATGTCGGTAAGCTTCAATTCAATGAGTACGCTGTCTTTATGACTACGAACCCTGCGGTGAAGCTTTTGAGCTATGTCGTTTATCTGAGTATTATCTTCCATGCCATTGACGGTCTGGTCCTGACCATTCACAACAGAAAGGCAAGACCTCAAGGATATGTTAAGACCAAACCCTCCGCGAATTCAATCTGGAGTTCCAGAAACATGGGAATTTTGGGAACCATCATCTTGGCGTTTATCGTTTTTCATATGCAGGATTTCTGGTTTGAGTATAAGTTTGGAGAAATGCCATACATGACCAGCGAGGATGGTTCAGCTATATTGTTGAAGACTGGAGAAGAAGTAATGGGAGCATCAGTCAATGCTGATTTCAATGTTGTGGACTTGAACGGGAAAGTTCTTGGGCCTGCAATGAAAGATTTGCATGAAGAAGTGATCGTCGCTTTTCAGGAATGGTGGATTGTTCTTCTCTACGTTTTGGGAGTTGTTGCGATAGCTTTTCACCTGTGGCATGGCTTCCAAAGTGCTTTCACTTCCCTAGGTCTTAAAACGCCTAAAGTGGAATCGACCATCAAGATGGCAGGATATGGTTTTGCCGTCTTGGTACCATTGGCCTTCGCCATCATTCCCATTTACATTTATTTAATTTTTTAAGTTTTTCGTCATGACAAAGCTAGATGCTAAAATACCGAAGGGACCGATTGATCAGAAGTGGACGAATCACAAGAACAATATAAAGTTGGTCAATCCGGCCAATAAGCGACTTATCGATGTTATCGTAGTTGGAACGGGATTGGCAGGAGGTTCAGCTGCAGCATCCCTTGCCGAAATGGGATATAACGTAAAAGCGTTTTGTTTCCAAGATTCTCCGCGCAGAGCGCACAGTATTGCCGCTCAAGGAGGGATCAATGCCGCAAAGAATTACCAAAATGACGGGGACAGCGTTTACCGTCTTTTCTACGATACCATCAAAGGTGGAGACTATCGCTCACGCGAGGCGAACGTTTACCGTTTGGCTGAAGTTTCTACCAGCATTATCGACCAGTGTGTCGCTCAAGGGGTTCCTTTTGCACGCGAGTATGGAGGTCTTTTGGACAACCGATCTTTTGGTGGTGTGCAAGTTTCCAGAACTTTTTATGCCAAAGGTCAAACAGGCCAGCAACTGCTGCTTGGGGCTTACTCAGCGATGTCTCGTCAAATTTCGAAAGGAAAAGTGACCATGTACAATCGTCATGAGATGATGGACGTCGTTAAAGTGGATGGAAAAGCACGTGGTATCATCGCGAGAAATTTAGTGACCGGAGAGATTGAAAGACACGGCGCCCACGCAGTGGTGATTTGTTCGGGTGGATACGGAAACGTATTCTTCCTCTCTACAAATGCTATGGGCTCAAACGCTTCAGCCTCTTGGAAAGTGCATAAGAAAGGTGCCTTCTTCGGCAACCCGTCTTACACACAAATTCACCCTACGTGTATCCCTGTTTCGGGAGAGCACCAGTCAAAGTTAACTTTGATGTCAGAGTCGCTGAGAAACGATGGACGAATCTGGGTTCCTAAGAAAAAAGAAGATGCCGAGGCCATTCGCCAAGGAAAGCTTAAACCGGTCGATTTGGCCGAAGAAGATCGCGATTACTACCTCGAAAGAAGGTATCCGTCCTTTGGAAACTTGGTGCCGCGTGATGTGGCTTCAAGAGCCGCCAAAGAACGTTGCGATGCCGGTTTTGGAGTAAACAAAACAGGAGAAGCCGTATTTCTCGACTTTGCTGCTTCATTTGAGCGCTACGGAAAAACCGAAGCCAAAGTGCACGGTTTGGAAAATGCTTCTAAAGAAGAGATTATCAAATTGGGTAGGAAAGTGGTTGAATCGAAATACGGAAATCTCTTCGAGATGTACGAAAAGATTACCGACGACAATCCTTACGAAACACCTATGAAAATATACCCCGCCGTTCATTACACCATGGGTGGTATTTGGGTAGACTATAATTTGATGACTACCATTCCCGGTTGCTATGCGTGCGGTGAAGCCAACTTTAGCGATCACGGGGCAAACAGGCTCGGTGCCTCGGCATTGATGCAAGGATTGGCCGATGGCTATTTTGTACTGCCTTACACCATCGGTGATTATTTAGCAGATGACATTCGAACGGGAGAAATTGATATCAATTCTCCTGAGTTTGAAACTGCAGAGAAAGAGGTGAGGGAGAGTTTGGAAAAATTATTGAGCATCAACGGAACTAAAACTGTAGACCATTTCCACAGACGATTGGGAAAAATCATGTGGAATGATTGCGGAATGTCTCGTAACGGAAAAGATTTGAAAAAAGCGATGGAAGACATTCGCGCCTTGCGCGATGAGTTCTGGAGCGACGTGAAAGTTCCCGGAGAATTAAACGAAATGAACGCCGAATTGGAGAAAGCTTCCAGAGTGGCTGACTTCCTGGAGTTAGGTGAGAGCTTATGTGCTTGGATGCTCTCGAAAGAGAAGAGTCAGCAGGAGGTCACTTCCGCGAAGAATACCAAACTCCGGAAGGCGAAGCATTGCGCGATGATGTGAACTTTTCTTTTGTGAGTGCTTACGAGTATACGGGTGATCCGGGAAAATCAGTATTGCACAAAGAACAACTCGTGTTCGAGGCCGTTGAAGTAAAAACAAGAAGTTATAAATAACCTGTTCGATCAGGTCAAACGATAAAGTCATGAACTTAACACTAAAGGTTTGGAGACAAAAAGGACCGGAAGCAAAGGGAAGTATGGAAACCTATCCGGTTTCCGATGTAAGCCCTGACATGTCCTTTTTAGAGATGTTGGATGTGTTGAACGAAGAATTAGTTGAGAAAGGCGATGTGCCGATTGCATTTGATCACGATTGCCGTGAAGGGATCTGTGGTTCCTGCAGCCTATACATCAATGGGCAGGCCCACGGGCCAATGCAAGGAACGACTACATGTCAATTGCACATGCGCTCCTTTAAAGACGGGGACACCATATTCATTGAGCCTTGGAGAGCGAAGGCATTCCCGGTGATTAAAGATTTGGTGGTAGACCGTTCGGCTTTCGACCGCGTGATTCAAGCAGGTGGTTACGTATCCGTAAATACCAGTGGTAATACGCTCGACGCGAATGCCATTCCAATACCGAAAGAGGATGCTGATATGGCTTTTGATGCTGCGACATGCATCGGCTGCGGAGCTTGTGTGGCTACTTGTAAGAACGCTTCGGCCATGCTTTTTGTATCAGCCAAGGTTTCTCAACTATCACTGCTTCCTCAGGGAGAAGTAGAGGCAAATGAGCGCGTAAAGAACATGGTTGCCCAAATGGACAAAGAAGGTTTTGGTAATTGCTCGGTTACGGGTGCTTGCGAAGTAGAATGCCCAAAGGGAATCAGCTTGGAAAATATCGCTAGAATGAATCGCGAGTATTTAAAAGCAAATGTTTCTCCCGGGAAATAATTCCATATAAATAACGATATTGAAAGGTGCCTTTGAGCACCTTTTTTTATGAGCGAAGAAGACGAAATACTCGACCTAAAACGAAAGCCACGCCAAGGATTAAATGTCTATTTGGTTTATGGGGTCGCTCTGCTTTTTTTCATTTATTGGTTTCTTTCTGATTACTTGTTCTGGCCTTTCGGCGAACCCGCTCTGTTGGGCGGTATGATTTTGCTACTGATCGCCGCAGTGATCAGAGTGAGAAGATCAGACGAAAATCGACTAACTGCCTATGCCTACTTTGTCGGACGAGTTATTCTAATCGCCGGAGTTTTTCTACACATCGTTGGTTATCCTCAAGCGGAGTATTTGCTTTGGACATCCTTTCTGTTTTTTGGAATCGGTCTGGCAGGGCTTTACTTTGGCAATAGAAACTAGGTATTGTAGAATTTCAAAATCCGCTTTAAATCTTCCAAGGTATTCGCCTCTTCGGGCTTTTTGTCCTCGCGTCTTCTGAGTATTCGCGGAAAGCGCAAAGCTATCCCCGACTTGTGCCGAGTACTGGGGGCGATTCCTTCAAATCCAATTTCAAAAACCAATTCGGGCTTCACGCTTCTCACGGGGCCAAATCGCTCGATGGTGTTCTTCTTGACGAATTGATCCACCGATTGCATTTCCTTATCGGTGAGTCCGCTGTAAGCTTTCGCAAAGGGGACAAGCTCATCGCCTTTCCATACGGCAAAAGTGTAGTCGGAGTAAAGGTTTGCTCTCCTTCCGTGGCCGCGCATGGCGTAGATCATAACGGCATCGATGCTCATCGGATCCACTTTCCACTTCCACCAATCGCCTCGCTTGCGACCTACTTTATAGGTGCTGTTTCTGCGCTTTAGCATCAGTCCTTCGGAGAGAACTTCCCGACTCTTTTCCCGAAGTTTGGCAGCTTCTACCCAAGACGTGGGCTCGATTTTCTCGCTGATCAACAGCGTTGTCGGCGGCTGTCTTTTTAACGATTCCTCTAGTAACTTTCGCTCGATCCTCCATGGAGGTTCACGCAGGTCTTTTCCGTCCTTTTCCAAAAGGTCGTAGGCAATCATCACCACGGGAGAATCTTCCATTATTTTTTTCGAGACTTGCTTTCTCCCAATACGTGTTTGGAGGTGGTTGAATGTCAATGGGAACCCATCTTTGTACCCCATGATCTCCCCATCTATTACGCAGTCAGTCGGGAGAAAGTCCTTTAGTTTTTCCAATTCGGGAAAGCGTTCGGTCACCAACTCCTCGCCGCGGCTCCAAACGAAAATTTCTCCATCGCGAAGAATCAACTGACCGCGAATGCCGTCCCATTTGTACTCGATTTGCCATTCATTCACATCGCCCAAATTCGCCGGAGCTTCTTCCAAGGGATAGGCCAAGTAAAAAGGGAAGGGTCGAGAGAGGTTCTCGTTTTCGTCGGGCTCTACCAGCAGTTTTTCGAACGTGGTATTCTGTGGACTCCAATCACCCATGAGCCGATGGGCGATGAGGTTTTCTTCTTCGCCCAGATGTCTCGCCAAGGCACGTACAATCAGCTTTTGCGAAACTCCGATTCGGAATCCTCCCGTGATGAGTTTGTTAAAGACGAAACGCTCGGTCTTGTTCATTTCAGCCCAAGCGGACAGAATGTAGGCTTTGACTTCCTCTTCTTCTAAAGATTTGAGCTGCAGGAGATCTTGCATGCGATCGTCCAGTGATTTATCGCTAGTCTCGTTTACGTTGGGTAAAATCAGGGCAACGGTTTCTGCCAAATCGCCGACTACGTGATAGGACTCTTCCAGCAGCCAAAGCGGAATACCTGAAACCTCCGCAGCCCAATCCCTAAGCAAACTGGTTTTGACAGGACGTTTGGGCCTTTTCCCGCTAAGGAGAGCGACGAACCAAAGCTTATCGGCATCAGTGGCAGAACTCAAGAAAGCGACCATCGAATCCAATTTGTCATTGGTCTTTGTGGTGGCATCAAGGGCTAAAATCAATTCGCCGAAATCTTTCATTCCGATTCTTTTTCTTGGTTCGTCCCTTCTCCGATTTCTGAGAGTTCGCCTTCGTATTCAGTCACCACCGGCTCGGCGTCTATGCCTTGAGACTTGAGCCAATTGGAAAAGATATTGGTGTAGCCGTGGGTCACGTAGACCTTCTCGGCTTCCGAAGCTTCAACGGCCTGATTCAGTTCATTCCAATCGGCGTGGTCGGAAAGCACAAAGCCCTTATCCACATTTCGTCTGCGACGAGCTCCACGCAGCGACATCCACCCCGAAGCGGTTCCCACTTTGTAGGGCTTGAGCTTCTTCATCCAAGGCGAGCCAAAAGCGGATGGTGGCGCTATGATCAAGGCTCCGCGGTATTTTTCTTTTGGGGTGTCTTTCGTAATGAGTTCGGTTTCAGGAAAGACGAGTCCCGATTCTTTCAATGCCAAGTTGCTATTGTGAATGGCGCCGTGAAGGAGAATGGGGCCGATACTTGAATCGATAGAGCAGAGAATGCGTTGCGCTTTTCCGAGTGAGTAACCGAGGATAACGGAAGCAAGACCTTGCTCTCTGTTCTCTCGCCACCATTGGTTCATCTCACGAAAGACTTCTTCCTGAGGCTTCCACTTGTAAACGGGCAACCCAAAAGTAGATTCTGTGACCAGACTGTGGCATTTCACGGGTTCGAATGGTGTTGAAACACCGTCATCAATGAGTTTATAATCCCCCGTAATAACCCAAACCTCTCCTTTGTATTCCACCCGCACTTGAGCCGATCCGGGAATATGACCTGCGGGAAAAAGAGAAATTTTCACACCATTGAGGCTTCTTTCTTCACCGTATTCCAAACCCTCCACATTTATCTCCCCGAGGCGATGCCGCATGATTGGGATACTTTTTTGATGAGTCAAGTAGCTCTTCATTCCCCATTTGGAGGATCGGCATGGGCGTGGGTAATAACTGCTTTATCGACCGGCCGCCACGGATCGATGAAAAAATCTCCTTGGCGGCAGTAAAGTCCTTTTTCGGTAAATTCGATGAGACGCATAAGTGGTTAACAGGTCAAAGGCCGATTGGTTGGTTTAGTTGTAAGCCTTTATGTAGTTTCGAAAAAAAGAAATTGATGAACGAAAAATACAATTCTGAAAAAGCACCTGAACCCGTAGGGCTATATCCACACGCCAGAAACGTGGGAAACCTTCTTTTTTTGAGTGGTGTAGGGCCAAGAGAAAGAGGAACGAAAAAGATACCCGGAGTAGAACTGAATGATGATGGAACTATCCGCAGTTACGATATCGAAGCCCAGTGTCATTCGGTATTCAAGAATGTGCGCCTCATATTGGAAGCTTCGGGTTCTTCTTGGGCCAACCTGATTGATGTGACGGTTTTCTTGACCAATATGAAAGACGACTTCAAGACTTACAATAGAATCTACGCGGAGTATTTCAAGGACAATCAGCCTTGCAGAACGACGGTTGAGATCAATTGCCTCCCGACACCAATAGGTATTGAACTCAAATGCATAGCGACATTAAATAGCAACTGATCATGGAAACGTACAAAGCATTAGTGGTAAGGGAAGAAGGAAACAAATTCTCCAGACGAGTAGAAGAGGTGCCTTTTAGTTTTCTTCCCGAAAATGAAGTGCTGATAAAAGTTTCTTATGCGGGTCTCAATTACAAAGACGCTCTTTCCGCTTCAGGCCACAAAGGAGTTACAAGAAAGTTTCCACATACCCCGGGAGTAGATGCTTCCGGTATTGTCGAAAAGAGTTCTTCTCCCGATTTCACCGCTGGGCAAGAAGTAATTGTGACCTCATTTGATTTGGGGATGAACACAAAGGGAGGCTTTGCGGAGTATATCTCTGTTCCTGCGGGGTGGGTTGTTCCTTTGCCGGAAGGCTTAACACTAAAAGATGCAATGATCATGGGAACGGCTGCTTTCACAGCAGCTTTGGCATTGCATAAAATGGAGAAGTTGGGACAGAATCCGGAAATGGGTGAACTGGTGGTGACGGGTGCTTCAGGTGGAGTCGGCTCAATGGCTGTGGCCATTTTGGCAAAGCGTGGATATCGAGTGATCGCTTCCAGCGGAAAGCAAGAGCACTATGCCTGGCTGAAAAGCATCGGTGCCAAAAGATGCATCAGTCGTGATGAGGCAAGTGATGAATCGGGAAAGCCGCTTTTGTCGGCCCAATGGGCTGGTGGAATTGATACAGTGGGAGGAAACACGCTCGCCACATTGATCAAAGCTTGCGGAAAAGAAGGATCTATTGCCGTTTGTGGATTGGTTAGTTCCCATGAATTACAAACGACCGTATACCCCTTCATTCTAAACGGGGTAAATATTCTTGGTGTGGATAGCGCCGAAACGCCTATCGATCTTAGAAAAAGAATTTGGCACCTTCTTGCTACTACTTATCGCCCTGATGGATTAGCTGAAATGTGTAAAATAGTTTCCCTTGAAGACATTCCAACCTATATGGAAGAAATTCTGGGTGGCGAGACTTCGGGAAGAATAGTAGCTCAAATCGGGTAAAAAAGAAGGACGCTCATTGAGCGCCCTTCTAAACTAACCAATAAAACTACTATGAAGATGCATGGGTAACCACTCCCATACGTTCTTTATACATCTGTCGGGGGATTAACCCCCATGCTGATGGAGCATTTAACGTTTATTTTGAGATTACTTGGCCGTAGAACGAACCTTATCCCATTTGTTTTTGAATTTCTTGTTTTGAGCTTCTAAGTAGTATTCATCCCAAAGAGGAGTCATGCCACCGTAAATCTTGTTGGCCTTAAGATTCATTCTGATTTTGTTGAGTTCTTTAAGCATGGCTTTATTTGTTTGTGATTCGAATAAGACTTTTTTCTTCAATCATTTCGTAAGTCAAGCCCATGGGCTTACAAACGATTTCTAAAATCTCTTCAATCGATTGATCCGTTGAAAATTCTCCGCTATAGTTGGTGTTCAAACCTTCGGGATATTCAACTTGAAAACTTGTAAAATCTTCCAAAGAGTTGAGAACTTGATCAATGTTTACATTGTCAAATCGGTAGATGCCGGCCACCCAGGCATCTACATATTCTGTTTCCAGAGAAAACTCTTCAGCAATAGATTCAGTCATTTCCACTCCTTTTCCGGGAGTTAGCGTGGCAGAGAGATTATTCGCATTTTCTACGAATACCTTTCCCGTTTTGCACGAAACTTTGAGTTTGTCGTTTTTAGTGATTACTGAAAACGAAGTTCCAAGTACACTGACTACTCCGAGATCAGTTGAAACACTGAACTTACTTCCCTTCTCAACCTCGAAAAATCCGGAACCTGAAAAATCAAGGTCTCGAAATACTGGCCATGTCAAATCATTGTAGCTCAACTCCGCCTGCGGATTCATAAAGATGATCGAGCCGTCAGGTAGCGTGTGAGCCAAAACGGATTCACCGGAATTCTCAACTGTTTCTGAACCAAAAAATGCCAACGAGAAAGTAAAGAGTATAGCTATTGAAGCGGCTATAGCCAATTTTGAATAGACGTTGTTGGATCGATACAGCGGAATGACCTTTTCGGTCTTTTCGATTCTTCTCATTACTCGGCGTCTCGCTTCTTCGTGAGAAGTTGAGAAAGAAAGCCGACTCTCATCGAGAAGAAAATCTAACTTAGAATTAAAATCTTGCTCCACTTGTTTGTGTGTATTTCCTGATGTTTGCGTCAGTTATACACACGTTCAAAGTTTTACCCTACTCCAAGAAAAAGATTATTCTACGGTAATGTCCACAGAAAGACCGTTAAAGGCCGTAAACACACCCCAAGCTCCTTCGATGTTTGATGGTGCTCCACGAAGGTCAGGAGCCGAATTGTCAGAATACATTTGAATGTATTCGCTATTTACCGCAGTTACGTAAAGTTGGTAGCTCCCGATGTAGGTAAAATGGTCGGGATAAAGATCGATTGAATGCCCACTGTTCAGACTTAAAAGAGGACTGTCAAAGGAAGGCTGAATGGGATAGGTGGCTGCAGTATCACTGTTCACACCTCTGGCGAAAATGCAATATGATTGGCTATCCATCCCATCGCTCCAACTCAGAGTGGTAAGAGGAATTTGGTTATTCATCGCTTCACTAATATTGACATAGTCATTGGTAATGCTGAGATTATCAATTGCAGAAGGGAATGTCGTAGTTGACCTATAGATTTTCCCATTATAAGTGATTTCCAGAATTAAAGGCTCCGGCCCGGAAAAAACGATTTCAGGATCGCTGATTTCATAAATGCCTTCTGCCTCACTTTTCAGCACTAGGTCGGCGCTCAGATTGCCTTGTCTAATTTTGATTCCTGCATCGTTGACAGGGACCAAGTCTGCTTCACCTTCATCATGTATATGAGCTACTTTAACGTGATCTACATGTTCATTGGCATAGACATAGGCCTCTACCATCAACTGCTCTTTCAGACTGATATCATCTGATGAGTCATCAGATGTGCATCCGAAAACAAAAACGAGTATGAACAGCACTCCGAAAAATTTAATCAATCCTCTCATAATTTCAACTTCAAAAAAACTGACGGCGTAATACCAAGTGATAGGATATTTCTTTGTCCGAGGTCATAGAAATCGCTATCCTCTCTGGGGATTTGAAAATAGTCCACATACTTAACGGCCAAATTATCATATGCATTAAAAACTGATACACCCATTTGTAAAACTCCCTTTCTCAAAGGCAGAGTATAACCAGCCGAAACGTCTAATCTATGGTACCATTCCAGCCTGCTGGAGTTTATTCCACCTATGGTGACAAATTGCTGTTGGTCTCCATTAGGTGTCGTAACTATAAAGGTTCCCAAAACAGGAGTATAAGGTACGCCGTTAGCTAATACAAACGCAGCTGAAAAATCCCACCTCTTGTATTCCAAATTATAGATCAAAGACAATTCATGATTGGATACTCCCGGACTATCGAAATAGTTTCCTTGATTGATATTGTCATATCTTGATTCTGAGCTGATAAAGGTGTAGCCCAGCATGAAGTTTTGATTTTTAAATGACTTCTTGAGTAAGAAATCCACACCAAAGACTCTCCTGTTTCCGTTTACGGCAAACTGGTCAAGACTTCCTGTTGGAATCCCAAACTCCGGAAACAAGAATTCTACTACTCCTCTTTCGTACTTATGATATCCTTCCAAAGAGATTTCCCAATCATCCATCTGGTATACAGCGCCCATGATGTAGTGATCACTCCGCAGCACGGGAATGGTATTATCTCCCGATAGAGTCCAGGTCTCAGGGATGCTGAAGTAGAGGCTTCGCTCGTTCAATCTTCTGATCATTTGATGGAAGATTCCGTAAGACCCTTTGAGGGTTAGTTTTGGCGTCAATTCATAGCTCACTGCAAGCCTGGGCTCGGGATAGATATTTCCATCCCGATCGTAGTGAGTGGCCCTTAACCCAACCTTCGTGTCCAATTTGCCAAACCTCTTTTGAAGTTGTAGGTAAAAGGCATTGCTTACCGCAGAAATGGTCGAATCTTGCAGAATTTCTGATTGATCCTGCGCTTGAGAAACGATGCGATTGACCGTGTTCCACCAGCCGAATTCAAGGCTGGAAGTCTTATTGATGTTGTAATTATTATCGAGCCTGAATGTGTTGTCATTCACCTCTACTTTCTGCTCAAAAAATCGCTGACTGAAGGTATCTTGTTCGGCTAAGAATGTTTCCTGAGCCTCCAGATTGCTCGAGTATTGCGACACGCCGTAATTGGCGTAAGTAAAAAGCTTGGGGTTCCACTTTCGCGACCATTTTACACTCCCTCCCTGATTGCCCCAGTTGGTTTGATCTTCGGAGATTCTCGTGAGATTATCCAGACTTGCGTCAAAGGTGATGGCCAAATCATCCTGACCTTGGTAGTAGCTCAAGGAGATGGCGTCTTTTTCTGAAGGCTTGAAGTTGAATTTCGCATTCAAGTCGCTAAAAAAGTAATCGGGGACATCATTCCCTTGAAACACATCGGTATTGTTCTCAGGAGTATTGGGCAAACTCGAATTGAAGATATTATTGAAAATGTTTTGATAGGTAGGGCTTTGGATTAAATTGGTAAAAGCTCTTCGGTAACCGAATACGAGTGAGGCCTTATTTTTTACTACTGGCAATTCCAAAAGCACATTTGCACTGAGCATGGTCAACTCAGCTTGGACGGAAGGGTCTACTTTGTTTCCGTCTATCCCCGTGATATCTACCACTCCTGAAGATCTTCCGCCAAATCGGGCGTCGAATCCTCCCTTATTGACCCGCACATTTTTGATCACATTGCTATTGAACGCACTCAGGAAGCCGAAAAGGTGGTCGACGTGGTAAACTGAAATACCATCAAACATGACCAGATTTTGATCGGTTTGGCCACCGCGTATGCGCAAACCGCTTTCCGCATCTTGCCCACCACTGATTCCCGGCAATCGCCGTAATGCTGAAAAAACATCGTTCTCTCCCAGATTTGGCAGCGTTGATATTTCCGACGGATTGAAAGTGAGTTGACTGATGTTCTCATCAATCTCAAGCAAATTTTTGCCCCTGGCACTAATTTGTACCGAAGGCAAGTTTTTTAGTGTTCTCTTCAAATCAAAATTGAGCATTCCGGATATAGCAGCAGATCTGCCCACCATAACTGCAGGTTTTTCATATCCTATATAGGAAACCAGAATGATTGAAGTATCTGATGGGACTTCCAGAAGGGTGTATCTACCTTCAGAGTTGGCTGTAGTACTTTGATTCGTATTGGCAATTCTCACTGATGCAAATGGAAGTGATTCGCTGGTAAGTTCGTCTCGGATAATTCCGCTGAGCGGGAATGATTTTTCAATCGGAGCGGAGTTAATCGGGATGATGACATAGGTATACCCAACCAGTTCAAATTTCAACGGAGAGCCTTCCAACGATTTTTCCAGAAAAGCAGCTACCGTTTTTGTTTTGGAGTCAATTTCAGGTACCGTTATCAGCGAAACCGCGTCAGGGTCATACGAAATGGCTATCCCCTCTTTTTGCCTGAGCAGTTTTAATGCGACTTCGAGATTTTGACCGCTGAACTGCTTAAAGTTTATTCCATCGCCTGTCTGTCCGAACGTGTTCAGAGAGCCGAAAGCAAACAGAAACAGAAAAGTGACAAACCGCATTAAGGCTCTAAGATAACCACTACGCCTTCGTTTGAAGATATTTTAAGCCCAAAAGGCTTAGTGAGAATTTCTAATGAACTCTCGAGATCATTCTCATCCAGACTGCCGGAGAAACGGTAGACCGCCCTTGTGGTGAATTGGATGTCCTTCTCGAATTTCTCCTCCAACGACTCTATGACTATTTGGATGGGTGTATTCTCAAAAGAAAGGCCCTCTGCGTTTTTGGAGATAAATGGCCCATTATTGGTCCACTTACCTTGCGTCGAGTTTTCCGGTGACATGATGATGTAATCGTCTGCCTCCAAGATTTTTCCATCCACATCTACTTTGCCTTCTTGACACTGCACCACCAAGGCATCTTCATTTTCCCAAACGGAAAATTGGGTTCCAAGAACGGTTACATCTCCATAGTTCGTTTCTACGGTAAATTGATCTCCGTTTTTCACCGTAAAGAAACCTTCTCCTTTCAACTCAGTCGTTCGATTGAAGTTCCATAAAAGCGTATTGTAAGAAATGGAACTCCCTGCAGCAAGAATTACTTCCGAACCGTCGGGCAACATAAACTGAGAGGAAGTCTCTGTAGCTGTCATCGAGGTATTACCGATAAAGTGAATGGCAAACGGAAGTGAAAGGATAAGCGCCAAACCGGCAGCAGCTGCGTAAAATCGGCTGTACTTAAAACCTTGTGAATGACCGACAGCTTCTTCGGAATGAATGGTTCGAGCCATTACCTTCGCTTTGGCAGAATCAAAGCTATCATTCGAAAACGGAGCCTTGTATGTCTTTAGCCGATCTTCTGCTTTTTCCAATTCGTTCATATCTCAAACTTTTCGATCGAGCTCATCTCTTAAAATGGCCAGAGCTCTCGACATCCTCTTTTCTACTGCCTTCATACTTAACCCAAGTATATCAGCGATTTCACGGTATTTTAATCCGTCAATTCTATTCATCAAAAATACCTCACGAGCTCCATCGGGTATCTTCGCTAAGACTTCTTGAAGCTTTTCGTCGAATTCTTGCATTTCCATCAGGTACTGAGGCGTCTGATTATCGTTCCTTTCTTCGACGTAATTCAAGAATTTGTACTTCAATTGCTCCCGTTTGAGCTTATTGATCATCAGGTTATTCGCGATTGTAAAAACATAGGCCTTGAGCGAAGACTTGTCAATCTTTTCGCGGGTTTCCCATAGTTTTACAAAGGCATCTTGTGCCACATCTTCAGACAGTTCCGAATTGGATGTTTTGTAATATAGAAAATTCCGAACCTGCTTGTAATACAAATCAAACACTTCCTCGAATTCCCGAGCAGTCAGAATTTCATTCTTACCTTCTGATTCAGATTTTTTGAATAATCCCAAAATTGAAACTTCCTTTAGACTGCAATAAAAATAATACCTTCTTTACAAAGCAATTCACAGAGAGCAATATCGGGGTATCCTAAACACCGTCCCACTGTTCTCGTTATCAAATAAACCAAATTCTTAAACAATGGAATATAGACGACTCGGTAAATCGGGCTTAAAAGTAAGCGAACTTTCTTTTGGTTCGTGGGTCACCTTCGGAAATCAGATAGGAGATAACACCTCAGAAGAACTCATGAAAATGGCTTATGATGCGGGTGTCAACTTCTTTGACAATGCGGAGGTATATGCCGCGGGGAAGTCGGAAATCGTGATGGGCAATATTCTCAAGAAGATGCAGTGGCCGCGCGATACATACAGCGTTTCGAGTAAGGTGTTTTTTGGAGCGGGCGGTCAATTGCCCACACAAAAAGGCTTAAATAGGAAGCACATTATGGAGGCTTGCCACGATGCTCTCAGACGACTTCAGGTGGACTATTTGGATCTGTTCTTTTGTCATCGACCCGATAAGGAAACCCCGATAGAGGAGACCGTGTGGTCGATGCACAATCTGATTACTCAAGGAAAAATTCTTTACTGGGGAACCAGCGAATGGAGCGCTCAGGAAATAATGGAAGCTCATATGGTCGCCAAGCAATACAATCTGATCGGCCCCACTATGGAGCAACCGCAGTACAATATGCTCGTTCGCGAAAAAGTAGAAGTGGAATTTTCTCAGATTTACAAAACGGTTGGATTGGGAACCACGGTTTGGAGTCCGCTGGCCTCGGGTGTCCTTACCGGGAAATACAACAGCGGAAAAGAAGGAGAGACTCGTTTGAAAAGAGCAGAACTTTCCTGGCTCAACGAAAAGTTATTGATTGAGGAAACGCTCAAAAAAGTAAGTGAACTTTCGGCGCTTGCAGGAGATTTGGGAATGGCCATGCCGCACCTCGCTCTGGCTTGGTGTCTGAAGAATGAAAACGTGAGTACCGTGATTTTAGGTGCGAGCAAAACTTCCCAACTGGAAGAAAACCTCAAAGCTGTCGAGGTGAAATCAAAACTTACACCCGAAGTGATGGAAAAAATCGAGAGTATTTTGGACAACAAACCCCAGCACCCGCAGTTCTAATTTCCAATGAGCGAGCTCAAAGTAGCTGAAGATTGGTTTGAGTCCAAAGGGTGGAATTCTTTCGAGTTTCAGAAAGATACATGGCGAGCCTGCCTCAATCGGGAGTCGGGACTCCTCAATGCTCCGACGGGCAGCGGGAAGACTTATGCGCTTTTTGCCGGCGTGGTACTCGAATACCTCAAGGCCGAAAAAGAAGGGAAGCTCAAGAAAAAGAAGGGGCTTAAGCTGATTTGGGTCACGCCGATACGCGCGCTCACCAAAGACATTAAGAACGCCTGCCAAACATTTTGTGACGACCTCGAGCTTCCTTGGCAAATAGCCATCCGCACGGGAGACACATCTACCGCTGACAGGGCAAAGCAAAAGCGCACGCCTCCCGATGTCCTGATTACTACACCCGAGAGCATGCACCTTTTGATGGCTTCGAAGGGATATGCCGATTACTTTGGTTCGCTGCGTTTTGTGGTGGCCGATGAGTGGCATGAGTTGATGGGTTCCAAAAGAGCCGTTCTTCTGGAACTTGCCCTTTCCAGATTGAAGACCATTTCGGATCCTTGTATTTGGGGGATTTCAGCTACCATCGGAAATATGGAACAAGCCATGGAGGTCTTATTTGGGACTGATTTCGGCACCAAGAAATTGCGATTTATCAAATCGGAGATCAAGAAGAAAATTGAGATAATCCCCATTATTCCCGATGAGATCGAAAAGTATCCTTGGGCGGGTCATTTGGGCGTAAAGCTCGCCGAGAGCGTTTTGCCCATTCTCGAAAAGAGCCGAACTACATTGATTTTTACCAATACCCGCGCTCAAGCAGAAATTTGGTACCAACACCTGCTCAACATTAAGCCTGAGTTGGCCGGATTGATCGCCATGCACCATGGCTCCATCAGCCGGGAATTGCGCGACTGGGTCGAGGATGCCCTTCACGAGGGAAAATTAAAATGTGTCGTTTGCACCAGCTCACTCGACTTAGGAGTTGATTTTCGTCCCGTTGAGACCATCATTCAAATCGGCAGTCCGAAGGGTGTGGCGCGCTTTGTCCAGAGAGCGGGTAGGAGCGGTCACTCACCCGGCGAGCGATCGGTTATCTACTTCCTACCCACCAATGCGCTACAGCTTATCGAATGCGAAGCACTAAAGGCCGCCATTCAAAAAGAAGATCTCGAAGATCGGATGCCCTACATCCGAAGTTTTGATGTCTTGGTTCAGTATCTCATCACCTTAGCCGTTTCTGATGGCTTCAAGCCAAATGAAATTCTGCCTGAAATAAAATCGACCTTTTCCTACGAGAGCCTGTCAGAAGAGGAATGGTCTTGGGCCTTGAATTTTATTACCAAAGGAGGTTCTTCTTTAGAGGCTTACGATGAGTTTTCGAAAGTGGAGGTGATGGAGGATGGGCTGCACAAAGTGAACAATCGCCGCATGGCCATGCGGCACCGACTCTCCATCGGAGCCATCGTGAGCGATGCCATGCTGATGGTCAAGTTTCAGTCAGGTGGACGACTCGGCTCTATTGAAGAGTGGTTCATTTCTCGACTCAGCCCGGGCGATACCTTTTGGTTTGCCGGAAGGCCATTGGAACTTATTCGAGTAAAGGAAATGACGGTTCACGTAAAGCTTAGCAAGAGCAAAAAAGGAGCAGTTCCTAGTTGGCAAGGAGGCAGAATGCCCCTTTCTTCCATGCTTTCTGAAAACCTACGGATTCAGATAGGTAAGATTGCCAACGATCAATTCGATTCGGCAGAGTTAAGGGCTGTGCGCCCGATCGTGGAAGCGCAGAAGTCGCTTTCCATCGTCCCCGATGTAAAGGAACTTCTGATCGAAAAACTCCATTCTCGCGAAGGCTGCCATATTTTCGTTTATCCTTTTGAGGGAAGATTCGTTCACGAGGGATTGGCCTCCCTCCTCGCTTACCGACTTTCCCTGTTCAAACCATTTAGCTTCAGCATTGCGCTAAATGATTATGGTTTTGAGCTTCTGTCCGACCAAGACATTCCAATAGAAGACGGAGTCGACTCGAATATATTTTCGCTCGACCATCTCAGTGAGGATATTACCGCTAGCCTCAATCAAGGTGAAATGGCCCGAAGACGATTTCGCGATATTGCGGGAATTTCAGGATTGGTGTTCAAAGGATTCCCTGGACATTATCAAAAAGACAAACACCTTCAATCGTCGTCACAGCTCTTTTTTGACGTCTTCAGAGACTACGAACCAGCCAACCTTTTGTTAAAGCAGTCTTTCTCGGAAGTGATGGAGTTCCAAATTGAAGAAGTCCGACTTCGATCCGCTTTGAAGCGAATTGCATCACAAGAAATTCGCGTGACCTACCCTGAAAAGCCGACACCTTTCTGTTTCCCAATCTTGGTAGATCGATTGAGAGAGCGCATGTCATCCGAGAAATTGGAAGACCGAATAAAAAAAATGACCTTACAGCTCGAGTCATAATGGTCTACGAAATTCAAAATGCGAAACTCACCCTTCTTCCTGAAAGGGCAATTTTTTGGGAAGAGAAGGAAATGCTCATTGTGGCCGATGCCCATATCGGAAAGGTGAGTCATTTTCGAAAAAATGGAATACCCGTTCCCGGAATGGCCGAACGAAATAACCTTTGGCGGCTTTCGGGTTTGGTTTTGAAAACCAAGCCGAAGCAAATCATTTTCCTGGGCGATCTTTCTCATAGCAGACTCAATAAAGCTTGGGATCAATTTGTGGATTTCAGAAAAGCTTATTCCGATGTCGAAATGATCTTGGTAAAAGGAAATCACGATATACTGTCGGATCAATCTTTCGAAGCTGCCGATATCACAATAGTCGACAGTATGGATTCGGGGCCTTTTTTATTTACGCACGATAGAGAAGATACGGACCTCTACAATATCCACGGCCATATTCACCCGTCGATAAGGTTGAGAGGCAAAGGCAGGCAGACGCTGAGAGTGCCTTGCTACTTCTTTGGAAAAGACTACGGAATTTTGCCCTCATTCGGAGATTTCACAGGGTCATATACGCTCAAGCCCGTCGAAGGAGACGCCGTGTTTGTGCCTGGCGATGAGGAAACAATGCGCGTATTCTAGATGTGTTTTCTCAATATTTGGATCACTTGCCCGGTGTAGCTTCCGCCAAATAGGTTGACGTGAGCCAACAAGGGATACAAATTGGCAACGTGAATCCGATCTTCCCAACCTGACTCCAAAGGGTAAACCTCGTGATAGGCATCGTAAAATCGTTTGTCAAATCCACCGAATAATTTGCTCATTCCAAGATCCATTTCGCGATGTCCGTAGTAAACGGCAGGGTCGAAAATAACCGCTTCACCATGCGAGTCAGTCATAAAGTTTCCCGTCCAAAGGTCGCCGTGTAAGGCTGCAGGTGGTTCCTTCGGGAAGTATCTCTCCACTCTGCTCAACATTTTTTCGAATAGCCTTAAGAATTCTGAAGAGGCTAGTCCATTTTCCTTTGCCATTTCAAGCTGAGGTCTTATCCTCATTTCACTAAAGAAGTCTTCCCATTTGTCACGCCTGTCATTTCGTTGAATCAGGCTTCCCAAATAATTATTCTCGTCTAAGCCGAAATAGTCTGCGCTATTTTTGTGCATGTCGGCTAGCTTTCTGCCAAACTCTTCCCAAAAGTCGGGTTTGCGATTGATGCTGTTGATGTTTTCCATAAGAATCCACTGGATATCTTCTGTCACTCCGGTGGCAATTGGAATGGGAATTCTGAAGGTGCAGTGTTCTTTCAAGAATTTCAATCCCGATGATTCTGCTTCAAACATCCCGGGATAATCCTCAGCGCTATTGATTTTTGCAAAGTAGGAGCCTTCTGATGTTTCAAGCCGACGGGCATCATTAATACTCCCGCCTCCCACGATGCTCACCCGGTGTATTTCAACTTTTTTTCCCTTTGAACTCTCGATTGCTAATCTCCAGTCGTCTGAAAGATTTTGATTTAATATGCTCAAAATGATACCCTAAGGTTGAATTGAATGACATTTTCTAACGGTATCAAAGGTATAAGATATTTATTCGCTCTACATGGTTGCAGGAGAAAGTTCGATCCCTTAATTTTGCCTGCCTTTCAGGGCCCATAGCTCAGCTGGTTAGAGCAGCAGACTCATAATCTGAAGGTCGAAGGTTCAAGTCCTTCTGGGCCCACCTAGAACTACCCGCATTGATTTAATGCGGGTTTTTTTGTGTTCAGTTGCGATCCCAGTGAATTATTTTTTTGTGAAATTGGAGTCAATTTTGGAATTGAAAATGATTTTGTCCTATATTTGGTCGCATTTATTTGTTGAATATTCAAGTTCATCGAAAGCTGAGTTGAAAATATTCATGATGCTTACATAATTACCAAAACCAATCTTTTAACCGTATGAGAACTTCTCTACCCAATCTGTTTAGGGTTGCTGCGCGTTGTTGTAGCAGCCTTTCCGCGTTTTTCTTACCCTTGATTGCTGCCTTATTTATTTCGGTGAACATTCAGGGGCAGTCCGTTCAGCCTGAATTGGTCAAAGTATGTAGTATAACCGATTTTTCGGCTGCAAGCAACGGACATGCGTTGCATTTGGCAAACGTTCCCGGAATTTCTGACAATAAATACGAATTCTTTCCTGATGCTCCTGGCACGTTGGAATTGTTTTCGGATGGAACTGCCAGAATAAAAGGTAGAGTCAGAAATAAGACTAACCAAACATATGTATGGGATATTGACTTCCACTACACCGGAGGTTCTGATTGGACCACTTGGAGTGCAGGTGGGGGCAATTATAAGGACGAAGCAAGTTTGGCTGGTTCCAACTATCTCGATTGGGACTATTTTATTTTTGACGCAAGTAAGTCTAACACACTAACGGGCGTAGATGGACTTGCGGGTTCATCACTAACAGTTACGCACATGCCGGCCGATTTTGAATTTGGTCTGCAAATAGGAACTGCAGCGAATAGCAAGAATGCCAATGATGGTGCATCAGTGTGGTTCTTCATCAATGGAACTGTTCTTGGCAATACGGTTAACAATGGACATGGTGACTTAAACTTGAACACAGCTTGTAGTGAGATTCTTACAAATTGTCCATTAGAGCAATATGCAGCAGGGAATCATATTTTATGGCTTCCAGGTATTGCATCAGGTGCTAATTGGATTCCCGCACCTTTTGGCGTGTATTTCGCAGAGCTGGCAGGCGGCGAAGCGCGTATTTACGGAGAAATTCAAAATCAAAATGATCCATCATTAGTTCTCTGTGTAGATTTTTGGTTTTCAGATAAAGCCGACTTTGCGACTTGGTCGGGATTGGGAAGAGGGATAAAAGGAAATCCTTCTAATATTAATGGTAATGAGGTAAATTGGGATTTCTATATTTTCAATCCAAACAGGGTAAGTAGCTTGTCGGGTTGCTCACCTTCTACTTTGGGATCTTATATAACTGTTGAACACAAACCGGCAGATTACAATTTTGGTTTGCAGGTAGGTTTAGGCGCCAATGATAAGAATGACCAGTTTGGACTTTCTACTTGGTTCTTTACAGAAGGTGTTTTCCAAGGAAATCCAGTGGATGGTCACGGAGATGTAAACTCAATTGATTTATGTCCGCCACCACCAAACATTGTTTGTTTTGAGAATCCGCCGATAATAACTTGTCCTTCTGATACAACGGTTGATTGTTCTGCTGATACCGCTCCTGAATTTTTGGGAGAGGCTACAGCCGATAGACCAACAACTGAATGTCCATTAGACGTTGCTATCTTCTTTGAAGATGACATTGCTGTAAACGGATGCGAAACAATCATTACCAGAACTTGGACTGCAATAGACGAATATGATAATGTTGTCTCGTGTGACCAATTAATAACTGTAGTTGACACAACCGCTCCTACATTATTAATGCCTGTAGAGACTGAAGGCGACATAACTTGTAGCGACATCAGTTTACAAGATGCCCAAGGCTTTGCTAACGGAACTTTGACGCAAGCTGAGCGTCAGGCTTTCTTGCAGACCGCACGTCAATTATTTATAGATAACGGATTAGTTCCAATAGGAACAGAAGACGATTGCAACGACAGCGACTGGGATGAAGTATCGATCGAAGTAACATTAAGCGATTCATGTGATGCCTTGGCAACATTGATCTGCACGTTTGTGGCAGAGGATGTTTGTGGAAACGTATCAGAGCCTATAGCAACTAGTCTCAAAATAAACGACAATACGGCACCTGTTATAACATGTCCTGCTGATGCAGTTGTGGATTGTGGAGCTGATACAAGTCCCGCTGGGACAGGGGAGGCTACAGCAACAGATGACTGCGGACAGGAAGTAATGTTAAGCTCATCAGATGTAGTTTCAGGAACTTGTCCTGAGGTAATTACGAGAACCTGGACTGCAACAGATGCATGCGGAAACACAGCAAGCTGCGACCAAGTAATCACTGTAACAGACACCGAATCGCCTGTTTTTGATCCATATGATGTAGAACTTACAGCAGACTGTTCTGACGATATTCAAGGAGCATCCCTTACGGCTACAGACAACTGTTCAACACCAACAGTGGTATGTTTCGAAGGAAATCAATCACTGGAAGTAAGCGGACCATGTACTCCTTTTGATATGGATCGTCCACAGGAATCTTCTCCTCGTTCAGGATGGTTCCCTAATATGCCTGGTACTTCCGGTTCAGGAAGCAAACTCTTCACATTAGAAGAGGGGACTTACACTCGTTTTGACGATGGTACTGTTCACTTCTACGGGACTCTTGCCGCAGTTGATAATGATCAATTGGCATGGCAGTTTAGCATTTGGCTCAGAGGAGGATACGACTGGACAGAGTGGTCGGCCCTCGGAAGAGATTACAAAGATGAAGGTATTGCAGGTACAAACTATTTGGATTGGTTGTACTACGAGATGGACGATACAAAGCCTAATGTAATGGCAGGTATCCGCGGTTATGCAGGAAGTTACCTGACATTGACGCATGATCCTCCGAACTATAATTATGGTTTCCAAGTGGGTCAGAGTGCGAATGTATTTACAGAGACTTTTGGTATTTCGGGTTGGATGAAGTACACAGGAACGATCCAATACGATGGTGAGTCATACACAAGAACAAATCAGAACTGTGACCTTAATTTTAATTTGAATTGTGGTCCATCATTGATTACACAATGTGAAAGCACATTAGTTAATACATGTATCGCTACAGATGACTGTGGAAACTTTACTGTAGCTACGCAAACAACCACTATTACTGACACAACAGGTCCTGTTATCACATGCCCTGCTGATGCAGTAGTAAGTTGCAACGATGATACCAGTCCTTCAGCATTGGGAATGGCTACTGCAGAGGATGACTGCAATGACGTAATTGATATTTCATTCGAGGACGGCACTGTTACAGGTACATGTCCTGAAGTGTTCACGAGAACATGGACAGCAACGGATGCTTGTGGCAACACTTCAAGCTGTGATCAATTGATTACAGTAGCCGATAATGAAGCACCGGTGAAAGATCCAAACTGCGAAGAGCCGCCGATGACATTCTTTACTTCTGACGGAGCGGACTGTCCGGCTGATGCAGTAATTGATGTAGTGGTTGGAGATGAAATTGACGAAACGGGTCTGTTCACAATTGCTGGATTAGACCTAGGTACTATGAACATGATGCTCGCTCCATGTTTCTCAGACAACTGCACGGATGATCTAACATACGTAGTTAGAAGCGTAGACAATGGAGACCCTGCAGAAGAATGTTCTAAGACAATAGTTGTAGAGATTGAAGCAGTCGATGACTGTGGAAATGTATCAGTAGATGCATTGGTTTGCACATTTATTATTGAAGATGATGAAGCGCCGGTGAAAGATCCGACATGTGAAGAGCCACCGATGACATTGCTTACTTCTGAAGGCGCAGTTTGCCCTGAAGATGCTGTAGCTGATCTCCAAGCAGGAGATGTGATTGATGAAGACGCACTCTTTACGGTAGCAGGAATTGACATGGGAGCTATGAATGCTCAGCTTCCTGCTTGTTTCTCTGATAACTGCGCGGACGACCTTACTTATATTGTAAGAAGCGTTGACAACGGAGGAACGCAAGAATGTTCAAAAACCATCACCATAGAAATAGAAGCTGCTGATGATTGCGGAAACGTATCAGCGGATGTGTTGGTTTGCACATTTATAGTTGTGGATGATGAAGCCCCTGTGAAAGATCCGAATTGCGAGGAGCCACCGATGACTTTCTTCACTTCTGACGGAGCGGATTGCCCTGCAGATGCGGTAATAGATGTAGAGGTTGGAGATGAAATTGACGAAACGGGTCTGTTCACCATTGCCGGACTGGACTTAGGTACTATGAACATGATGCTCGCTCCATGTTTCTCAGACAACTGTGCAGATGATTTGACCTATTTAGTAAGAAGTGTAGACAACGGCGATCCTTCAGAAACATGTTCGAAAACACTTGTTGTAGAGATTGAAGCAGTTGATGACTGCGGAAATGTATCAGCAGATGCATTAGTTTGCACATTTATCATTGAAGACGATGTAGCTCCTGAGTTGGAGATGCCACAAGACTTGGATGGCGACATCACATGCAGCGACATCAGTTTACAAGATGCGCAAGGCTTTGCCAACGGCACGTTGACCCCTGAAGAAGAGGCAGCATTCCTTGACGCAGCAGCGGCATTGTTTGTATCGAACGGATTGATTCCTGTAGGAACAAGCGACGACTGCAACACGAGCGACTGGGAAGAGATCTCGATCGAAGTAACGTTGAGCGACTCATGCGATGCCTTGGCGACATTGATCTGCACATTTGTAGCAGAGGATGCTTGTGGCAACGTATCGGAGCCGATTGCGACGACACTGAACATCATTGACAACACACCACCTGTGATCACATGCCCTGCGGATGTGGAAGTTGACTGCACGGCAGACAACAGCCCTGCATCGACAGGAATGGCGACAGCTACCGATGACTGCGGTCAGGAAGTAGCGGTAGACTTTGCAGACAGCGGATTATCAGGAGACGGATGTGTGAACACCTTCACCAGAACATGGACAGCGACAGACGCATGTGGCAACACCTCAACGTGTGCCCAGGTGATCACGATCACTGACACGACAGCCCCTGAGTTGGAGATGCCACAGGAACTGAACGGCGACATCACTTGCAGCGACATCAGTTTACAAGATGCTCAAGGCTTTGCCAACGGCACGTTGACCCAAGCAGAGCGTCAGGCGTTCTTGCAGGCAGCGCGAGCGTTGTTTGTGAGCAACGGATTGATTCCGTTGGGAACAAGTGACGACTGCAACGGCAGCGACTGGGAAGAAGTATCCATCGACGTAACGTTGAGTGACTCATGCGATGCCTTGGCAACATTGATCTGCACGTTTGTAGCAGTAGATGACTGTGGCAACACATCAGACGAGATAGCGAGTGAGTTGAACATCATTGACAACACACCACCTGTGATCACATGCCCTGCGGATGCAACGGTAAGTTGTACGGACGACATCAGCCCTGCGGCCCTCGGAACGGCGACAGCCACTGACGACTGCGGCGGAGAAGTAACGGTAGACTTTGCGGACAGCGAAGTATCGGGTACTTGTCCTGAAGTGTTCACCAGAACCTGGACGGCAACGGATGCATGCGGCAACGCATCGACCTGTGCACAGGTAATCACGATCGCAGACGAGGAAGCTCCTGTGTTTGACTTGGCTTGCCAGTTTGACTTTGAGTTCTTCACGAGTCAGGGAGTAGATTGTCCTTCAGATGCAGGCTTCAGCTTTGCGGAAGGGGATGAGTTCCCGGTGACGGAAGGATACAGTATAGCAGGAGTAGACATACCGTCATTGTTGGGATGTGTAACGGACAACTGCACGGCAGATGAGAACATCATTATTCGCGCAGCGGTAATCACCGAAGTAGGAGATGGCTGCAGCACGACGTTCACGGTAGACTTTGAAGCCCTCGATGAGTGTGGCAATGTAGGAGGCGGCTTCAGCTGCAACTACACGATCACTGACGATGTAGCTCCTGAGTTGGAGATGCCACAAGACTTGGATGGCGACATCACATGCAGTGACATCAGTTTACAAGATGCGCAAGGCTTTGCCAACGGAACGTTGACCCCTGAAGAAGAGGCAGCATTCCTTGACGCAGCAGCGGCATTGTTTGTATCGAACGGATTGATTCCTGTAGGAACAAGCGACGACTGCAACACGAGCGACTGGGAAGAGATCTCGATCGAAGTAACGTTGAGCGACTCATGCGATGCCTTGGCGACATTGATCTGCACATTTGTAGCAGAGGATGCTTGTGGTAATGTATCGGAGCCGATTGCGACGACACTGAACATCATTGACAACACACCACCTGTGATCACATGCCCTGCGGATGTGGAAGTTGACTGCACGGCAGACAACAGCCCTGCATCGACAGGAATGGCGACAGCTACCGATGACTGCGGTCAGGAAGTAGCGGTAGACTTTGCAGACAGCGGATTATCAGGAGACGGATGTGTGAACACCTTCACCAGAACATGGACAGCGACAGACGCATGTGGCAACACCTCAACGTGTGCCCAGGTGATCACGATCACTGACACGACAGCCCCTGAGTTGGAGATGCCACAAGACTTGGATGGCGACATCACATGCAGCGACATCAGCTTAGAAGCAGCAACAGGCTTTGCCAACGGCACGTTGACCCAAGCAGAGCGTCAGGCGTTCTTGCAGGCAGCGCGAGCGTTGTTTGTGAGCAACGGATTGATTCCGTTGGGAACAAGTGACGACTGCAACGGCAGCGACTGGGAAGAAGTATCCATCGACGTAACGTTGAGTGACTCATGCGATGCCTTGGCAACATTGATCTGCACGTTTGTAGCAGTAGATGACTGTGGCAACACATCAGACGAGATAGCGAGTGAGTTGAACATCATTGACAACACACCACCTGTGATCACTTGCCCTGCGGATGCAACGGTAAGTTGTACGGACGACATCAGCCCTGCGGCCCTCGGAACGGCGACAGCCACTGACGACTGCGGCGGAGAAGTAACGGTAGACTTTGCGGACAGCGAAGTATCGGGTACTTGTCCTGAAGTGTTCACCAGAACCTGGACGGCAACGGATGCATGCGGCAACGCATCGACTTGTGCACAGGTAATCACGATCGCAGACGAGGAAGCTCCTGTGTTTGACTTGGCTTGCCAGTTTGACTTTGAGTTCTTCACGAGTCAGGGAGTAGATTGTCCTTCAGATGCAGGCTTCAGCTTTGCGGAAGGGGATGAGTTCCCGGTGACGGAAGGATACAGTATAGCAGGAGTAGACATACCGTCATTGTTGGGATGTGTAACGGACAACTGCACGGCAGATGAGAACATCATTATTCGCGCAGCGGTAATCACCGAAGTAGGAGATGGCTGCAGCACGACGTTCACGGTAGACTTTGAAGCCCTCGATGAGTGTGGCAATGTAGGAGGCGGCTTCAGCTGCAACTACACGATCACTGACGATGTAGCACCTGAGTTGGAGATGCCACAAGACTTGGATGGCGACATCACATGCAGTGACATCAGTTTACAAGATGCGCAAGGCTTTGCCAACGGAACGTTGACCCCTGAAGAAGAGGCAGCATTCCTTGACGCAGCAGCGGCATTGTTTGTATCGAACGGATTGATTCCTGTAGGAACAAGCGACGACTGCAACACGAGCGACTGGGAAGAGATCTCGATCGAAGTAACGTTGAGCGACTCATGCGATGCCTTGGCGACATTGATCTGCACATTTGTAGCAGAGGATGCTTGTGGCAATGTATCGGAGCCGATTGCGACGACACTGAACATCATTGACAACACACCACCTGTGATCACATGCCCTGCGGATGTGGAAGTTGACTGCACGGCAGACAACAGCCCTGCATCGACAGGAGTGGCGACAGCTACCGATGACTGCGGTCAGGAAGTAGCGGTAGACTTTGCAGACAGCGGATTATCAGGAGACGGATGTGTGAACACCTTCACCAGAACATGGACAGCGACAGACGCATGTGGCAACACCTCAACGTGTGCCCAGGTGATCACGATCACTGACACGACAGCCCCTGAGTTGGAGATGCCACAAGACTTGGATGGCGACATCACATGCAGCGACATCAGCTTAGAAGCAGCAACAGGCTTTGCCAACGGCACGTTGACCCAAGCAGAGCGTCAGGCGTTCTTGCAGGCAGCGCGAGCGTTGTTTGTGAGCAACGGATTGATTCCGTTGGGAACAAGTGACGACTGCAACGGCAGCGACTGGGAAGAAGTATCCATCGACGTAACGTTGAGTGACTCATGCGATGCCTTGGCAACATTGATCTGCACGTTTGTAGCAGTAGATGACTGTGGCAACACATCAGACGAGATAGCGAGTGAGTTGAACATCATTGACAACACACCACCTGTGATCACTTGCCCTGCGGATGCAACGGTAAGTTGTACGGACGACATCAGCCCTGCGGCCCTCGGAACGGCGACAGCCACTGACGACTGCGGCGGAGAAGTAACGGTAGACTTTGCGGACAGCGAAGTATCGGGTACTTGTCCTGAAGTGTTCACCAGAACCTGGACGGCAACGGATGCATGCGGCAACGCATCGACCTGTGCACAGGTAATCACGATCGCAGACGAGGAAGCTCCTGTGTTTGACTTGGCTTGCCAGTTTGACTTTGAGTTCTTCACGAGTCAGGGAGTAGATTGTCCTTCAGATGCAGGCTTCAGCTTTGCGGAAGGGGATGAGTTCCCGGTGACGGAAGGATACAGTATAGCAGGAGTAGACATACCGTCATTGTTGGGATGTGTAACGGACAACTGCACGGCAGATGAGAACATCATTATTCGCGCAGCGGTAATCACCGAAGTAGGAGATGGCTGCAGCACGACGTTCACGGTAGACTTTGAAGCCCTCGATGAGTGTGGCAATGTAGGAGGCGGCTTCAGCTGCAACTACACGATCACTGACGATGTAGCTCCTGAGTTGGAGATGCCACAAGACTTGGATGGCGACATCACATGCAGTGACATCAGTTTACAAGATGCGCAAGGCTTTGCCAACGGAACGTTGACCCCTGAAGAAGAGGCAGCATTCCTTGACGCAGCAGCGGCATTGTTTGTATCGAACGGATTGATTCCTGTAGGAACAAGCGACGACTGCAACACGAGCGACTGGGAAGAGATCTCGATCGAAGTAACGTTGAGCGACTCATGCGATGCCTTGGCGACATTGATCTGCACATTTGTAGCAGAGGATGCTTGTGGTAACGTATCGGAGCCGATTGCGACGACACTGAACATCATTGACAACACACCACCTGTGATCACATGCCCTGCGGATGTGGAAGTTGACTGCACGGCAGACAACAGCCCTGCATCGACAGGAATGGCGACAGCTACCGATGACTGCGGTCAGGAAGTAGCGGTAGACTTTGCAGACAGCGGATTATCAGGAGACGGATGTGTGAACACCTTCACCAGAACATGGACAGCGACAGACGCATGTGGCAACACCTCAACGTGTGCCCAGGTGATCACGATCACTGACACGACAGCCCCTGAGTTGGAGATGCCACAAGACTTGGATGGCGACATCACTATGCAGCGACATCAGCTTAGAAGCAGCAACAGGCTTTGCCAACGGCACGTTGACCCAAGCAGAGCGTCAGGCGTTCTTGCAGGCAGCGCGAGCGTTGTTTGTGAGCAACGGATTGATTCCGTTGGGAACAAGTGACGACTGCAACGGCAGCGACTGGGAAGAAGTATCCATCGACGTAACGTTGAGTGACTCATGCGATGCCTTGGCAACATTGATCTGCACGTTTGTAGCAGTAGATGACTGTGGCAACACATCAGACGAGATAGCGAGTGAGTTGAACATCATTGACAACACACCACCTGTGATCACTTGCCCTGCGGATGCAACGGTAAGTTGTACGGACGACATCAGCCCTGCGGCCCTCGGAACGGCGACAGCCACTGACGACTGCGGCGGAGAAGTAACGGTAGACTTTGCGGACAGCGAAGTATCGGGTACTTGTCCTGAAGTGTTCACCAGAACCTGGACGGCAACGGATGCATGCGGCAAAGAATCAACCTGTGCACAGGTAATCACGATCGCAGACGAGGAAGCTCCTGTGTTTGACTTGGCTTGCCAGTTTGACTTTGAGTTCTTCACGAGTCAGGGAGTAGATTGTCCTTCAGATGCAGGCTTCAGCTTTGCGGAAGGGGATGAGTTCCCGGTCGTGACGGAAGGATACAGTATAGCAGGAGTAGACATACCGTCATTGTTGGGATGTGTAACGGACAACTGCACGGCAGATGAGAACATCATTATTCGCGCAGCGGTAATCACCGAAGTAGGAGATGGCTGCAGCACGACGTTCACGGTAGACTTTGAAGCCCTCGATGAGTGTGGCAATGTAGGAGGCGGCTTCAGCTGCAACTACACGATCACTGACGATGTAGCTCCTGAGTTGGAGATGCCACAAGACTTGGATGGCGACATCACATGCAGTGACATCAGTTTACAAGATGCGCAAGGCTTTGCCAACGGCACGTTGACCCCTGAAGAAGAGGCAGCATTCCTTGACGCAGCAGCGGCATTGTTTGTATCGAACGGATTGATTCCTGTAGGAACAAGCGACGACTGCAACACGAGCGACTGGGAAGAGATCTCGATCGAAGTAACGTTGAGCGACTCATGCGATGCCTTGGCGACATTGATCTGCACATTTGTAGCAGAGGATGCTTGTGGTAATGTATCGGAGCCGATTGCGACGACACTGAACATCATTGACAACACACCACCTGTGATCACATGCCCTGCGGATGTGGAAGTTGACTGCACGGCAGACAACAGCCCTGCATCGACAGGAATGGCGACAGCTACCGATGACTGCGGTCAGGAAGTAGCGGTAGACTTTGCAGACAGCGGATTATCAGGAGACGGATGTGTGAACACCTTCACCAGAACATGGACAGCGACAGACGCATGTGGCAACACCTCAACGTGTGCCCAGGTGATCACGATCACTGACACGACAGCCCCTGAGTTGGAGATGCCACAAGACTTGGATGGCGACATCACTTGTAGTGATATCAGTTTAGAAGCAGCAACAGGCTTTGCCAACGGCACGTTGACCCAAGCAGAGCGTCAGGCGTTCTTGCAGGCAGCGCGAGCGTTGTTTGTGAGCAACGGATTGATTCCGTTGGGAACAAGTGACGACTGCAACGGCAGCGACTGGGAAGAAGTATCCATCGACGTAACGTTGAGTGACTCATGCGATGCCTTGGCAACATTGATCTGCACGTTTGTAGCAGTAGATGACTGTGGCAACACATCAGACGAGATAGCGAGTGAGTTGAACATCATTGACAACACACCACCTGTGATCACTTGCCCTGCGGATGCAACGGTAAGTTGTACGGACGACATCAGCCCTGCGGCCCTCGGAACGGCGACAGCCACTGACGACTGCGGCGGAGAAGTAACGGTAGACTTTGCGGACAGCGAAGTATCGGGTACTTGTCCTGAAGTGTTCACCAGAACCTGGACGGCAACGGATGCATGCGGCAACGCATCAACCTGTGCACAGGTAATCACGATCGCAGACGAGGAAGCTCCTGTGTTTGACTTGGCTTGCCAGTTTGACTTTGAGTTCTTCACGAGTCAGGGAGTAGATTGTCCTTCAGATGCAGGCTTCAGCTTTGCGGAAGGGGATGAGTTCCCGGTGACGGAAGGATACAGTATAGCAGGAGTAGACATACCGTCATTGTTGGGATGTGTAACGGACAACTGCACGGCAGATGAGAACATCATTATTCGCGCAGCGGTAATCACCGAAGTAGGAGATGGCTGCAGCACGACGTTCACGGTAGACTTTGAAGCCCTCGATGAGTGTGGCAATGTAGGAGGCGGCTTCAGCTGCAACTACACGATCACTGACGATGTAGCACCTGAGTTGGAGATGCCACAAGACTTGGATGGCGACATCACATGCAGTGACATCAGTTTACAAGATGCGCAAGGCTTTGCCAACGGAACGTTGACCCCTGAAGAAGAGGCAGCATTCCTTGACGCAGCAGCGGCATTGTTTGTATCGAACGGATTGATTCCTGTAGGAACAAGCGACGACTGCAACACGAGCGACTGGGAAGAGATCTCGATCGAAGTAACGTTGAGCGACTCATGCGATGCCTTGGCGACATTGATCTGCACATTTGTAGCAGAGGATGCTTGTGGTAACGTATCGGAGCCGATTGCGACGACACTGAACATCATTGACAACACACCACCTGTGATCACATGCCCTGCGGATGTGGAAGTTGACTGCACGGCAGACAACAGCCCTGCATCGACAGGAATGGCGACAGCTACCGATGACTGCGGTCAGGAAGTAGCGGTAGACTTTGCAGACAGCGGATTATCAGGAGACGGATGTGTGAACACCTTCACCAGAACATGGACAGCGACAGACGCATGTGGCAACACCTCAACGTGTGCCCAGGTGATCACGATCACTGACACGCAGCCCCTGAGTTGGAGATGCCACAAGACTTGGATGGCGACATCACATGCAGCGACATCAGCTTAGAAGCAGCAACAGGCTTTGCCAACGGCACGTTGACCCAAGCAGAGCGTCAGGCGTTCTTGCAGGCGCAGGGCGTTGTTTGTGAGCAACGGATTGTTCCGTTGGGAACAAGTGACGACTGCAACGGCAGCGACTGGGAAGAGTATCCATCGACGTAACGTTGAGTGACTCATGCGATGCCTTGGCAACATTGATCTGCACGTTTGTAGCAGTAGATGACTGTGGCAACACATCAGAGAGATAGCGAGTGAGTTGAACATCATTGACAACACACCACCTGTGATCACTTGCCCTGCGGATGCAACGGTAAGTTGTACGGACGACATCAGCCCTGCGGCCCTCGGAACGGCGACAGCCACTGACGACTGCGGCGGAGAAGTAACGGTAGACTTTGCGGACAGCGAAGTATCGGGTACTTGTCCTGAAGTGTTCACCAGAACCTGGACGGCAACGGATGCATGCGGAAACGCATCGACCTGTGCACAGGTAATCACGATCGCAGACGAGGAAGCTCCTGTATTTGACTTGGCTTGCCAGTTTGACTTCGAGTTCTTCACGAGTCAGGGAGTAGATTGTCCATCAGATGCAGGGTTCAGCTTTGCGGAAGGGGATGAGTTCAGTGTATCGGAAGGTTATACGTTTGCAGGAGTAGACATGGGACCGTCATTGTTGGGATGTGTAACGGACAACTGCACGGCAGATGAGAACATCATTATTCGCGCAGCATTAATCACCGAAACAGGTGACGGATGCAGCACGTCGTTCACGGTAGATTTGGAAGCCCTCGACGAGTGTGGCAATGTAGGAGGCGGCTTCACCTGCAACTACACGATCACTGACGATGTAGCACCTGAGTTGGAGATGCCGGAAGAGCAAAGTATGCACATCACGTGTATGGCAGTTGATTATGCAATGTTGTTAGACTATGTAGACGGAAATCTTTCAAGCACTCAAATGAATGTTTATGAAAGCTTCCTGGCGGGAATCTTTATGCAGAACGGCTTAATACCGACAGAGGCAATAGATGATTGCAACGATGCTAGTTTCTATGAAACAGGCATTGAAATCTCTACGGATGTTGAATGTCCGGCTAAGGCTACAGTTCGATGCGTTTTCGTTGCTGTAGATGATTGTGGTAACGAATCAGATCCTGTATATACAGAGTTGGTTGTTGTTGATAACACGACTCCACACATCTTCTGTCCTGCAGACATAGTGGTAACGTGTGGAAGTGACACTTCACCTGCAGTAACAGGATTTGCTTCAGCTACTGACAACTGTATAGGAATTATGGATGTGACATACGAAGATCTCTATGTTTCTGAAATCTGCCCATCAAGTTTTATAAGACTCTGGACTGCGACTGATGATTGTGGAAATGTTGCTACTTGCGAGCAACTTATCACTACGGTTGAAGAAGGAGATTGTGTAACTGCTCCTAATGGTCTCGAGGCCGAAGCGATAGGAAGCAATACAATCCACTTCAGTTGGAACCCAGTTCCTAATTCAGTTGCATGTAGAGTGTTTGGACGTCCTGCAGGAGGAAATGCGAACATCACTCTTGGAACAATTGTAGGTGCCGAGCCATCTGAGTTGACATTCTCTTCAGGTCAGTTGCAAGACGGGCTTTTAATAGAATGGAGAGTGATTTGTGCTTGTGAACTGTCACCATTAATGACGAGTCCATATAGCCCTTGGACACAGTTCTACTTCTTGACTGATGATAACAAGAGCAACGACTCGGCGAGCAGCGAGGGTGAGCAACTCCAAGGAGAGCTTTATCCAAACCCAACTAGGTCTACAGTGTTTATTAACTCTGAATTTAAAGAGGGAGAGACATTGACAGTAATGGATCTGTCAGGAAAAGTTGTAGGACAATACAATGTTCCTGTGGCGAGCGGAATGTTTGAAATCAATCTGGCTGAGCTTGAGGGTGGAGTTTACTTCATCCAACACGCAGGACTAGACGGAAGATCTCAAACCTTCAAGGTTGTTAAGAATAATTAAGCGATAGTTATTAATCAAAATAAACCCCCTGCCTCAAAGAGGCAGGGGGTTTTTATTTACCCTTGATCGGATTCGGTCATAAAAAAACCACCAACTTGTAAAAGCGGTGGTTTTTGGTGGAGAATACCGGATTCGAACCGGTGACCTCTACACTGCCAGTGTAGCGCTCTAGCCAACTGAGCTAATTCCCCATGGGAGCGCGAAATTAGAGTAATCTTCCTTTTTAGACAAGCTTGATGAAGCTTATCTTCGAGCAATGATCAAAAATATAATCTTTGACCTAGGTGTGGTTTTGCTTGATGTCAATTATCGGCATACTATAGATGCGTTCTCTTCATTGGGCTTGGAGAATCCCGAGGAAGCTTTTTCGAAGCAAAAACAAGACGAATTCTTCCGTAAGTATGAAAGAGGTCAGATCAGCGAAAATGACTTTTTAACGGGCTTGTCGGCAAGAATAGGAGGGGCAGATGTAAATGAGCTTAGAGATGCTTGGTGTAAAATGCTGGGAGAATTGCCTCAGGCAAAATTTGACCTGATTAAAATTTTGAGTCAGAACTATAGGCTCTTCGTTCTTTCCAATACCAATCAAACTCATCAAATGTGGTTTGAGCAAAAAATCGACGATCAGTACGGATGGAAGAATTTTAGTGAATGCTTTGAGTTCATTGGCTATAGCCATTTAATAAATCAACGCAAACCTGATAAAGAAGCATTTCAATTTATACTGAATAAATATAAGTTAGCGCCCGAAGAGACCCTTTTTGTGGACGACACCATGGAACATATAGAAGGAGCCCGAAGGCTGGGGGTGCGCGTTTTGCACTATAATGACGGCGAAGATTTGGAAGAACTGGTATTAACGTTTATCAAAAGTGTTCTCACTTCTTTCTAAACGTGCCCCCAAACGAATTGTCATAGTTTAGATAATATTCTTCTCCGGCAGCTAGTTCGGAGACATCTAAAGATCGACCAAATCCGGTTCTTACCAAATTTCCGTATTTATCGAAAACTTCGAAGCGTGTGTCTCGAGAAAAAGTAATCGCTTTATCGGGTTTTTCGGGTGAAAAGGTTACCGCAGAAATTCCCGGATTGTATATCACCGCATCACTGTATCGAGGCTTTCCCGTGTAATCAATCTGTTTAACCCTCACCTTATTCTCACCTGAATAAGGGTCAAGTTTGAAAGTATATTCATGCTCTCCTGCTGTTCCTTCACCTCTTACTTCACCTGCTTTCACCCATTTATTCCATCGAAACTGTTCTATTTCAAAAGGAAGAGACCCACTTTCATTTTCTGAAGTCCACTTGAGAATGTTTTTTGAAACTTCAATGCTCTTTATTTCGAATGTGCTGTGAGGTTTGATGGCCTCAGGGTTTAGAACAAGCGGTCCGCAACCTTCTTTGTGATTGAGTATGACATCTACAGATTCCCCTCTTTCTATGCCTAAAATCGAAAAGTCAATGGCAAATGCACTGCTATTAATTTCATCTCGCGTCAGTTCACCGTTCACATATACTTCATAGACGCAAAATCCTACACCATCATCGCTGAAAGGATTTTCTATGTATAAGTCTTTTCCTTGATATACACCCTTAAGCGTCAGAGCAGTGTTTTGAGCAGTCAAAGACAAGCCGGGAAACGCAAAAAGAAATATGAAAAAGAAATTTCTCATGAAGTTAGTATCAGTGGACAGGAGTCTTCAAAAATACAAATTACCAAGTAGTGTCCTAGTTTTAAGTGCGAAAGCAAATAAATGCGAATATCATTAAAATATCGCTCCTGCGAAAATAGCAGAATACTCGGGCAATCATAGTGCCGCAATTTGGGAGTTTCTTTTAAATACCCTTTTTTGGATTGTTATATTCGTCTACTCGAAAAAGCAAATATGAATTTCAGATTAGATAATAAAACGGCTCTTGTAGCCGGAAGTACACAAGGCATAGGCAAAGCCGTAGCACTGGAAATGGCTGAACTTGGCGCAAGACTTATTTTAATTGCACGCAATGAACAAAAGCTCATTGAGGTTCGGGATGAGCTTAACTCCATAAATCAGGCCGATCACAAAATTATAGTTGCTGATTTTTCTGATCCTGAAAGTCTAAGCTCCAAGCTGGAAATGGAATTGGCCAACGAAAAAGAGATCAGCATATTGGTTAACAATACCGGGGGGCCTCCGGCGGGAAAAGCTTCAGATGCCAAAATTGACGAGTTCAGAATGGCTTTTGAAATGCACCTGATTTGCAATCATATTTTGGTAAGCCAATGTGTTCCCCTGATGAAAAAGTCAGGCTATGGCCGAATCATCAATGTCATTTCGACTTCAGTGAAACAACCCTTACCAAATTTGGGAGTTTCAAACACCATTCGCGGCGCGGTAGCCAATTGGGCCAAAACATTGGCAAACGAATTGGGGGAATTCAATATAACGGTCAATAATGTACTGCCCGGACCCACAAACACAGTGAGACTCGAAGCCATTGCTGACCGAAAATCAAAAGCCACAGGAAAATCGGTTGATGAAGTGATTACAGATATGGGCAACGCAACCCCTATGAAGCGAGTAGGACAACCCGAGGAAGTGGCAAATGCCATATGTTTTCTGGCATCTCCCGCTGCATCCTATATCAACGGGATCAACTTGCCCGTAGACGGAGGCCGAACTTCTTGCCTCTAATCAGGAAACGAGCAGCTTGAAGCCCTTACCGTGAATGTTGATGATTTCGATGCTGGAGTCGGGTTTTAGATGTTTGCGCAGCTTGGCGATGTACACATCCATACTTCTCCCATTGAAATAGTTGTCATCTCCCCAAATAGCATTCAGCGCGTAATTTCGTTCCAAAACACCGTTTTTATTCAAGCAGAGGAGATAGAGCAATTCATTCTCCTTCGTAGTAAGCTTCTGCTCATCATCGTCGTGTTTAAGAAGTTGCCGCTCGTAGTCAAAATGGAAAATTCCCAACTCAAAGACCTTCTTGTCTTGATCTTCATTTCGACCTTTTTCTGTTCTCCTGAGGATGGCATTTACTCTTACGAGTAATTCTTCCATAGAAAAAGGCTTGGTGATGTAATCATCTGCACCTATGTCAAATCCTTTGAGCGTATCTTCTTTCATAGATTTTGCCGTAAGGAAAATGATGGGGATTTTCTTATTGAGTGTTCGAATCTCCTTTGCTACGGTGAAACCATCTTTAATGGGCATCATCACATCTAGGATTACAAAATCGAATTGCTGTTGGTTGAAAACCTTGAAAGCTTTATCGCCATCAGTGCAAAGGACGGTTTCAAAATCTTTTGCTTCGAGGTACTCTTTCAAAAGTGTTCCAAGGTTTGGGTCGTCTTCTGCTAATAAAATGCGGGTCTTAGATGTCATGCTCGTATGGTAATTGAATAATAAATGTACTTCCTTTTCCAAATTCGCTCTTTACCGCCACTACTCCGTGATGTTTTTCAATGATGGCTTTTACATAGCTTAAGCCAAGGCCAAACCCTTTAATATTGTGTACATCGCCGGTAGGTACGCGGTAAAGCTTGTCGAAAATTCTTGCTTGCTGATCTTTCTTTATTCCGATTCCATTGTCTGAAACGCTCAGCGTGATCGAGAATTCGTTACTTATGGTAGCCACCTTAATTTTAGGATGAGCGCTACTGTATTTTATGGCATTGTCAAGCAAGTTGTAGACTACGTTCGTAAGGTGAATTCTATCACCTTTAATAATTGCTGAATTTGTGCTCTTGTTCATTTCTATCGAACCTCCCTTTTGCCGTATTTGAAGTTCGATATTTCGAATGGCAGTTTCTATAACTTCGTTCAGATCCACATCCTCATAGGAAAGCTCCATCTCTCTTCGATCCAAAACCGCGCTCCTCAGCACATTCTCCACTAATACTCCCAGCCGTTTATTTTCATCCCGAATCATACCCACATATTGCTTGTGCCTGTCTTGAGACCTACTCATCACAGGATCAGCCAATGCCTCGCAGGCCAATGAGATGGTAGAAATAGGTGTCTTTAGTTCGTGGGTCATATTGTTGATGAAGTCATTCTTTATTTCAGAGATTTTCTTCTGCCTGAATATTGTTCTGATGCTGTAAGCAAAGGCCAAAATGATGGCAAGAAGAAATATGGCTGATGACGTAAGCAGTGGCCACAATGTTCGAACCAGATAAGTCTCTTGATTGGGAAACCATATTCTCAAATATCGAGTGGGCTGAGTGAAGTCATCAGGAAATAAACGCACCTTGTAGCCATTATTGTACAATGGCGCGGTGTCTTCTAATCCGTCGGATAGTATCAAAGGATTGTCGAAAAGATCGAAAACTCCGAATTCGTAGTGAGCATCAATTCCTCCGATATCGCTTAAGTGTAAGTTTAAAAGCGAGTCCAGTTGTGCACTACCATAGCGGTTTAGAATATCCGACTCGCGATCAATATTTACCAAGCCCGTCAGTAGCTCAGTGATGATTTTTTGCTCCCTTTCGGGAAAATAGTTGGGCACTTTAGTAGCTTTTTTTTCAGGAAGCCTTTCTTGTCCCATCACCATTGGATCTGGTAGTTCCAACTCCTTTTTTTCCCTGAAAACGCGCAAGCTATTCGATCCGTCTTGACTTAGGAAACTACTGCTGTCAATGGAAGAATGGTCTGAAGTCCACAAATGGGCAACTGTCTTTTCATCAGAAATACTGTCGATCTGAGCCCGTATTTTTCTCCCGATATCTGATCTGCGCATGCGCTCGTGTGCCTCTTCGCGCTCCAGCACGTTGTTTACCTCCGCCAAAGCTATCTTGACGTTTCTCCTAAACTGGGTATCTCTCAGTGCAACCGAGTTTTGGATCCAATAGATTTGGATAGCAATCAGCCCAATCAAGGAAAAGCTGATCAGCACAATAAGTATGGGAATGTATGATTTCTTCAAGCCTCACAAATTTAGTCTCATCCTTCGCGCAAGTGCACGATCCTTAACCTTAATTAACAAAAGGTAATCTCTTGTTAACGTTTCCTTGCGCTCCCTTGCCATAGATTTGCATCAGGTTTTACAGTTTACATGTTTTTCGCAACAGAGAGGGCTCAAACGAGGGCTCTCTTTTTTTGTTTTCAAGAATTATTTCAGTCCTATCCTTAGATTTTCGAAATTCACCGCATGGAGCGTATTGAAAATTTTATTGGCGGCGATTTTGTTTCTCCTGCTTCGGGTGAGTATATCGCAAACTTTGACCCATCTCGCGGCAAGCAATACGGAGAGATTCCCGACAGTGATTCCAAAGATGTTGAAGCAGCAGTGCAAGCTGCTGAGAGAGCTTTTCCTGCTTGGTCTAATCTAAAGGGCCCCGAAAGGTTCGCCCATCTTATGAATTTGGCAAAAGGTATCGAGCGTCGCATGGACGAATTTGTGAAAGCCGAAAGCAAGGACAACGGTAAGCCGGTTTCCTTAGCCCGTGCGGTAGACATTCCAAGAGCGATTCAAAACTTCGAATTCTATGCTTCTGCAGCAGTTCATTTTTCTTCAGAAAGCAATTTCACCGAAGGACTCGGAATCAACTATACAACCCGTCGCCCAATTGGAGTAGTGGGTTGTATCTCTCCCTTGGAATCTTCCACTTTACCTTTTTCACTGGAAAATTGCTCCAGCTCTTAGCTGCAGGAAATACCATTGTGGCAAAACCATCTGAGATAACACCGATGACAGCATATCTGCTGTCTCAGGTGCAGATGAAATCGGATTTCCCGAAAGGGGTGCTGAATATCGTCCACGGAACTAGGAGCGCATGCAGGTGATGCTATATGTCGCCATCCAAAAATCAAGGCGATCTCATTTACGGGAGGAACAGAAACGGGAAAACAAATATCGAAGTAGCCGGAACACAATTCAAAAAATTCGTCTTTGAGCTCGGCGGAAAGAATCCGAATTTCATTTTCGCTGATTGTGATTTTGACAAAATGCTCAGCACTACAGTTCGAAGCTCATTTGCCAATCAAGGACAAATATGCCTTTGTGGCTCCAGGATACTTGTCGAAGAGTCGAGTTACGAAAAGTTTAAGGAGGCCTTTGTAGAGAAGGTCAGCAAGATGAAAGTCGGCGATCCTTCAGCTGAAGATACAAAGTTGGGTGCGGTAGTCAGCGAGCCACATATGGAGAAAATTCTCAGCTACATATCTTTGGCGAAAGAAGAAGGAGGTCGAGTACTTTGTGGTGGCGAAAGAGTGAAACTTGAAGGTGATTTGGCCGACGGTTACTACATTCAGCCTACGGTCATTGAAGGGTTGGATCAAACATGCCGCACCAATCAGGAAGAAATATTTGGCCCCGTGGTAACGTTGGATACTTTCAGAACAGAGGAGGAAGCTTTGCAAAAAGCCAATGCCACGAACTATGGACTGGCTTCTACCGTATGGACTGAGAACCTTTCGCGTGCGCACAGAGTGGCCGAAGAAATTGAGGCCGGAATTGTTTGGGTAAATTGCTGGTTGCAGCGAGATTTGCGAACTCCTTTTGGAGGAGTAAAAAATTCGGGAATGGGAAGAGAAGGCGGCTTTGAAGCCATGCAGTTTTTTACCGAACCCAAAAACGTTTGTATTAGTTATTGAAGATGAAAATCAGATTTCTCCTTGTGATTGGATTAGTTCTCTGGAGCTTGTCATCGGTGGCCCAAATGGATCCGTTTTTCTTGCTGGAGAAACCGGGAAAACAGAAATCGCATTGCGATATTATCCTGGAGATGAGATTGATTGCAAATTTAAAGAGGATAAAATGACATATAATGCTGTGATAGCATTGTCCAATTTACTGATAGCATTTTTTACTAACGATTATCAAGATAGTGCCTTATTCAGAAGTGGATGTGGTTCTTATTCCAAAGGGTGGCGGACTCAAGGCCGTGGGAATAAATGCTTTTTGGGCTATTCCGCCAATGATTGTGCTGAGTGCGGCAAACAATGCTTTCAATACGGGTGAATCGCCTTTAGTAGACGAAGAAGTGTGGTACACTTGCGGCAGTTTTTGCTTCGAATTGGGGCATTTTCGTTTCTGCTACAATGGCCGCCGAAAAGTCACGGAGGTTGGAAAACAAATGGCGCATAATTCCGATTATTCACTGAATCTTGATTCGATTCTTTTTAACTTACTCATAAGAATTGACCGAACATTCATGTTAAAACAAAGCTTACAACAGAAACTTACTACAAAAGCTATCGCCTCAGCAAATACAGTTGATGAAGTTGCTTCAAGTGCCTACAATTGAGTTGGAGCAGCGTATCAAAGAAGAGATGGAAGCAAATCCCGCTTTGGACGAAGGAGCTGATGAGGAGGATGAGGACATCAAAGAAGACACGGAATGGGAAGAGGAGACCAAAGAAAAGGAAGAACCCGACGATTTTGATTTTAGTGACTATATGCAGGATGACGATATCCCTGCTTACAAAACCAGCATCAGCAATAAGAGTGCAGATGATGACGAAAAAATCAATGCCATTTGTAGCGGGAGCTTCATTCCGCGAAAACATCGAGAGCAGCTTGGCTTTGAGAGATATTTCGGATCAAGAAGAGAAATTTGGCTAAGACGCTTATTGGAAATTTAGACGACGATGGATACTTGCGCAGAGATATTGAAAACATTGCAGATGATTTGGCTTTTTCACAAAATGTGATGACCACAGTGAAGATAGAAGAAATCGATGACTGACGGTATTCAAGAACTTGATCCGGCTGGGGTAGGTGCAAGGTCACTGCAGGAGTGTCTTTTGATTCAATTGAGAAGAAAAGATCAGACATTATCCTTCGGTACGTATTGCCACTGAAGTGATCGAAAAGCATTTCGATGCTTTTACCAAAAAGCATTACGATCGCATTCTCAAGAAAATGGAGATTTCAAACGATGATTTGAAAATTGCCGTTTCTGAAATCGTTAAGCTCAATCCAAAACCGGGCAATAGCTGCAGGCGAATCATCGAAAATCGGTGGAGCAAATCGTTCCCGACTTTCATTGTTACTCGAAGAAGAGGAGTTGAGCCTTTCTCTTAATGGAAGAAATGCTCCTGAACTGCACGTTAACGATTCGTATAAGCAGATGATGAAAGGCTATGCCGAGTGCAAGAAGAAAGACAAGAAACAAAAGGAAGCTTTGCTGTTCGTAAAGCAAAAAATAGATTGGGCTAAATGGTTTATTGATGCCATCAAACAACGGCAGCAAACGCTTATGCTTACGATGAGACGCCATTATGGAATTTCAAAGAGAGTATTTCCTTTGACGGGCGATGAAACCAAGCTCAAGCCAATGATTTTGAAAGATATTGCTGAGATAGTGCATTTAGATATTTCGACCATTTCACGGGTAGCCAACAGCAAATATGTAGCGACACCTTACGGAACATTTTTACTGAAAAGCTTCTTTAGCGAATCGCTTTCTACTGATAGCGGGGAGGAAGTTTCGACAAGAGAAGTGAAGAAAATATTGCTCGACAGCATTGAGGCTGAAGACAAGAAGAAACCTCTAACCGATGAGAAATTGGCTGATTCTTTTAAGAGAAAAGGGATACAATATTGCAAGAAGTACAGTGGCAAAATACCGTGAGCAACTCAATATTCCCGTAGCTCGATTGAGAAAACAACTGTAGTCAATGCGAAAGTTTGCTGTAATTATTTCAGCCATTATTTCACCCGTTGATGATGCCGTTGCTGTGTATTTTGATAGGATTCCAAATTGATTGGTACTTATCCAAGGTACTCGTTAGCGATCAGGAAAACATCGTATTTCTCATCATCGTTGGTTGAGTACCATCGCTTTTCCGGGTATTAATATTTTGCTTGTTGAAATGGTACGGATGGTGAGTTCTCTCAGAATGCCCATTCGCAAAGAGCGCACGGCACCATTCGTTTCAGCTCTTTTCTTTTTTGTTTGGGATATTATTTGCTTCGAAAGGGGAACATGCCAACACCGCTCTACTCAATATTTATTGGGTTGCAGTTTAGTCTTGCTCATTGTGATGCCTAATCAATTTAAAATGGAAAATCTCAGTACACTCGGCCGGATCAGCAGGTGTAGTGGGAAGTACAATCGGTCTGTTTCAGATTCACGACTTCAGCAATTTATGGCTCGTTCTCTACTTCTCATTGTGCTTAGGAGTAGGCTTACTTACAGCACGATTGATATTAAAGGCGCATACGCCCGCACAAGTGTATGTCGGAGCAGTTTGTAGGGTTCGCTATGACATGTACTTCAGCCGTGACTTCACGGATGGGATTATCTGATAAAAGGGAATGGCGAATCCAATGGAAACGGGAATAACTTCGTGCCTTTTCCTTAATCGACAAGAGGCACAAGGGAGTAAAATCCTGTGAAGGCAACTTTAGCCAATTCCGATTCTCGCATTTACCCCGTATCTGAATTTCGCGATATCATCGAAATCGTAATATTTACGCTTTCCCTTCGTGTCAATGATTTTCTGCTTGTCAGATAGCAAATACCCGACTCGAAATCCTACGGCGAATCGAAAGGCGTTTCGCCCTTTAGCGATGAACCGCAACTCCAAAGGCAATTCCAGATAAGTGGTGGTATGCTTGTTTGTTTCGTACTCGTAATCATCGTCAAAAGGAGTCAGGATTTGATCCCCGGTGGTTCCGTCTTCAAACTCTTCTTGTACGAACTCGGCATTGCTGTGCACATTGTCAGCACTGATACCAAAGCCCCAAGCAAAACTGAAAATGGACTTTCGTCCAAAGGTGTAATCCGTAAAGAAGTATCCTTTAAAGCCAATAGATGGGATAGCTTAATTCTACCCCTTCAGGTAAATCAAGCCACATATCGTTGGTAAGTTCTAAAATTAGTTTGTCGTCCTATCGGTCTTCTACTATCGGTTACCCGTATTTTTTCCTTCTTCCGGTCCGGTTTGGGCTTGAACCTGAAAGGCCAAACACCTAACATGATTAATAGAGAATGACACGATTCATAGGGCTTGGTTAGATGTTTGTTGCCAATTCCAGGCATGTTCTAGTGCAATCTTCTAATCGTGTATTGCGCTTTCCAATTTAATTCAGTTCTCGATTTGTCGGCATTGGCATAAATGGCTTCCACATCGCCGGCTCTTCTCTGCACCATAAGTCACCTTGATGTTCTTGTCCGTTTACGTTCTTGAAAGATGTCGATAATTTCTTTTACGCTGGTGCCCTGTCCCGTTCCGATATTAAAAGCGTCAAGTTGAAGAACTTCTTTTTGGCCGATGTATTTGTCTAGTGCTCGCACATGGGCTTCCGCCAAATCCACAACGTGAATATAATCTCTCACACAAGTCCCGTCGGTGGTTTTGTAGTCATTTCCGAAAACCGTCAGTTCTTCTCTCAAGCCCGCTGCCACTTGGCATGAAAGGGATAAGATTGTTGGGTTTTCCCAATGGGAACTCACCAATTTGCGAAGAAGGGTGCGCACCATGGGGTTGAAATACCGCAGCGAGACAAACTTTGTCCCAAATCCGTTTTGGATAAACCTTCAATCATTCGTTCACCGATCTGTTTGGTGTATCCGTAAGTGCTGAAGGCGTCGCCCATCGGAGTTTCCTCAGTTACTTCAACCGATTCGGGAGAACCGTAAACCGTGCAAGAAGAAGAAAAGACAAAACTTTGGATGTTGAGTTTCTCAGCTACTTGGAGAATCGAAGTCATCGATCCTACATTGTTGTCGTAATACTTTAGCGGATTCTCCACCGATTCGCCCACCGCTTTATAAGCAGCCAAGTGGATGATCCCCGAGATGCCACCCTCTTGTTCAATCAGGTGTAGAATCGCCGCGGAATCTCTGCAATCTATTTCGTGAATTTTTTCCTCAAAACCCGTAATGCGAGAAAGACCTTTTGTGACTGTCCTTTCCGAGTTGGACAAATTGTCCAAAATAATGGGAGTGTAACCGGCAGCCCGAAGTGACACAGCAATGTGCGACCCGATAAAACCAGCGCCTCCGGTGAGCAGAATTTTATTCATCGAGGGACGAAGATAGGATTTCGCACGATGAGTTCCTGCTTCAGAGAGCCAAGACTAATTAGTGTCCTTCCTAAGGGGCAAGAGTCTGAACTAGAAAGTTCGATAGCAACGCGCACGAAGTTTTGAAAACCAGGGAGTTGATATTGGCCAGTGACTGTTTTCAAAGCAAGGGGAAGGAAGATATCGGACTTTATAGACGGACTCTAATAGATTCGCTAACTTTGAGCATCAAGCACCAAAGATGAGCGAACAACTAGAGAAAAAAGATTTGGATTCTCTGCAAGAGAGAGGATTAACCGAAAGAGATTTGGCTTCGTACCGCAACACCCTTTTGAGTGGTTTTCCATTCATGAAGCTTTATGGGAATGCAGAGCCTGGCAGCGGAATCAAGTTGATCTCAACAGAAGAGAAGGAGAAGTTTCGATCTGTTTACCAAAACAAAGAGGACATTGAAGTAGTGAAGTTCGTCCCCGCGAGTGGAGCTGCAAGCCGTATGTTCAAAGAGCTTTACGCATATGTTGACAGCGGGAAAGTTTCTGACAACGTGGCAAAGTTTTTAGACGAGTTGAGCGATTATCCGTTTTACGATCAGCTTTTGGCGGAGGCCAAGATGACCGCAGGAAGATCTCGCCACCGAAGAAGGAAAACGCAAAGCTGGTGATTTCCTTCTCTCAGAAGAAGGGATGAACTACGGCAGCTATCCCAAGGGGATGATCAAGTTTCACAAGTACGATGACGGTCACAAACGAACGGCCTTTGAGGAGCATTTTCACGAGGGAGCAATGTACGCTCAGAAAGATGGAAAAGTGCGAATTCACTTTACCATTCCCGAAGAAACGGCCGACGATGTAAAGCAACACCTGCAAAGTTTGGAAGGGTGCATTGGTAAAATGCACAACGTGGAATATCTGATCGACACCAGTTTGCAAAAGCCTTCGACTGATACTCCTGCACTTTATGCCGATGATCAGGAATGGGTGAGGGTAGAAGATGGCTCTTTGCTTTTTCGCCCTGCAGGACACGGTGCTCTTTTGGAGAATTTGAATGATCTTGGAGGGAGACTTGGTCTTTGTAAAGAACATCGACAATGTGGTGCCCGACAGATTAAAAGAATATTACCGTTGAGAACAAGGAGTTATTGGCGGGTGTGCTTTTGGAAGTTCAGGAAAAGCTCTTCCGATTTTGCCAAAATTACGAGAATGGCAATTTTTCGAGAGAGGATGTCTTGAGCTTTTTAAACCAATGGTTTGTTGGCGATTTTGAAAGTCAATCTGACGAAGACTTGTATAACCTTCTCAATCGGCCGTTGCGTGTTTGCGGAATGGTAAAGAACGAAGGTGAGCCCGGTGGCGGGCCTTTTCTCGTGGACGAGAACGGTGATTTACCGTCACTCCAAATCGTAGAATCTGCTCAGATCGATCCCGATAGCGAAGAGCAGCAAGGAATCCTTTCGAAAGCCAGTCACTTCAATCCGGTTGATCTGGTTCTTTCATTGAAGAACCATAAAGGAGATTATTTTGACCTAATGGAATACCGAAACGACAATACGGGAATGGTAGTCGACAAGACGTTTCAAGGGCGAGACATCAAAGCGTTGGAACTTCCCGGCTTGTGGAATGGCGCCATGCACGACTGGAACACCATCTTTGTGGAAGTGCCCATCGAGACCTTTAATCCGGTAAAAACTGTCTTTGATCTGCGCCGACCGAATCACAGTTGAGAAATCAGGCTATGGAATAAATGCTGCAGGCTTGCACGAATAGACCATTTAAATAGAAGAGTGTGTCTTTAACCGCTGAGGCCACAAAGGAGGCGCGGTGCCCGCAGAGGAAATAGGTATTTCCTTTCTGTCCACTCAGTAATTAAATGACCAAAGAGGATTGTTAGAAACGGTAGTTGTCCACTTGAAAATGAAACTCTTTGCGCCCTCTGCGCTTCCTCCGCGGTCTTTGCGTTAAAACCTAACCCGCAAAAAAATAGAGGTGATTAAGCATTCACAAAAGCTTCCTTCAACTCTTCTATTCTCGCATCCATTCTCGTCTTCGCCGCTTCAAAATCAGCCTTTCCTTTAATCTCAGTGTTCAGACTGAAGTAGAACTTGATTTTCGGCTCCGTACCTGAAGGGCGCGCAGTGACTTTGCTACCATCCTCAAGGTAGAATTGAATCACGTTTGAAGCAGGAAGCCCCGTCGCCGTGGTCTTACCTGAGACGAAATCTTTGATTTCACCGGTTTTGTAGTCGCCCATTTTGATCACCTTCGAACCCGCAATTTCGCTAGGCGTATCCGTTCGGAATCGCTCCATCATAGCGGCAATTTGCTCGGCCCCGTCTTTTCCCTTTTTCACCAACGAAACCAATGCTTCGCGGAAAAATCCGTACTCGGCGTACATGGCGATGAGCTCTTCGTAGAATGAACTTCCCTTCTCTTTGGCCCAAGCCGCTACTTCGCAAAGCATAGCTCCGGTGACTACGGCATCCTTGTCGCGTACGGCATCACCGATCATGAAACCATAGCTCTCCTCACCTCCACAAATAAACTTTTCCGTGCCTTCTTTCTCTCTGATTTTTCCGGCGATCCATTTAAACCCGGTCAAAGTAACATAGCAAGGAATACCGAACTTATCGGCGATCCGATTCATCAACTCCGTCGTAACGATGGTGCTGCAAACGAATCCATTTTCCGGAAATCGTCCTTTGGCTTTAAGCCCCGATAGGATATAGTGAGTCAGGATACAAGCGGTTTCATTTCCATTGAGCAAAACCAAATCACCGTTAAGGTCTTTGACGGCAATTCCCACACGATCGGCATCGGGATCTGTTCCCATTAAAATTTCGGCATCTACCTTTTTTCCCAATTGGAGGGATAGATCGAGTGCCGCCTTTTCTTCGGGATTCGGGGAGTGAACCGTAGGAAAGTTTCCATCGGGTTTTTCCTGTTCCTTTACGGAATGGATGTTCCGAAAGCCCATAGCAGTGAGAAGTGCCGGTACTTGGGTTATCCCCGTTCCGTGCAAGTTCGTGTAAACTATCGGCATCTCAGCCTGACCCGCAATGCTTTCTGAATAGATGGATTCTTTAAGTAAAGTCTCTCGGTAGAGGTCGTCCAAATCGGATCCGATGATTTCGATCATTTCGTCCTTTGCACCAAACTTCACGTCTTTCGGGCTGCTGATTTTTCGAACTTCTTCGATAATGGCCTTGTCGTGAGGAGGAACGATTTGACCCCCATCATCCCAGTACACCTTATAACCATTGTACTCTTTCGGGTTGTGAGATGCCGTAACCACGATGCCAGCTGAGCACCCGTAATGCCTTACGGTAAATGACAATTGAGGCGTAGGTCTCAACTCCGGATAGAGGTATACTTTGATGCCATTGGCAGCCAAAACCTCCGCAGCCTTTCTGGCAAAAACGTCGCTATTGTTTCTCGAATCGTGCGCTATAGCCACGCTCTTTTCGCCACTGACGGCAGAGATGATATAGTTGGCAAGACCTTGCGTAGCCATCGAAACGGTATAGACATTCATCCGGTTAGTCCCGGGGCCCATCACACCTCGTAGCCCGCCCGTTCCAAACTCCAAGTCTTTATAAAAAGCATCCTCTAACTCTTTGGGGTTTGAGTCGATCAGTGCCTGTACTTCGTTCCGTGTGTCTTCGTCGTACTCAGGGCCTAGCCACGATTTGGCTTTATCTAAAACTTTTGAATCCATGGTTATAGGTATTTTTCAAGATAGTGCTTAATGGTTTTTTCAATTCCCGACTCAAAATTTTCTTGAGCTTTCCATCCGAGCTCACCCTCAATCTTTGAGGCATCGATGGCATAGCGCAAGTCGTGACCGGGCCTGTCTTTCACAAAGGTTATTTGATCTATGTAAGACTTTGTACTTGGCTCAATTCGATCGAGAATTTCACAAATAGTTTGAGCGATATATAGGTTGTTTCGTTCGTTGCGTCCACCAATATTATAGGTTTCGCCTGATCTGCCTTTTTCAAAAGCAAGGGCTATTCCCGTGCAGTGATCCGTTACATACAGCCAGTCACGAACGTTTTGACCGTCGCCGTATATGGGAATCGGATTTCCTTTCACGGCATTTCTGATTATGGTCGGAATCAGTTTCTCGTCATGCTGATTGGGGCCGTAGTTGTTCGAGCAGTTCGTTGTCACCACATTCATTCCATACGTATGGAAGTAGCTTCTTACGATAAAATCGCTGCTGGCTTTACTCGCACTGTAGGGACTATTCGGGGCGTAGGGTGTCTTTTCGGTAAAGAGTCCTTCTTTTCCCAAACTGCCGTAAACTTCGTCGGTGCTCACGTGGAGAAAGCGCGCTGATGCTTTGTCTGCTTTCACCCTTCCGGGCCTTCCATCCAGTGGTTTCTGGCCACGTCGAGCAAAGTAAATGTCCCGTTTACATTCGTTTTGATAAATGCTTCGGGCCCACTGATGCTATTGTCTACGTGGCTCTCGGCGGCAAAGTGAAAGACGCCCGAAAAGTCATAGTCCTTGAAAAGTTGCTCTACCAGACTTCGATCACATATATCCCCTTTTACCAATTTGTAGCGGTCATTTCCCGAAAAGGAGGCCATGTTTTCCTCTCGACCGGCATAGGTCATTAAATCGAGGTTGACGATTTCGACAGAGGAATCGGAAGCGAGCAGGTGCTCTATGAAATTGGAGCCAATAAAACCCGCACCACCCGTGACTAAGTACTTTTTCATGAATCGAGTTTCTTCAGGAAATCGGCTAAAGCATCTTGCCAGTGGCGAATTTCCAAGCCAAAAGTATCTTTTATTTTTTTCTTGTTCAGCACGCTGTAATGCGGCCTTTTTGCTGCCGTGGGAAACTGATCCGAGGTAACGGGTTCGAGGGCCACCTCGGGGTGATTTTTTCTCAATGTCTCTCTCGCGAAGTCGTACCAAGAGCACACACCCTCATTGCTGAAATGGTAGGTTCCGAATGAATTCTTCAGTTCACTTCCGCAAATGGTTTTAATAGCTTCTGCCAAGTCATGGGCAAAAGTGGGATTTCCGACTTGATCGAATACGACTTTCAGTTCTTTTCGGCTTTCAGCCAATCGCAGCATGGTCTTCGGAAAGTTATGTCCCGAAAGGCCATAGAGCCAAGAAGTTCGAATAATAATGTGTTCGTTCAATTCTTTTCGAATGGCCTGTTCACCTTCCCATTTCGATCGGCCATAGGCATTGATCGGGTCGGTAGGATCATCTTCTTGCAATGGTCGATTCCAGTTTAATCCGAACACATAATCGGTGGAGATCTGGATCATTACCGCACCTTTCTCTGCGCAGATCTTGGCCAGAACTCCAGGGGCTTCTCCGTTGATTTTAGTCGCCAATTCTCGTTCTTCCTCAGCTTTATCTACGGCAGTATATGCGGCCGTATTAATAAGGACATCGAAATCACGGCTGCGAATCGCTTGAGCCAATTGATCGGAATCGGACAGGTCGGCCGCGTCTCGACCGAGAAAATCGTATTCCCAAGTCCCTTTTTTAGAAGCGATTGCTTGAGCCAGCTGCCCTGTTTTTCCTACGACCAAAATCTTTTGCATGCGCCAAATTTAAAAAGTTGAGTCAGGGTCTCGCCTATCGCACTTTATAAAATTGTAAACTCGCAAGATACCTCAAGATCATGCAAAAGCACATATTCCTTATTCTGACTGCATTTTTTTCTATTCAGCTGGTAGCTCAAGAAGAACTAAAGGCCTATCAATTCTATCAAGATTCAACTCCCATTTCTTTCCAAAAAGCCATCGATGCTATGGCTGAAGCTGATGTAGTTCTATTCGGCGAGTTTCACGACCATGCGATGGTGCATTGGCTGCAGCTAAAAGCCGCCCGGCAACTGATGAAGAGCGAGAATCTGATAATGGGCGCGGAGTTTTTCGAAACGGATAATCAGCTTTTGTTGGATGAATTTATTGATGGGACAACACCCATGAAAAAATTCACTGCAGAAGCCAAACTCTGGCCCAACTACAAAACGGACTACGCGCCGATTCTTCAGTTAGCCGTTGATTCGCAAATTGCTTTTATCGCTACCAATATTCCCCGCCGCTACGCCTCTTTGGTCGCACGCAAAGGTGCCGATACCCTAAAGTTTCTATCGAAGTCGGCCAAGAGCCTGATGCCGCCCTTGCCTATGCCTTTTTCCATGGAAACTCCCGGCTATCAGGCAGTGTACGATATGATGGGTGGTGGACATGGAATGGAACCCGAGAATTTTGTGAAAGCTCAAGCCTTAAAAGACTACACCATGGCCTACAATATTGGTGAAAACATGGAAAAGAATTCGCTCTTTCTCCACTTCAATGGCGATTTCCACTCGGCTGATTATGGCGGTATATATTGGTATCTCAATGAGCTATATCCAAAACTTGAAGTGGTTTCAATAAAAGTTGTTCAAGCCAATGATGTAGACAGCATCTCAACAGAAGAATTAGTCGGAGGAGATATTATTTTGGTAGTACCGGAAGATTTTACCCGTACCCACTAAATTATGATAAACAGCAACTTATAGGTATTGTAAAAGTCGTGGCTGCTTTATTTGAGGAAAACTCAAAAAAACCTTGTAACCACAAATAAACATTCCCGTATAGAATGGCAATCTGCTTTGCGCCAACGGGCGTTCCCCCAAGCAGAGAACTTAAACTAGAGATTAACAAATTCTCACGCGGAATGTATTTATCCCCCTTAAACTACACGCGACGAGTGTTTCGTCATTTATTCGTTTTTGTCGTCCTCATTGGATTAGCGCAGCAAAGTGCTTTTTCCCAAACGAGTACTGAATTTTGGTTTGCACCCCCTGAACTCACTCAGGGACACGGTGGAACCGGGTCAATCTTTGTCCGACTAGCCTCCGGAGCCGTTGCCGCGGATGTCACTCTAGACATGCCGGCAAACCCTGGTGCGCTTAATGGCGGAGCTCCCATCATAGTAAATCTCGGGCCGAATCAATCGCAGACCGTAAATCTCACTGCATTTATTAATACCCTGGAAACGCGACCGCCTAATACGGTTTTGAATACGGGGATTCATATTACATCTACTGCAGACATTACGGCAATTTATGAGGTGGGTCCAAACAATAACACAGACATCTTCGCACTTAAGGGTGCCAATGGACTTGGTCTGGAATTTATTGTTCCCATGCAAAACTTTTGGCCGAACGGGAATTATAATCCAAGAGCCTACACTTCTTTTGATATCGTCGCCACGGAGGATAACACCACCGTTTTGATTTATCCTACTTCTGATCTGGACGATGGAAATCCGGCATTTCAAAGTTTTACTATCACCCTTAATGAGGGGCAGACATATTCCGGTTCAGTGGGTTCTCTCGCTGCAATTGCTCCTTCGGAAAACCCAAGTGGAACGGTAGTATTGGCAGATAAGCCAATCGCAGTATCTATAAAGGATGACTCCATCAGTCCACTTGGCCAAGGCTGTCGCGACATGGTAGGAGATCAAATAGTACCAGTCGAAATCGTAGGGGATGAATACATCGTTAACAAAGGAGGATTAAATGCCGGTTCAGGCGAATATGCCTACGCCGTTGCGACCGCAAACAATACAATTCTCTCTATCGACGGAGTTATCGAAACGACATTGTTCAATGGAGAAACCTATCGAATACCCATAACGAATGATTTAACTTATGTAACCGCAACGAAACCCTTCTACTTGATTCACATATCAGGTTTTGGATGCGAATCAGGGATGGCACTTTTGCCTCCTTTGAATTGTGCAGGTTCTGAACAAGTAAGTTTCGTTCGCTCTACGAGCGAAAGTTTCTTCATCAATCTGCTCGTAACATCGGGAGCCGAAGATGCCTTCGAACTGAATGGTGATGCCGCGATTATAGATCCCGCAGATTTTGATGTCGTTCCGGGAACAGCCGGAGAATGGGTTGGAGCACAAATTCAATTTACGACAGGTGAAATTCCCGTTGGTCAAGCCAATTTAATTACCAATTCAGAAGAAGTTTTCTCTTTAGGTTTGATAAATGGTGGAGCAAGTTCAGGTTGTCGATTTGGATATTTTTCAGAGTTTGCCTCTGAAATTTTGGTTGACGCAGGTCCTGATCAAACAGTCTGTGCGAACAGAGAAACTCAACTCGCGGGATCTGTTTCAGGTGGAGCGATAAATGGTGAATGGACCACAAGTGGTACCGGAGCATTCGTTCCGGATGCAACTGATTTCAACGCGATCTACGAGCCAAGTTTGGCCGACCTTAGCGCGGGAACGGTAACATTAACACTTACTTCGGTAAGTAATTGTTTTCCTGTAGAAGACGAAGTTGTCATTACTTATACTCCTGCTCCTGTTGTTGTAGCTGGTGCTGATATCGAGGCATGTGAAAACAATACTACCGTCCAACTTGCAGGGTTTGTTGATGTAGCTACAGGAGGAATTTGGACCGGAGGAGATGGAACGTTTGCTCCTACTAACGGTCAATTGAATGCTCAATATACACCGACTGCTGCAGAAGTTACCGCAGGAAGCGTGGTACTAACGCTAACCACGACGGGAAATGGAACTTGTTTCGCCGAGGAAGATAGTCTGGAAATCACTTTTGGACCTGCACCAACTGCAGACGCAGGACTTGACCAAATTCTTTGTGGAAACAATGCCCAGGCGCAGCTTCTGGGAGCAGTTACCATTGCAGGAGGTGGAGAATGGACGGGAGGAACCGGAACATTTGCTCCTTCTAATCAGTCATTGAGCCCGGTTTACACGCCAAGCCCGACTGAAATCTTAAACGGATCTGTTACACTTACACTCAACACCACCGCTAACGGAGGGTGTTCGCCGGTTACAGACGACGTTACACTTACATTTACTCCGACTCCAACCGCCGATGCAGGTAGCGACCAATCGCTTTGTAGAAACAATGCGGATATTGCTTTGAATGGCGCGGTAACGGTTGCCTCAGGTGGAACATGGTCAGGAGGAACAGGGACCTACAGTCCTGACGAAAACACACTCAATGCAACATATACTCCAAGCTTACCTGAATTGCTCGCCGGTTCAGTAACGTTGACTCTTACCACGACCGGAAACGGAGATTGTAATGCTGTTTCTGATAACGTCACTTTCACTTTTACTGATGCTCCAATAGTCAATGCAGGAGCTGATGCGAATGTTTGCTCTAACAATGCTGACATAACCCTTAATGGTTCTCTGATTGGAGCCAGTTTTGGTATTTGGTCAGGAGGAGCGGGAAGCTTCTCTCCGAATATTACCGCTTTGAATGCAGTATATACTCCAACTGCGGCAGAAATTGCATCAGGATCGATCACACTAACGCTTACTTCTCTCGATAACGGTACGTGTAATCCCGAGACAGATGACGTTACTTTCACGTTTACCCCATCGCCAACTGCCAATGCAGGTGTAGATCAATCGGTTTGTGAAAACAATCCAGATGTGAACTCTTGCCGGTTCAGTAACAATTGCATCAGGAGGCGCAATGGTCTGGTGGGTGCAGGAACTTTCACTCCTGATGCAAATACACATTAAATGCAATTTACACTCCTACCGCTTGAGAGATTTCTACTGGTTCAGTTACGCTTACACTAACAACTACTGGTAATGGTAATTGTTCACCTGTAACGGATAACGTAACGATTGATTTCACCGATGGCCCTACTGCAAATGCAGGTGTTGATCAGACTCTTTGTGCAAACAATGCAGACATCACCTTAAATGGATCTGTAACGATTGCTACAGGTGGTTCTTGGACAGGTGGTCTGGGAATTTACACGCCAAACGCGAATGATTTAAATGCAACTTACCAGCCTACAGCTTCTGAAATTGCCTCAGGATCACTAACCCTAACTTTAACTACAACTGGTAATGGAATTGTAATCCTGTGAGTGATGACGTTGTCTTCACTTTTACTCCTGCTCCAGTTGTGGATGCAGGTGCTGCCATTACTGTTTGTTCAAACAATGCTCAAGTTCCCTTTCGCTGGTTCTGTTACTGTTGCAGGAGGTGGAACTTGGTCAGGTGGAGCGGGTACTTTTACCCCTGATGCAGATGATCTAAATGCACTTTATACACCTACCGCTGCAGAGATTGCTTCGGGTAGTTTGATCCTTACACTCACTTCTACCTCTAATGGAAACTGTAGTGCTGAACAGGATATCGTTACCATCAATTTCACTCCATCTCCAACGGCCAATGCCGGTGCAGATCAAACGGTTTGTGGAAACAATGCTGACGTTAATCTCAATGGTAGCGTTACTTTGGCTACAGGCGGAGTATGGTCAGGAGGTAGTGGAACTTTCACGCCAAACAATACGGCTCTTGGAGCTGTATATACACCGTCTCCTGCTGAGATTGCTGCTGGTACAGTAACCCTTACATTGACAACAACTGGAAACGGAGGCTGTATCGCGGTAAGCGATCAAATGGAAATCACTATTACTCCGGCTCCAACTGTAGAAGCGGGTGCGGGATTTGAAGTTTGTTCCAATAATCCTGACATTGCTCTTAATGGTTCCGTAACCGTTGCGACAGGTGCAACATGGAGCGGAGGATCAGGAACATTTACACCTGATGCTTCAACATTTAATGCGGTTTACTCTCCTAGTCAAAGCGAGATCAACAGCGGTTCAATCACTTTAACATTGACTTCGACAGGAGATGGCGATTGTATTGCCGTTTCGGATAACGTGACCTTCACATTTGGTCCTTCACCAACGGCAGATGCAGGAGCTGATCAAGTATTGTGTTCAAACAATGCCGATATTTCTTTGGCTGGTGCAGTTACCGTAGCAGGTGGAGGTCAATGGAGCGGAGGATTAGGAACATTCTCACCCCAAGTGCCAATGCATTAAATGCAGTTTATACACCAACTGCAGCAGAACTAGCTTCAGGTTCATTGACCCTTACATTGACCACTACGGGAAATGGAGGATGTCTCGCCGAAACTGATGATGTTACATTTACGTTCACTCCTTCACCAACTGCAAATGCAGGAGCAGATCAAACGGTTTGTGCAAATGATCCCGAAGTATCATTAACAGGATCTGTTACCATTGCAACAGGAGGTACTTGGAGTGGTGGATTTGGTACTTTTCTCCAAATGCCAATTCGCTTTTTGCTACTTACACTCCATCTCCTGGAGAGATTGCCGCAGGTTCGGTAACGCTTACGCTAACGACTACAGGTAACGGAGAACTGTAATCCGGCAACCGATCAAATAACCATCACAATTACTCCTGCGCCAACTGCAGATGCAGGATCGGATGAAACTTTCTGTGCAAACAATTCTGATATCGCTTTAGGTGGTGCAGTTACTGTTGCTACAGGTGGAACTTGGAGTGGTGGAAATGGAACTTTTACGCCTGACGGAAATACATTGAATGCGGTATACACACCAACTCAATCGGAATTAAACAATGGTTCGGTAACACTTGACTTTAACAACTACAGGAAACGGTGACTGTATTGCAGTAAGCGATGAGGTAACCTATACTTTCACACCCGCACCTACAGCAGATGCAGGTGCGAACATCGAAGTATGTTCGAACAATGCTGATGTAAGTCTTTCGGATCTGTAACGATCGCCGGTGGAGGAACTTGGAGTGGTGGAGCAGGAAGCTTTTCGCCAAATGCCAATGCACTCAACGCGACTTATACACCAACTGCAGCTGAAATTGCTGCGGGAACGCTGACACTCACATCTGACTACAACAGGAAATGGAGATTGTATCCCTGTTACCGATGAGGTAGAAATTAAACTTTACTCCATCGCCAACTGCTAATGCAGGCGCTGATCAATTCAGTTTGTGCAAATAATGCAGCGGTTAACCTAACAGGATCTGTAACAGTTGCTACAGGTGGAACTTGGAGTGGTGGATTTGGAACTTTTAACCCAAGTCCGAACTCATTGTTTACTACCAATACACCCTTCTCTTGGAGAGATTGCAGCTGGTACGGTTACCCTTACTTTGACCACAACGGGAAATGGAAATTGTAACGTGTGACCGATCAGATTACAATTGATAATTACTCCGGCCCAACAGCTAATGCTGGAGTAGGAGATACATTCTGTGCTAACAATGCCGAAATTGCTCTGAAATGGTAGCGTAACCATTGCAACAGGTGGAACTTGGTCAGGTGGAGCAGGAACTTTTACTCCTGATGCAAATACATTAAATGCAGTTTACACTCCGAGTCAAACTGAGATTAACAATGGTTCGGTTACTCTCACATTGACCACAACTGGAAATGGAAACTGTACTGCAGTAACAGATAACGTTACTTATACTTTGGACCCCAGCTCCAATTGCTGATGCAGGAGCAGACATCGAACACTATGTTCCAATAATGCAGATGTAAGTCTTACTGGATCAGTTACGAATCGCGACAGGAGGAACTTGGAGTGGAGGAGCAGGAACTTTTCACCCAAATGCAAACACACCTAAATGCCACTTATACACCGACAGCCGCTGAAATCGCAGCAGGAACGTAGACACTTACACTGAACAACTACAGGAAATGGCGATTGTTTGCCTGAATCCGATGATGTTGAAATTACATTCTCCTCCAGCTCCAACTGCTAATGCAGGAGCAGACCAAACAGTTTGTGCAAATGATCCTGCAGTGAAATCTAAATGGTCAAGTTACAGTTGCAACAGGTGGAGTTTGGAGTGGTGGAACAGGAGTTTTTACTCCAAACAATACTACACTTGGTGCAACCTATACACCTTCTGCCTGTAGAAATTGCCAATGGAACAGGATTTACACTTACTTTAACAACTACAGGAAATGGTGATTGTAATGCAGTAACTGATCAGATCACCATTACCATTACTCCTGCACCAACGGCCGATGCCGGAGCAGATTCGAACTTTCTGTGCCAACAACCCTGAAATTGCTTTGAACGGTTCCGTAACCATAGCAACAGGTGGAACCTGGAGTGGAGGTAATGGAACATTTACTCCTGACGCAAATACGATTGAATGCGGTTTACAATCCGAGTCAATCGGAGATCAATAATGGTTCAGTAACTTTGACGTTAACAACGACCGGAAATGGCGATTGTATTGCGGTAACAGATAAGGTGACTTATACTTTCGCGCCTGCACCTACAGTAGATGCAGGACCGGAATCAAACACTATGTGCAAACAATGCAGAGGTAACTTGCTGGTTCAGTAACCAATGCAGGTGGTGGAACGTGGAGTGGTGGAGCAGGAAGCTTTTCGTCCAAATGCCAACACTCTAAATGCTACTTATACTCCAACTGCAGCTGAAATTTTAAACGGGAACCCTAACCCTAACTTTAACTACTACTGGCAAATGGAGACTGTATCGCAGTTAGTGATGATGTTGAAATTAACTTTTACACCAGCCCCTACAGCAAATGCAGGTACTGATGTAACAGTTTGTGCAAATAATCCTGAAGTAAACCTCAATGGTCAAGTAACAGTAGCTACAGGTGGAATTTGGACGTGGTGGAAATGGAGCCTTTAACTCCGAACAATACGACTCTTGGAGCACGTTTACACTCCATCACCTGCTGAGATCGCAGCTGGTACGGTGACCTTAACCTTGAGTACAACAGGTAACGGCAACTGTAATCCGACTACCGATCAGATGGTGATCACGATAACCCCACCACCAGTAGTAGATGCGGGAGTGGGCGAAGAACTCTGTTCGAATAATGCAGACATTACACTTGGAGGCTCGGTAACGGGTGCTACAGGTGGAACCTGGAGTGGTGGTTCGGGAACATTTACTCCGAATGCAAACACCTTGAATGCGGTATATACGCCAAGCGCAGGTGAGATTACAAGTGGCAGCTTAACCTTGACTTTGACCTCAACGGGCAATGGCAACTGTGTTGCAGTAACTGATGCAGTGACCTATACTTTTGGTCCGGCACCAACGGCGAATGCAGGAGCGGATCAAACCCTATGTGCCAACAATGCAGACGTATCAGCTTTGAACGGATCGGTAACGGTAGCTACTGGTGGAACTTGGAGTGGTGGAGCAGGAACATTTACTCCAAATGCAAACACACTAAACGCCAGTTTACACACCAACAGCAGCAGAGCTTGCTGCAGGAACGGTAACGCTGACTTTGACCACAACAGGCAACGATGATTGCAACGCGGTATCAGACAATGTAGTAATCAACTTCACACCAGCCCCAACGGCAAGTGCAGGATCAGACCAGACCGTGTGTGCAAACAATCCAATAGTGAGCCTGAACGGTTCGGTAACGATTGCAACAGGCGGAACCTGGAGTGGTGGTACGGGAACCTTCAGCGATGTAAATGTGCTGAATCCAACCTATACCCCATCGGCCGCAGAGCTTGTGGCAGGAACGGTAACCTTGACCTTGAGTACAACGGGCAATGGCAATTGTAATCCAACAACCGACCAGATGGTAATTACGATTACACCGGCTCCGGTAGTGGATGCAGGAGCAGGCGAAGAACTTTGTTCGAACAATGCAGACATTACCTTGAGTGGATCTGTAACAGGTGCCACAGGCGGAACATGGAGCAGGTGGATCAGGAACATTTACTCCGATGCGAATACACTTGAATGCGGTTTACACCCGAGTGCAGGTGAGATCACTGCAGGATCGGTAACCCTCACATTGACCTCAACCGGAAATGGAAACTGTGTTCCTGAAGACGATAATGTAACCTATACGTTCAGTCCAGCCCCAACGGCAAATGCGGGAGTAGACCAAACCCTATGTGCAAACAATGCAAATGTGAGTTTGAACGGATCGGTAACTGTAGCTACGGGTGGAACCTGGAGTGGTGGCGCAGGAACTTTCAGTCCGAATGCCAACAGCTTAACGGCAGTTTACACCCCAACAGCAGCAGAACTTACAGCAGGAACAGTAACCTTACTCCTAACCACTACCGGAAACGGACTTGTATGCCTGAATCGATGACATTGGTGATCAACATTCACTCCGGCTCCAACAGCAAATGCAGGAGCAGATGTAATCAGTTTGTGCAAACAACCCGATGTCAACTTAAATGGATCTGTAACCGTAGCTACAGGTGGAAGCTGGAGTGGCGGAACAGGAACCTTTACTCCTGATGCGAATACTCTTTGAACGCGGTTTACACACCATCCGCAGCAGAGATTGCAGCGGGAACGGTAACCTTAACTTTGACGACAACAGGCAACGGAAACTGTAATCCTGTGACTGATCAAATGTATTGATCACCATCACCCCCGCCCCAGTAGTAGATGCAGGAGTAGGCGAAGAACTCTGTTCGAACAATGCAGACATTACTTTCAATGGATCTGTAACGATTGCGCTACAGGTGGAACATGGAGTGGTGGTTCAGGGAACATTTACTCCGAATGCCAATGACTTGAATGCGGTTTATACGCCAAGTGCAGGAGAGATTGCTGCCGGATCATTAACCCTCACATTGACCTCAACGGGAAATGGAACTGTGTTCTGGCAGTAACGGATAATGTAACCTACACATTCAGTCCGGCGCCAACAGCTGATGCAGGAGCAGACCAAGCCCTTTGTGCAAACAACTGCAGATATCAGCTTAAATGGATCGGTAACGGTAGCAACGGGCGGAACTTGGAGCGGTGGTGCAGGAACGTTTACTCCAAATGCGAACACACTAAATGCCACCTACACCCCAAGTGCAGCAGAAATTACAGCAGGAACGGTAACCCTTGACTTTAACAACTACAGGAAACGACGATTGTAATGCCTGTATCAGATGACGTAGTGATCAACTTCACTCCAGCTCCAACGGCAAGTGCAGGATCAGATCAAACGGTATGTGCAAACAATCCACAATGTAAGCCTGAACGGATCTGTAACGATCGCCACAGGAGGAACCTGGAGTGGTGGAACAGGCGTATTCAGTGATGCAAATATCCTGAACCCGACTTACACACCAAGTGCAGCAGAGATCGCGGCTGGAACAGTAACCTTGACTTTGACTACAACAGGTAACGGCAACATGTAATCCGGTACCGATCAAATGGTGATTACAATCACTCCTGCACCAACCGTAGATGCAGGAGTAGGACGAAGAGCTTTGTTCGAACAATCCAGACATTTCACTTGAACGGATCGGTAACTATTGCCACAGGTGGAACCTGGAGTGGTGGATCGGGAACTTTTACCCCGAATGCAAACACCTTGACTGCGGTATATACGCCAAGTGCAGGTGAGATTACAAGTGGCAGCTTAACCTTGACTTTGACCTCAACGGGCAATGGCAACTGTGTTCCAGTAACTGACAATGTAACCTATACATTTGGTCCGGCGCCAACGGCTGATGCAGGAGCAGACTTCGAAGCTATGTGCGAACAATGCAGATGCGTCACTTTCAACGGAGCAGTTACCATTGCTACCGGTGGATCATGGTCAGGTGGCGCAGGGTCATACAGCCCGAATGCCAACACCTTGAATGCTGTCTATAGCCCAACAACGGCAGAGATTGCAGCAGGAAGCGTCGTCCTTACTTTGACGACTACAGGAAACGGTGATTGTTTGCCGGTAAGTGACAACGTGGAGATCTCATTCTCACCAGCTCCTACTGCAAATGCAGGACTCGACAGGACAGTTTGTGCAAATGCTGCAGATGTAACACTTAACGGAAACGTGAACATAGCAACAGGTGGAACTTGGACCGGCGGTGCCGGGACATTTACTCCTGATGCAAACACGTTGGGAGCGATATACTCTCCAACTGCTGCTGAAATTGCTGCGGGTTCGGTAACCTTGACCTTGACGACTACCGGAAACGGAGATTGTAATCCTGAATCTGATCAGATGGTGATTACAATTACACCTGAACCGATAGTAGACGCAGGAATAGGTACTGAAGTATGTTCAAATAATCCTGAAATATTGCTTAATGGTTCGGTGAGTATCGCTACAGGTGGAGTTTGGAGTGGTGGAACGGGTACGTTTACCCCTAATGCAAACACTTTGAATGCCACATATACGCCAAGTAATGGTGAAATCGCAGCCGGAAGTGTAACGCTCACCTTGACCTCAACCGGTAACGGAAATTGTCTGGCAGTTACTGACAATGTTACTTACACGTTTGGTGATGCTCCTACAGCTGATGCCGGTGCGGATATTGAATTGTGTTCAAATAATGCAACTGCTCAATTGGCAGGAGCCGTAACCATTGCAACAGGTGGAGCGTGGTCAGGCGGAGCAGGTTCATTCAGTCCGAATGCAAATGCACTCAACGCTGAATACACTCCGACTCCCCAAGAAATTGCCGACGGATCAGTAACACTGACTTTGACCACTACAGGCAATGGAGACTGCATAGCGGTTACGGACGAGGTAGAGATCTCATTTACTCCTGCGCCTACAGCTAATGCAGGCACAGACCAAACAGTGTGTGCCAATGATGCAGAGGTAAACCTCAACGGATTTGTTTCTATCGCTACCGGTGGAATATGGAGTGGTGGTGCAGGAACATTTACTCCTGATGCCAATGCTTTGAATGCGATTTACCTGCCTTCAGCCGGAGAAATAGCGGCGGGAACGGTAACGCTTACTTTAACAACTACAGGAAACGGAGATTGTCTTTCTGAATCTGATCAGATGACGATCACGATTGATCCTGAACCGGTGGTTTCTGCCGGAGCTGATCTGGACATTTGTTCAAACAATGCTGCCGTTCAATTGAATGGAAGCGTTCTGAATGCCGCAGGTGGCCAGTGGACAGGCGGATTGGGTTCATACAATCCGAACAACACGACTTTGGACGCTATCTACACTCCGTCTCCTGCAGAAATCGCAGCGGGAAGCATTACGCTCACGCTCACTTCTACGGGCAATGGAAACTGTCTTGCCGAGTCGGATGCGTTTGTAATCAACTTCACACCATCTCCTACTGTGGATGCCGGAGACGATATCACACTTTGTGCTGCCACTCCGATTGCTTCTCTTGAAGGTGCCTTCACCGTTTCAGGTGGTGCGATATGGTCAGGTGGAAACGGTGTGTTCTCGCCTAACGCGACCAATATGAATGCAACATATACGCCTACTCCTCAAGAAATTGTTGATGGTAGTGTGACACTTACATTGACAACGACTGCAAATGGTAACTGTGTTGCCGTGTCTGATGAGGTAACCATCTTCTTCGATCCGGAACCGACGATCACTGCAGGATCTAACTTGATTTCCTGTGCTAACAATCCTACAGTTCAACTGGAAGGAGCTTTCACAAACGCCTCAGGTGTTCAGTGGACGGGAGGTACCGGGTTCTTTAATCCGAATGACGAAACTGCCGATGCGATTTACACGCCGTCTGCAGCAGAAATCACCAATGGATTTGTATCACTTACCATCGAGTCTGTAGGTACTGGGGCTTGTCCTCAGATTTCCGATCAGATGTCGATCACGATTACACCTGCCCCTGTGGTAAATGCAGGAGCCGACCTTGAAGTGTGCGCAAACAACAATACAGCTCAGTTGAGCGGATCAGTGCAGTTTGCTGCCGGCGGTCAGTGGAGTGGTGGTCTCGGAAACTTTACGCCGAGCAACAACTCTCTTACAGCCAGCTACCAGCCTACTGCCGCTGAAATTGCTGCAGGTAGTGTGACGCTTACCTTGACAAGTCTTGGAAATGGAAATTGTGACGCGGTTTCTGACCAGATCACGATATCATTCACGCCTGCTCCCGTTATTGATGCAGGGGTTGATCAGACGCTTTGTGAAAACAATCCTGCTGTTCAGCTTGCCGGTTCGTTCACTGTATCTGAAGGTGCAAACTGGAGTGGCGGAGCAGGATCGTACAGTCCGAATAATAGCACGCCAAACGCGGTTTACACTCCTTCGGCTTCGGAATTGGCGAATGGAACGGTTACTCTGACCTACACCACTTTCGGAAACGGAAACTGTCTGCCTGTTTCAGATCAAGTGACGTTCAACTTTACGCCTTCGCCGGTTGTAGATGCAGGAGACGACTTCTTTGCATGCGTCGATGAATTGGCTGTGCCATTGAGTGGACAAGTTACGGGTGGATCTACTACAGGAGTATGGACGACTAGCGGAACGGGAATCTTTGTTCCGAATGCGTCTGCCTTGAATGGATCATACTTGGCGTCTTCTCAGGATTCGCTTATCGGAGAAGTTACATTGACGTTGACTTCAACGAATAACGGAAACTGTCTTGCGGTAAGTGATGACTTCACCGTCTTCATCTCACCTGCCGGAACAGCAAACGCAGGACCTGATCAGTTTATCTGTGAAAACAATGCAAACATATCCTTGAGCGGAACGATTGGTGGCGCTGCCACTGAAGGTTCATGGGTTTCTTCCGGAACAGGAGTATTCCTTCCGAACAATCAAGGAACCAATGTGAACTACATCCCAAGTGATGATGATATTGCCGGTGGATCTGTAATCTTCACTTTTGAAGTGAACTCATGCAACCAGGCTGCCGATGACGTATTGGTGACTTTTACACCTGCACCTGAAGTAAATGCAGGAGCAGACATCACAGTATGTTCTTCGGAAGTATCGGTTGATTTGAGCGGATTGGTTTCAGGTGCGAATAGCACAGGAACTTGGACGACTACAGGTTCGGGCTCATTCTCTCCGAACGCAGATAACTTGAACGCTACTTATGTATTCTCATCTGCCGATGTAGATGATCAGGTAATCGAGTTGATCTTGACTTCAACAAACATAGGAAACTGTGTCGTCGTGACGGATACATTGACTCTGGAGATATTCCCGCAAGGCTCTGTAAATGTTGGTGCCGACATAGTGACTTGCGACAACAGCCCTGATGCTGAAGTAAGTGCGACGATTAACGGAGGAGATCAAATCCTTTGGAGTAGCACGGGTACTGGCTCATTTGTACCAAACAATACGTCTTTGACGGCTACTTATGTGCCTAGTCCTGGTGATCTGTTGAATGGATCAGTGAATTTGACTGCTACGGTTACCAACAGTTGTAACCAAGCTTCAGACTTCTTGAATCTTTCGTTCATCCCGGGGCCGGTAGCTGATGCAGGAGCTGATCAAGCAGTATGTGGAGCAGTTATACCTTTCCAGATTTCAGGAAACGTAGCAAACGCAGCCGGCGGTCAGTGGACTACAACGGGTTCGGGAGCATTCCAAAACGCGAACAACCTGAACACGTTCTACGTGGCCAGTCAAGCTGATATTGACAACGGAGGAGTGTTCTTAGTCTTGACGACTACCGGAAACGGCAACTGTTTTGGAGATGCGGATTCACTATTCCTCGACATCAATACGGGTGTTCAGGTAGTAGCAGGTCCTGATCAAGTGGTATGCTCTGAAGCAGGAAGCACTCAACTCTTCGGTCAGGTGAGCGAAGGAACGACGACCGGAATTTGGTCGAGTACGGGTAACGGTACCTTCTCTCCATCTGCCACGAGCTTGAATGCGGTGTACAACTTTACTCAGAATGACATCGACGGCGGGTCAGTAACTCTTACGCTTACCTCAACTAACAATGGAATTTGTTCCGAGGCCAGCGATAGCTTTGAATTGACCTTCGGCGATGGAGCATTCGTTTATGCCGGAGAAGACACTGAAGTATGTGAAACACAAGATTTGGTGAACCTCAACGGTGTAGTGAATGGTGATAGCAATACAGGTATCTGGAGTACGAACGGAACCGGAGGATTCTTCCCGACCAACACTGCTCTTAATGCCTTCTATGAGCCGAGTCAAGCCGATTTGGATGCCGGTTCTGTAGAGATCACATTGACATCTACTAACAGCGTGCTTTGTAATGAAGGCTCAGCCACTATTACAGTAACATTCCAATCTCTTCCTGAAGCCAATGCCGGGGCCGATGCGGTAATCTGTGGATCGATTGAAGGAGTTCAACTCCTGGGATCAGTAACAGGTGCTTCAGGTGGAGTATGGGAAACTTCAGGTTCGGGTGTGTTCATGCCAAATGACAGTGCTCTCACTGCAATCTATATGCCTTCTCAGGCTGATAGTATCATTGGCGGAGCCACTCTGACTCTGAATACTTATGGAAATGGTCTCTGCGCAGGTGCTAGTGATCAGATGGAGGTGACTTTCTCTGACGCTGTATCAGCAAACGCAGGAAGTGATGTAGAGATCTGTGAAGATCAAGCTACCGTTCAAGTAGCAGGTTCTGTATCAGGATCATCAAACTTCAACTGGACGACTTCGGGTAGTGGTACTTTCACTCCTCAGAGTGATGTGCTTAACCCTGAGTACCAATTGGCTCAAGCCGATTTGGATGCAGGTACGGTAACACTTTACCTGACTGCCCAAGGAAACGGAAGCTGTCCGGCCTTTACTGACTCACTTGTGGTGAGCATAGACAGAGTGCCTGGTGTTGAGATAATTGCAGATGCAGCTGTCTGTACTTCTGACCCTGCTGTAGAATTGAATGGCAATGTGTCTGACGAAGATTCATTTATCTGGACTTCAACCGGCGCAGGAACATTCTCACCCGACAATGTGAGCGAAGAGGTAACGTACACGCCTTCAGCAGCAGAATTGGCTGCGGGCTCAACTACAATCACTCTTACGGCCACCTCTGACGGAGCATGTGGATCGAACTCGGAAGATTTTGAAGTGACCTTCACCTCACCGGCAACGGTAGGAGCAGGACCGGATCAAATTTTCTGTTCAACCGATGGAAGCGCTCAATTAGCAGGTAGTTCATCTACGGGTGAAGGGGTTTGGTCTACGACATCTTTCGGAACGTTTGACCCTGACAACACGAGTCTCGATGCGACCTATGTTTTCGGAAACAACGACATCCTTGTAGGGTTTGCAGAATTGGTGTTCACATCCACGGGCAACGGCCCTTGTGAAGCCACGACGGATACGGTGAGATTTACAATCAATCCTGCCCCTGTTGTGTCAGCCGGACCTGACCAATTTGTGTGCGAGTCTTCAGGATTACTGACATTGTCAGGAAGTGCTGAGAACTTCGAGACAATAGAATGGTCTACCGAGGGTGATGGTATATTCTTGAACACGGGTGATGAGTTTGCTCCCGAGTATGTATTCGGAAATGCGGATGTAATCGCTGAGCAGGTGCAAATCATTCTTACAGCTACAGGCCAGGAAGGATGCGCTGAAGGAGCAGACACGGTGTTGGTAAACATCAGTGCTCCGGTTTCAGCAGCCTTTACAGCTTCGAATGCATGTGTGGGCTCTCCGGTTCAATTCACTGACGCTACTGAAGTGTTTGAGGGCGAAATAGACGGATACATCTGGAACTTCGGTAATGGAAATGTCGACAATCAGCAAAATCCGACATTCGTCTTTAGCGAAGCAGGAAGCAGAAGTGTACAACTTGTGGTAGAGAGCAGCTTAGGTTGTACAGATACCACAACGCAATTGATCAATGTGGTGCAAGGTCCGCAGGCTGCCTTTGCTGTGAATCAGTTCAGAGCACCGATCAACTTCGACTTCATCTTTGATGATCAGTCTACACTGGCAGAGCAATGGGCTTGGAATTTTGGCGACGGTTTAGGGTTCACGCAACAGCAAAATCCGACATACAGCTATCCCGATGAGGGAGATTACGTCGTGACCTTAACCGTTACCGGTTCCACCGGATGCTTGGACTCTATTACGCAAACGCTGTTCGTAGAAGGACAAATCGTTCTGCCACCGCGATTGCCAAACAGTTTCTCGCCAAACGGAGACAACAACAACGACGTGTACTTGGTACGCGGAGGACCATTCACGCAACTCGACTTCAGAGTATATGACAACTGGGGACGAGAGATATTCCAAACTACCGATCAGGAAGTAGGTTGGGACGGCACCGAAAACGGTAGCGAAGTACCGGTAGGAGTCTATGTGTACACCATTAAAGCCACCAATCTTGATGGCGAAACATTCGACTACTCCGGACGAATCAACCTATTCAGATAAGTCATGAGAACTAAAACATTCCCCATGAAAAAGCAATTAGCACTCACTCTTGCAGCTTTGGCTCTTCTGTTTGCGCAGAAGAACCAAGCTCAGGACGCGCAGTTATCACAATACCAAGCTGCTCCTATTCTTTTCAATCCCGCAAATACAGGGATGCTGAAATTCACGGATATGAGAGTTGCAGCTCTGTACAGAACTCAGTGGAGTTCATTGGCTACGAGTATCAACACATTTGGTATTTCCTTCGATTTGGGCGCAGGCGATCGATTTGGTTTCGGTGGTGCATTTGTAAATACCGATGCAGCTAACGTGATCAACACGTCGAATTTCCTGGCATCGGGAGCCTATCAGATTACGGATCCGAATCAAACCAAGTACATCCTTTCAACGGGAGTCCAATTGGGAATTCTCTACAAGAGGGTAAATACCAATGGTTTGATTTTCGACTCGCAATACGATGGATTTATCTTTGACGGAGACCTTCCTACCAGAGAAAATTTCGATAGAACGTCCAGGTTTATGATTGATGCGAATGTGGGGTTCTCATACAAATCAACGGACCGAACGAAGAAGATCAACCCATTTGCCGACTTGGCGGTTTTTCACCTCACCATGCCAAATGAATCATTCATTGGCGAGCAGGAATCACGTTTGCCGATGAGGTGGATGGTTAATGCGGGTGCACGAATTGAGGCAAGCCGAAGTTTATTGATTGACCCTTCGGTAATCTACATGAGGCAGCGAGAAGCCAATCAGTTTTTGGCTACCGTAATGGCTCACTACGAGATCGAAGGAACCGCTTATCAAGCCATTGGTGGGTTGGGATACCGATCTTCTGACGCCTTGATTATCCATGCGGGTATCCGACACAACTCAAATATCTTCAGAATCTCTTATGACATCAATACTTCCGAGTTGAGTGATTACTCACAAAATAGAGGAGCGCTTGAGTTTTCTGTGATTTATCGTCCGGGTAGAAGAACATCGAGAGCGATTTATTAGACCATTCAATCAATATTTTTAGACTAATCTAAAAATGGTGATCTTTGTGCCTTCATGAGAAGGCACATTTTTTTTGTAATCGTATTTCTTTCGGGCTTTGGCTGTAGCCAAAATGAAAGTAGTGAGGATGACTTTTTAGTGGTAACGACCACCTCGATGATTGGCGATGCTATGGAAGCCATGCTCGATACGAGCGTATCCGTGGTGTCACTCATGGGGCCGGGTACCGATCCGCATCTTTTTAAGCCCACCAAGCAGAGCCTCGACTACTTGGCTGATGCCGATTTGATCGTGGCAAACGGGCTTCACCTCGAAGGACGAATGCAGGATATCCTTGAGAAAATGTCAAAGCGGAAGCCCGTCATTTTGCTCGGCACAGTCCTCTCGGATGATGAGTTGATTTTGCCCGAGGGCACCGCCGATTATCCCGATCCGCATATCTGGTTTGACGTCCAACTCTGGAAACAGGTTTTGGAAGCGTCTTCAGCTGAGCTGATTGAGTTAGGGGTGTTGGATTCGATCAGGGCTCAGGAGTACTTATCGGCATTGGAAGAACTCCACCGCTGGACTCAATCTGAAATGGCTGAAATTCCGCTGGAAAACAAAGTCTTGCTCACCGCACACGATGCCTTTTCCTATTTCGGGAGGGCGTATGACATTCGCGTCATCGGACTTCAAGGAATCTCTACCGCCGCCGAATACGGATTAAAAGATGTAGAGCAAATGGTGGATTTAATCACCACTGAGAAAATAGGAGCCGTCTTCGTGGAGTCGAGCATTTCATCGCGATCCATGGAAGCAGTCGTTTCCGGCGTTCGCCAAAAAGGTGGGGCAGTAAAGCTCGGAGGCACCCTTTATTCTGATGCCCCTGGCCCGGAAGGAAGCGGCGCCGAAACCTATCAAAAAATGGTGCGCCACAATGTAGAAACCATAAAAGCCGCTTTGCAATGATCGCTTTTGAAGCACATAACCTCACGGTGAGCTACGACAAGCAGCCTGTTCTTTGGGATATCGATTTCGAAATTCCAGAAGGAAAATTGGTGGGAATCATCGGGCCGAATGGTTCGGGTAAAACCACTCTGCTCAAAGCGGCCATGGGAATCCTCGAATCGGATAGTGGCTATGTGAAGGTTTTTGAAAAAGATCCCGATAAGGTGCGCGAGCGACTAGGCTATGTTCCCCAAAGGCAATCGGTCGATTGGGATTTTCCCGCAACGGTGATGGACATCACGATGATGGGCCGCTACCGCAAGGGTCGCCTCTTCGGTCGGCTTTCGAAATCGGATAGGGAAATCGCCGCTGACTCGCTGAAACGGGTGGGGATGTACGACTACCGAAACCGTCAGATTTCTGAGCTTTCGGGTGGTCAGCAGCAGCGTGTGTTTATCGCTCGTTCACTCGCGCAGCAGGCCGATGTTTACCTGATGGATGAGCCATTTGTGGGAATTGATGCCGCCAGCGAAGAATCTATTTTGAAGATTTTGGGAGAGATGAGAACCGCAGGAAAGACTGTCATCATGGTGCACCACGATTTGCATACGGCCTTGGAATTTTTCGATTGGGTTATTCTCTTGAATACCCGATTGGTGGCGGCAGGCCCGAAAGAAGAAGTGCTCACCGAAGAAAATTTGAGAACGGCATACGGAGGAAAGTTGAACGTGTTAAGTCGAATTGCCGATTTGATCAAGTCGAAAGAGTATCCTATCCGCGAAAAAGACATGAAAGAATAATAGAGCCCGTCCATAAAGCCTGCTATCGGCGTTGCACTTGATTTAAAAACAGTCATTGACACAGGTCAACTCCTTGATTTTTAAATCCACGTGCGCCTTGCTATCAGACTTTCTTGATCAGACTCTAAAACATAGTAGTATAAAAAGTTTATGGGTGGAAACTTTACATGGGTAATGATTGGCTGCGCTTTGATTGGCGCGGGGGCATCTGCCGTGGGGGTTTTTTCTTTTTTGAGAAAGCAAGCCTTGGTAGGAGATGCTGTGGCTCACGCTCTCTTGCCCGGAGTTGTTTTGGCCTTCATGTTTACAGGTCAGAAAGATATTTGGATTCTCTTTCCGGGAGCCTTTGTGGCGGGCTGGTTGGGCTTGCTTAGCATCGACTTCATTTCAAAAAATTCCAAGATTAAGCCCGATACGGCCATTGCGATTGTGCTCACCGTTTTCTTCGCCATTGGTATCGTTTTGCTCACCCATGTGCAACAATCAAACTACGGCAATCAGTCGGGTCTGGAAGCTTTCCTTTTCGGCAAGGCTGCGGCGATGTTGCCGGCAGATATTACTCTTTTTGTGGCAGTCGATGTAGCATTGATTTTGCTCATCTTGTTGACATACCGCTACCTCAAGCTATACTCCTTCGATCCCGATTTTGCTAAAGCCATCGGCTTGCCCGTTAAGGGTATTCAATTCATTCTGTCTTCGCTTACCGTTTTGGCGGTGGCTTCGGGTATTCAGGCCGTTGGAGTGGTGCTAATGGCCGCTTTGATAATTACACCTGCCGCGGCTGCCAGATTCTTTACCGGAAGGTTGAGCCACATGATTATCCTGGCGATGATCATCGGAATCGTCAGTTCGCTGATCGGCGTTTACATTTCATCTCTCGCGCTATCCATGCCCACGGGGCCTTGGATTGTGATGGTCTTGAGCATCATCGCGATCATGGCGTTTGTTTTTGCGCCGGGCAAGGGCATGTTGCAGCGATCGAGAAAGCGGAAAGCCCACCAGCAAAAGGTAAGAAGGGAAAATCTGCTCAAGCTTTTTTATTCGTTGGGAGAAAAGAATAAGGAGCAGCTTTACTCCCGACCTCAGCTCTTGCGATCGCGAAGATTTCAAGGAAGAGAGCTGGAACTTCTGTTGAGTCGGATGACCGAAAAGGGCCTTTTGCTCCGCAAGGAGAATCGATACGGATTGACGGCCACAGGTCAAAGCGAAGCCACTCGGGTAGTACGTCTTCACCGCCTTTGGGAGCTCTACCTCAACGAGCGGATGAACATTGCTCCCGATCACGTGCACCATGATGCTGAAGCGATTGAGCACATCATTACTCCCGAGCTGGAGCGCGAACTCCTCAAGGACTTGGGTTACCCCGAATTGGATCCACATAGCTCGGAAATTCCCGGGATTAAAGACATGCAGCGATGAACGATTTCTGGATCATCATAGAAGGTAGTTTGGTGGCGGTGAGTTGTGGCTTGCTCGGTGTTTACCTCATCTTGCGAAAGATGGCCATGGTGGGCGACGCCATTTCACATGCCGTTTTGCCGGGTATTGTGATTGCCTATCTCGTGGCTCAGTCCAGAAGTTCGTTTTTCACTCTGCTCGGTGCCGCGCTCTTCGGACTGCTCACCACGTTTATGATCGAAATCTTTTACAAGAAAGCCGAATCAATCTGACGCATCCATAGGGATTACCTTCACCTGGCTCTTTGCCATCGGCGTTATTCTGGTTTCTGCCTTTTCGGGAAATGTGGATCTCGACCAAGAATGCGTCCTCTATGGAGACATCGCTTATGTGCCTTTCGACATTTTGTACCTCTTCTCTACTGATGTGGGGCCCGCTCCGGTTTGGCTGCAAGGGTTTAATCTATTGGCCATTCTCGTATTGCTTCGCATCGGACATCGCGGATTTCTCATTACGAGTTTCGACCCTGCTTTTTCTTCGGGACTCGGAATCAAAACCGATACTTGGCATTACGTTTTGATGGGAGCGGTTTCTTTTACCGTGGTCCTTAGTTTTAATGCCGTCGGTGCCATTTTGGTCGTGGCATTTTTGGTTGTGCCTCCTGCCACGGCTTACTTGATCAGCAAGCAAGTAGAAACCATGATGGCCTATACCGTTCTCTTCGGCATTCTTTCGGCAGTGGGAGGTTTTTATCTCGCTACTTGGTGGAATTCTTCCATATCAGGGGCGATGGCCGTTGCGGCAGGAATGTTGTTTGTGATCGTCTTCGCTGCAAAAAGGGTGTTTGTCAAACAGCGGATTACAATGGCAATAAGACAACTACCAGAAAGAAATTGATTTAAGGCATTTCATCCCGATCATCTAACCGAGTGATTAATGTGACCCATATCAAATCGATCTACTAAATACTAAGTACGAGCTACTAATTTCTAAAACTCACAATTCTTCGGGCTCCTCGGAAATGGAATCACGTCGCGAATATTGGTCATTCCCGTCACGAACATCACCAGTCTTTCGAAGCCTAGTCCGAATCCTGCGTGCTTGCAGGTTCCATATTTGCGCGTATCGAGGTACCACCACAATTCTTCCTCGGCAATTCCCATTTCAGCTGATCGGCGTTTGAGCACTTCTAGTCTTTCCTCACGCTGAGAGCCACCGGTAATTTCGCCAACTCCCGGGAATAGGACGTCCATTGCTGCAACGGTTTTCTCATCGTCGTTCAAGCGCATGTAGAAGGCTTTAAACGAAGCGGGATAGTCGGTCAAGATCACCGGTTTTTCGAAATGCTTTTCCACCAAATACCGCTCGTGCTCACTTTGGAGGTCTCTTCCCCACTCAACGGGAAATTTGAATTGCTTCTTTTTGAATGGCTTCGAATTGCGAAGAATTTCGATGGCCTCGGTATAGGTCAATCGCTCAAAATCATTTTCAGAAATGAAGGTTAATCGCTCCATCAAGCCCATCGGGTTGCGCTCGTTCTGAGGCTTCGCTTTATCTTCTTGAGCTTCTCGCTGAGCGAGGAACTCCAAATCGTCCTTGCAATTTTTCAAGGCATAGCTCACCAAGTACTTGAGGAAGTCCTCCACCAAGTTCATATTGTCGGTGAGATCGGCGAAAGCTACTTCGGGTTCGATCATCCAAAACTCTGACAGGTGTCGAGAAGTGTTGGAATTCTCTGCGCGGAAAGTAGGGCCGAAGGTGTATACCTTGCTCAAGGCAAGGGCAGCCAGCTCTGCTTCGAGCTGTCCCGAAACGGTGAGGTTGGTTTCTTTTCCAAAGAAGTCCTGACTGTAGTCCACCATTCCGCTTTCCTGCTTCGGGGGATTGTTGGTATCGATGGTGGTCACACGAAACATTTCACCTGCACCTTCGGCGTCAGAACCGGTGATGATCGGCGTGTGGATGTAGAAGAAATTTCTTTCGTTGAAGTAGTTGTGAATTGCAAAACTCAGTGCATGGCGCAGACGGAATATTGCTCCGAACGTATTCGTGCGAAAGCGCAAATGAGCTTTCTCACGAAGGAAATCCAAGCTGTGCTTCTTGGGCTGCAATGGATACTCCTCGGGATCGGCGTCACCGTGAATCTCGATCGTCTCCACTTGCAATTCTACAGTTTGGCCTTTTCCTTGGCTTTCCACCAATTTACCGGTCATGGTAAGAGCTGTTCCCGTGTTGATGCGATCTAAAATCGCTTCATCCATCTGCTCAAAGTCCACGACTCCTTGGATGGTTTGAATGACCGATCCATCGCTCAAAGCGATGAAGCGATTGCTGCGAAATGTGCGTACCCAACCGGAAATGCTTACCGTTTCGCCGATTGTGGGTTGATTCAAAATCTCTTTAATGCTTGCCATTGCTCAGTTTTGAGGGTACAAAACAACGAACTTTTTGGTGATAATGCTTCATAATTTAAAACCAATTAGAACACCGCAGGAAACAAAAAATAGTTAAAACGTTTCCTATGTGTAAAATGTATTCTACATTTGCCGTCCAAATTTATGAGCATACAACCGATAAAGAGCAGCAGATTATCGCCGATGCCATTAAAGTTTTTATGACTTATGGCATCAAGAGCGTTACGATGGATGATGTGGCAAAGCACTTGCGCATGTCAAAGAAGACTCTTTACCAATACGTTTCGGATAAGAATGACTTGGTGAAGAAGTGTCTCGACCGGGATTGTCAGGTTACGGAGGTATTGGTAAAAGAGGTATTGAGTAAAGGTTTAAACGCGATTGAGGAGAATTTTGAGATCTCCAAGCACATTGTTGAGGATTTGAAAAACATTCACCCTTCGATCTTTTATGATCTGGAGAAGTATTATCCCGACGCGTGGAATACGATGTACACTCTTCGACATGATCTTTGCGGGAGCCGTGATGAAACAAAATATGGAGCGCGGTATTAAAGAAGGGTTGTACCGTACGGACCTGAATGTGGAGATGATGACCCGTCTTTTGGGTAGCCCGTTTGAACCTCATTTTTGATCCCAATCTGTTTTCGTTGAATGAGTTCGATTGGGTAGAGCTATACCGCCAAATGTTCATTCACCACGTCCGTGGAATCGCGAGCGATGAAGGCCTCAAATACATTGAAAAAAACCAACATAAACTAAACTAATACCATGAACAGATACATTTTGGCTTTTCTTGGTTTGGTTCTATCAGCGCAGGTGATGGCGCAATCTCTGGCTGTTTCGCTGGAGGAGGCCATTCAGATTGCAGTAGATAGCAGCTACGCCACGCGAGATGCCGAATTTAACCTTGAAAAAAAGGAAAGAGAAGTTCAGGAAGTCATTGCTATCGGACTACCACAAGTAGATGCTCGAGCGCAATTCCAGAATTTCCTTGACATACCTGTATCTCTTGTACCTGCAGAATTCTTTGGAGGTGATGCGGGAGAATTCGCGGAAGTACAATTCGGAGTGAATTATAATCTTACCAGGAAGTATAACTGCTTCTCAGCTTATTTTCGACGGGACATACTTCATTGGCCTAGAAGCTGCAAAAACCGTGGTGGAATTGTCTCGTGTTCAAAAGAGCAGAGCCGCGCAAGACATAAAAGTCGCGACGGCAGATGCTTATTACACCACTTTTTGGCTCAAGCCAATTTTGATATTCTCACCGAAAATGTGGCCAATCTCGACAAGACGCTGGAAGATACCCGAGCACTATACGAGAATGGCCTTGTCGAAGAACAAGATGTAGATCAGTTGGAATTGAATCGAAACAAGCTCATCATCAGCCGCGACAATACGCAGCGTATTTTGAATATTTCCAAGCAGACGCTTTTGTATATCATGGGTTTATCGATCGACACGGATATTACTTTAACTGACGATATCGAGTCGCTTGTAGCTTTGAATAATTCTCCTGAGTACCTTCAGAAGGAACCGAACCTGTTCACCCATCCTGATTATTTATTGGCCAAAACCAATGTAGAGTTAGCCGACTTGCAAATCCGTGGAGACAAGGCCACTTTCTATCCTTCGCTTTCCGCTTTCTTTACCCACCAACAGGTTGGTCAGAGCAATGAATTCGAATTTTTTGAATCAGGTGCGCCATACTTTCCTACCACTATTGTTGGGGCTACCCTGAACGTTCCGATTTTCAGCGGTTTTCAGCGAAAGCGTCAATTGCAGCAATCGCAAATCGCCTATGAGCAAAGCCAAATGCAGTTGCGACAAGCCGAAGATGGGCTGAAGCTCGAGATTATTAGAGCCAGAAGCAATTACGAAGGAGCCCTAAAGAACTGGGAGAACCAAAAGCGCAGTTTTGAGCTCGCACAGCGGATCAACAGAAATACAACCATCAAGTATTCGGAAGGAGTCGCAGACAGTTTTGAGTTGAACATTTCTGAGAATCAATTGCTCCAAGAACAAACCAGATATATTGAAACGGCGCTCGAGCTGCTCAACGCCAAAAAAGTACTTGACAAAGCATTAAACACATTATAGAATCATGAGATCAATTAATCAAACTGCAGTGAAGATATTCGGCCTCGGGCTTGTTGCTATTCTTGTCGTTGCTTGTGGCAGTGCGCCTGTAGGTGACTTGGAGAAGCTGAAAGCGGAGCGAGATTCTCTAAAGGGCGTTCGCACCGAATTGGACGATAGAATTCTTGCGCTGGAGCGCGAAATCGCCGAAAAAGACTCTACCACAGAAGACAAACTGGTAACCGGAATCGAAATCGGAAAGCATACGTTCAGGCACTTTTTTGAGGTATATGGCAACGTGGAATCAGATTTGGCGGCAACCGTTTACGCAGAGAGTTCAGGAACAATAATGTCTATTGAAGTAAATGAAGGTCAAGAAGTAAAGAAGGGTCAAATAATTGTACGGCAAGACACCGAATTAATTGATCGAAATATTGCTGAGGTGAGCACTTCAATGGAATTGGCCGATAAACTCTTTGAAAAACAGAAGAGACTTTGGGATCAGAATGTTGGAAGTGAAGTTCAATACCTCGAGGCCAAGAATCGAAAAGAATCCCTAGAAAGCACTTTGGCTACCTTAAATGAACAGCGAAATAAAGCTACTGTGCGGGCACCCTATTCTGGTATTGTAGATAAAATTTACCCGAAGGTTGGCGAGTTAGCCGGAATGCAATCGCCAATTGCAAGAATTGTGAATCTCGAAAAGATGTATGTCACAGCAGATTTAACGGAGAGATATGTTAGCGAGATTCAGGAAAACGATAAAGTTCAAGTGATCATCAATAGGCAAGACACTATTGAATCGGTTATCTCTCGACTAGGGAAATATATTAATCCCGCCAATAGAACCTTTGAAGTAAGGGTAGATATCCCAGATGGAAACACCTTGTTGAGACCAAATTCTTTGGTGGTTTTGAAAATCAATGATTATTCCATCGACGAAGCCTTGGCAATTCCATCCTCAATTATTATGCAAGACGGTATGGGCCAGGATTATGTTTACGTGGTTGAGAATGATGAAAGAGGTGTAAAAACTGCCGCCAAAAAGAATATTGAAACGGGTTTCTCATACGAGGGAAAAACTGTTGTTAAGTCGGGACTTACGGCAGGAGAATTAATTATAGATCAAGGAGCGCGTAGCGTGCGTGCTGGAGATAGAGTTGAAATTACAAGCATCTAAAAATGGCAAAGAAGCAGTTTCAGAAAGGGAGTAAGGGCTATAAAGAATTCGGACTTTCAACCCTATCAGTAAATAATAAAACCACGGTAATAGTTATTGCCGTGATCATACTTCTCGGTGGCATTGGCTCCTATTTGAGCATGCCGAAAGAGAATTTTCCCGATGTTGTTACACCAGAAATCTACGTTGGGACTGCCTATCCAGGAAACTCACCGCTCGATATCGAAAAGTTGATAACTAGGCCTTTTGAGAAAGAGATCAATGCAATAACGGGAATCGACGAGATCACCTCTACAAGCACTCAGGGCTTCTCTTCAATAATGGTGAAATTTACTTTTGACGTAACTCCCGAAGAGGCATTGAGAAAAGTAAAGGATAAGGTCGATATTGCAATGAGCGACCGAGATTTCCCCCAAGATTTACCCGCAGATCCCAATGTTTTCGAGATGAATATTTCGGAGATGATGCCGATCATGAACATTAACCTTTCGGGAGATTATTCAATCGACCAACTGAAAGATTATGCTGAATATCTCGAAGATGAAATTGAAGATCTGCAAGAAATAACCGAAGGTAGAGATCAGAGGAGTGATGGACAAGGAGGTGAAAATCGATGTTGATTTTTTGGCCATTGAGGCCATGAAAATCAGTTTTGATGATATTGCCAATGCCATCGCTCAGGAAAACGTGACCATCTCGGGAGGTGACCTTTTGGTGGATGAATTCAACAGAAACGTGCGCATTATCGGTGAGTTTCGGGATGTCTCGGAAATAGAAAATGTCATTGTAAAACGAGAGAACCAGGAGGTGGTCTACCTGAAAAATGTGGCCGATGTGAGCTTTGGTGAGGAAGAAACCGAAAGTTACGCGCGCGAGTACCTGAAGCCTGTGGTAATGGTCGATGTTAAGAAACGGGCTGGTGAGAACCTGATTGAAGCTTCGGATAAAATCACTGAGATTATTGAAAAGGCGAAAGCTGATGTATTTCCCGAAAATCTTCAGATTTCGATTACCAATGACCAAAGCGATCAGACACGTACCCAGGTAGATGAGCTTTTGAATAGCATCATTTTTGGAATTTTGTTGGTGTAGGAGTCCTCTTATTTTCCTTGGGACTTCGAAATGCTCTTTTCGTCGGTATTGCCATTCCACTTTCGATGTTGCTGAGTTTCTTCATTCTAGGTGCCCTCGGGGTTACCCTGAACGTGATGGTGCTCTTTGGGCTGGTATTGGCTCTGGGGATGCTGGTTGACAATGGAATCGTTGTCGTGGAAAATATTTACCGTTTGATGGACGAGGGCTATTCCTCTTACGAAGCAGCGAAATTAGGTGTTGGTGAGGTTGCTGTTCCTATCATCGCTTCAACGGCTACTACCTTAGCGGCTTTCTTGCCACTGGCATTCTGGCCAGGATCTTCGGTGAGTTTATGTTCTTCTTGCCCATCACGCTGATCATTGTTTTGTCCTCATCGCTTTTTGTGGCATTGGTGATCAACCCAGTACTTACCTCTATTTACATGAAGGTTGGCGAGCCTGACATCAACAAGGGCAAGATGCTCAAGCAACAGCCTCATCTTTTTTGCGGTAGGGATATTCTCTAGAGCCATTTCGGTTGTAGCTGATGATTTAACGCCAGTAATCGTTATGATCTTCGGAAATATTTCCATCTTCGTAGGAATTTCGGGGAGTACTGAATATTTATGTCTTGCTCCAGGAACCAATAAACTTCAAAAAGACCTGCTGCCTAAGCTCGAGAATGTTTACAAAAACTTTTTAGCTATGCTCTTGAATGGGAAACGACCTTATTTCTTTCTCGGAGGAACTTTTAGGCCTACTAGTTGTGTCGCTCATGCTCTTCGGAGGCTTTTCCTCCCAAGGTGGAATTCTTTCCCATAAACGAACCGCAGTACCTAAATATTTTTATCGAAAAACCGATTGGTACCGATATTGAAGAAACCAATCGCACTGCTCTCGAGCTGGAGAAGCGAGTGATTGAAATTTTGGATGACGATAAGTACTACATCGAAAAGGACGGGGAGCGAATTCCCTTTCTGGTTGAATCAGTTATTGGTCAGGTAGGTGATGGAACCAGCGACCCCGCTCAGGGTTTTTCTCAGGCCAACACGCCTCACAAAGCGCGGATCACCGTTCAGTTTGCCAAATTTCAAGACAGGAGAGGACTCGAGACTAGCGAAGTTTTGGAACGAATTCGGGGCGAGCTTCGAGGGTATCCAGGAACGCAGATTACCGTAAGCAAAAACGAGGCAGGGTCCCCTCAAGGAGCTCCAATCAATATCGAAATTCGAGGAGAAGACTACGAAAAACTCATGGCAGATGCTCAGGGACTTAAGGCTTTTTTACAGGAGCAAAACATCCGGAGTAGAAGAGCTAAAAATTGATATTGAGACGGGAAAACCTGAAATGCCGATTATCATCGATCGGGCTAAGGCGCGACGACTCAACGTATCGACGTATCAAATAGGCGATGCTATGCGGACGGCCTTGTTTGGAAAAGAGGTCTCAACCTTTAAAGATGGTGAAGACGATTATCCGATCAATGTTCGCCTGCAAAAGCACTACCGCGACAATGAAGACGCCTTGATGAACATGCGCCTGACCTTCCGCGATCAATCCACCGGAAAGATTGTTCAGGTGCCGATCTCATCGGTAGCGGAGCAAAAAAAGTCGAGCACTTTTAGTGCCGTCAAACGAAGAGATCTCGACCGAGTAGTCACCATTTCTTCCAATGTATTAACTGGGATACAATGCGAACGAAATCGTAGGGAAAATGAAGAAGATGATTAAGGACTATGATTTTGATGCGAGCCCAAAGGTGATGTTTACTGGGCAGCAAGAAGAGCAAGCCAAAGAGCTGGAATTTCTGACGACGGCATTGGCTCTAGCTCTTTTTTTGATCATCATCATTATTACCGCTCAGTTCAACTCCATTTCGACGCCCTTTATCATTGGTTTCGCGGTGCTGTTTAGCTTGATCGGTGTATTCCTTGGTTTGGTTATTTTCAACATGGATTTCATCATCATCATGACCATGATCGGGATTATTTCCCTTGCGGGAATTGTTGTAAACAATGCCATCGTATTGATCGATTACACCAACTTAATCCGCACGCGACGAAAGGAGGAACTCAATATGCCATTGGATGAAACTCTTCCCTTCGAAGAAACGGTTTACGCCATTGTCGAAGGAGGAAGAACCAGACTTCGCCCCGTATTGCTTACGGCCATTACCACCATTTTGGGATTGGTGCCGCTGGCCATCGGTTTGAATATTGACTTCTTTAGCTTGGTTAGTGAGTTGGATCCGAAGATTTACGTGGGTGGTGACAATGTAATTTTCTGGGGGCCCATTTCATGGACGATCATTTTTGGATTATCACCTTTGCCACCTTTTTGACCTTGGTCATCGTACCCGTTATGTACTTGATTTTGGCTAAGATGAAGTACAGATTCATTCACAAGAAAGATACTAGCTATTCGATTGATCGATAGGTGTTAAATGAAAACAAAAGGGGAAAGTCACATACGACTTTCCTTTTTTTTGCATTTTTTGATCAGTCAGAAACCACTCTGACTAGCTTTATTTCTAGAGTTCTCAGCAACAATTATTTTCTACTTTTGTTAGTTGCTTACTAATGCCGACTCTATGAGTGAATACAAAGCAGGTCATCTACTCGACCAAGTCGAAATTCCCGCTGACTTACGATCAAAAATCAAGGAGCAAGAACTGGAAGAGTTCAGTGCTGAGTTACGCGATTATATTATCGACGTAGTTTCGACCAAAGGAGGGCATTTTGGTGCTAGTCTAGGCGTGGTAGAGCTCACGGTGGCTCTTCACTATGTTTTCAATACGCCTTATGATCAATTGGTCTGGGACGTAGGGCATCAAGCATACGGTCACAAGATATTAACGGGCCGTCGAAAGATTTTCCATACCAATAGAAAGTACCAGGGGATCAGCGGTTTCCCGAAAAGGTCGGAAAGCGAATACGACACATTTGGTGTGGGACACTCATCTACATCTATTTCAGGTGCTTGGGATGGCGGTAGCGAGCAGACTGAAAGGAGAACTTGACCGACAGCACATTGCCGTAATCGGCGATGGATCCATGACGGCGGGTTTGGCCTTTGAAGGCTTAAATCACGGTGGAGTAGAGGACACTAATCTCTTGGTGGTTCTCAATGACAACTGCATGTCGATTGATCCCAACGTTGGCGCATTAAAAGATTATTTGACTGACATCACCACTTCGCACACATACAACAAAGTGAAGGATGAGGTATGGCAGTTATTGGGCAAAATTTCCAAGTTTGGGCCAAACGCCCAAGCCATTGCTCAAAAGGTAGAGCACGCGGTGAAGTCTTCTTTGCTCAAGCAAAGCAATATGTTCGAATCCTTGAATTTCCGCTACTTCGGCCCGGTAGACGGTCACGACGTAAATCACTTGGTAAAGGTGATGGAAGATTTGAAAGACATTCCCGGCCCTAAAATACTTCATGCCCTTACGGTAAAAGGAAAAGGCTACGAGCACTCCGAGAAAGGTTCTCCGACTATTTGGCACGCTCCGGGTCTCTTCAATAAAGAGACAGGAGAAATCATTAAGGTCGTTCCGAAAAGTCCTCAACCACCAAAGTACCAAGATGTATTCGGACATAGCATCGTAGAACTGGCCGAAAAGAATGACAAGATTGTTGGAATTACTCCCGCAATGCCATCGGGTTCTTCTTTGAAGATAATGATGGAGGCTATGCCCGATCGAGCATTCGATGTAGGAATTGCTGAGCAACACGCGGTGACTTTTTCAGCCGGATTGGCTACTCAAGGAATGATTCCTTTTTGCAATATCTACTCCAGCTTTATGCAACGTGCCTACGATCAAGTGGTACACGATGTGGCTTTTCAAAATCTTGAACGTCGTTTTCTGTCTGGACAGAGCGGGATTTGCGGGTGCCGACGGCCCAACGCATCACGGTTCTTACGATTTGGCTTATTTCCGAGCCATTCCCAATATGATTGTCAGCGCTCCGATGAATGAGAGCGAATTGAGAAACCTCATGTACACGGCTCAACTAGATGAAAGAGCACGGCCCGTTTCGTATTCGCTACCCACGAGGGCAGGGTGTGATGACCGAATGGAAAACGCCGTTTAAAGAAATCAAAGTGGGCACCGGACGTCGTGTACGCAATGGAAGTGATTTGGCGATCTTGAGCATCGGACATCCCGGAAATTTTGCGGTAAGCGCTGCTGAACAACTGGAGAAAGAAGGACTTGATGTAGCCGTTTACGATATGCGTTTCGTGAAACCCTTGGACGAATTATTGCTCCACGAAGTATTTGGCAAATTCACCGATGTCATTACCGTTGAAGATGGCTGCTTGATGGGTGGTATGGGAAGTGCCGCTCGAATTTATGGCTGATCACGGTTACACTGCAAAAGTGAAGCGACTGGGAATAGAGGACAAATGGTTCGAGCACGGAAGTCAGGATCAGCTCTACACCGAAGCGGGTTTTAATGTGGCGGATATTGCCGCTACTGCCGAGGACATGCTGGCGGAGAAACTGCAGAGGCTGAATAAGCTATCGGCGGGGTAATGTGTAAAATGATTTACGTTAATGAAAAGCATCCGACTGAGTTGGATGCTTTTTTTTGCGCTAAAGCTTATGTTTAAGATGGAGAAGTTTCATTACTCAGTGAGCTTGAGTAATGCGAAAGTCATGTGTATATTTGCATAAAAAATACACATGAGGACAAACATTGTAATCGACGACAAGCTGATGCAAGAGGCGCTAAAGCGATCAGGTCTTCCCACAAAGAGAGCTACCATTGAATATGCATTGGAGCTGCTTATCCAGCTCAAGCGACAAGAATCGATCAAGGATTTTAGAGGAAAACTAGGTGATCTCGATGTAAGCGCAGACTGAGATATTGGTAGATCATCGGTGTGGATTGACTACTGGTGTCAAAAATGAGCAACGGATTTTCTTCACGAAGGTCTGGGTAGCCAAACTTTCGCAATAGGAGACTTGATTTTGGTGGAAGTCTTGCAGGGGTTTAAAACTGAATAAGCTTTTAAACAAGCCGATCGTTTGCTGAGTGAATTGTTTTACTTCGACATGCTCGGAAAGGAAGTTGCAATCCAGACAGCAACAAACTACCGACTTTTGAGAAGGCGGGGATTTACCATCCGAAAGACCATCGATGTTATGATTGCGACCTTTTGCATCCATCACGGTATTCAATTGCTTCACAATGACAAAGACTTTAGAATAGCCGAAACCCAATTGGGATTGGAGGTGATCAGTTTATAAATAATCTACTCCGAAGAATTTATTTGCTTCCGTTAGGAGAGCCCCTTGAGTCCTTTAGCTGTGAACTTAACTAGAAACTATTCTAAAAACAAAAAGGCATCCAACTCAGTCGGATGCCTTTTTAAATTTCATGAGATGAAAATCTAGACCGGCTTCAGTTTAATATCTTCCAAGAACTTCGTGGTGAAGTTTCCTTTCTTAAAGTTTTCATCTTCGAAAAGCTGAATGTGGAAAGGAATCGTTGTTTTCACTCCTTCAATAATGTATTCGCTCAAAGCGCGGTGCATTTTTTTGATGCCTTCTTCACGCGTTTGCGCCACTACTATCAATTTTGATATCATCGAATCGTAATTCGGTGGAATAGTATAGCCTGCGTAAACGTGTGTATCTACTCGCACACCGTGTCCTCCAGGAGAGTGATAGACGGTAATCGTTCCTGGGCTAGGACGGAAATCATTGAATGGGTCTTCAGCATTGATTCTACATTGCAATGCGTGCATCTTGGGCTCGTAGTTCTTTCCACTAATTGGAACTCCAGCAGCAATTTTGATCTGTTCTTTTACCAGGTCGAAATTGATTACTTCTTCGGTAATGGTATGTTCTACCTGAATACGGGTATTCATTTCCATAAAGTAGAAATTCCGGTGCTTGTCAACCAAGAACTCTACTGTACCAACACCTTCGTAGTTTACTGCCGCCGCAGCTTTGATGGCAGCTTCACCCATCTTCTTGCGAAGGGCTTTGGTCATAAACGGTGAAGGGGTTTCTTCTACCAGCTTCTGGTGTCTTCGTTGAATGGAGCAGTCGCGTTCACTCATGTGGCAGAAGGTACCAAACTGGTCGCCTGCCACTTGGATTTCAATATGGCGGGGTTCTTCGATGAATTTCTCCATGTAGATGCCGTTGTTGCCGAAAGCAGCTGAGGCTTCTCTCTGGATATCTTCGAAATGCTTTTGAATATCTTCCTCTTTCCAGACAACGCGCATTCCTTTTCCACCACCACCAGCAGTAGCTTTCATCATAACGGGAAGGCCAATTTCTTTGGCCAGTTTAGCGGCATGATCACCGTCTTTCAGCAATCCTTCAGAACCGGGTACACAGGGTACACCAGCCGCAATCATTGTAGATTTTGCGGTGGCTTTGTCTCCCATTCCTTCAATTTGCTCAGGAGTTGCTCCAATGAACTTGATGCCATTTTCTCCGCAGATTCGCGAGAACTTGGCATTCTCTGAAAGGAAGCCGTAACCCGGATGAATTGCATCGGCATTGGTGATTTCTGCGGCAGCAATGATATTCGGAATCTTAAGGTAAGATTCGGAACTCGGAGCGGGGCCAATACAAACGGCTTCATCGGCAAATCTGACATGGAAGACTATCTGCGTCAGCTTTGCTATATACGGCAACCGTTTTGATGCCCATTTCTTTACAAGTACGAATCACCCGAAAGCAATTTCTCCTCGGTTGGCAATCAGGATTTTCTTAAACATATGGTTTCGATTCACTGATTAAGACGGATCAATCAAGAAAAGAGGTTGATCGTATTCAACAGGAGTAGCGTCGTCTACCAATACCTTCACAATTTTACCGCTTACTTCAGCTTCTATTTCGTTGAAAAGTTTCATTGCTTCAATAATGCAAACCACTTTTCCCTGGCTTAATATCATCGCCAACAGACACAAACGGATCTTTATCAGGACTGGAAGAACGATAGAAAGTACCAATCATCGGAGACTTAACGGTGATGTATTTTGAGTTTTCTTCTCAGCTTTCTCTTCCTTTGGGGCAGCAGGAGCAGGTGCAGCTTGTGCTGTGGTTGGGCCATTTGCTGTTGCTGAGGCATTGCCATCATTTGTGGCATAGCCATAGGCATTTGAGGTTGTATATAAGCCTCGGCTTGCGGTGCTGCTCCTTTTCCTCTCTTTTTGTAGGGGTCAGATTTTATGGTAATCTTAAAATTTGACTTGTTCAATTTCAACTTCCGTAACGCCTGATCGGGATACGAATTTGATCAAATCTTGAATTTCAGTAAGTTTCATAAATCTAAACTGTTATTTCGCTAAAGATAAAAATGATTGATTAGTTGGAGTATCGTAAGCCCATTTTAGGTAAACCGAACCCCACGTAAAACCACCACCAAAGGCAGCAAGAATAAGATTGTCTCCTTTTTTTAATTTATTCTCCCATTCCCAAAGGCATAAGTGGAATGGTACCATTGGTTGTATTTCCGTACTTCTGAATATTGATCATGACCTTAGAGTGTCAAGATCCCATTCTGCTAGCTGTGGCATCAATGATGCGCAAATTTGCTTGATGAGGAACCAACCAGCTCACATCGTCACTTTCTAAGTGATTTCGCTTCATGATTTCCTCGGCTACATCGGCCATTTTGCTTACTGCAAATTTGAAAACCGTTTTGCCTTCTTGAAAAACGAAGTGCTCCTTGTTTTCAACCGTTTTGATAGAAGCAGGGTTGAGAGATCCACCTGCTTTTTGGTGAAGAAACTCGCGACCACTTCCATCGCTATGAAGGATGGAGTCTTGAATTCCCAAACCTTCTTCGCTCGGCTCGATCAATACCGCGCCTGCTCCATCACCGAAAATGATACAAGTAGCACGATCTTCGTAATCGACTATAGAGCTCATCTTATCTGCACCTACTACAATGATTTTCTTGTATTTTCCTGTTTCAATGAATTGTGATGCAGTTGAAAGGGAATAAATAAATCCACTGCAAGCGGCCATCAGATCAAATGACCAGGCATTTTTAAGTCCGCACTTGTCAGAAATGATATTTGCTGTAGAAGGAAAAAATGATCTGGAGTAGCCGTAGCACAAATCACCATATCTACTTCCTCGGGAGATTCCACTTTTTTCGAGCAGTCTCTTTACAGCTTCCGCACCCAGATCGCTAGTTGCTTTGAAGGGTCTTTTAGAATTCTTCTTTCTTCAATCCCAGTTCTGGTCTTGATCCACTCATCGTTTGTGTCGACCATTTTTTCAAGGTCGGCATTGGTCAGCTTATCTTCGGGAACGTAACCAGATACAGCAGTAATTGCAGCCTTTGTATTGCTCATAAGGGTTGCAGGTAAAATTTACAGTGCGCCAAAGTTAGAAAACTTATCGACCTGCTCGTCGGAGGCTATTGCAAGGGTTATTAACGAAAAAAATCAGCCCGATTAGAGCTGATTTGATTCAATATTCTTGTGTTAGGCTTAGTTCTCAGCCTTCTCCATGATCACTTGACCTTTGTAGTACAATTTACCTTCGTACCAGTGCGCTCTGTGATAAACATGAGCTTCACCGGTGGTCTTGTCAACCGCCAAAGTGGGAGCAGAGGTTTTGTAGTGAGTTCTGCGCTTATCTCTTCTCGTTTTGGAGATTTTCCGTTTAGGATGTGCCATTTCGCCTTGTTTTTATTACTTCAATTTTCTTAACGCTTCCCATCTTGGGTCTATGTCGTCGTCTTCGTTTCCTTCATTTCCGCTCAGTCGGCTAAGTGCATCCTGATCGCAATCTTCTAGTGATTCATGAGTCGATTTACGAGGCATGTTTAATACAAGCATCTCGTAAATTCGATCTGAGACATCCAGTTCATGTTCATTTGGCAACAAAACGATGATATCATCGATATCAACCGGTTTTTCTTCGCCGTACTTTACAATTACCTTATCGGTGCACTCAAGATGTAACTCCATCGTGTCGCCGCAACGATCGCACGGAACTTCACCTGTGCCATCGGCGGTGAAATTAAGTATGATCATGTTTGATGTCTTCTCCAGGTCTAAGCTTAACCCGAAGATTCGGATTATCAAGCAGTTCACTATCGAAGGATTCAAAGAACGATCGGTTCAATTCAAATTCGTAATTGTGAATCCCTGGCTTTAAACCGTAAAAGGGTATTACGTACTCCTTCATAACCTTTCCCAATAAAGGGGCGGCAAAGGTAGATAAATTTTGAATAAACAAAAAAGGAGAACGATTATTCTTTTTTGCTCACTTCCAGGGCATTTGCCGCGAGCTGCCTGTTTTCGGTCCTGTTCCTGTAAATGTCACAAGCCATATAGATAGCTTGCCTGAAGCTTTGCTCGCTGGCTACGCCTTTTCCTGCGATGTCGTAAGCCGTTCCATGAGCGGGTGAAGTGCGCACAATTGGCAACCCTGCCGTGTAATTGACACCGTATTCTCCCGCAATCGATTTGAAAGGAATCAATCCTTGATCATGGTACATGGCGAGCACGGCATCAAACTTTTTGAACGAGCCACCCGCAAAGAAGCCATCGGCCGGATAAGGGCCAAAAGCAAAAACTCCCTGTTCCTTTGCTTCGTTAATGGCAGGAGTAATCACATCCTTTTCTTCCATACCCAGCAAGCCATTGTCTCCCGCGTGAGGATTGAGACCCAGAACGGCAATTTTCGGCTTTTGTAAGGTGAAGTCCATTTTCAAAGACTTGTCCATAGCCAGCAGTTTCGACACGATCTGTTCTTTCGTAACCTTCTCGCTCACTTCTTTCAATGGTATATGACCTGTTACCACGCCTACTCGAAGATTTTCGGAACACATCAGCATTAAAGCTTGGTCTACATTGCTGTATTTGGCCAAATATTCAGTGTGACCCGGAAAGTCAAAACCCTTTTGCTGAATATTCTTCTTATTTATGGGAGAAGTGATCAATACATCGAGCTTATTTCCTGCAAGGTCCTTCACCGCAGCCTCTAAAGACATCAAGGCAAGCTTACCCGCTATTTCCGTCACTTCGCCCGGAGAGACGGGAAGTTCTTGTTTTGTCAGAGAAACAAGGTTCACTTTTTTGGGAATGGCATCGGCAGCATCTTTGATTCCGTGAAATGTAAACTGCTCTATCTCCAATTCCTTTTTGTAGGCATTGAGCACTCTATTTGAACCGTAAACTATTATGGTTAAATCTTGTGCAAGTCTATTGTCAGAGACTGTCTTCAGGATAATTTCGGGACCTATCCCGTTCATATCTCCGAGCGTAATACCTACGCGTATTTTTTCAGTACTCATGCGCTCAGCTTTTTGAAGAATTCATAAAGTAAATGCACCCCGAAGCCAGTTGCTCCTTTGGGTAAATACCCTCTTGATGAAGGGAGAAAAGCAGGCCCTGCGATGTCAATGTGCATCCAAGGATAGTCAGTAAATTTTTGCAGAAACTTACCGGCTATGATCACATCGGCCATTGGGGTCGGGCCTAAATTCCGAGTGTCTGCGATATCGCTGTGTAGGTCTGCTTCGTAGTCATCCCAGAGCGGAAATTCTACCAAACGCTCGTGCGAGTCGAAGCCCGCATTTATCAAAGTTTTTTTTGTTTTTTCATCGGCGGTTCCCATCGTTGCGGCAGCATAATTTCCTATGGCGCGCATAGAAGACCCTGTCAATGTAGCTAAATCCATAACAAGGGAAGGATGATACTGTTTGGCATAAGCCAACGCATCAGCCATCACCAAGCGGCCTTCGGCATCTGTATTCATCACCTCCACTTGGGTGCCATCATACATGGTGATAACGTCGCCGGGCCCGTAAGCGTCAGGTCCGGGCTGATTATCAGTGGCGGGGATGAGTCCAATGATGTGAAGCGGTAAATTATTCAATGCACTTGCGTGAATCGCTCCTGCTACTGCTGCGGCTCCGCCCATGTCGCATTTCATGATATCCATAGAATTGGCCGTGGGCTTCAAACTTAAACCTCCGGTGTCGTAAACGATTCCCTTTCCTACCAAAACTATGGGTTTATCGTTGACGGCTTTTTTGGGTTTGTATTCGATAATAGAGAAAGTTGGTTCCTTCGTGCTACCCTGATTTACACTGAGTAAACCACCCATCTTGAGTGATTTGATCCGCGACTTTCCTAAAACTTCTACGCTATACCCTCCTTTTTGTCCGGCATTGACGATGCGCTGAGCGAGTTCTTTAGCCGTGAGAATATTGGCCGGCTCATTTACCAAATCTCGGGAGAAATAAATGGCTTCGGTCAGGCCATTCAATTCATTTATCTCTTCAGTGGAAGCAGATACAATTGAAATTTTCTCTAATGAATAGGGATTGCCTTCTTTTTTGTAGACCTCAAAACGGTAGTCTTTTAAGGCCATACCCAGAGCGATGAAAGAGCTTCCTTCGCCTGCCGTTTCAACATCTTTTAGTCTTTGTCTGGATAATTCTTCCCATACTGATGCTCCGAATTGACGCAGCTGTTCAGGTTTGTTTTTTCCATTATCCAGAGGTGTTCCTTGGATAAATAGGAGATTACCATCGGTGACGGTTCTTATTTTTTGACCTTTGTGGAACTTGGCCTTGAGGGACTTTTCACCATCACTTGTAATTATATCGGCGACACTCTCAGGTATTTTGGTTCCTGAAAAGCAAATAGGACTTTTGCCGGATAAGGTTTTTAGCTTTTTATAGATTGGAGGCATTCATTTCTTTTTGGGAACACAAAACTAACTTTTTCCATTTGATCAATGGTTGAGTGAACCGGGCGTAATTTTTGATGTTGGAGAATAGATGAAGACTTAATTTCGTTCTTCTTTTGTTACTTTTAGATTATTGAATTTTCAGGAATTGAAAAGAATTCTAGTTGTACTCGTTTCCCTTTTGTTTTCGCTTGTTGCGAATGCTACCCATAATAGGGCCGGTGAGATTACATACAGACACATCTCAGGGAATACATACGAGTTTACGGTATACACTTATACGAAAACTTCTGCTCCCGCAGACAGGCCTTGGTTGCCAATAACTTGGGGAGACGGAAGTGCGGCCGATAGTTTAGAGCGAGTGCAGATCAATTCATTTCCCGAAAGAGACTCGCAAGAGAATGTTTATATCAAACAGCACACCTTTCCGGGCTCGGGAGAGTATGATATATGCATTACTGACCCGAATAGAAACGGGGGTATTCTCAATATTGATAACGGAAACTCGCTTTTCGTGGTTTTTGCCATTCAAACGAGACTCAGAATATCTGCAGCCGTTGCTGCTAATAATTCCGTTCGATTCACCAACCTTCCACTTCAAGACGCCTGCAAATTTCAGCCGTGGGTATATAATCCCGGAGCAGTTGATACCGATGGCGACAGTTTGTCGTTCAAATTGGTTCCGAGTATGGGATCGGGTTGTGTACCCTTTGAATTGGGTTTTTATGTTTATCCCGACGAAGTATCTGCAATAGGCGGGTCACCTGATCCTACCAATAACATCAGTATTGACCCTTTAACAGGGACAATTATTTGGGATTCACCTCAGCGAAACGGAGAATATAATATTGCCTTCGTTGTGGAAGAATGGAGAAACGGGATTAGACTGGGACAAGTGATGCGCGATATGCAAATAGTCGTGGACGATTGTGCCAATCTTCCTCCTGAGATTGGGCAGATTCCTGATACTTGTGTAGAAGCAGGGCAAAATTTGACTTTTGAAATTACCGCCACCGATCCTGAAGGATCTAATCTGGAGATAGCTGCTTTCGGTCTGCCGTTTGAAGTGGAAAACGAAGCCATTCTGATTCAAGAGGGGATGATGCCTCCCGTACAAGCTGAATTCTTTTGGGATACGGAGTGTCAAAATGTGCGGTTGCAACCGTATCAGGTAACATTTCAAGTTACTGACAATGGTCCTGGAGTTCCTCTTGTGGATATCACAACGATGAATATTACCGTGGTAGCGCCTGCTCCTGAAAACCTGCAAGCGGAGGCACTAGGAAGTTCCATACAACTTAATTGGGAGCCATCGCCTTGTAGCGAGGCTATTGGATACAAGATTTATCGACGTATTGGTTCTTTTGGTTTTGAGCCAAGCCAATGCGAAACAGGTGTTCCCGAATACACAGGTTTCACTTTGATCGACACCACACTAGGTCTCAACAGTACTTCCTTTTTAGATAATGACGAAGTCCTTTTCGGAAGGCAGAATTGCTATATGGTTGTAGCTTGCTTTCCCGATGGCGCAGAGAGTTACGCAAGTAATGAATCATGCGCTGAGATTATTTTTGGAATTCCGATCATTAAGAAAAATAGTGTGGGTGTTACTGCCATTGCAGGGGTTGATACGGTAAGTTGGAGAAATCCTATTGATCTTGATCTCGATGTCTTTCCGGGACCATATCAATACAGATTGTTCCGTTCTGCCGGATATGGCGCTGCTGAAGATGTCGTTTTTGAATCGACTATTGAAAGTTCTTTGGAGGATTTGCCCACGAGTTTTACGCCTCCTCCGTTTACCAATACGGTTGATACGGCAAATACCTACCGAGTGGAACTTTATAGTGATGGCGAATTCGCAGCTCGGTCTAATTTGGCTTCGAGTATTTTTCTAACGCTGATTCCAAACGACAATCGAATTGAAGTGACATGGCGCGAAGAAAACCCTTGGCTCAATTTCGAATATGACATCTACAGAAGAGCAGACGGAGAGACGGATTTTGAACTTCTTGCCACTATCGATACGATAGGATATCTAGACACAGACTTGCTTAATAACCAAGAATATTGCTATTACTTGGTGGCAAAAGGCTCTTATTTTGCGGAATTGGAGAATGACACTCTGATCAATTATTCGCAGCGCGTATGCTCCATTCCTTATGATCGCAATCCACCATGCCCGCCTGAGCTTTTCGGAGACTCTGATTGTGTTGATCTCTTCGTTGATTTGGAATGGACCAATCCGAATACAGACTGCGAGGATACGGACGATGTAACAGGGTACAACGTATATTATTCGGCTACTGAAGGTGGAGAGTTTGAATTACTGGAGTCCTTCCAGGGCGAATTTTCGACTACTCTATTCAGAGACTTGGTTCAAGAGAATTCCATATCGGGGTGCTATGCCGTCACTGCGCTGGATTCGCTATCTGAATGGCCTGACGGAAGTTTGGTTCAAAATGAAAGTGAGTTTAGTAATATAGTTTGCTTTGACAATTGCCCTGAGTATGCTTTTCCAAATGTCTTCACTCCAAATGGCGATGGCAGAAATGACCTTCTTATACCTTTCCCGATAAGGGCTATTGACTCCGTAGAGTTTTCAGTATTCAATCGCTGGGGAGGAATAGTCTTTGAATCTACTGATCCGCAAATTCTTTGGAATGGTGAAAACATTCAATCGGATGGGGTCGTTACTGATGGCACTTACTTTTATGTTTGTCGAGTTTTTACCCGAAGGCTTACAGGTATAGAACCAATTGATCTTTCAGGCTACATTACCATTTTTGCCGAGAAAGGAAACACTCTAGATTAACCCCGACATGTTCACAGGTATTATCGAAACAATGGGCTCAGTCAGGTCCATTGCGCAAGAAGGAAAGAATATTCACTTCAGCATAAAATCAAAAGTCAGCGACGATCTTAAGATCGATCAAAGCGTAGCTCATGACGGCGTTTGCCTCACTGTAGTTGAATTGTCGGAGGGTGCTCATGTAGTTACGGCAATCGCCGAAACATTGAGAAAAACGAGTTTGGGGAACTGGAAAGTAGGAACACAGGTCAACCTGGAAAGGTGCATGCCTATGACCGGAAGATTTGATGGACACATCGTTCAAGGCCATGTGGACACTACGGGAAAGGTAACCGAGATTTATGAAGAGGGTGGAAGCTGGAGATTCTTTTTCGAACACGAAGAGGACATCGATTATATGACCGTCCCGAAAGGCTCCATTACCATCAATGGCGTGAGCCTCACCGTGGTGGATAGCTCACCAAAAGGGTTTTCGGTGGCTATAATTCCATATACCTACGAGCATACCAATTTTAAAGATTTCACTGTAGGTGATACGGTGAATCTTGAATTCGACATTATTGGTAAGTATGTCCGAGAGATGATGAGACGTGAGTCAAAAGTGAATTAGAATACCTCAGAGGCGATCTCTTTTACGGCTTCTGATCTTCCCATAGTGTAGTAATGTACGCAAGGCACACCATGCTCTACTAGTCCTTGGCTTTGCTTAATGGCCCATTCTACCCCTACTTTTTTGACTTGATCGTTCGTTTTGCAATCCATCAATTGATCTGCCAAATCATCCGGGAAGTCTATAAAGAAGGTCTTTGGCAAGAATTGAATATGGCGCAAAGAAGTAATCGGCTTGAGGCCTGGAATGATGGGAACCGTGATGCCTATCTCCCGGCAACGCTTTTCAAAGTCGAAAAACTTCTGGTTGTCAAAAAACATTTGGGTGGTAATGTATTCAGCTCCTGCATCTACTTTTTTCTTTAGATACTTCAAATCGGTCTTGATACTCATCGACTCGTAGTGCTTTTCTGGATACCCCGCAGCACCGATGCAGAAATCGGTCTTTCGACTGTTTTCGCTTTCCTCGTGCAGATAATTTCCCTGATTCAAATGAGCAATTTGCGTGATCAATTCTTCTGCGTACTGATGCCCCAACTCTTCGGCTACAAAATTATTTTCGCTTTTGATGGGGTCTCCTCTCAACGCTAAAACGTTATCCACACCCAGAAAGTGAAGATCGATCAATGCGTTTTCCGTCTCTTCCTTCGTGAATCCACCACATATTAGGTGAGGTACGGCATCAATATCGTATCTGTTGATGATGGCTGCACATATCCCAACGGTACCCGGTCGTTTTCTGATGCTCACTTTTTTGAGCATGTCATTTGGAAACTTCTTGTAGATGTACTCCTCGCGGTGGTAAGTTACATTGATAAAGGGTGGCTTGAATTCCATCAAAGGATCAATACCTCTATAAATGTCTTCAATACCTTTTCCTTTGAGGGGAGGCAATATTTCAAATGAAAAGACGGTGCTCTTCGCTCGCTTAAGATGATCAGTAACTTTCACGCTCCGAATATTTAGGGGGCTAATATAAAAGACAAGCCCGAAATACAGACTTGTCTTTTACTATAATAAATTGAAAGGATTATTGTTCGCTACCTTCTTCGGTAATTACGGTAACATTACCCGATTCAACCCTGTCGAGACTTGGTAGCTTCAATTCATAGAAATAAACTCCTCCCGGAAGATCTTTTGGATCCCAACCTTGATTTTCAGCTTGATACTGATCATAAGATGAACTTGAGAACACCTCTTGACCCCATCGATTGAATACGGCCAGAGAGGCGCCGGGGAAGAACTCTATGTATTGAATGGCAAATAAATCATTCAAACCATCACCATTTGGGGTGACGATGTTGGGAATGTTATACTGACATGCCAATGGAGTAAAAATCAGTGTATCTCTGCCCAATTCAGGACATCTGCCAAATGCATCTGCAGTAGCTACGGAAGCAATGTATGCCTGTGCAGGTTCAAACGCAGGTGGAGGGAAACTCTGGAATTGATCAAGGTCAAAATCAGTAGATGGAGTCGTTACTCCGGGATTAACAGAAACGAGTTCCCAGAAGTACGTTCCATTGCCTTCTCCTTGCAATACCGCGGTTAGGTTGAGAGAATCATCTTCGAAGCAAAAAATGGGATTCTCAGGCAGTATGGTTAGATCAGGCTGTTGGTACCATTTCATATTTCGGCTTACAGCATCATTTGGGCATCTCACATCAGTGTAAGTGATGAGGTAGTCACCAAATTCGGGAGCGATAATTTCAGTAACGATGGCATCAGGAGCAGAAAATATGATACCGTCATCGTCTGCGGACCAAGAACCTCCCACACTTTCCGGAATCACCTCTACAGCTTTGAATCGTGGAATAAGACCACAAATCGTATCACCTTCGAAGTTTACTTCAATGGCGGTTATGTTAGACGTATCAGCAGCGATTCCACACACACCGGTAATGGTCAGAATAATTTCTCCCGATGTGCTTACCGTTGTGCTATAGTCAGTAGTGTTGTATGTGTTTCCGTCTTGGGTCCAGTTGATAAAGAAGTTGCCTGAATTTGCTTCTTGCGGCCCTGCGTCATAAACAATGCTCGATCCTCCGCAGAGAACGGTGTCTTCAAAGAATGGTTCAATCATAGGAACCGGCCTGAAGTCAATTTCGGCTTGATCGGTGTATCCACAATTGTTTTCAGTGAATTCTATGGTATAAATACCGTATTCGGTCGCATTAATGGTGGTAAACCCAAATTCATTTTCTTCAGAGAAGATGAGCTCAGCCGTTTCGGTCGGGGTTTCGAGTACTTCGTATCCTCCTCCGGCCGGGTCGTTATTCGGATTGAGAGAGTCAATCAAAAAACAAGCAATGCTGCTGTTGAAAACAGGCAGCGGGCGCACGTATACAAAGAAGGTCGTATCGTGGATACAGCCGAAGCTATCTTCAACCACGAAGGTGTAAGCGTTGTTGCCCGGAGCTTGAGGAACGATTGTAACACTGGTATCAGAGTTGAAAACGATATCTTCATCTTCTAACCAGTACGCCTCAACGATGTCAGGAGTGTAATAGATGGTATCTAGTTCGAAATCAGGGCCGAATTCCATACTCCAGTTAAAAATGTAGCCATTATCAATTCCTATGTTATCTCTAATGGTAATGGTCCAATCGCCGTTAAGCGGACAGCCATTGAAAGCGGTTTCAAAATTCTCTGCGGGTAAATAAGTACCTGCTATCATGGCGTTTCCTCCGGGAGGGAATGAATTTACGGGAACCGTATTACCCGCTGCGAATTCTTCTGCCATTCCCTGAAGAGGTCCAACATCAGAGAAGCAGTAGTCAAATCCTATTCCCTCTATTTCTGTCCCATCATCATTGGCATCACCTAAAAATGTACCGCCTCCTCCGAAGCCAAAGCCTGGATATCCTCCTTCTCCACCGAAACCATCAAAAAGCAATGCTGTCTGACCGTTAGGGCATGTTAGCCAAGCTTCAAGGTCACCTAAATAAGTGTGCTCCATATTTAAGCAAACATTTACAAAATCTCCGGGCAATGAAATTATTGGATCGTCGATGTAGCCTTCAATTTCAATGGTAGTTTGGTATTCTTCACCATTACCATCCGGTAAAAATCGGCTATCTGTAAAGTCATAGTTAGGGAGAACGGCACTCGTACTTGGACTTACTCCGACTGTGTCAGGAAAAAGAATTCCACCTGTAATAATGGTGGTGTCACCTAAGCAGAGTGTATCTCCAAAAACAATATTTGAAAATATTGGCCTTGGAGCCATCAATAAATAAGCATCGTAAGTCTCTTCTTGGCCCATTACATCCGTGATGGTAAGCGTGGCAAAATATCCTCCCGGGTTTGGATATCCATAAGTCAAGGTATTCAGGCCTATGCCTTCAAAAACATCACCGTTGCCCATATCCCAAGTGTACGTGCATTCTTCAGCCAGTTGTTCGTAACCATCGCCCGTTGCCTCAGAAAGAGGGAATGAAGGATTGGCGGTGAAATTTAATGTGTCCCCAAAACAGAAGGTAATCACGTTTTCATTTGGACCTATGTCAGGGAAAGTGTCTGTGGATAGTCCAAACGGAGGATCTATCAACACTTGGACATTGAATGGCTGTAACTCTTGAATGCAATTAATTTGCGCCAAGAAACCTGCTCCTGAACTGTTTTCTCCCGATTCCCAAACGAAAGTCACGCAAGGAACAATCGTAGTCAAAAACACTCCGTTAGGATCTGTAATGCTATTGAAGGCTCCTAATAGTTCTCCATCCGTACCAACTCCTGCATAAATGAAGAGTGTACTGTTGCCATCTACATCCCAGAGATTGAGCGTGTCATTCAGATTAATTTGAGGGATAATGGTGATTTGGACCGAGTCTCCAACCAACGTATTAATGCAAGTGGTGATTTCATAGGTCTCGCCTGGAAGGTAGTTTCCGTCATCAGCATTGCTGTCTGTGAGGAAGATAGGATTGTCACAATTGGTTGACTCCACTGTTCCTTCGTCAGAAATAGGAATTAGATCTTGTGCAGAAACTGAACTGAATGCTAGTGCTAAAAAGAGGATTAGTGCTCCCTTGACATCGAAATGCATAGAATAAGATTTCATTATTGTTGTGATGAGCGAATTCGTGAAAATTCTTGACTGAACTGAGTATTGGATTTCAAGACGAGATACTGGCTCATCCCCTTAATTTTGTAGACTTTAGACCTATTTCGATCCATGTGAATGTCCAAGTCCAGAATATTGAAATTTTCCAAATCTTTGATTTTAATTTCCTCATCTGATACCATCGTCTTTCCTGTCGCTTCGCCATCTACAATAGTATAGCTATGGTCGAGGTAATAGGTCCAATACTCAATGGTCGAAGGCTGATTTTCTTTGAGTTCAGCAATTCTTTCTTCGGAATATCTTGACAAAAGTCTCGGGTCAAATTGCGATTGACCCATCGTGCTCAGACTTACAGCTAAGATCAACAGGGTGAATAAGGTTTTCATAAGGACTTGACGTAATTTAGTTGACTTGCGTTGCCGCAGAATCGCAAATATAGAAAGATAGACGTTCTGTTTAGCCTCATTTAGCGCTCAACCACTTGTTCATCTCATTATAATTTCGGCTATATCAAATTCTCAACAGCCGGAAAGAATGAGTTCAAGAAGTCCCCGTGTTGCTTTTTCCCTAGGACATTCCAAGCCAAAAAGCGTATTTTCGCACTCGATTTTATAAGGTATGAAGAACATCCGAAATTTCTGCATCATCGCTCATATTGATCACGGCAAGAGTACGCTAGCTGACCGATTGCTCCATTTCACCGGAACGATCTCTGATCGAGAGCTTCAAGAGCAAACGCTCGATGATATGGACTTGGAGCGCGAGAGAGGAATTACCATCAAGAGTCACGCGATTCAGATGGATTACGAATTTGAGGGGGAGAAGTATGTTCTTAACCTAATCGACACTCCGGGTCACGTTGACTTTTCCTATGAAGTGTCCCGATCCATTGCTGCTTGCGAAGGGGCTTTGCTGATCGTTGATGCTACACAGGGAATTCAAGCGCAAACCATTTCCAACCTGTATTTGGCCCTAGAACACGATCTGGAAATAGTTCCGGTATTAAATAAGATGGACCTCGACAGCGCCATGGCCGAAGAAGTAACTGATCAGATTGTCGACCTTATTGGTTGCAATCCTGAGGATGTGATTCCCGCCAGTGGAAAAACGGGAATGGGTGTGGAAGCTATTCTGAAAGCGGTCATTGATCGCATACCGGCCCCAACCGGAGATCCTGACGCACCGCTTCAAGCCATGATCTTCGACTCGGTTTTTAATTCTTTCAGAGGAATCATCGCTTATTTCCGCATTAGAAACGGAAGCATTAAAAAAGGCGATGAGGTAAAGTTTGTCAATACAGGTCAAAAATACTTTGCCGATGAAATCGGTACGCTCAAGCTAAGCCCGCTTCCCAAAAAGGAACTGAAGGCAGGCGATGTAGGTTACATCATTTCGGGAATCAAGAAGGCCAAAGAGGTAAAAGTAGGAGACACCATTACTTTGGTGAATAACCCCTGCTCAGAAGCCGTAAAGGGATTTGAAGACGTAAAGCCTATGGTTTTTGCGGGAATCTACCCTGTTGACACCGACGAATACGAAGAGCTTCGCTCGTCATTGGAGAAACTACAGTTGAACGATGCTTCTTTGGTTTACGAGCCGGAGTCTTCAGCTGCGCTGGGATTTGGTTTTCGTTGCGGATTCTTGGGAATGCTTCACATGGAAATTGTGCAAGAGCGATTGGAGAGAGAGTTTGACATGACTGTAATCACTACGGTACCTAACGTAGGTTATATCGCTACCACTACTGACGGGCAGATTTTGAAAGTGAACAATCCTTCTGAATTGCCCGATCCATCGAGGATGGAAAAAGTAGAAGAGCCTTACATCAAAGCGCAGGTGATCACCAAGTCCGACTTCGTCGGGCAGATTATGAACCTCTGCATCGAGAAGAGAGGGATTTTAAAAAATCAGGTTTACCTCACTTCAGATCGGGTTGAGATTACCTTTGAATTGCCTCTTGGCGAAATCGTATTTGATTTTTACGACAAGCTGAAAACCATTTCGAAAGGATATGCCTCCTTTGATTACCACCCCATTGGCTACAAAGTGAGCAACTTGGTGAAGCTCGATATTATGCTAAACGGAGATCCTGTAGATGCGTTGTCAGCTCTAATTCACCGCGATAATGCTTACGATTTGGGCAAGAAGATTTGTGCCAAGCTAAGAGAGCTCATCCCCAGACAGCAATTTGAGATTGCCATACAGGCTGCTATCGGTACAAAGGTCATAGCTCGTGAAACGGTTCGCGCTTTGAGAAAAGACGTTACTGCGAAATGCTACGGTGGTGACATTACGCGAAAGCGAAAACTACTCGAAAAGCAGAAAAAAGGTAAAAAGCGTATGCGCCAAGTTGGAAACGTAGAAGTTCCTCAGCAGGCATTCTTGGCTGTTTTGCAGCTCGATTAGAATTGAGCTTTCACAAAGCAACTTCTTCTACATGATTTTTTCATCCATGAACGGAGAGGATGCTTCACCGTCTTTGCGTTCTTCTTAGTTAAACAAGCGATGCCTTGCTTCACTTCTTAAAGTTGAGGCTGATTTTTAACCACAAAGTACACCAAGGTTTTCACAAAGCTCGCGAAGAGGCTGTCGTAAAATCTCAACTTTCCACTTGAATGTGATTTCTCGGTGTGCTTTGCGCCTTCTTTGTGGGCTTGGCGGTTAGAACTCGTTCACTGTGGTCGGTTATTTTCTTTTTCTTTGGTATCGGAGTAACTTTTCGGATACCCTGTCCGTCACACCCATGTAACCCTCTGATGAGCCTATGACGGTTGATGATTATAACCAATGTGTTGATGCCCACGCTGACGGGCTGTATCGCTTTATGCTCAAGCATACCCGCGATACAGAACAAGCCCGCGACCTGGTGCAGGAAGCCTTTGCCAAGATGTGGCTGAAGGTGGAAGAAGTCAACGCAGAAAAGGCAAAGAGCTATCTGTTTTCCACAGGATACAATACGATGATAGACCAAATAAGAAGAGACAAGAAAAAAGGGAACTTCAACGAAGTGGAAGCCCGTAAGCTTTCACACAGCCATCAGTACTCAGACTTGAATGAAATCTTGCACGAGGCACTGGAGACTTTGCCCGAAAGGCAAAAGTCAGTGGTATTGCTTCGCGATTACGAAGGGTACAGCTACCAGGAAATAGGAGAGATTACCTCCATGTCTGAGAGTCAGGTTAAGGTCTATATCTTCCGTGCCCGAAAAGCATTGAAACAATACATCGGCAGTATTGAAGCCGTGATTTAATGGAAAAAATTACTCGACATAACTACGAAGCATTCTTCCTCGATTACCTCGAGGGAAATTTGAGTGAAGAACTCCACACTGAGCTGAAGACTTTTCTGGCTCAAAATCCTGATTTGGCTTTAGAGCTGGAAGAGTTTGAAAATGTTGCGCTCGAGCCTGAGTCTCCTTCTGCCGATTGGAATGATTTGAAAGTTCCTTCACTCGATGAACTTACCAAAAGCGAGTCTCTGCGAGAGCAACTGTACTTCAGGTGCGCTGAAGACGATGCAAATGAGTATGATAAAAAACTCTTGGCTGAACTGCTCGCAGAGGATCAATTCAAAGATGAGTATGCGGTGTGGCAAAAGTTGAAGTTGGCCTCTACGGCAGAATCGGTTGACCGAGAAGGGCTCTACCAATTGCCGATTTCTCTTCCCATCACTTCAGTCAATTACGAAGATTTTCTGGTTGGACGAACGGAGGGAATTCTTTCCCGAGATGAGAATCAGGCGCTGGAGAATTACGCTGCAGGAATCAAGACGGGAGAAAAGGATTTGGCCTTGGCCGATCAGATGAAATTGGAAGCTCCGAAAGGAATTTTCTACCCGTACAAAGACGACCTCAAGAAAAAAGAAAGGAAAGGACTAATTCTGTTTTACCGAGCGGCAGCCATAATCCTGCTCATCGGATTGAGTGCCTCACTGGTTTTCCTGCTCAATCAACCCGAAACGGCTGAGCAGAGATACGCTCAGAGAGAAGTCGCTGAGTCGACTCCCGATACCTTGAAGGCCACGGAATCACAGGAAGAATTAAAAGAGGATTCCATTCCGACTGAAGATGACGTTGAAGCCGAGAAGTATCAACTCGAAGAATGGGAAATCCGCGAGCCCGACCCCGTTTTTGTAGCCGATAACGACGAGCCCGAGATGGAACAAGAAGAAATACCACAGACTCCCGAAGTTGAAGAGGCCTTTGATGAGGTGGAATTCGCCAAAGCAGAACCTATTGAAATTCCTATCGAGGAGGAACCAATTGTCATTCCCGATTTACAAGATGAAGATGAAGTGATCTTAGCCGAACAAATCCCCGATCGTACTACCGAAAAGTTTCAGACGATTGGAGAAATTGCCCAAGATCGAGTGGCCGACCAACTCAATTTATCGGACAAAGAACGAGATGAAATGGCACTGAGTGTAGCTAAGCGAATCACGCATAAAGCAGGTGAAGCACTAGACTCTGAATTGAAAAAAGAAGAGGACGAAGAGGGCGACAGACTCACCTATTCACTTAGAATACGAGGGTTTAAAGTTTCTCATTCCACGGCAAAGTAACTTTTTGAACCCTCTGTCCGTCACACTTTCAAATACCGAAAACCAAAGAACATGAAAACGATAATAACCACACTAGCCCTCCTTGTTTGCTTAGCTACTTGGGCTCAAGAGCCTGAAAAGGCAGACACAAGTTTTAAGACGACTCCATCCGTTTCTATTAAAGTAAGCGAAGAAGGTGGTGTTAAAGTTCAAGGCCAGAATGAAGATGGCTCTTATACTGATACGACCAGAATAGAACTCAAGAATTCTTACATCACGATAGTAAGCAAATCTGAAGCAGATAAGGACGATGATGACGACGATGATGACTGGGGTGATTGGAATAACCCTAAATATCAGCTCACTTGGTGGAATGGAATTGATGTGGGTGTGAACGGAATCTTAAACGATGATTTTGGTTTGAGTTTGTCTCAAGATCCTGCCTCGGGAATGCTTGAGCCGGAATACGGAAGATCGCGATACATCGCTTTGAACTTTGCCCAAGTAAAGGGACGAATTGTCAAAGATTATGTTGGGATTGTTACCGGACTCACCATTCAAAGCTACAATTGGAAGTTCTCGGGGTCGGATGAATTGGTTTTTGTAGGCGACAGCATGGGGCTGGCTCCCACGGGCGATAAAAACGTCAACAAGAACAAACTTCGAGCAACGTACATTGGAGTTCCTTTAATGCTTGAATTCAATACTTCTCTTGATCCCGATAAGGCCTTCCACATCTCTGCCGGAGTGGTAGGAAAAGTTAGAATCGGAAATATGTACAAGCAGAAATATTCTTTGGATGGAAACGACAATAAAGCTTCTTTGAAAGGAGACTTAGGCTTGAACCGATGGGGCGCTGATGCCATGGTTAGAATCGGATATAAAAGATTAACCGTTTTCGGGCAAGTCGGACTACTGCCTCTTTTCGATAATGACAATACGCAGGACGTTTATCCTTTTGCGGTGGGTCTTTTTATCAAGACCTGATCGGAATTAAAAAAGATTGGTTAGAGATTGAAAATGCCGGTATTCACCGGCATTTTTTCATTTCTCGTCGGGATTCTCCACCACTTTGGGCACCTTGAAGTAGAAGCCATCATGCTCAGGTGCATTTTTTAGAGCATCCTTTTGCGAAAGCACTTCAGTCACGGCATCTTCACGGAACTTATTTGTCTCTTCATTTACATGAATCAACGGTTCCACTCCATCCGTATTGAGACCGTTCAGTTGCTCCACGAATGCAAGCATCCGGGTAAGGTCTTGCTTGATACTCTCTTTCGACGCTGCGTCAAATTCAAGTTTAGAAAGATTGGCGAGTTTATCGATTAGTGCATTGTCCACATTCATGAGGCCAAATTTAAGGAATTACATCTTCTTATAAACGTGGATGTTTAAGCAGGTTGAAGAACCGAAAAACCCTAAATTTGCCACCGATATGGCTAGAATTTTAACGGGAATACAAAGCACGGGAATCCCACACTTGGGAAATATTTTGGGGGCCATCAAGCCCGCTATACAACTCGCAAACGAGGGGAGCAATGAGGCTTTTCTATTTATTGCAAATTTGCACTCGCTCACGACCATCAAAGATGCGGAGGTCAGAAAATCCAACGTGCGAGCGGTAGCTGCTGCTTGGTTGGCTTTTGGTTTGGATACGGAGCGCAATACTTTCTACCGTCAGAGTGATGTTACGGAAGTAGCTGAGCTTACGTGGTATTTGAACTGTTTCACTCCATTTCCGATGCTGGCAAATGCGCACAGCTTTAAAGACAAAAGCGAACGCTTGGCCGATGTAAACGCAGGACTCTTTACTTACCCCGTTTTAATGGCTGCAGATATTTTGCTTTACGATGCCAATATAGTTCCCGTCGGAAAAGATCAGCTCCAGCACTTGGAAATGACCAGAGATATTGCCGGTTCTTTCAACCATCAGTTGGGAGAGACCTTGGTAGTACCCGAGGCTAGGGTGCAAGAAGAAACCATGTACATCCCGGGTACTGATGGGCAAAAGATGAGCAAGAGCTACGGAAACTTCATTGATATTTTCCAGACCGATAAAAAGCTTCGGAAAAACGTCATGAAGATCATTACCGACAGCAAAGGAGTTGAAGATCCCAAAAACCCGGATGAGTGCAATGTCTTTAATATCTATAAGACAATGGCAAACAAAGAGCAGACTGCCGAAATGCGTCAAAAGTACGAAGCAGGCGGGTTTGGCTACGGGCATGCCAAACAGGAATTGTACGAATTGATTTTGGATCGCTTTGGCGAGGAACGGGAAAAATACGATCGGCTTATGTCGAACCCTTCAGAAATTGAAGATCAACTCGCTTTAGGAGCAGCTAAGGCCAAAAAAGTAGCCCAATCGACTATCGGCAAGGTGAGAGAAAAATTGGGGTATTAAAAAAGCCGCAGATCATTAATCGGCGGCTTTTTGTGAGGTTCTATTCTTCTACTTTTTCGATTTGAGAATTTTTCCTTTTCCGATCTCGTTGCTGGTATCCTTCTTTCAATTTGGCCATCTGCTCAGGAGTAAGAATCTCATTTAGCTTGGCCATATGTTGTTTCTTGATTTTATTTTTGGTCTCCTTATCCGCGTCTCTTCCTCCTGCTTCTTCCATCATTTTGATCATTTCTTCGTTTGCAGCATAAACGGATTTGTATTGCTCATCCGTAAGCTCCAGTTGAGTCTTCATACGCTCTGTCATTTGATCTGCACTTGGCAATTCGCGTTTTCCGTTTTCTTGAGCTGATGTGCTAAGAGCTAGCCCGAAAAGCACTGCGATCATCAAAATTGTCTTTTTCATCATTTTTAAGTTTGGCTATTTGACTAAGGTTTTGGATCAAGGTTTAACTAGTGCACAACATTTGCAACGTTGCTAATCAGTCTTCTCAACTCATAGTTTTTTGCATCTATACTTTCTTCAAGCGGTGCATTGGGATCAGCCGCTTTGCTTCGGCTTGTTAGCTTGCCCGGAACTCTTCCCGCTTTCGCCGACCTATGTTTTTTCAGCTCAACTTTGTCTACCCACTTCAGATTGTCAAACCTATTATTGTCTCGGGAGTAATCGATGTGAATGACAAATTCAGCATCAGGACTTGGGGCTTCTACGAAAAACTCAGCCACCAATCGATGAAGGTAAATGGTTTCTCTCGACCCTTTTCGAGTTGTGAAAGAAATGTATTGATAACCGAGAATTTTCCTCGGATAGAAAGGCTCTTCAGGTCCGTCCCCTTTTTTCATGCGCACTACATTTCCGAGATTGGATAGTTTGAAATGGTGGAGCAACGGCTCACCATTCAGCTCGGTCATTAGGACCCATTTTTCGGGTGTATTTCTTTTAGCCATAATTATCAGATTTACCCAAAATTAAGGTTTTCCCTCCACATCGGGTAAACCATATTTTCGAGCATACTTCAGGTAAAGATCATTTTGTCTGTTTTCAGGATCGATCAGCATACCGCCCAAGTAGATTCGGTGCACCTGTCCCGTACGAATGTCGAAGAGGTCTCCATCGGTTACGATAAAGTTGGCTTCCTTGCCTACCTCCAGACTTCCCGTTCGGTCGTCAATTCCCAAAATCTTTGCCGCATTGATGGTCAATCCCTTTAGCGCATCTTCGGGGGCTAGGCCATTGGCAATAGCCACACCCGCTGCAAAAGCCAGGTTGCGGTTTTGGATCGGCTCCATATCTCCATCCATTTGAAAAGCGAAAAGAACTCCGGCTTCCGCCAATTGAGCCGCCAAACGAAATGGAGCATCGATGTGATCTTCTGAAAGACTTGGCAAGCTGATCACGCGTCTCACCAAAACGCTGATCTCATTTTCTACCAAAAGATCGGCCACTCGATTGGCTTCGTATCCGCCAACGATGGTGACTTTTGGCAAATCTAAATCTCGTTTGAAAGCAACGACTTCGCGAATTTCCTTTATAAAATCAGCTTCGATGTACAGGCGCTTCGTTCCATCAAATATTCCCTTCATGGCTTCAAGGCGCAAGTCTCGCTCCAACGGATAATCGCTTTGGGCGTAGGCCTTTGCTGAGGCGAAAAAACTCTTGAGCTCATTGATCCGCTCTTGGTATTTTTCATCGGGCTCGTACTCTCTTGGGTCGTCACGCTCGCCTTTGCGCTTAAACATCCTCGGCCAATCCATATGGATGCCCTCGTCCATCTCGTAAACGGCATCTTCCCAATTCCAACCTTTGAGTTGAACTACAGATGAGGTTCCACTGATAGTTCCGCCTCTCGGGCAAATTTGAGCGAAGAGCACCCCGTTTTCCAAAACGGTAGAAGTGATGTCGCTCTCGGCATTGTAAGCGATGATGCTGCGCACATTCGGATTCATGTCTCCTACCTCGCGGTAATCTCGCGTAGCGCGAACGGCAAAGATTTCGGTTAAACCCAAAGTCGTGTTCGATGCAATAAGCCCCGGATAGACGTGTCGCCCTTCCAATTCTTCCACCCGACTATAGTCGGAAAAGTTCGCGTCAGCTTCCTTTCCTACGAAGCTGATCGTATCGGCTTTCACTCCGATAGCGCCATTTTCAAATACTTTCCCCGCAGCGGTGAAAATCTTGCCACCGGTATAAATGACGCTTCGGTTTTCTTCTTGGGCCTGAACCAATAAAACGGTCAGGATTCCCATCAATGCGAGTAATCTATTCTTTCGTATCACAGTGGTAGTATCTTTCCATTTTACGTTTTGGCTTTTGCGTCGCGGAGCCGTTTGAAGCCGCTTTTGCCATTTTTTCGGCAATCTCATTTCGCTCGATTTCATCGCGCACTTTTCGCAATTCCATGTCGTCGCGGTCAAAGTAAATTTTGCCATCAACGAAGGTTTTCATCGCCTTGGCATAAACCGATAGCGGATGGTCGCTCCAAATCACAAGGTCCGCATCTTTTCCTTCGGTTATACTCCCTACATATTCGTCGATGTGGAGCATTTTGGCCGGATTGAGCGTCACCATTTTCAAGGCATCTTCTTCACTCATGCCGCCATAGCGAATTCCTTTGGCAGCTTCTTGATTCAGTCGTCTTCCCATTTCGGCATCATCAGAGTTAATGGCTGTCGTCACGCCCATTCTATTCAGCATTGAGGCATTGTGTGGGATGGCATCTTTCACCTCATATTTGTAGGCCCACCAATCGCTGAAGGTAGATGCTGAAGCTCCGTGTTCCTTCATCTTGTCGGCCACTTTGTATCCTTCTAAGATGTGAGTGAAAGTATTCAGCGTGAAGCCCATGCTGTCGGCAACGTGCATGAGCATATTGATCTCACTTTGCACGTACGAATGGCAAGTGATGAATCGCTCGCTATTGAGAATTTCAAGCAGCGCTTCCAGCTCAATGTCAGTTCTAAATGCTTCTTTTTCTTCTGTTTCCTCTTTTTTGCGTCCGCGTTTTTTCTTGGCTTTCTTTCCTGCCTCGTTCAGCTTTTTAAGCTGACCGTATTCCTTCGCTCGGTAAAAGGAGTCGTAGTAGAACTGCTCCACACCCATTCTCGTTTGCGGATAACGTGTATTGTACGAATCGCCCCAGTTGGATTGCTTCACGTTTTCGCCCAGAGCGAATTTGATGAATCCCGGCGCTTCTGCAAAAAGCATGTCGTTCATGTCTTCTCCCCATCTCATTTTTATGATGGCCGACTGCCCGCCTATAGGGTTGGCTGAGCCGTGAAGCAATTGAGCCGTAGTAACTCCACCCGCCAACTGGCGATAGATGTTGATGTCATTTGGAGAAACCGCATCGGCAATTCTCACCTCTGCCGTGCTGGACTGGGTGCCTTCGTTCACTCCGCGAGTAATGGCGATGTGGCTATGCTCGTCGATGATACCCGGGGTGATGTGCATCCCCGTTCCATCGATGGTATCGAGGTCTGCGATTCCTTCAAATGCCGGCAAGTTTCTGCCTACTGCTTTGATTTTACCGTCTGAGATCAGAACATCAGCATTTTCCAAAATACCGTTTTCGTCCAATGTCCACACGGTGGCATTTTGGATTAAAACAGAACTCGAAACAGGTAGGGAGTCTTGACCGTACGCGGTCAATGGATAGATCATCGCAGGCAGCGGAAGTATGCTATCTGTTGCCGTTGTATCTGTCTCTGATTTATTCTCTTCCGTTTTTTTCTTCGTGCGAATGGCGCTCCACAACACTTCTTTCCCAAAAGGATTTATGCCTCGACCATCCCAGATTCTATTGTCCGAAAGGCTGGTAGCCGAAAGTCTGAATCTGCCATTTCCTTCGGGATCTTCGAAGGCCAGCACCACCTCATTTCCCTGACTCGAAAATTCGACTTTCGAAGAGAGTGTATCCTCATCTTGAATCAGTATCACTTTGCCTTTTGGCTTCTCTTCACCCTCAAGGGAAAGCTTATAGTAGGTGTCGTTTATATTCAGGTCGTAGCTTCCTACGAAAGTGATTGCATCTACTTCTGAGATGATGTTTCTCTTGCCTTTTATCCAATGCTCAAAAACTTTCGGAGAGTCTTCGGTAAAGACTTCCTTGTCGGTAATGAAGAAATTGGCGAGGTAACCCGGTGATAGTTTTCCGATTTTTTCAGCTCCTAATGCTTCTGCGGGAGTGGTTGTAAGTGCCGCTAACGCTTCTTCGGTGGGCAGGCCTTTTTCGACGGCAAGTCTTAAGTTTTTAAAGAAGTCCTTTTCCTTTTCGACTCCATTGCCCGAAAGGGCGAGGGGCATAGCTGCCTCTGAAATGAATCGAGGATTGAATGGCGCTCTTTCCCAGTGCAGAAGATCTCTTTGTGAAACATATCGACTCAGCTCGGGGTCGCTCATGTCGAATGGCTTGGGAAAATCGAGAGGTGAAATGATTCCCGTGATATTCTCGCCGAGTTCATTCAAAACCTGGTACGAATCGCCCGAACTTGAAACGATTACGTTAAGATCAAACTCTTCCGCTATTCGCTGAATTCGAATCAAGTCGTCAGCTTCGCTTGCTTCAAAAATGATGGGCAGCTCTCTATGATCAATTAGCGCTTGAAGCGAGACGTTCGTTTCCTTCTGCTGTGCCGTGGTATACCACTGAGCGTCGTAAAATGCTTGACGAATTAAAGCAATGGCTCCCATCAGGCTCGACGGATAGTCTTGTGTGCTGCTGCCTTTACTGAAAGAAAAGTGCTGTGCCGCTCTTTCGTCGAGCATCATCTCGTTCGCCTCGCCGTCGCCGATCAAAACGAGAGAGAAGTTCCTCGACTTATTCCATCTCGGTTATGTGTGAGCGCAACCCCGAAGCCCATTTTCAATAGATTTTCCGAATCCTTTTCATTCGGTTTGAATCCGTCGAATGCATCGACTTCCGGATGAAAGGCCTCATTCCAGTAGGTGCTTTTGTTTTCTTGCCTTTCGTACTGCGGTCCTCTTTTCGAATCTTTGTCCTTCGTCTTCTCCATTCCGTAGTCAGAATTGAGCTCGATAAAGGAAGGGTAAATATGCTTTTCTGAACGTTCGTAGATGACGGTGTTTGCAGGGATTTCATCTTCCTTTACCTCTCCTACAGCCACGATCCGTCCTTTGTACATAAGTATGTCACCTACCTCCGTTATTCCCGGTTCGCGGTGAATCGTAGCTCCTTTAATCAGATAGTGTAAATTGTCTTTTGATGAAATGCCCTTTTCGGGAAAAGTGACTTGCGCCGAGGTCGAGATGGTGACCATTGCTAAGGCTAGCCAAGCTAATATTCTCTTCATATATCCTTGATGGATTGCAAAATTAAGAAACACTTATCCCGTTTAAGCGTATGTTTTGATTGATAGCAAACGTTGCGAAGTGCATAAAGTTTGCTCTCCTTAAATCTATAAAATGAAGTATAGCTTACTTCCGATTGTGTGTTTATTCCTTCTTTCTTCTTGCGTAAAGGATAGAATTGAGGTGAAGGATCTAAGTTCTTCCATTTCTCCTGAATTTGGAGTTCCACTAGTTAAAGCCACCATTTTTGCTGAAGAAGTCATCGAGAGGTATGATGATGAAGGTCTGGTTACCACCGGCGAAGATGGCGTATTGACACTTGTCTATCAAGACACGTTAGAGTCTATTTCAGCAGATGAATATCTGGGGTTGGATGACTAAGAGGTTGAGGATGTGTATACACTTAATGCCTCCGAGCTGTCTGACCTTGCTAATTTCGGAACGGTTTCTTTCCGAGAAGATGAAATCTACAGCCTTGGTTTCGGCGATGATAGATTGGACTCGATTCGTTTAGAAACGGGTACTTTAACTCTATCGGTCAATTCTGATGGATCTATTCCTCTCAGCGGCGAAATGTCCATTCTCGATCCTTTCACAGGAGAGTCTGTTTTTAGTGTTGGTTTTTCTGACGATTCCCCTCCGATTTCTGCGAGCATCAATGAAGATTTCACAGACTTGCTTTTCAGACTAAGATCTGATGACGAATATGACAATGGGATCCGCCTTGCCTTTTCTTTTGAATTGACGGATAATGGAGGAACATACCCCGATGAAATTTCTTTCGCACTTTCCCTAAATGACTTTTCCATTGCTTCTGCAGGCGGATACATTGCTCCTCGTATCATCCAATTGGATGACCAAGAAGCCCGAATCAGCATTTTTGATGATGAATTTGAAGGGGTGCTCAGGCTGGAAGACCCACGCTCAACCTTTTCTTTTTTTTTTTTTTTTTTTTTTTTTTTTTTTTTAACGGATATGGAATTGGTCTTCGCCCTGTGATCAATGAAATAATCGGGGAAAATAATGCAGGCGAACTACTTGTAGTGCCGGGATCGCAAATAGAACAGCTTCCCGTTGTATCAGCTGCCTCTGCTCCGGGTGATGTTGGCTTAAGTCAAATCCAAATTGATAATGAGACCATGACACCTACGGTAACGGATTTCATGGCCTTTGAACCCAATAGAGTGACGGGCAAAATTGCCTTGGAAATCAACCCTGAAAACAATGAATCTAATTTTATTTCTCGGGGAACATCACTTGACGTAAACTTTGAGGTGGAACTGCCTATTTATGGGTCATTGGCCGATTTTAGCCTGATAGATACCACCGATATTGATTTCGGTGATGTAGTAGATTCTGCTGATGATATCCAAGAAATTGAGCAACTGGATGTTCGGCTTTTTGTGAGGAATGCCCTGCCGATTGAGGCAGGTGTTCAACTTATTTTTCTTGATGATAATTTCAACCGCATCGACTCGCTCTTTGCTGAACCGACTACCGTAATACCTGCAGCTCAGATCGATTGTCCGCTGCCGTTGGCTCTCCTGATTATGGAAGAGTAATCGGCGAGACGGAAACGCGAATTGACGTCTCCATCCCTAGGGAACGGATTGATCCGCTGAAGGACGTGACGCAAGTAATAGTTGAAGTTTTTGGAAACACAACAGGAAACGGAGACAATCCGATCAGACTTTACCCCGAAAATTTCATTGAGGTCAACCTGGCAGCTAAAGCAATTTTCAACCTTGAACTCGAATAGGATGAAGAAACTGATTTATATTCTTGCCCTTCTTTTTTCGGCTCAGGGTTATGCTCAGATGAGCGGACAAATCGGACAATTCGATTTGGTGCCTCAGCGCATTTATGCCAACCCGGCTTTTCAGCCAAAAGCCAAGTTTAACATCGCCTTTCCCGCATTGGGAAATGTATATGTGCAAAATGGAAATAATTGGATTCAACCACAAAACTTCGTTGAAGGCGATAACTCAGTGCTGTCACCACAGTCTATTCTGGCGGCGATTGATGATGAGGCTACCACTTCTTTTTCTACGGGAATCGAGCTTTTTCATGCAGGGTTGCGATTTGGAAAACACTACGTTCACATCAGAGCCGCCGAGAGAGTGCAAATGAGATTAAATCTGCCGGTAGATATTTTCAACCTGGCAGTATACGGAAACGTTGGGTCTTACCAATTTGAAGACAACACGGCAAATTTTTCAAACCTCGCTTTTGACGCCATTCATTTCAGAGAATATGCTGCAGGATTCAACACTCAGATTACCGATAAAATAAATGTGGGTGTAACTGCAAAATACCTCTATGGCATGGAGGTGATCCAAACGGAGAAATCATCATTGAAGCTGCGTACTGACCCTAATACCTATGAGCTTACAACATCGGGTCAATTTCAGGTCAATACATCGGGTATCAATTCCTTGGTTTCTGATAATGGTGAAACGCCCACGGTTGAGGAGTATCTCTTGAAGAAAAATAACACAGGTTTTGCCTTTGACTTAGGTGGAACCTACGAGGTCATTGATGGTTTGAAATTGCAAATATCAGCTCACGATATTGGATTTATTCGTTGGAAAGACGATATCGCCAATTACCAAACTGATGATGCAAGTTTTGCTTTTGACGGTGTTGATCTAACTGAATTTCTTTTTCAGGAAGATGCTGACTTTTCCGACGAATTTCAAAACGAGGCAGACAGCCTCTTAAACGAATTGGAAGAAACATTTGGTTTTGATAAAACAGAAGGGGATTTTAAGACAGGCCTCAACGGATTTATGCGTTATGGTGCGGCTTACACTGTTTTTGAAAATGAGAAGTTTACCGGAACAGGATGGTGCAATGTTACTCACGGCATTGGCGAAAGCCTGATCGATTTTCAAGCCTCCTTGGGATATAATCAAACCCTTTGGAATTCAATTCAAGCAGGAGTTCATATGACCAAATCAGGTGATTTACCTTTCACCTTGGGCGGTGGATTATCTCTAAATGCAGGATTCTTTCAAGTCTACGCTATGGTCGAAAACTTTAACGTGGCACCTCTTGCCGAGGTCACAATCATTAGCGAAGACAATCCGTCAGATCGATCGACCGTCATACTCCCTGCTTCTGCCGCAGATTTGAGGGTGCATTTTGGCGTTAATTTTACCTTCAACAGAGACTTTGGTTCTGATCAAGCTAGCGGACGCGCAATGATGAGGCGCTAAGCGTATATCGACGTTTCGGTCTCGCCCGAGGACTTAATAAATCCTCTGTACATCCCGTCCGTATTGAAAGGCATCACGACGTTTCCTTCTGCATCTACACCTATCATACCGCCATCGCCGCCCATTTTCGGGATGATTTTATTAATGACTTCTCCTGCGGCTTCCTCCAATGATTTATTTCCATACTTCATCATGGCGGCCACATCATAAGCAGCTACTGCTCTAATGTAGTACTCACCCCAGCCGGTAGATGAAATGGCACACACACCATTTTCAGCATAGGTTCCAGAACCGATTATAGACGTGTCACCGACCCGCATATAGCGCTTATTGGTAATTCCACCGGTAGAAGTTGCCGCAGCCAAGTTGCCTTTTTGATCTCTGGCAACCGCTCCGACGGTTCCGAATTTTTTCAATTCGTGATCAGAGTGATCGAGCAATGTTTGATGTGTGTTGCGGATTCTCTGCAGTTGTCCGAAGCGGTAATCGGTCGAGAAGTAGTCTTTCGTTTCAATATCCAGCTTTCTCAGTTTTGCAAATTCCTCGGCGCCATCGCCAATCAAGAAAACGTGCTCGCAATGATGCAGTATTTCTTTGCAGAGTTGTATGGGGTTTTTCACGCGCCTTACTCCGGCTACTGCTCCCGCATTTCTATCAGAACCATCCATAATGGAAGCATCCATTTCATGGTCGCCTTCATGGGTAAAAACGGATCCTTTACCTGCATTAAAAAGTTCGGAGTCTTCCATCACCATCACGGCAGCTTCGACTGCATTTAAAGCCGAACCTCCTTTGGCGAGAATTTTTTCACCGGCCTTCAGCGAGTTCTTCAATGCTCTGTGGTATTGTTTTTCTTTTTTTTCGGTCATCGCCGATTTGAGAATCGTTCCTGCTCCTCCGTGAATGGCTAGTGAAAAGTTTTTCATAGGCTAAAAAATGAGCGCGGCCTGAATAGCCGCGCCCAATTTAGATGTTTGGTTTAGTTAAGAACTGTTTTAACGACAGAAGTGTTTTCTCCGGCGCGCAATCTGAGGAAGTAAATACCCTGAGACAGGCCATTGCGATCGATGCTGATCAAGTTAGGTCCCGCAGGTAGATCGCGGTTTGAGATCACCGTATGAATCTTTCCCGTGATGTCCATCACTTCAATTGAAATCGTTTCGGATGTTTTCAGCGAAAGCGATAAATTGATTGAAGCGCCTTGAGCAACCGGGTTGGGTTGAACTTTGACATATTCGAAAGCGGTGTTTTCGCTTACGCTCAAAGTCGTTTCATCATTCACTTCGATATTGTCAATGGCCAATTCATTTCCACCGTTTCCGGGGCCACTACCACCACCTGATACAAATGGCTGCGTGTTGTTTCTGAAAGCTACATAAATGGTTTCATTAGCATAGCCAAGAGCACCGAGATCGAGCGTGCGGTGAATTGGGAAATCAACTTCTCCCGTATCGCCCATGGTGAATTCAGGCGCCAATAGGCCCAAGTCATCAAGCTCGGGGCTGCTACTTATAAACACTTGGTAACGATCTCTAAAAAGACCGCTGGATGTGATAGCCATAGCATCCCATTCCAAAATTGCTCCTTCACCGATGGCGATTCCCGGAGTTACCAACCAGTCATCGCTCGGTCCTTCGTCATTTTCGTACCAAGAAACAGAAAAAGCACTCAAGCCAAACTCCCATCCTTGAGAGGTAATGTTTCTGATAGTCCAAGCACTATCGGCCATCGTGCTCAAGTCCTCATCAAATGGCGTTAAGCCATCCAAATTATAAAGCGTGTATCCTTCGAGACTATTGTCCTCGAAGTCGTCAAAATAGAGTTGGGCATCCATTGCGGTAAACCCAAAAATCGCCAAAGCGAGTAGGTAAACTTTGTTCATAGTAAAAGTATTAAGTGAGTAAAAGAAATATGAAGAAATGGCGGGGTGAGCCCCGGGAAGAGATGTGTACTAGCAGTCGAAGATCGGCTGCAAATTAAGCCTATGAAGCGGCTTAAACGGAAGATAATTGGTAAAGTACATCGAGGTCAAATATAAATAAATCGAGTTGAAGATCGCAAGTGAAATTTTTTTGGAGAGAAAATCTGAAGATTTAAAAATCCTTGCGAGAACGAATGAAAAAATTTAATATTGGGGAGTCATTGGCGAAAAGCAAATGAAAATAAGATCAACATACAGACCCACTCATAAGCCGATTGCACTCCGCAATCTGCAGCCGATCTTTGATTGTTAGTCGTACCGTTTCTTCGGTATTTCTATTCTAACAATTAACACTCAATTTTCTCATCATGAAATCAATTAACGCCTTCGTTGCGTTGCTGTGCCTGACCTTATTTTCCGCTTCGGGTTTTGCTCAGCAGTCAATCACCGGAACTGTGACCGACGCCCAAACGGGTGAAGCTCTACCGGGCGTCTCGGTTGTTTTAAAAGGAACCACCAAGGGAGTTCCTACCACGCTTGACGGAACCTATAATTTGGAGTTGACCCAAGAGGAGATTCAAAACGACTCGTTGGAATTTCGATTCCTTGGTTATAAAATTCTTGTGAAGCCCATTGGCGGACAAACGACTGTCAATGCATCCCTTAAACCCGACCAAGAATTACTCGGTGAAGTGGTAATCACAGCTATCGGGATTGAAAAGGATAAGCGAAAACTTGGCTACTCTGTGACCGAAGTGCAGAGCGATGAAATCGTGAGATCTCGCGAGACCAATATTGTAAACGCCCTTAACTCTAAAGTGGCAGGAGTACAGGTCACCTCTACATCGGGAAGTCCGGAGCTTCTTCCACCATTCGTATTCGAGGAAACTCTTCTATCAATGGAAACAACGATCCACTCTACGTGATCGACGGAATACCGATTGACAATAGTTACCGAGGTTCAAACTTTACCGATCAGGCCAATCGAGCTATCGACATCGATCCTAACGACATTGAGAGTATGACCGTCCTCAAGGGTGGAGCTGCCTCCGTTCTTTATGGATTACGGGCTTCGAACGGAGCGATCATCATCAATACCAAACAAGGGAAGAAGGGAAAGACATCGGTTACATTCAGTACCACTACTACCTTCGACTATGTCAATAAGCTTCCTGAAATGCAATCGCAATGGGCGCAAGGTCAGAATGGTCAATTTATATTCGGTGATAACAATTCATGGGGTCCACTGATCGACACTATGTTTTATGCCGGCATTCCCGGTTCATCAGAGTCAAATGAAGAATTTTTGGTTCCCGGTTCTGATCCATTGGCTTCAAGCCAAAGAGCCAAAAGCTTTGATAATTCGGAGAACTTTTTCAGAACGGGAGTCACATTGAACAATAGCCTCAGTGTGAGGGGCGGAAATGAAAAATCGACTTTCTTTTTGTCTTTGGGCGATCTCAGGCAAACGGGAGTCGTGCCGCTTACTGAGTTCAACCGAACGAGCATCAGACTCACAGCCACCAATGAAATCAGATCGAACTTCCAAGTAAAGGCAAGCGCCAACTACATCACGAGCAAAGCCGATCGGGCACAAAGAGGTAGTAATCTATCAGGGGTTATGCTCGGCTTAATGCGAACGCCACCTTCTTACGATCTTACCAATGGATCAGATGATCCTGTAGATGATGAATCTGCTTGGTCATTCCCTGATGGAACCCAGCGAACCTACACAGCTGCCTATGACAATCCTTATTGGTCAGTAAACAAGAACCGAAACGAGGAAACCCTGAATCGCCTGATTGGATTTTTTGAGGCCAATTGGCAGCCTTGGGATTGGATGAATGTGATGAATAGAACAGGGGTTGATACGTACTCTGAGCAGAGAAAGAGCTATTGGGATAGCCAGTCCAATGAATTCGCAGATTTAGGCGGAGCTATTTTTGACGCCAATGTCAATCAGCGAAACATCACCAATGACTTGATTATTTCGGCAGATCGCAAATTGACCGACGACCTGAACGCGACATTTATAATCGGGAATAGCTTCCAGGATTTTAATACCCAATCTTATTTCGTTGACGGTTTTGACTTTGTGGTCGATGGATTTTACGACATGTCAAATATCGCTTCGGTCAATGTTACCGCAGATGATAACATCGAAAGAAGAAGAATCATCGGGCTTTTCGGGGATTTCTCTTTTGACTACAAGCGCACTTACTACTTGACCCTTACCGGAAGGCAGGATTGGTCGAGTACTTTGCCTGCCGGCAATAATGCATTCTTCTATCCGTCGGTGAGTATGGGTTTTGTCCCGACCGAGTTGGTAGATCTGGGCTGGTTTGAATACGTGAAGCTTCGCGGAAGCTATGCCATTACGGGTAATGATGCATATGCAGCTTACCTCACCAGCAATTTCTTTGTGAGCGGAGGTTCTACTCAAGGTCAACTCTCATATTTCCCAAGTGCCGTTATCGGAAGCGAAGACCTCACTCCTGAATTTACACGATCCTTTGAAATCGGCACCGATATCAGAAGCCGCAATAACCGCATGCGTCTGGACCTGACTTACTACCACACTTCTTCTACCGATCAGATTGTAGAAATTCCGATTGCCAACTCCACTGGTTATGTTTCATTCATCACCAACATCGGTGAAATTGAAAACCAAGGAATCGAGGCCTTGGTGAGCTACGATTTCATCGAAAGACAAATCGGTAAACCGAACAAGGTTTGGTGGACTTCTACTTTGAACTTTACGAGAAACCGCAGCGATGTCATTGAACTCACTGAAGACCTCGATAATATTGCGTTGCCGAGTAACGGAGTGGCCAGCACCCAAAGCCGTGTTGTAGAAGGATATCAATACGGTGTGATCTACGGCTCGCGATGGGCGAGAGATGGCGATGGAAATATTTTGGTCGACGAGAACGGTTACCCAATCCGCGACTCCGAAAACGGCGTAGTGGGCGATCCCAATCCCGATTTTACCATTGGTTGGAGGAATACAGTCGGCTGGCGCAATTGGGAACTCTCTTTCCTACTCGATATTCGCGTAGGAGGTGATATGTACAATGGAACCCGAGCGGTGATGAGCTCACTGGGAACTCATGCTGATACCGAAAACCGCAACGAAGAAACAGTTTGGGACGGCGTGTTTCAAAGTTCAGGCGAAGCCAATAACATTCCCATCAAACTCGACAGAGATTTTTACAGCCGCTACGGTTTAACAGGAGTTTCGGAAATGTACATCGAGGAGGTAAATTGGGTAAGAATGCGAGACGTGTCGCTTACATACAATTTTGCCCCTGCCTTTTTGGATAAGATCTGCATCGACCGCGCTTCCTTCAGTCTTACGGCTCGAAACCTATTCTTGATTACCAATTACAAAGGAATAGATCCTGAGACTTCTCTGGGAGGCGGATCCAATGCCTTTGGTAGAGATTATTTTAATAGCCCCAACACCAAGAGTTATGGGGTGAACCTAACTTTAACTCTGTAGAGATGAAAAATATCATTTATAGCATACTCGCAGTTTTGGTTCTTTCGGGGTGCAATCTGGAAGAGATCAACGAAAATCCGAACGTCCCGCAGGAAGTGCCATTGAGTACTCTTCTGCCACCGACACAGAAAGCACTCACCGACGTTCAGGGTCGGGAACTTTTTCAATACACCAACATCTTCTCTCAACACATGGAAGGAGTGGACAATCAGCCATTGCTCATTGAAAACTACCAACCCGACGAGCTTTTCGTAGGAAATGTTTGGTCGGACATTTATGTGGGCTCCATGGTTAATTTGGAGATTATCATCGATCGGGCCGACGCTGAGGGATCACCACACTACTCGGGGGTTGCCAGAGTACTTCAAGTACAAGCTCTTGGTTTTTTGACCGATGTTTGGGGAAATGTTCCTTTCATCCAGTCAGCGCAAGGGGCTGATTTTCCAAATCCTGAGTACGACGCGCAGGAACTTCTCTACGGCGAAATTCAAGATCTGCTTGATCGAGCCATTTTGGATTTACAAGCAGAGACCAGCGTCTTTTCTCCCGCCGCTGATGACGTCATGTTTGGAGGAGATCTCGCTAGTTGGATTGCTACGGCCCACCTTTTAAAAGCCCGATACCACTTGCATACCACAAAGCGAAATCCCAATGCGGCCGACGCTGCCTTATTGGCTTTGAACTCGGCCCTTCCATCTCAGGCGCAAGACTGGCAATACCCTTATTTGGGAACAGGGACAGACGTGAATCCACTGAACAGCTTCTTTTCCATTACGCCCTATGCCGAGGCCGACCCTCAATTTGTGGAGTTGATGGAAAACTTGGATGACCCGAGAATCGATTACTCCTTCAAGATCATTCCTTTTACCGGAGGTCGCCGTCGTCCAGGAGACTATTTTGCGGGGCCTTCGTCTCCGGTAAAGTTGGCAGGCTACCTGGAGCAGCTCTACCTTTTGGCGGAAGCCAGACTGAGAACCGGGGATACGCCCGGAGCTGAAACGGCACTTCAAGAGGCCATCGAACTTTCGATGAATGAACTTTCGGAAGGAGAAATTACCCAAGAAGATGCCGGTGCCTATATCGCGAATCACGGTACCTTGAGCGGTACTTTTGAGTCTGATTTGGAAACGATCATCACACAGAAATATATCGCTCTTTTTACTACGCCGGAGCCATGGACTGACTACCGAAGAACGGGATACCCGAACTTGATGCCCAATGAAAACGGTGCTACTGCTTCCAATCCAAATGGTGAGATTCCGCGACGATTGATCTACCCGCAGAGCGAGCGTTTGAGAAATCAGAATTTCCCTTCTCCGAATCCAAATATGCAAGACCGATTTTGGTGGGACGAATGAGAATACTCGGAGCCATAGCGATCGCCTTTTTGCTGTTTTCCTGCCAAGGAGAAAACACAGTAGAGCCCGTTGCTGACGAAATTGTGAGTGCAGGCCCCAAAGGCAAATTATTCATCATCGGTGGTGGCTCAAGGCCAATGGAGATGATGGAGAAGCTGGTGCGCATGTCGATTAGCGATGACGGCTACGCGCTGGTGATGGCCCAGTCGAGCATTGAGCCCGACACTTCCTTTTTTTACGTCGAAAAGCAGTTGGTTGAGTTTACCGACCGACCGATCATTCACCTCGATTCGGCGAAAGCAGAAACGTTTCCCATCGATTCGATTTTGAATGCCGACTTGATTTACCTCACGGGAGGAGATCAAAATCGATTTTTACGAAATGTCAGTGCAGCACATCAGGAGGCCATTTGCCAAGCATACAAAAGGGGAGCGACCATTGCGGGAACTTCTGCCGGGGCAGCACTGATGAGTAAGGTGATGATTACCGGCGATCAGCAAAAAGAGCCCGAGTACGAATCGACTTATTCGCGATTGGAATATGGAAATGCCATCACCACCGAAGGTTTGGGGTTGCTGGATAGCGTGGTAGTCGATCAGCACTTTGTGGCGCGAAGTCGGTATAACAGGATTCTCTCCGTTATGGCCGATCTGGATTATCCTGCAGGTGCGGGAATAGAAGAATCCACGGCGTTGGTGGTATTGCCGAAAGGCGCTACCGTAGTGGGAGAGGGGCAGGTACTCGTTTTCAAAAGACCTGCACAGTACACCAAGAATAAGGACAGAATTGGTTTTAAAGACATGAACTTAAACGCGTATCTTCCAGGGGATACCTTTCAAATACACTAAGCATTATGAAAAAAGGAATACTTAGCTTTTTGGCAATCGGCGCAGCGCTTGCATCGACGGGGCAGACCTACCTGAGTGAGCGATTGGGCAGCGATACGGATTTAAACGTAGAACCTGATTTCGGGCTTTGCTTGATGGGTGGAGCGGGAGAAAATGACGAGGCCATGACTTGGTTTTTGGAAAAGGCCAACGGCGGTGACGTCCTTGTGATTCGCGCTGATGGTATCGGCGGATACAACGATTACCTGTTCTCAGAATTGGGCGTGACGCTGAATTCGGTGGAGACGATTTCTTTCGAATCTGCCGAGGCTGCAACAGACCCATACGTTTTGCAACGACTGGGAGAAGCAGAAGCCATTTGGATGGCAGGCGGAAACCAAGGAACCTACACCAGCTATTGGAAAGATACGGAAGTGATGGATGCGCTGAATAATCTGCTCAATGTCCGCGGGGGAGCCCTTGGCGGCATTTCTGCAGGGATGGCCATATTGGCGGAAGCTTATTTTCCCGCCACGCTTGGGTCGCTGACCTCAGAAGAGGTTTTGGAAGATCCCTTAGATAACAGCGTTTTGATCGGCTACGACGATTTTATCGATGCGCCATTTTTGGAAAATACAATTACCGAAACCCACTTCAACGATCCCGACCGCATTCGCTACGGTCGCATCATGGGCTTTATGGCGCGATTGAAAAATGATCAATCTTTTCGACCGAAGGCCATTGCTTCGAATGAGTACTGTGCAGTGACCATTAATGAGGAAGGTATCGCCAGAGCTTGGGGTGAATTTCCCGAATTTGATGATGATTACCTCTATTTCCTCCAGGAAAATGTAGCCGACCAAAGCGGGCCTGAAGTGTTGGAGCAGGATGTGCCATTGACGTGGAACAGAGACGAAGAGGCAGTAAAAGTGTACAAAGTTCCGGGTACGGTCACGGGCGAAAACTTCTTCGACCTCAACACGTGGGAAACCGGCGAAGGTGGTACTTGGGAAAATTGGTGGGTAGACAATGGCGAGTTGTTTATGGCCGCAGGCGATCCTTTGTCAGCAGCAGTTAGAGACGCTGAGGAGATTTCGATTTACCCCAATCCCACTTCTGATTTTCTAAATCTACCGCTGGAATTGACCGTTCGCGATCGCTACGAAGTGATAGATTCCAAAGGTCAGCTGACGAAGAGTGGCAGCTTCAACGACGGCGCGAGAATTGGAGTAGCAGATTTGCCGGAAGGCTTTTACCTCATTCGCATTACCAATTCGGATAGAGTCCTAACTTCGCGATTCGTCAAAATTCAATAGGCTTTGCTAAAGAAATCCCCCGATGCGCTGGTGATCATTTCACTGGTCTTGATTCTCTTCACCATTCTCACTTGGATCATTCCCGCGGGGGAATATGCTCGTGAAGTAGTAGACGGACGAACCGTCGTGATGGCAGGCACCTACGAAACGGTAGAAGCGAGTCCGCAAGGATTTGGAGAGTTGCTGGTGGCGCCGATCAAAGGGTTCGTTGGAGCCGCGCACATCATCGCTTTTGTGATTTTGGTGGGAGGTGCTTTTTCCATCCTCACCGCTACTGGAGCCTTGGATGCGGGACTTGGCTCCGTATTGAAATACGCCGAGCGCAATCCTGCTTCCAAGCATTTTGTCGTTCCGGTTCTGATGGTGATTTTTTTCATTGGCGGGCTGCACCTTCGGAATGTCGGAAGAAAACCTCGTTTTTATTCTCATCACCATTCCATTGGCAAGGAGCATGGGCTACGATAATCTAGTCGGAGTTGCCATTCCGTTTTTGGGTTCGGCTGCGGGATTTGCAGGTGCCGCCATCAACCCGTTTACGGTGGGAATCGCTCAGGGCATCGCCGAATTGCCCATCGGTAGCGGAGCTGGTTATCGCTGGGCGGTTTGGGCAGTTTTTACGATCATCGCTATAGTATTCGTGATGCTTTACATCCGAAAGTTGGAAAGACATCCCGAGAAGAAGTTGGTGACCGACGACGATCAGAATAGCTATCAGACAAAAGCTCCCCCTGTTCTGGATGTTCCTAGAAAGGTGGTCTTGATTCTCTTTGTGCTGGCCATCGTATTGTTGATGGTCGGAGCCAATGAATTTGGCTGGTACATCGACGAGATCTCTGCGCTTTTCATCGCCTTGGGTTTGCTGTCGGCAGTGGTGACTCGGATGGGTGTGACAAAGACCGTAAGCTCTTTTACCGAAGGTGCAAAAGACATGTTGACCGCAGCAATCATCATCGGTGTTTCACGGGCCGTTTTGGTAGTGGCCGAAGACGGAAAAATCATCGACACGGTGCTTTACGCCATGGCGAATGGGGTGGAAGATTTGCCCGATACCATTAGTGTTCAAATGATGTTTTTTGTCCAAGGGGCTTTGAATATTTTCATCCCGTCGGGTTCGGGACAGGCGGCCATCACGATGCCGATTATGACACCATTGGCGGACATTTTGGGAATTGCACGGCAATCGGCTGTTCTCGCATTCCAATTCGGCGATGGGCTCCTGAACGTAGTTATTCCTACCAGCGGAGTAACCATGGGGATACTTTCGATAGCCAAAATCCCTTACAACGTATGGATAAAGTGGGTTTGGAAACTGATCTTGGTGTTCACTTTATTCTCGATGCTCTTCCTGGCACTGCCGCAGTATTTTGATGTTTGGCCTTAATTGAGTGCCAGCTTCATATCATCAGCCTTGATGATTTTTCTGCACTGCTCTTTGAATGCAGAGAAATCTTCGGGTGGAACCTGATCTTGCAGTAGTTTAAACTTACGTGTTACGACAACATCCTTTCCATCCATTTTTGCGCTCAGCTCATACTTGATATAATCTGATTCCAAAATTTGTTTCTCCGGAAGTTGGGTTGTTTTTCCAGCAGGCATTTTTATTCTTATTTCCTCTTCGTAATCTTCGAAAGAAAACGCCGACCAAAGTTCTACGGCGCTCTGCCTATCGTCGGAAGACATAAAACTAAGACTGGTAATCATGTCTGTAATGGGAACCGACATGATATCCATGCCACTTATGGAAGTGAGGGCTGAAGGGATCTTAAAATCATAGTGGTACCGAACGGAATCACTTAAGTCATCAATTCCTGAAATGAACTCCACCGTCGAAAATTCAATCTCTGCAAAATCTGTGGCAACGGCCTCGCGCATTTCTTTAACACGGGCTTCTTCGCCCAAGTTTTCATAGGTGTTTCTCATTCGAGAAGCAGCCGTACCGACTTTTATGTTTTCTCGGCTCACCAGAAGGTTATCATCCTCAAAAGTCACGGTTGCTTTTCGCGACACGCTGTTCTTAAGTCTGTTCGGATCGGTCAAATACCCCGCTGCTGAAGGTTGGCCCTCTTTCTTTGTAATGTCGAGGATGAAAGCATTGTTCACCGAAGGATAAAGCGCTCCGAAGGGCAAATTGTCATCAGTCAGTTCGAGATAGTATTCTTCGCCGTCCAGATTTGCTTTGGCAATGCAGTGATTGAATTCTATTCCCGGAAGGACAATCTCATTAAATCCATTGTTTTTGGAGTTTACCAAAACCAAATGCGCATCAACTCCCACAGCTTTGCACATGGAAACGAAGAGTGTAGATACATCTTTGCAATCACCTTGTTTTCTGCTGATTACGTCATTTGCTTTTTGGGGAACCAATCCCGATTGGATGAAAGAAACCGAGCTATATCGAATCTGTTCGACGATGTAGTCGTAGATCAACTTTGCCTTTTCTTTCTCGCTTTGCGGGTTTTTGCCCGCAAAAATCTCTGCAACGGTCTCTTCAACTTCATAGTTGATCTTGGCTTTTGTTTTGGAAAGGTCTGCATACCAATCTACCACGTAATCCCAATTGTCGATGCTTGAAATGTGCAAAACTTTCGCCACATCTACCAAAGAAGGCATGTTCGGTTCGTAGTCTACTTTTTCGATATCGGTAAGCTCCCAAACATAGAGCTTGGTATTGTCTCCCAAGTCCTTCACGGTTGGCTCAAGCTCAAAGTTTTCCGTTTTGTAATTGAAATCCTTGTCTCCTTCTATGAGCAAATTGTATTGCGCCTTTTGCGTTGGTCCCCAGTAGGAGAAGTAAAATTGATCCCAAAATTGATTGGCCAGTTTACCGTAGTAGTAGTTTTGCAATCGGTAGGTAATGTGAATGGCATCGCCGGGTTCAAGATTGTCAAATACGATTTCTGCCCCATTCTGTTGTGCCTCGATTCTTTGTCCGTTTGATTTGAGCACTTCTGCTTTTTCTACTCGGCCGTTTTGATTGCTATACACAGGTATGGTGAAGTTTTGCCATGAATCAACACCCTCCGTATCAAATGCTTTTGCCAAGAGGATGCGCTTAAATTCATTGGCCCCGTTCAGGTAAATCACATTTTGGATTTCATCCAAAAGGATCATTGAGTTGTCTTCGGGGTTTTCCTCCGCCGATGGAGAATTTTCATAGATTTCGTACACATCGGGTTTCTCAAACTCCATGAAAATATCTTTCTTCCCTTTCGCTAAGCGAATGGCAGAGTGAGTATCATAATCATAAGGGTCAAAAGAAATGGCTTTTTCATATGCCTCAATGGCCTGATCAGTTTTGCCCGCATCGGAATAAATCTCTCCCAATCTTACATAGTATGCACCCACGTAAGGGCATATTTCTATACACTCTTTGGTGATTCGCTCTGCTGCCGTATAATTTCTCAAATTGTACTGAACCAATGATTTGGTGTTTAAGAAACCTACCGCAATAGAATTGTATTCAATCATTTCGTCGAGAAGCTTCAGCCCATCCTGAACTTCACCGGCATCGAACAGAAGTGATACCAGCTCATTTGCCGCTGCTTCGCTGTAATTGTTCTTGAGGTATTTCTCCATCACCTTGATTGCACGAGCATTGTTGCTGTTAACTTTTGATTCGATTGCCGTTTTCATCAAGACAAACTCATAACTCTCGGGGAACTTCTGATAACCGCGCTCTGCCAAACTGAGGATCTTTTCGTTCTCATTCCGTCCTGCCGCTAATGAGATTTTTTTGGAAAGAACATCGACGGTTTCGCCTTCATCCTCTTCGATTTTTTTCAAAATCGCGCTACACGTTTCAAAGTCCTCTATTTCCAAAGCTTCATCAAATAGAATGTTTCTGGACAGACCGCGATCAGGAAAATTCTGTTTCAGCTCCTCCAAGCTCTTGCTTAGAGCTGTTCTGTTTTGATCTCTCATGTACAGCTGCACCATTTGAAACAAGAGGTAACTGCTGTTCGGAAATCTTTTTCTCGCTTCGAGAAGCACCTTTTTTGCCTCGTATTTTTTATCGTTGGATAGCAGGTGCTGCGCCAATATCAAGTAGTTTTCGAGGTGGTCAGGGTTTTTCTCTATCTCGCTTTTGAAAAAGGCCACCGACGGACTGCTGATTGTTTCAGAAGGTGAGTTCCCTTTCGGGTAAGCCTTATACTCGGTGCTTACCGTTAGTCCTTCTATATTGTCACCTTCCTCATTGGTAATTCGGAGGAGGAAGTTTGATTGGTCGATTTCGCTCGATCCTACTTGAACGAGAATTCGATTATTTCCGGCGAGAAGTTTTCCGGTAAAGACATAGGTGTCCATTCCATTGTTTCGCTCCTCCGGCTCTTGAAACAGCAATTCATCATTGAGCCAAAACTTAAGAGAGCCGGATGTGCCTATTCTGAAAAAGACCTTTTGATCGGTGGGGCTTTCCACGAAATTTTGGGCATATATGATCGAGTTGGATGTGTAGAAATGATATTCAAAATCGATCCATTTGTCGTAGCGCGGAGCGTAGAGGTCAAACCACTTTACCTTAGCTCCTTGCTTATTGGTAAACTCATACTCGGCTTCAGGGTGAGCCAAAACGCCAAAATCTTTATCAAAACCGCTTTCGGAGATATTTTGAAAGTCCCCTACGAGATTCCATTTTTCAATGGCTCCGATTTGTGAAAAGTACTCTTTCGCCTTGTTCATTTTTGCGCTGGCACGGTAGTGATAGCCCAAGTGCTGTAGAGCCTTGGCTTTTAAAGTACCCTTTGATTCGGCAACTACAGACTCCAAAAAGAGCACCTCTTCTTCTGTTCGTTGATCCGCGTCGAATGACCATAACGCGTCTAAGTAATAGTCAGAGTTCTCGGCAGTTTTATAAAATTGATCGTAGTGGTAGAACAGCGTTTCTTTTCCGAGAGCTGCATCCACCAGAGAAATTCCAAGGTGAGCGCTCGCTGCGTCAGGCGAGTCTAGCACTTCTTCAAATGCTTCACGAGATTCTTTTAGTTTATCCTGTTCGAAAAGATCCCAGGCTTTTTTGATGTTTTCAGATTGAGCTTGAACGGAGCCTCCGGCGATTAAGACGGCCAGAAACAATAGTATTTTCTGCATGAAACATAGATTTGAGAGCCCGCAATATAACGATGCTTCCAAAAAAGATAATTCTATCGAGAAAAATTATTTTTTAGAAATCATGTTACAAAGCAAAGCTTTAGTTTAAAACGTGCTTTGACTGAGCGTATTGCAGAGTGGAAATCGAGGAAGAAGAGCTTTATCTGTTCCTTTTCAAATAAGGAGTAAATGTGCTTGGGGTGCCCTGAATAAAGATTTTCGGGGGATTTATTTTATGCGAATCCCCATCAGGCATACATCGTCTATCTGCTCGGCTTGGCCTTTCCAGTTAGAAAAGAATTCACCCAATTGCTCTTTTTGATGCTCCATTTCTTCTTGGCTGAGTCCTCTGATAAATTCAAGCAGACTTTTTGCTTTGAGCTTCTTTTCTTTTGGCCCTCCGAATTGATCGGGGAAACCATCTGTAAAAGTGTAAATAGAGTCGTTATCTTCGAGGGTAATGGTTTTAACGGTAAATCCGTCATCTGCATTTTCGATAATGCCGTTTCCAATTGACAATCGATCTCCTTTCAATTCGATGATTTCTCCTTTGCGAACGATGTACATATTGTTTTTTGCTCCCGCAAAACTGAGTGTTCTCGTTTCTTCATGATAGGCACAAAGCACCATGTCCATGCCATCTTTAACGCGGAGATCTCCGGCGCGCTGCTCGTTCAGAGAAGACACTATAACGTTGTTGATGAAGTTCAGGGCTTGGGCGGGATTTGACAAATCTGCTCTTAGTCGACACTGCTCCAAGGCTTGATAGCCCAGCATGCTCATCATTGCTCCCGGTACACCGTGCCCGGTGCAATCTACTGCCGCAAAGAGTTTTAGTTTGGTTCCCAAATCCCAAGGAAAGGCTTCTGATGTTTCGCCCACCCAGTAAAAGTCACCACTCACAATATCGCGAGGCTTGAACAGAATAAAGTAATCTTGGAAAATGCGCTTTACTTTTTCCGCCGAAGGAAGCAGTGACTTTTGGATTCGTTCGGCGTATCGAATGCTATCCAGAATTTCGTCCTTTTGTTGCTCTACTACTTGCTTCTGCTCGCTTATTTCGCGGGTTCTGATCACCACCTCTTTTTCCAATTCTTCATTGGCCTTAGCCTTCATGAGGTTGATCGTCTTTAGGCTTTCGTAAGATTTTTCTCTAAAGAGTTTGAACTTATCTACGATCGCAAAAGAGAGCAATATTACTTCTACGGCCGAGCCGATTTGCAAACCATACGCTGCATAGAAATCGCTGTAAAGAATCCCGAAATTATTCAGAATGAAAAAGAAAACGCTTCCCACCAATACGATGAATGCGAATAGAAAATACTTGGCTGGTCTGAATTTCTTTTTCACCACGGCTACCACTATCGGTATGATGGCGATGTTTAACAGCAGAGCCAGCACATTGATACCGAGAACGGAAAGCTTGAAGAAGAAAGGGGTATGAATCAGGGCAAGGAGAGAATTTACCGCTACAAATCCTCCCATGATATGAAGCGATTTGTAAATCCGAGGATAGAATTCCTTCAGATTCAGAAATGTCTGCGTGAATCGAATGAGCGCGAAGATGCTAATCGATGCGAAAAAAGGGTTGGCAATATTGGCCAAGTAAGTCGATTCAGGCCATAGGTACTCAAATGCAAATCCGCTAAGCGATAGCTGTAGCATCAACAATGCGAATATGTAGATCACATAAAAGAGCGAACTTTTTTCGTGGATGATTACGTAGAGAAATAAGTTGAAAATCAGAACGAAAAGAATGATTCCGAAGTAAATACCTCTGAGCAATCTATCGGTTCCGTCCTGTTTGTCGAGACTGGTTTTTTCCCAGAGCTTGAGTGGGACTTGCAATTGCTCCCCTTCTGATGAAACCCGCAGCAATAGCTCTTTAGACTTATTGGCTTCAATGCGAATGGGAAATTGAAAATTGCGGTGGTCTATAGGACGTTCTTCGTAAGCTAGTTGATCTCCTGCACGAAAAAGAGCTGAGCTTTGACCCCCTTCCACTTCATAGAGATTGCACTCGTTCAGTATCGGATTATTCACCTCCAATATTCTGTCTATAGCGTGATCTTCAAAATTCAAGATCCTGAGCCTGAGCCAATGCTTGGAATCGCTAAAGCCAAAAGTTGGAACCCCGCTCACTTTCGTGAATAGGTCATCATTGAGTAGTGCAACATCAGAAGCAAAGTTGAATCGATCGGTGGCTTCCAAGTGGCCGATGATCAAAAGTTGGTCATTAATCGGCTTTATGAAATGTCTTTCAGGCTCTGCCTTGTCGGCCAAAATCAAGATGGCAGAAAGTAGGCATAAGGAAAGGAGCGAAAGGACTATGGACTTCTTAAAAGGCATGCTTTTGCTCATACGCAAAAATGGCCTTGAGGTTTAGCCTGAATTCACAAATAGCGTGAGGTATTGTTTTCTATTTTCTTCTCCTCCTTCTCGAGGTCGAAGAAATTCCCAACACCCCGAGGATGCCGCGAGTCAATTCACGCACGATGGTATTGGTTACGCTGCTTTTCATGATGGTCTCCAGAGTAGATTTTTCTCTTCGTGATGAGGTTTTTGGGCGTGGAGCAGATTTTTCTTCAGCTTCTGCCAGATCAGCTCTTTCTAATTTTTCCAAGAGTATTTCGTGTGCGCTCTCTCGGTCTATGGAGCGGTTGTATTTCGGAGCGAGTCTGCTTTTGCTGACAAGTGCGTTTATTTCGCTGTCAGTCAGAATGCCCATTCTAGATTGAGGGGCTTTCAGCAAGGTGTGAACTACGGGGGTGGGAATTCCTTTTTCATTCAAGAGGGTGATGATGGCCTCGCCGATTCCCATTTCGGTTAGGAGCTGATCCATCTCATAAAACGAGGTGATCGGATAATTTTCAGCCGTTTTCTTAATGGCCTTTCGGTCTCTTGCCGTGAATGCGCGCAATGAATGCTGGACTTTCATTCCCAATTGAGACAGGATGTCATCGGGTACATCGTCGGGAAGTTGGGTGCAAAAGAAAGATGCCCACACCCTTTGATCGGATGAGTTTGATGATGGTCTCAATTTGATCGTGCAGTTCTTTTGAAGCCTCTTCAAAAATCAAATGAGCTTCATCAATGAAGATGACCAGTTTGGGCTCCGTAGCATCTCCTTGCTCGGGGAACTTTTCGTAAATCTCAGCCAGCAGGCAAAGCATAAAAGTTGAGAATAATTTCGGCTTTGACTGCATGTCGACCAGCCTCAAAACGTGAATTATCCCGTCCCCATTTGAGTCTTTGGCCAGCAAATCATTCACGTCGGTGCTGGGTTCGCCAAAAAAGCGATCTGCTCCCTGCTGCTCCAATTGCAGAAGCTTTCGCATTATGGCTCCCACACTTTGACTGCTGATTAAGCCGTAAGACTTTTGGATTTCTTCTTTCCCTTCTCCGTTGATGTATTGAAGTGCCGTTCGGAAATCCTTGATGTCCAATAGGGGGAGAGCATTATCGTCGCAAAACTTGAAGGTAAGCGCAACGACTCCTTGCTGTGTATCATTGAGCCCGAGGATTTTGGAAAGTAGCACAGGGCCAAATTCACTGATCGTGGCGCGCAGTCGAACTCCGGGTTCGTCAGAAAGGGTAAGGAGCTCAACCGGAAATGGCTTGGCATTCCACGAACTTCCGATGGCTAGATGTCTTTCGTCTATTTTGGGATGAGGTTTACCTGCCGCCGCCATTCCGCTCAAATCACCCTTAACGTCCATTAGCAAAACAGGCACTCCGGCATTGGATAAACCTTCAGCGATGCCTTGAAGGGTTTTGGTTTTTCCCGTTCCCGTGGCTCCCGAAATTAGTCCGTGGCGGTTGAACATGCTGAGCGGGGCCTTTACTTGCAAACCTGATACGGGTTGACCATCCAAAATGGCACCACCCAAAATCATGGACTCTCCCTTAAACGTGTAGGCTTTTTCTATCTCGGAGGTAAATTCTTCTTTTTTCACGGGTCTGATCTTAGAAATTCAATGATAGGAAAACCTATCGTATGTTTCCCAATAGAGCCGCTCGGAACTCGGATTTTATCCTTTTAGGAATGAATTGGCAATCAACAAATCTTCCCTCGTGGTGATTTTGATATTCCTTCGATTGCCTTCCACGATGTCAACTGAGTGACCCATGTGTTCTACCACCGAAGCATCATCGGTGAAGATATTTTGGTATTCCGTTTCGTAGGCTTTTTTCAGAATATCAGTTCGGAAGCATTGCGGGGTTTGAATCGCTACCAATTCATTTCTGGGAATGGTATGGCTCGAGTCGCCATCAATTCTTCGGATGGTATCAATAACGGGCACTGCGGGAATGGCTGCTCCCGATTTAGCGGCGCTTTCAAAACAACGTTCGATGGTATCGGCAGAGACAAATGGCCTCACCGCGTCGTGAATGGCCACCAGTTCTACATCATCAGCAAGGGCTGCTATTCCGTTTTTAACCGAGTGGAATCGCTCTTCCCCGCCTTCTACCACTGTGTGTTTAAGATCGAATCCGTAGTCATTTTGGATTTTCCTCCACTCGCCGTGAAGGCTCTTGTAGAGCACCAAGATGAATTGAAGTTCGGGATCGTAAAGTCGAAATGCCTCAAACGTATGAAGCAAAACGGGCTTTTCCGCAAGGGGTAAAAACTGCTTGGCTGTGTTGAGGTTCATGCGGGTGCCGGTACCTCCCGCCACAATGATTACCGCCCTCTTTGACATATAGTTTTGTTTCTAGGATTTTAAATGATCGGCCAGTAAGTTCAAGATCATGGCATCTGCATAAGCCTGACACTCGTCTCCGTAAGCCTGAAAGCGGTACTTTCTTTGATGGCTACTTTATAGGCTGCCATCACATTTTCGTATCCGCCAAAGGCTGCCACTTGCATAAGCAAAGTGCTTTCGGGAGCATGGAAGTTGCTGATCATGGCATCGGCAATGGAGAATTCATAAGGAGGGAAAATGAACTTGTTCGTCCACCCGTCAAATGGCTTTAAAAGGCCCTCAGTAGAAACCGAAGTTTCAACGGCGCGCATTGCGGTAGTGCCCACCACACAAACCTTTCCTTTGGCAAGTTTGGTTTTGTTTACCGTATTGGCAGATTCTTCGCTGATGGCCATTTGCTCGCTGTCCATCTTGTGCTTCGTGAGGTCTTCAACCTCTACCGGTCGGAAAGTTCCGAGACCGATATGAAGTGTAATCGGTGCAAAGTGAATTCCTTTGAGCTCCATGCGCTTGAGAAGTTCGCGGCTAAAGTGCAAACCTGCGGTAGGAACGGCAACGGCGCCTTCTTCCGTTGCAAAAATAGTTTGATAGCGTTCGAAGTCCAGTTCTTCAACCGGACGATCAATGTATTTAGGAATCGGAGTTTCTCCCAATGACATCATCGTGCTTTTGAACTCATCGTACGGTCCGTCAAATAGGAAGCGCAGTGTTCTCCCCCTGGAAGTCGTATTGTCGATTACTTCAGCTACCAGCTCATCATTTTCACCGAAATAGAGTTTATTACCGATTCGGATCTTACGAGCGGGATCTACCAAAACATCCCACAAAAGGCTTTCGCGGTTTAGTTCACGCAGCAAGAATACCTCGATCTTAGCACCTGTTTTTTCCTTGTTGCCGTAGAGACGAGCGGGAAAAACCTTGGTGTTGTTCATCACAAAACTGTCGTTCTCACTAAAGTAGTCAAGAACGTCTTTAAACATCTTGTGTTCGATCTCACCCGTTTTGCGATTCAAGACCATCAATCGGCTCTCGTCGCGGTTAGGAGAAGGGTATTGTGCAATAAGTTCTTTAGGAAGGGTGAATTTGAACTTTGAAAGCTTCATTCAAAAGGCGTTTTTATGGTCGAAAAAATGCGGCTGCGAAGATAACGAATAAGGTCGAGTTTTCTATGGCATTTTAAACATCTTCCTGAATGTCTTGCACCACGCGTTGAAATTCAATGGGATCGATGGCATTTTCAACCGAGTAATCACCGATCATTGTTCGGCGCAATTCAGATAGATGAGCGCCGCATTCCAGCGCCTCACCCAGATCCCGAGCAATCGATCTGATGTAAGTTCCCTTGCTGCATTCGATTTCAAATTTCACGATTGGAAGTGAGGAGGTATCTACTTCAAATTTGCTGATGATGACCGGTCGAGCTTCCAGTTTTACTTCCTTTCCTTTTTCTGGCAGAAATATAGGCGCGCTTACCATCCACCTTTTTCGCAGAGAAAACAGGGCATTTGCATGATGGCTCCACGCATTTGGCTCACCGCCTCTTCCACCATTTGGCTCGTGATATGATCAGTAGACCGATGATTCTCCGTCTCTGTTTCGAGATCGTATGATGGGGTGCTCGCGCCCAGGGTGAATGCGCCCGTGTAGGTTTTGTTCTCTAGGGTGAGGTCGGTAATTTTTTTGGTAAACTTTCCCGTGCAGATGATGAGCAGGCCTGTGGCCAATGGGTCGAGCGTTCCTGCGTGGCCCACCTTTAATTTTTTCAGATTGAACTTCTTACGAATGGTGTATCGAACTTTGGCCACTGCATCAAAGCTTGTCCAAGTGAGTGGTTTATCGATAAGCAGTAATTGACCCTCTAAGAATTCTTCTACCGTAAGTTTACTGTAATCGATCATGCGAAAAGCGAATAACCGATTGCGATAGCTCCTACGGCAAGGCAGTAATATGCGAAATAGTCCAGCTTGCTCTTTTTTACGATGGCAATCATCCAGCGACAAGCGAGAATTCCCGCAAAAAATGCAGCTGCGAAACCGGTAATCAGAGCCAGATTGTCAATATTTCTGGAGGGTTGGGCTTCGAGGAAATCTTTGTATTCTAAAATCATCGCCCCGAATATCACGGGCAAAACCATAAGAAATGAAAAGCGCGCAGCACGATCGCGACTAACTCCTGCTAGCAGAGCGGTAGAAATCGTTGACCCCGATCTGGAAACACCCGGAAGAACGGCAATAGCTTGGGCCACGCCGATCAACAATGCTCTGCCAAATGTTAACTTCCCTTCCTTTGCCGGAATGCGGGTGGTGCTGTAGAGCAAAACGGCTGTGAATATGAGTGAACACCCCACCAAAAGGAGGTTACCTTCGAACAGCATTTCTATCTCATCTTTAAAAAAGACACCTACGAAGAATACCGGCACCATACTGGCGAGAATAAAAGCGGCGTACTTAGTGCTGTCGTTCCACTTGAATTCGAAGAGCCCTTTGAAAAGGTCGGCAATGTCATTTCTGAAAACGACAACCGTACTCAGCGCTGTGGCGCCGTGCAGGGCAATGGTAAAGAGCATACTTTCACCGGCTTCCAAATCATCACCGATCATGGCTTTGGCCAACTCCAAATGCCCTGAACTGCTTACGGGTAAGAATTCCGTAAGGCCCTGAATGATGCCCAGGATAAGGGCCTCTAAAATGCTCATGACTCAGTTTGAGAGGAAGTGTTTTTCTTGATAATGGAATAGAAGATAACTACATATCCGCTTATCACGACAATTGGCGCCAACGTAATTCGGCGAAAGCTGAAGATGTCCTCGTTAAAATCCATAGGGTCTTCCGTTCCACCACCTATCATCAGGATGAACCCCAAAACCACTACGGCAATGCCAATCAACATCAGTTTGTAATTCGTTGTGCTTAGCGCGAAGCTTTCCTTTTCTTGATTTTCTGCTGTGCTCATTGGATTCAATAAATTTTAGAAGCGTCCATTCTCAAGTAACGCCTTACTGCAAATAACGTGGATATTCCTGAAATCACCATTCCCAAAAGGGCAACGAGGCTAAATAGCTTAACAAACATTATCAGGTCGTTGAACTCAAAAAACTCGGGAACTTCGTGCCTTATGGCAAAAAGAATAGCGAGAATCAACAGGATTGCGATGAAGCTGGCATAGAGTCCTTGGAGGATTCCATTCCAGATAAAAGGCCTCTGAATGAAGCCACTCGTAGCACCAACCAACTGCATGCTGCGGATGACAAAACGCTTTGAATAAATGGTAAGTCGAATGGTATTGTTGATCAGTGCTATCGCGATAAGGAGGAGTAAGGCATGCTAAAAGCCAAATTGCTAATCCGATTTTATTGATATTCGTTTCAATTTGACGAATCAGATTCGGGCTGTAAACTACCTCATTTACGCCTTCTCGCAGCTTCTATCTTTTTCGGCAATATTTTCGATACTGTCCGGGTGGGTGTAATCTACGTTTAGCTTTAAATCGATCAACCCGGGAAGCGGATTGTAGTCTAAGAAATCCATGAACTCCTCGCCGAGATCTTCTTGAAGCTGAGCAGCCGATTCTTCTTTGCTGACGTATTCCGTAGTGCGAGAATAGGCTTCAGCATCTATTTCTTTTTTTAGTCGAATGATTTCACCTTCGCTCAGGTCAGCATCCAGAAATACTTCCACCCGGATGCTCTCCTTCACATAAGTGGAAAGCTTCTGAGCATTGAGGATGAGGATGGACAATATACCCAACATAAAGAGCACCAAGCTGATGCCGATTACCGTCGAAACGGCGCTGGTTCGCGCCCGTCTTTTTGCGTACTTGTCAGGAGTGGAGGCCATAACAGTCGGCTAAAGTAGGAATATTTCAGATAGTTAACTAAGGATTGTATGCCGGAAGGTTCGATATAAAAAAGTCAGGATATAGGTTGACAAAAATGTCAGATGTCAGCTTATAACCTGACAAAGTTGCGGTAGTATCCATTTCTCCACGCGAGAATACATGTTAACCTAATCCACTGACATTTGGTAACTTTGCCGCTTCTAATCGAATGGTAATGGAATACAATTTTCGAGAAATCGAAGCGAAGTGGCAGAAAATCTGGAAGGATAAAGAAGTATACAAAGTGGATGAGGATCCAAACAAGGAGAAATTCTATGTTTTGGATATGTTCCCTTATCCCTCAGGAGCGGGTCTCCACGTAGGTCACCCGCTGGGATACATCGCTTCGGATGTTATTGCGCGCTACAAAACGCACAAGGGATTTAATGTGCTTCACCCGATGGGTTTCGACTCTTTCGGACTGCCCGCCGAGCAGTACGCCATACAAACCGGGCAGCATCCCGCCATTACCACCAGAGACAATGTGGCTCGTTACAAAGAGCAGCTGCAGCGAATGGGTTTTAATTACGATTGGAGCCGCGAGGTGCGCACCAGCGATCCCGACTACTACCGCTGGACGCAATGGATTTTTCGAAACTTTACCAGAGTTGGCACAACAAAAAGACAAATCAAGCCGAAGATATTCAACCCTTATTGCCGCATTTGAAGAAAATGGAACCTACGCAGTGGATGCTTTTGTAGATAGAGATTGGCACAAGCAACTTAATCTATAAGATTTTCCTTTCGGAGAATATTTCGCGGTACGCAACTTGTCACCCATTCTGGCGGCTTTCATGCGGATGAATTGCTTTCTTCTGTCATTTTGACGCGGCTTTACCCCCGCAAGCGCAGCTTGTCCGCAGCCGTGACAAGCAGATGCTGACACCTGCCGCGCATAAGATCATTTATGATGTGGGGGGCGATTATGATGCGCAGGCCCAGATTTTTGACCACCACCAGCGCCCCAATCCCCTGCGCGCGGATGAACAGCCTTAGTTCGTTCGGCTTGATCTGGCAGCATTACGGGCAAGACTATCTTGCCACGCTTGGGGTGCCTGCGGATGATATTGCCGAAATCCATGCCGCTTTTGATGCGAAATTTGTGCTGCCGATTGACCTTTTGGACAATGGTGCGATGGAACCTTCGGTTGCTGGCCCTTTGTCGATCCTGACGTTGCCGTCTTTGCTGGGCAGCCTTAAGCCGGTTTTTGATGATCCGTCGCCCACGGCGGATGATGACGCGTTTGTCGCGGCGCTTCCGGTTGCGGGGGCCTTTGTCGAAGCGACCGTTCGCAACCTTGCAGCCAAGGCGCGCGCACGCATGTTGGTGAATGCCGCCATCGCAAAGGCGGGGTCGTCGCCCATACTGGAACCGCCGATGGGCATGCCCTACCGTTCCGCATTGGACGCAGCCGGAGCCGACCATATGCTGTTTGCGGTCACGCCGCGTGGCGATGAATGGACGCTTGGCGGATAAAACTGTCAAATGATACATTTGACCAGCGCGCGGATCTGCTCGCCGCTTGGGCCGGATTGACAGATCAGGCGCTCGAAGATGCCCGCGGCGTCAAAGGCGCGAAATTCTGCCACAACGGCAGGTTTATTGGCGCTGCGTCATCGCGTGATGCAATTATGGCAATGGCAGAGATTGCCGTCACCGCAGCCGGATAGCCAGCGCGCGCGAATTCGCAAGGCCCGAAGCGCTCGAACGGTTAGCAAGTTGACAATGCCCGCAAAAGTAACCGATACAACGCGCACAAATGCGGGCCGTTAGCTCAGCTTGGATTAGAGCAGGGAACTTCTAATTCTCAGGTCGGGGGTTCGAGTCCTCCACGGCTCGCCATTTTTGCCTTTTTACCGGTTACGCGGCACCTGCAATGCGCGGGCCTGTGAACATCACGATGGCCCCTTGCGGGTCTGTGGTCTGGATCAACCAGCCGCTGTCGTCGGGAAGTTCCATAGGCCCCATACGCACGGTGCCGCCGGCCTCTTCGACGGCTGTTTTTGCGACATCGATATCGGCAACTAGAAACGCGAAATTCCAGAACGGCGGTACGCCTTTTTGCGGCGCATCCATGATCGCCCCGATCATTGCATCACCGTGACCAATAAAGGTGTAATCCCCCATGCCGTCGCCCATTGGCATGGCACCGGTTTTGGCCCAGCCGAATAGTGCAGCATAAAAATCAAGCCCTGCCTTTTGATCCGATGTGACCAGTTCGTTCCAGCTGCAATGGCCGACCTTATCGGCTGCAAATGCCGTGCTTGGCGCGTCGCTGCTGGATTCAAGCAAATAGAACATCGCGCCCTGCGGATCCGCGATTAAGGCAAAGCGCCCGACATCGGGGATATCTTGCGGGCCCATATGATGCGCACCACCCAGCGATTTTACCTTTCTGGAGCATCGCGTCAAGATCATCGACCGCGAAATAGGCGGCCCATGTCGGCGCGAACCCCGCACCTTCGGGCAGGTCCATGATCCCGCAACATCGACACCATCCGCGGCCGTCCCGATACGATAGGCCATATCCGCAGCACCCGGCATCTGCGCGAATGACCAGCCCATGACCCTGCCATAAAATGCACACGCGTGTCAGGCGCGTTCGATAACAGTTCGTACCATACCGGTGCTCCATTGCGCCAAAGCCATCTGGGGACTTCTCGATTTTGCAAAGATATGCCCAAGCATAGCACATTTCGGTCGGCACTGTTACGTCTTTGCGCGGGCAGCCGATTCTTTGGCCCGCAATTGCGCGGGGCCGGTTTCGCGCATGTGCCCGATTGACAAACAGGTCGCGTCAAATTTGTGCGGGTTGTTGAGAAATATTTTTTGTTTAGGGGGCAAATTTGCCCGCGCGCGCCGCGTTCAGGAAAATCGCGGATGCACGGCGCGGATTGATGACAGGTCGCCATAAACTGTTGATTGGCCATGTATCCTGATGCCGGATGTTGCTTGCGGCGCGGCATTGGCGCCGAAAGGTAGCAGGTTTGCGCGTTGACGGGCCTCAATTTGCCACGCGGCGATTGCGGGGCAGGTGCCTTGACATTGCTGGCGATTAGTTTCCAATGAAATCTTAGTTTCATCATTTAGTTCTTTGTTTCTCCCACTCCCTGAAACCTAGGACGGATTATGGAAGAAACCCGCATTATCGATTCCACAGAGGTCTATGAAGACCACGGGCAAGGCTTGCTCGTCGGGACGGATTTGCTTGACGGTAAATTCAAGATCGACCGGCAGATCGGTAGCGGTGGTTTCGGAATCACCTATCTGGTGCGCGACATTCATCTGGATCGCGGCGTTGTGCTTAGCGGGGAATGTTTCGACGCCGTGTGCTTTCGGTTCGGAAATCAGGTCAGGTGAATTCCCCGCGCTTTGAAGGGCAATACCGCAAAAGCGTGCAGATGTTCATGCGAGGCGCATATCGCAAAGCTGCGTCACCCCAATATTGTCAGCGTGCATTGTATATCGGAGGAAAACGAGACCGCCTATATGGTGCTGGATCTGATCCACGGGCGCGATTTGATGGATATCATCGACGATGACGATGATAGCGCGCTGCTGTTACCGGATCAGGTGCGCGAAATCGTCGAAAAAATGCTGGATGCTATTGATCTTGTCCACAGCAACGATTTGCTGCACCGCGATATTTCCCCCGACAATATCTTGTTGGATAAATGGGTAGCCTGACGCTGATCGATTTTGGCGCCGCCCGCGAAGACGCCAGCAAGACCCCCGCCAAGGTCTCGACGATGCTGGTGGTCAAGGACGGGTATTCGCCGCATGAATTTATATTGCGGGCGGTCAGCAGGGGCCAAGCAGCGATCTTTGTGCTTTGGGGGCCACGATTTACCACCTTATTTCCGGTGAATCTCCGCCCAACAGCCAGACCCGCGTTGCCGCGATGACCAATAATGAACCCGATCCCTGCCTGCCGCTTGTCGGACGCTTTCCGCAGTATGACCGCGTGTTCCTTGCCGCGATTGATAAGGCCATGCAGGTGGCACAGCGTGACCGGATACAATCGGTGGCCGAATGGCTGAAAATGATCGAACGCGACGATAGCAAGCTCAAGATCGTCAAAATCCCCGAGGCCCGCAGCCTGAGCAAGACGCTGAGCGAGTTGATCGAAGAAACCAACAAACACGTCTATGGCGCCCCCAAATACAGCGGGGATAAGCCTGCAAAAGCCGGCCGCAACCACGGTCAAGAAAATTGCGCGGCCCGAATGGATCGAAGAATTCAACCGCGAAAGCCGCGAAGCGGATGAACGCCAGCGCGGCAAGAAGAAGCCCGCGCCGCACAAGAGGCGGCAAGACTGGCGGAAATAGCAAGGCAAGAGGAAGAAGCCCGCATTGCAGCGCTTGCAGCCCAAGAGGCTGCAGAACAACAAGCGCCGGAGCCGGAGCCGGAGCCGGAGGCGGCCGCGCCGCGCGGGGTTCTGGATTGGATGCCGCGCGCAAAACGTGATTAACGCGCGATCCGCGTGGCATTTTATCGACCTGCCAATATTTCATAGAAAATTAAAGCCTCAACCCTAAGGATCATTCTTCGGAGGACAGCTTAAGTTGCTGTAATTAAGGGGAAAATTGATGCGAATTTTAATAATATTGGGGGGCGTGCGGTGTGATCTTTCTTGCAGGGGCGGCGGTAGCCGACGCCAAAAGCGACCTGATTGCAATTCCACAGGTGCAGGCGGCATGTGTGCCTTATGGTGTGGCTGATGCCGTCTATGATGCGCAGGGCCGTATTGTTGTACTCTGTCACGAAGATGCGACCGCATTTGTGCCGGTTCTGGGCGGTATCGGCCCGTTGCTGGGGTTTGTCGAATCGTTGGTCGTAACAGGGCAGCTGACGCCACACAGCATTAGCAGGGCGCATAGCCCATCGTGACCAACTGCGCACCGGTTAGCCGGTAGTCCGGTGCCGTGCCGTGTTCAGAACCAGTCGCGCACGGTGCGCGGTACTGCGCAGCCATGATTTGCGACCAATGCTCAAATTCGGCATCGGGTAGCGGTCGACCGTTGCGGCTGGGCCCGTGAAGGCCAAAACCGTATCAGGGCTGACACGAATATCGTCAGCGCCTAGATATAAAGTACAAGACGAATAGCAGATGCGGCCGCGCAATTCGATACGGGTGCGGCTGCTATTGGCTTGGGCGATGGCAATCAACCGCGCGCCAATCGCGCCGCCGCGGTCATTTTGTATGATCAGCGTGCCGGCCTTCTGCGCCATTGCGGCAGACCCGATTAGCAGCGCCAATGCAACGGTTCTGAGCAGTTTTTGTGCATTGATAATCCCGGGCATCCTTATCCTTTTGTGCGGCTGCAGGAACGAGCTAACCGCAAACTGGCTAAGAACTGGTTGCGTGATGCGCGGCCCCCATCCGCGCGCGCAGCCGCCGATGCGCGCAAAGAATAACAAAACCGGCAATTTGTTTGCGTCTGCGCTTAAACGTCTTGATAATTTCGGCCAAACTTAAGCATTACTTAACCATGATCATCCAACTTCGGATTGCGGCACAGTTGCGACGTGCGCTTTTGAAATTGCCGAGGTGACGTGACGATGTTTGATTTTCGCTATGATACGGCCGTAATTGCACAGCCTGAATTACCGGGCTAACCAGCCTGACAATCCCGCGCACAAAGGTCATGTTCGACCGCATTGTCGCGCTGCTTCTTTGGGGCTGCTGATTATCCAGGGCGGTGCTCGCGGTTTGAACCCGTTTGTGAACGCAGGGCCACTTATTTTCACCTAAAAACGTATGGGGCAAAAACTGCAAACCTCTTTTACCATGATAAAATTTCCGGACCATGCACACCGCCAGACAGGCGCGCGGTGCCTTTGACCGTCTGGAAAGCGAACGGGTGACCCTGCTGGGTCAGTTCTCTGCGCCGCAGCCGGATTGACGAGCCGCCGCAAATTATCAACGTCTTGCGCGGAGAGATGAGCCTGATCGGCCTGCGTCCGGATTGTTATGACCATGCACTTGTCTATCTGCGCGACGTTTCCGGGCTATGCCGCACGGCAAGGCGCGCTGCCCGGTATCAGCGGCTATGCACAGACAGAGCTGGGCTATATCGACGATATGGATGCGATGCGCCGCAGGGTCGCGGCGGATCTATACTATATTGCCCATGCCAGTTTCGGGTTTGACCTGCGCATTGCATGGCGCACGCTTGGCGTGGTGATGGGCGGCGGGGCCCAGCGTTCACGCTGCGCACACGGGCTGGTAAGACGCGTCACTCATATGTGGCAAAGTCCTATTTACCGGAGCCCCCCATGTCTGATCCATTTGATTCTGGATTACGTAAACCTGACATCACCCGCGGTGCGTCGCATTTCCAAATCACGCCGGATGACGGTGCGGATTTGCCCGTGCGGCCGCGCGCAATTTTTGTGAATGCGGGCGGCACGGTTGCCCTGCAGGACAAATCTGGCACGGTCGTTAGCTATGACGTGCCTGCGGGTGCTGTGCTTAGTATCCGGCCGCTGCGCGTTCTGGCGACCGGAACAACGGCCCAGCTGGTTGCGTGGTATTAACCCGTGATCGGTTTCTGCTTTCCCCCGGCTTTTATGGCGGCGCCTTTGCAACCTTTGGCCGCCTATTTCGCAAAGGGCCAAGGACAATCGGTTGCCCTTGCCCTGCCGCCGCAGGGCGGGCTGACAATCTGGTCCGAAACCGGCACCGGCTTTGCGGCGGCGAAGCGGCTGGATGCAAATGATGCCGGCAAACTGTTTTTCATGGCGCGAAACATTGATCGCAGAGCTGCGCAATATCTATCCGGTTGCGGCGCTTACTCCTGTCGGGGTCATGGGCGCAAATGCAGTCATCAGGGTCGCTGGAAAGCAGCTACACCGGCAACCGTGCAGTGAGCACGTCGTCGCAAACGCCAACCGCCACCGTCACCGTGGACCGCGCTGTACCTTATGATCTTTGGGTCTATTTCACTGGTCGCACCAGCGGCGGCTATTGCCGCGTAACAATCGACGAGGCGCAGGATCTGGTCAATGAAATCGCGGATCCGGCGGGTCTGGGTTGCAAGGCGTTTTCGACCTATTCCGTGACCGATCTGAACTGCCGCCAAGTCGTCAAAGTGGCTAGCGGATTGACCGACTGCATGTGGTGACCCTTTCAAACGGCGGTGCAGCCAGCCCGGGCGGCAACGCATTGATGCTTGAGGCTGTCGGCATTTCCGGCGCGCTGAATGATCCGGGCGGATCTCTGCCGCCTTCTTGGTGCCTGCCACCGCCTATGCGATGGGCGATGAGGTCCAGCACGGTGGCGTTTTCTACACGGCCCGCGCAAACGGCACCAGCGGCGCAACCGCACCGACGCACACCGGCGGGATTGCGTCGGACGGGGCGCTTGACTGGCGCGCGGACAACCGCCCGACCTACCCAAAATTTGTGGCCGTTGATTACGCGTCAGAGCGCGAATACGCAGCCGAGTTGGCTGTTGCAGGCAATAGCACGACATTGGGCGGACAGACCCATGGCAACGAAAGCCTGATTTCGCGCAGTATCTTGGTTGACGGGGTGCATGGACGCCCGCCCAAGGGGCGCGGCTCACGCTCGGGTCCGCGATTGCGATCACTGAAAACACCACATGGCAGCGCGCCAAAGGCGGCGATATTGGCGAATGCCAATTACTGCGCCTGATCACGCCGGGCGAAACCCGCCATGAGGTGACCCTGAACGGCACAGGTGCCACCGCCGATTTTGCATGGCTCTATGCGGGGATGGCCCCGATTGTGCATTGGGATGGCGAATTCAAAAGCTTGGTCTTTGAACAGGTACACCCAGCGGGCGAAACGCCGGTTAACCTTAATGATTTCAGTGGCGTGAACCCCGCCAATATAGATCGCGACACGGTGCGTCGGGATATCCGGAAACTTTGGCGCAAATTCAATTACCTATGGGGTGGAGGCTGGCGCTTTGGCAGTGGCGGGAAACGTGCTTAACGGTTTTGACACTATTTTGCGGCCTAATCTGGATGCCGGTACCGCAAGCGGCGGGCTGGACTGGATGGCCAAGGCCTATGTCAATGCAGGTGCTTTCAGCTTTGGGGCGGGGGGATGTTTTGGGATCTTTAACCGCCACGTGCTGCGCGTCACAAATGACGTTCCGTAGCCGCTGTGCAGAAAAGGGGCAATGATGCGGCATCTTTTTGTTTGTGTCATCGCCCTGTTTTGGCCTGTGGCCGCGCTGGCCCAGCACTATAACAGCTACGGCCTTCCCGGTTTGATCGACATGCGCCGGTCGCCAGCTCTGCCCCCGGATGCAGAACTGGCATTTACCCCAATGCATTTTGCCGGACAAACGTGCGCGGCAGCGTTACCTTTCAATTGTCAAAACTGGCTTTCGGCCAGTCTCGGTTATGCCCGATTACGCAACCTTGCCGATGCCGATGGCCGCGTCTACCCAGAGATTTTTGACCGCAGTTTCGGACTGCATTACCGGCTGTTTGATGAAACGCAAAACAGGCCCGCAATTGCGATCGGTGTGAATGATCTGGTCGGCACCGGCGTCTATGCGGGCGAATATGTGTCGCGACCAAAACGCTATCGCCGCATTTCAGCGCGACACTGGGTTGGGTTGGGGGCGGCTGGCAAGCTATGGCGGCTTTGCGCTGCCGCTGGGCGACCGGCCCACATCGGATATCGGGGAAGGCGGCACAATTGTGGGCAACACGCTCTTTCGCGGGGATGCCGCGCTTTTTGGCGGGTGCGTTACCAGCTACGCGACGATATCGCGTTGATTGCGGAATATTCATCAGATGCCTACCGCGCCGAAAACGGCCGCGCATTTACGCACCGTTCCCCTGTGAATGTTGGTCTATCGTATCAGCCGCGCACGGCTGGCGCTTGCCGCCAACTATCAATACGCAAGCGAAATAGCCCGCACGCGCATAACCGCCTTGATCCCACCCGTCGCCGCGCCGCCGGTGCCGGCGCCGGCGCCGGAGCCAGCACCGCGTACGCGTGCAATTGATT
>CALOFA010000027.1:0-12830 GCA_942492545.1 uncultured Cryomorphaceae bacterium | reverse complement strand
AAGACTTACGATGTTGTAGTCATTATTTATGTCAACAGGCACGAGTGCATCAACACTAAAATCGAAATAAATGGTTTCCCATTCTCCGGAAGTCGTTGTAGCGATCTCTTTCTCTGCTACTAATCCCGGCGATCCTGTAGCCTCGAGTTTCATGCGAACAGGAATTCCCGCTTCAGGAGACCATACTCTCACACTCATAGTGGTTTCACCTTCTGCAAACGGAATACGGTTAGTCAATCCACCTGCGGGAACTGTAGTCCCTGCAAAGAAGGCAGCACCTTCTGTACGAACAGATTGAACCACATTGTTTCCGGCATCTTCCGGGTCAGGAATAATGGTAGAAACGTTTCCACCAAAATCAATCAAACCAAAAGTTACGTCAGGTGTATCAAAATCGATCGGAAGTGCGGTAGGTATAAATCCTCCGACACCCGGCGCGAAATCAATGTCATCAAAAAAGTAAGTCTGCTCAGGTGTGAGACCCGGATCAGCTCCGAAATTGAAGAAGATCGTTGGCAAGTTGTAAACTAAATCCAAATTCAAACTTCCGGCAGTCGGCTGTGCAAAGTCAAATTCCAACGTTTCCCATGCACCACTAGTCGTTGTAAGTACATCCTTTTCTACAAATATTCCGGGAGCTCCAACTTGCTCTACTTTAAGTTTCACAATAACACCTGCTTCAGGAGACCACACTCTTGCAGACATTCCTGTGTTGTCGAAGTCAAACGGGATCGGGTTTTCAAGTCCCAAAGGCTGTCCGACCGTCGTTCCTGCAAATACTGCAGCACCTGCCGTTCTGATAGTTTGAACCACGGTGTTTCCTGCATCTGCAGGGTCAGCAACGATTGATGAAACAGCTCCTCCGAAATCAGTCAAACCATAGTCAAGTGTTGTACTTTCAAAGTCGATTGGAAGATCTACTTGCTCAATTACGACATCGCTCATTACAAGCTCGATATCGTCAAATTGGAAAGTGAAGTTTGGTGATCCATCTCCCACTACTCCAAGGTCCCAAATCAAAACGATTCTGGAATATTGATTACCCGTGTTGATTGCGCTGTAATCAAATTCAAGTGTTTCCCAAGCATTCGCAACGGTAGAAGTGTCTTCTTTTTCAAAGAAGATTCCGGGGTTGCCTGCATTTTCAACCTTAAAAAGAACACGAGCTCCTACGCGAGGAGAACGTACTTTCATTTTGAAGAGCTTATTCTCTGAAAAGTCAATTGGGTCATCTAGTGCAAGTACACTTCCACCGAAAACATCTCCCGGGTTTTTAACCATTTGAGCTACGGTAGCGCTGGTGTTCTCGCCTGAAGCATCAGGGTTGGGAATTACCGTGGATACTCCGCCTGCGAAGTTCTCAAAAGCGTAGTCAACCGCAGTTGATTCAAAGTCGATTGGCAATGCCAACGGCTCCGGCGGAGTGAATCCGCAGTTATCTCCTACGATGTAAGTAATGGTATCGCCTCTGGAAAAACCACCGGCAAAATTGAACTGAATTCTCACTCTGAATTCATCTCCATTACTGAATCCGGAGAAGGTCTCAGATATAATCTGAGTGCCCGGCTCAGGAAGTATAGCCGGTGATTCAGCAAAGTCGGGGTTGAAAGTTTGAAAAAAGCCTACCAAACCTATTGCAGGGTCCAGTAATTCAAATGTAGCGGTTACTTGATCGCCAACAGTAAAGAAATTATACGTGTACCCATTTACAAATGGAGTACCCCCGTCAACTTCTAGATTGTCGGTAAGGGTGCCGTTGCAGTTGTCGTTCTGCGCCCAGCTTACTGATGCTAACAGGAGTAGCATCGCCGATAATATTGATCTTATTTTCATAATAAATTGATTTTTGATTGTGTTTAGACTGATTGGTAAATACTATCTAATTCACGGTTTTTTTGATTTGAACATAGTTTTCGGGGAAAGCTTTGTTCTAATCTTTATGTTTCTTCCATTCAGATCTAAATAAAAAAGAGTCAAATCATATCTCTTTCTTCCCGAGCTAATAATTTCCTCAAGGCTTCAATAGAAGAATTCGGCAGTATGAAGAGCAGTGTCATGGTCCGAAATAAACTTGATAAAAAAGCGACGCAGGAAAAACCTACGTCGCTCCTTTTCAAACCAAAAAAATGATTAGTGGCTGGCACTAATCCTCTCTTTCACTACTACTGCATTAAAAGTCTTACTGACTCGCGGCTTTCGCCTTTCAGTACTTCTACCACGTAGATGCCGTTTCCAAGTTCATTCAAGTTCAGGTTAACGTTGTTAAGTCCTTTGTTGAAAGCCATTGCTCTCTCCAAAGCCAGTTTTCCTTGAGCATCGAATACTCGGATAAATCCTTGTCCTTCAGACAATGAGTTGTATGACAAGTTTACATTGTCTTGTGCAGGATTTGGAGCCACACGAACCCATGATTCAGAAGTTTTCATAGCGAATAGATCGCCGATAAAATCTGAACTGAGATTTGCATTGCTCCATTGCGTGTCACCGTCTATCTGAGAAAGCGGAGTATCAGCATAAGCTTCACCCATTTCTTCGGTTATCCCAGGTGGTATATAGAGTGCTTGCGCAAATGGAGTGTATGGGCCGGCGATAAGCGGGAACTGCGAACAACCGCATCTTACGCGGAAGTTGTACGTTGTGAATGGTACAAGTTGGCTTGCCGGAGCTACAAAATTATTTGCAGTTGGTCCTGGTTTTATAATCGACGTTTGCTGAGGTCCGCTACCAACTACTATGAAAATTTGGCAACCGATTTGTCCTACGATAGGCTCCCACTCAAAACGTAGATTACCGTTTGGTAGAACGGTAGCATTTAAGCTGGCAGGGTTTACTTGTGGGTAAGGGTTCTGACACGGAGGTACGACGCTTCCAAAAGCGATATCATCCCAAAGATAAATCTGCTCTGGAGCAGGGTTTACCTGGTCTACGTCGAAGTTGAAGAAGAGACTCACAATGTCATAGTCAGCATTTACATCAACCGCAACAAGAGCATCAACGCTGAAATCAAATTCAATGGTTTCCCATTGCCCTGAGGTCGTAGTTGCTATTTCTTTTTCTGCTACCAATCCGGGTAATCCTGTAGACTCCAGCTTCATACGTACTGGTATTCCAACTTCCGGTGACCATACTCTAACACTCATAGTGGTTTCGCCTGCCGCAAATGGAATACGGTCCGTCAATCCACCTGCAGGAACTGTTGTTCCTGCAAAGAAAGCAGCACCTTCAGTTCGTACAGACTGAACCACATTGTTTCCCGGATCTTCCGGGTCAGGAATGATGGTAGAAACGTTTCCACCAAAATCAACCAAACCAAAAGTTACATCAGGCGTATCAAAATCGATCGGAAGCGCAGTAGGAATAAATCCACCAACTCCCGGTGCGAAATCAATATCATCAAAGAAGTAAGTCTGCTCAGGTGTAGTTGCCGGGTCAGCTCCGAAGTTGAAGAAGATTGTTACCAGATTGTAATCCAGATCTAAGTTCAATCCACCTGCTACAGGAGTAGAAAAGTCAAACACCAATGTTTCCCAAGCGCCGCTTGTCGTTGTAAGTACATCTTGCTCAACAAAAATGCAAGTAGCACCTACATGCACAACTTATAGTTAAACAATAACACCTGCCTCAGGAGACCAAACTCTTGCAGTCATACCTGTGTTGTCAAAGTCAAAAGGAACAGGATTTTCAAGTCCTAATGGCTGTCCAACCGTAGTCCCTGCAAATACTTGAGATCCTGCTGTTCTGATTGTTTGAACTACGGTGTTTCCTGCATCTTCCGGATCAGCAACTATGGAAGAAACATTACCTCCGAAATCAGTTAAACCGTAATCCAATGTGGCACTTTCGAAGTCGATGGGAAGAGCAACTTGCTCAATCTCCATTCCACCCATTACGAGCTCTATGTCATCATAGTAGAAAGTGAAGTTCGAGCTTCCATCGCCTACTACTCCAAGATCCCAAATCAAAACGATTCTGGAATACTCGTTTGCCAGGTTGATGGCATTGTAATCAAACGAAAGGGTTTCCCAAGCATTGGCAACAGTAGAAGTATCTTCTTTTTCAAAAAAGATTCCCGGGTTTCCGGCATTTTCAACCTTCAATAGAACACGCGCTCCAACACGAGGAGACCAAACTTTCATTTGGAAGAGCTTATTGGTTGAGAAATCAATCGGATCTTCGAGCACAAGAACGCTTCCACCGAATACTTCTCCGGTATTTTTAACCATTTGAGCAACAGTAGCGCTTGTGTTTTCGCCTGAAGCATCAGGATTAGGAATCACAGAAGAAACGCCTCCTGCAAAGTTCTCAAAAGCATAATCTACAGCTTCATTCTCGAAGTCGATTGGCAATGCCAATGGCTGAGGTGGTGTAAAACCACAATTATCGCCTACGACGTAAGTAAGAGTGTCTCCTCTTGAAAATCCACCTGCGAAATTGAACTGCATTCTCATAGAGAATGTATCTCCGGGAGAAAAACCGGGGAAAGTCGCACTGACAGTTTGTGACCCACCATCCGGAACGACAGTAGTCTCAGAGAAATCAGGGTTGAATGTTTGATAGATTCCTACTAAACCTACTACAGTATCCAATAAGGTGAAAGTAGCTGTCACTTCATCTCCAACAGTGAAGAAGTTGTAGGTGTATCCATTTACAAAAGGGGTACCTCCGTCGATTTCGATATTGTCGGTAAGAGTACCGTTGCAGTTGTCATTCTGCGCCCAGCTTATGGATGCTACAAGAAGTAGCATCGCTGATAATAATGATCTAATTTTCATAATAGTTGATTTTTGTTTGTGTTAAAATTGATTGGCAATTACTCTTTAATTCATTGGCTGTGTGGTTTGAACATAGTTCTCGGGGAAAGCTCTGTTCGATCTTTTATGTGTCTTTTTTAACCCTCTTTCAGGAAAAAGGTCTTTTCTAATTCGTTTATGCTAACCTTGAACAATCCCGGCTCTGTCACCCACTCGTTTTGGTGGTTTACAAACCCCAGATCTTCTTTGGTCAATTGAAAAGTTACTACTTGAGATTGACCGGTATTCAGGTTAATCTTCTCAAAACCAATAAGCTGCTTTACTTTCGGAACAACAGACGCAGTTAGGTCTGATGTATAAAGCTCAACTGTTTCTTTCCCGCCTCTGTTTCCAATATTGGTCACAGTCACAGAAAAATTCAGCGTGTCATTTATCATTAAGGTGTCTGACGGTAATGTCAGTGAAGAATATTCAAAGTTGGTATAGCTCAATCCATGACCGAAAGAGTACTGTGGATCGTAAGCTTCAAAGCCAAAACCCTTATCGCGCGCATCGGCCTTTACATGGTCATATGACCAAATGGCTCCTGAATACTTCGGATAGGTGAAAGGCAGTTTTCCGCTGGGGTTTTCATCTCCAAAGAGAACATCGGCTATAGCTAGCCCTCCTTCATTGCCCGGCAGGTAAGCCACTAAAATCGACTCTACCAGTGGTTCCATTTCTCGAATAAGTCTTGGTCGTCCCTCGAGCAAAACCAACGTAATCGGTTTGCCGGTCTTGGCCAATTCTTTCACTAAATTGACCTGAGCTTCAGGAAAATCAAGTTCGTCAATGTCACTCGGTTTTTCAGTCGCAGGTAGTTCTGCCAAGACCACAACGATTTGGTTTGCCTTACCGGCTAAATTCACGGCTCGCTGAGTATTCACGTCTTGGTCGTAAGTGGTGCCTTCTGCCCAAAGCAAATTTTCTTTTCCGATTTCGCTTTCTATCGCCTCCTTCAGCGTGAGTTTTTCCCTGTCGTTGAAAGTGGTATCCTGTCCGCTCCATGTGCGCGACCAGGCCCCGTTTAAGTTATTGATGGAGTGACTTCCCACTCCGGTCAATAAAATCGTGTTTGATTTTGAAAGTGGTAAATGATCATTCTCATTTTTAAGCAAGGTCATTGATTCTACTGCGGCTTGCCTGCCGCTTTCGGCGAAAGCCTCTGAACCATAAAGAGGATATAATTCGGGATCGCTTTGGAGCTGATCAAACAATCCGATCTTGTGCTTGACGAAGAGTATTCTTCGCACGGCATCATCAATTCTTTCTTGAGAGACTTCACCATCATTGACCAAGTCAATCAGGTGTTCTGAAAAACTTGCGTCATAGGGCTCCATGCACATGTCGAGACCTGCATTCACAGAAATCTTCACGGCTTCTCTTTCGTCTGCAGCAACTTGATGCGTTGAGACCAAATTGTCGATGTCATTCCAGTCTGAAATGACGAAGCCTTTAAAGCCGAGTTCGTCTTTGAGTAAATCCGTTAGCAAAGCCTTGTCGGCATGGGAAGCCAAACCATTCATCGAATTTGAGCTTGCCATTACGGTTAAAGCACCTGCTTCGATGGCGCGTTGGAATGGCGGTAAATAGTCTTGACGCATAATACGCTCGGGCATATAAACCGCTGATCGATCCTTACCATTGTGAGGAGCACCATAGCCGATGAAATGCTTCAAGCATGCCAAGCTTGAATAGGGAGATCGCAAGCTGTCTGAGCCTCCGCCCTTAATCATGGCAACGCCCAACTCACTTGCTATATAGGTATCTTCCCCAAAAGTTTCGAAGGTGCGCCCCCAAAGCGGTTTTTTCGTTACATCCAAAACGGGAGCGTAATTCCAAGGAATACCCGACGCTCTCATTTCATAAGACGTGATTCTCCCCATTTCTTCTGCCACCGATCTACTTCGAGCGGCTGCTAAATTGATTTGGTGGGGTAGAAGCGTAGATCCCGCCGAATAGTTGGCCCCGTGCACCGCATCTATCCCGTAAAGTACCGGAATCGCATGCTCTGTGTTTTTGGCCACATACTCTTGAATGAGTTCAATGTTTTGCCTCCATTCTTTCGGAGAAAAAGGATAAGTCCCTAAATTTTGAATGGAACCGACTTTGTATTTGTCCAGATAGAGCCTCATTTTGGCTGTGTCCAAAATCACTGTATCTCGTCTATCCCAAAATTCGCCCTTGGCCAAAGCCATCAAACTCAAGTTGGTCATTTGACCCACTTTTTCTTCCAAGCTCATCAATGCTAATAATGAATCGGCAAAAAGCATGGACTCATCCTCGCTCGAAGTTTTGTTCGTCGATGAGCCGCAGCTTGCTAGCCAAGGCAATAGTATCAGCGCTATGTAGGCTCTTTTTTTCAATTCGTTTTTTGGTACACTCGCACGTAGTCGATAACCATTTGTTGCTTTTCAACACTTTCATCCATTCCCTCAAGGCCACCCCATCCGCCACCCATAGTGAGGTTGAGGATGATATTCTGCGGTTTGTCGAATGGCCAGGTTAATTCTGATGAAGTGTCGCCATAAGTGAAATAGGCCTTGTCATCCACGTAAGCAGTCATAGAATCAGGTGTCCAAACCACAGAGTAGGTATGGAACTCATTGTTCATGTTTGAAACGGGCGTAGTTCCCGTGGCTTGATTGCCCAACTTGAAATAATAGGCACCGCAATGTGCTGATGAATGAGCAGTACCGTTTCCCGTTTCATTGTCCATTTGATAACCTACGCTTTCGAGAATGTCTATTTCTCCGCAGTAGGGCCAAGACAATTCGTCTACGTAGTCATCGCCGAGCATCCAGCCGGCCGACCAATTTCCTTTCTCGGCAGGCACCTTCGCCCGAAACTCAATCTTACCGTACAAGAAGGTCGTCTTACCTCTTGTGGTTAACCTTGCCGAGGTCCATGGATTGTCCATATCGTTTTTGTGGGCTTCAATGATGAGATTGCCATCTTCTTGACGTGCATTTTCAGGTCGGAAGGCTGTGTAGTACTGCAGCTCTCCGTTTCCCCATCCCCAATTACCCAGGTCATAGGTCCATTTTGTCGTATCGACAATGCCTTCTCCATCAAACTCATCAGCCCAAACGATCTCCCAGTTTTCGCCATCCATAGCTTGGGTCAGTGTTACCGGAGTTTCTTGGTGCTTTCGCAAAAGCTCAAAATCCACCGAGTGAATCTCAACGCCGTTTACCAAATGGATGCGAATGTCGTGTTTGCCTCCTCTGAGAGGACTTCCGTCGCGAGTTACTGTCAGCACATCCTCAGATCTGGCAATAGCCACGTTGCTGGTGATATTGTAAGTGCGATTGTCCTTATTGTGAACATGGTCTTCAATCCACACTTGTGAGGAGTCAGTCAGCCCTTTGGTGGCAATGCTCACTCTGTAGCGACCCGAAACGGGAACGTCAATCGAATATTCAAGCCAGCAATTGGCAGAGCAGGAAAGCACTGAATCTATGGCTGCAACTTCTCCCTCGGTAGCAGTGAAATCACCCAAATGAATCGAAAACTTATTCGAATTCATTACGGGGTTTTCGACTTGCTTTTCTTCTTTTTCCGCACTGGATTCACAAGCTACCATTGTGGCAACCAACAGAAAGAGGAGACTGACTTTAGAGATATGGAGTTTAGACTTCATTACTTTACGAGTATAGCTTCGAGTTCTTCCAAAGATTTTCCTTTCGTCTCAGGCACTTTCATGATAATAAATACCAGACCTAAGACGGCAAAGGCTCCATATATAAAGAAGGTTGTGGCACTACCCAGTACCTCCAACTCCCATGGGAATATAACTTGGACTAAGAAACTTATGGCAGAATTGACCAAGCCTACAAATGAGATGGCTACCCCGCGAATCCAGTTTGGAAATAGCTCCGAGAAGAGTACCCACATAACGGGGCCGATAGAAACGGCAAATGAGGCCACAAAACCGAGAATTCCAACCAAAATAAGAACGGCGTTCATGTCTACCGCTGCCGTTAAAAACTGAGATTCGTACTTCTTGAACTCCAGTTCTCCAATGGCTTCGCTCATATCGGCCTTAAAATCAAGATCACTATCGTAAGTCTTACCTATATAAGGAGTGACCAAAGACTGATCAATCTCAATCGAAAGTTTGCTGACTGACTCATCTGTTAATTCATAAGTAGCCGAACTGAACCCGTAGGCCAAAATGAATAAGGCGATGGCCATACCTGAAACACCAAATACTAAAAGTGGCTTTCTTCCCAGCCTGTCAATAAGTGATATCGCCAGAACGGTAAAGGCCAGGTTTATCAAGCCTACCAAAATAGCTTGTGAGAAAGAGGCATCAGTTCCAATGCCCGATTGCTCGAATATCATCGGAGCATAAAAGAAAACCGAGTTGATACCCGTGATTTGTTGTAAGATTCCAATTACCAGACCAATGGCTAATACTAATCTTAGCGAAGGGTGAAATAATTTGGATACTGAGGTGACTTCCTCGTCGCCCTCATCCTTTTTCTTGTTTATACTATCCCTGACATCGTCAATAATTTTTTGGGCCTCAACTTCATCCAAAGCCCGACACATAATCGTCATGGCTTCATCGTATTTTCCCTTCATAGCGAGCCATCTCGGGCTTCTAGGGACAAGAAAAAGTGCGAAGAAATAGAGAATGGCAGGAAGCGCTTCTAGTCCGAGCATCCAACGCCAATTGTACTCATCAAATTTTAAATCCTGAGCCCATTGAGCTTCAGAATCTCCAAGCTGCAAAATCAAGTAATTCGTAAAAAACGCTACGGATATACCCAATACGATGTTGAGCTGATTGAAGGATACCATTCTACCTCTCATACCGGGAGGTGATATCTCAGCAATATACATTGGTGCAATAATCAAGGAAATTCCAACACCAAGACCACCTAGCATTCTAGCCACAACCAGAAAAGTGAAATTTGGTGCAAGCGCCGAGCAAATAGCTGACACAGTATATAAAAGAGCCGCAATGGTCAGTACTTTTTTCCGACCGACGCGATCGCTCCAAGGTCCTGCAACCATCATCGCGAGAGTTGCCGTTAATGTAAGTGAACCTACAGCCCAGCCAAGTTGTAGCTTGGTAAGCTCAAATTCCAGTTCGATAAATTTATTAACCCCCGAAATTACTGAGGCGTCAAATCCCATGAGGAATCCGCCAAGCGCTACAATGAGCGCTACCATTACGATAAATCGTGTCTTATTCATAGTAATGGAGTTTTAAGGTTGGATGGGAGAGTAGATTCGAGTAGCTGAACTACCATTCTCAGTTGGCTGAAAAGCAATCGGTTAAAGTTCATGATGGTTGGTTAATGGGGAAAAAAAGTCCCGTGCACATTGCACGGGACTTTTGAATGATTTAGTTGTTCACTACAATCTTACCTGTGTGGTTTTTACCTGCTACGTTTACATTGTAGAGGTATATTCCATCAGCAAAACTGTTGGTGTTGATTTGCTCAAGATGCGTTCCGCTCGGTTGGTTTTCGAAAATCAGATTTTCAATCACTCTACCTGTAATGTCAGTAACGGTAATGTTTACATCTGCTGACGCTTGCAAGCTGTATTGTAACGAAACAGTGCTACTTGCAGGGTTAGGGAATGCTTTTAAATCTGAAACGTAATCCACATCATCTGCCGACAAAAGACCGGGAACTGTGATATTATCAAAGTAGTACTGATCTGTAGAAGTTGATCCCGGATCAATCAAAATAACAAATTGTCCGATATCAGTAGAATTAACTACGTCAGGTGCAATATCAAAAGTTAGGGTTTCCCATCCTCCTGAAACCGATGTCTCTGCTGTTAACTCTTGAATAACGTCATTGCTCGTCGTTTGAAGTGAAAACAAAACGGTTGAAGGAGCACTAGGGTCCCAAAAATCCATGGTGATCTGAGTGCTGTTTGCGTTCAATTGCAATGATCCGATAGTTCTGGCGATAAAATTATCATCGGTAGCACCGCTGCGCGTATACGTTCCTACAAAATCTGATGTATTGCCCGTTTGGTCAGGATTGGCAACTCGACGTAGTCCTGGAGCATTCGAAGCAATGATAAAGTTGATATTCTGGTTGCATTCGAAATCATTCAGAATACCTGGATTAAGTGGTGCAGTTGCGCAAGGATCGTTTACCAACTCAGGTCCTCTTAGATTGTCCCAGTAATAGGTCTCATTGGTAAATCCACCCGGATTAAAGAGTAAGGCCATCTGGTTTACATTATTGTTTGCAACAGATGCATCCGGTTGTTCGAAGTAGCTAAAGGTCAGTGTTTCCCACTGATTAGCAACAGAAGTGGAGGCTAAATATACTGAATGACGACCCACAGGGTAGTTGGCGGTTCAGCAAGTGTAGAATTCTCCAAAGTAATTTGAACCGTAGTTCCCGCTGCAGGACTCCATACGTCAATGCTCATTTGCTTCGCTCCTGTCCAATAGTCGCTCAGGTTAAGCATTTGATTTTGGATAACGATAACGTCGAATTGAGCACCCGGGTCGCGGATGTATTGAGCAGCGACCTGACTTGTGTTTACACCTGATTGATCAGGGTTTTCCTGATAAGGAATGAAAACTCCGTTTTCAAAGAAGTAACTTCCCTTTCGAGAATTTTCAGAACTATCCCAAGTACTTGGGCTTGTGCACATAGACCGAAGCCGAGTGCTAAAAACAAGGTAGAGTAAATTTTTCTCATCTTTTTTTGGTTTAAGTGGTTTGAATTATTGATAAACTCTTACGTAGTCAACTTCCATCGTTTGTGGAAACTGAGTAGAAAAATCGGGGTTGCCTGGAAGATTTCCTCCAACGGCTACATTTAAGATTACATGAAAGTCTTGATCGAAAGGCCAAGTAGTTGGCAAAACTGAAGAGCGCGTGTTAGGAACTCCTACATCTATTCCATCAACTTGGAAAAGGATGCAGTCTTCTGTCCATAGCACTGTGTAGGTGTGAAAATCTTCAGAGAAATCTATTGTATCAACTGGTAAGAACTGGGTATCGTAGCGCCAGAAATCGTGCCCGTAGTGAATGGTGCCGAATATTTTATTCGTCTCGCTACCGATGTTTTCCATGATGTCAATCTCTCCGCTGGCAGGCCAGATGCCATAAACGTTGTCTGTAGGAAGCATCCAAATAGCCGGCCATAACCCTTGTCCTTTCGGAAGCTTTGCACGTACATCAACACGACCGTATTTGAAATCCACTTTGTTTTTTGTCACCATTCTGGCAGAGGTGTACTGTCTGCCTTGATAAAATGGAATTTCCTTTTTGGCAGTTATGATCAACTTTCCGTCCTCCACTCGAGCATTTTCTTCCCTCATAGTGTAGTACTGCAACTCATTGTTCCCCCATCCACATAAAGTTCCGTTTACAGTATCAAGCTGACATCCGTCGGCGGTGTCATAACCCCAGTATTGGGTATTGATAACATCTGCATCAAACTCATCTGACCATGTCAAAGTCATGTTTTCTTTGGACGGGAACTGACACCCCGCAACGTCGGACACGGGTTTTGTGCAAGATGTTCCTGCTAAAACAGCAATAGATAAAAAATGTAAGGGACTTGAATATTCTCATAATTCTAATGTTCATTTCCGGTCAGATTGTACATTATACACAAACATAGCTCAGGTCAAGGTCGTTGTCATCTTTTAATATACATCTTACCTACATCGAGAATTGATACTTCCTCAACAAGACTACGTCATTTTGATACAATATAGAGAAAAAAAAATTGAATATATCTATAAAACAGGTGAATAGGTGTTTTAGGATGTTTAAAAAAAATTCATCATCTTTCGACTTGTGAAAAAACAATCTTTCCATTTCAGAATCAGAGCCGGTTTCGCTCAATTGTGTCTGATATACATATTAAGCATCCTTCATGGACTCGAATGCAGGGGCCAAATGCAAACTCCTTTGATTTCCAATTATGGAAAGGAAGTTCACCGTGGAGGAACTCAGAATTGGGCCATAGCGGCTCACGACGATGGAATCATTTACTTCGGAAATAATAGTGGAGTTCTCGTTTTTGACGGACACGAATGGAA
>CALOFA010000026.1:0-13776 GCA_942492545.1 uncultured Cryomorphaceae bacterium | reverse complement strand
ATAAAGGGCAATATTATGATCCGCATGCTTACGGTGTTGAAAGAGATGATTCTTACTCAAAAGTGCAGCGACATGAGATGAAGGCCAGACCCAATTCCAGCGAAAACCGTGAGCAAAGTGTTGAGATGAACAAGACTGAAGAGATCGAACAAAAACCATGATCCAGCCTAAAGCCATATCGCTCCTTTTGGGAATCTTATGTTTGGCCGGATCACACAATGGGACTTCCCAAAACCTACAATCCGATGCATCTATCATGCTTTCCACGGGGTCATTCGTCGTACTTGATGATTTGGGGTATGCCCAATCGAGTGCCGACAGAAATTAACCGTACCGGCACGGTAAAACTATCAGGTTCATCGGCGGTAAGCCTGAGCAACGGTGGTGCTATTGAGTTGGCGTTTCTACAACCTTGAAATTGACAACGCGGGAGGGTGACCTTGATTGATCGGGTGGATATATTGAATGCACTGACTCTAACGAATGGTATAATCGATGCCAACACCGCCGACATTCGTTTGGGCACAACTGCTTTTGTAATTGGTGGCAGCAATGTTTCTCATGTGGACGGCTTTATCAGTAAAGAGGGCAATTCAAACTTTAGTTTTCCCGTTGGAGATAACGGGATATACCAATACCTCAGGATCATCGACATTAGCTCCTCCTCAACATTTCGCGTAAGCTATACCGACGAAGCTCATCCCGAAGCAGGTGCCTACTACGACGGTAATGCCAATGCATCAATCACCGAAGAAATTGGGAATTGTGACCATTGGGATGTTGAGCAAGTCATTGGCACAGGTACAGCCAATGTAGTGGTTAGCTACGGGAACAATTCGTGCAATGTCATACCGCCTGCGGGAGAGCCATTTATGAGTATGGCTGTCTGGGACGGATTTTCTTGGAATTACCCCCTTCCCGGTGTAGACCCCACATCTGTTTCGGGTGAAGTGGCCACAACTACTCCACTCACTGATTTTGGAGGTGTTGTTCTGGCCTCAAACGATCCTTCTAGCAACATTTTGCCAATCGAATTGCTGGTCTTTCATGCTGAAGCAAAGGAAAAATCAGTCCTTACTTCGTGGTCCACTGCCTCCGAAATCAACAACGACTACTTTGTGGTTGAACGCTCCCGAAATGCAGTCAATTTCTTTGAAGTCGGAAGAATAGAAGGTGCAGGAGATTCGAATGTTCAACTCAATTATCAACTCCTTGATCGCGATCCCTACACCGGTTTGTCTTACTACCGACTCAAGCAAGTGGATTACGACGGAGCATTTACTTACAGCGAAACCGTCGCAGTTCAATTTGATGGAGCATCAGGGATTTCACTCGATCAGGCTTATCTCTGTGAAGCAGGCCTATGCATTGCGTATCGCGCTGAACACGGACCCTTGAACTTAACTTTGCATGACATTACCGGCCGCTTGATCGTTGATCATCGAATTTCAGCGGAAAGTAATTTCATTACCATACCCTTTGACGCGGCCAGAGGCATCTATTTGGTCAGCCTAAGCAACGGATTTGATCAAGAGAGTATCCGCATTTTCTATTAAGAAAAAGCACAAAGTTCAACCACCGGAGGCATATTCACTTCTTGGTGCGAACCCCCGCTGTAATACGGTTACACCGATTTCTTAATGGGGTGATCTTTCTCGACTTAATTAGTCGCCCCATTAATTTCCAATGCAGGACTTTAGCGACCGAGTACAACTAGTTCAGGCAGTTTCCGTCATACTATCACCTTATCTAAATCAACAAAAAACCAATTATGAAATCCAAGAAACTCCCTATCATCTATTTCCTGGCAACTCTTTTACTGTTCGCATGCAAAGACGATAAAGACGACATGGACAATATGTCCACGACGGGCAATCCCGTTGGGATAGTAGAAAACTCTCACACTTCGGGTCAGACGGTCAGTGCTGATTTCAGAGGTAGAATCACCAATCAACAAGGATCACCTATTGCGGGCGCCATGGTAAGTGCAGGTGGTTCAATCACCATCACCAATGCACAGGGATTTTACCAGATAGAAGACGCGGCAGTAGATGACAACTATGCTCTCATTAAAGTAGAGTACAACGGCATGTTCGATCAGTTTCGCGCACTTAAACCCAGAACAGACAAGACGAACTACGCTGATATCGCTATGATACAGAAAGTGGTCAATGGTTTTTTCTCCACTGCATCGGGAGGGGTAATCAATATTCCCGGAGGACCAACCGTTTCTTTTCCCGCAGGGGAATTGGTTACGAACGGAGGTCAACCATACTCGGGAGAAGTCTTGGTGGCATCGACCTACCTTGATCCATCCGATCCGGCTTTGATGTCATATATGCCGGGTTCGCTGGCTGCCGTCGATGATAATGGTGAGGCCGTTGGGATGATTACCTACGGAATGGTAGGTGTAGAGCTCACGGCTGCTTCCAATGGACAGAAATTGCAATTGGCGGGAGGTAGAAAAGCAACGATAACATTACCGCTACCCGAAACACATGCTTCACATGCACCTGAGAGTATTCCATTGTGGTACTTCGACGAGACGGCAGGCATATGGCAAGAGGAAGGAGTAGCGACTCGAAGCGGCAATTCATACGTTGGTCAGGTAAGTCACTTCAGTTTTTGGAATTGTGACATCCCCGTAGATCACGTGACACTTACGGGATCAATTGTTCTTGATGGCTCAGCAGCCTATAGCGATGTGTTCTTAAGAATTACAAGACCTGATGGTAGTTTTGCCTACGGCTGGTTGGAATCTGACGGAACGTTCAGCGGTATCATTCCTGCTTTCGAAGATCTCACTTTTGAAATTTCTTTTGGTTGTGGGGATATTCCGATTTACACCGCCACAATCGGGCCTTTTTCCGAAGACGCCGTATTGGATCCAATAGATTTGTCCGGCATATCAGATGATACTGATCTTTTGGTCGAAGGGACCGTCATAGACTGCGACGGAAATCCATTGCCTGACGTTTTGGTCACACTGAATGACTTCGTTTCGGGAATCTCGGTTTATACGGCTGCGGATGAAGATGGAGAATTCAGCATTTTACTGGGCTGCATGGATGCGGGTCAAATTGGCCTCAGCGTCCTCGATCCGGCCACGCTTACCGCCTCAGGTGAAGATGTTTTTGACTATAATGTTTCGGATTCTGATTATCTCAGTGCAGGTGATCTCTCCTTTTGCGACGAAGAAAGTCTACCCGATTTTATAACGTTTGATGATGGGGTGAATCAAATCACCTTTGAGGAAATAGAATTTGATTTTGAGGCAACGGGGTGTAATGATTTTTATGCATTCAATGAAGGCTCAACTGTTGTTGATTTTATCGAGGGAATGGATATTGAAATTGTCACAACAGCAGACTCTACGGGTATTGTTGGCTGTGGAACAGACCCTGTGGAGGTAAGAGGATACCTTCCTTCCGGCGATTACTGGTGTATTCCAGCGGTCCAGGAACCAATTATTATTTCGATATACCTAATATCATAGAAGGGGATGATGCTACGCTTTACGAAGGTTTGGTTTACTTCAACTCTAACAATCAATCCATCCAAATTTATGAAGATGAGTCGATGACCAATTTAGTAGACGAGTACTTTGCGGAATCCATATTTATGAGCTACCAATTCATATGGTAATTTTTCAGCAATTAAGTTTAAAGCCCCGAATGAAACTCATTTGGGGCTTTTTTATTTCCGGTTGATTCAGGGATAGTGCTTTCTCTCGGATTCTTGCAGCAATATGTTTTTCGTTAGCTCCGCTGCTCATCGTCAATCTATAATGTCGGTCTCTTTTCCTTATCGGATGAAGCCTTCATTTAAAAGAATTTTGTTCTGTTCAAGACTCATATTTGACTGAGGAAAAGGGTTTTGGAGGAACCGGCTAAGAGAGAAGTGAAGGCGGGACATACCATCATCAAATGGACTCCTCATCTGATGGATTTCATCCTAATAAAAAAGCGCCGACTCAATACTGAGTCGGCGCTTTTTATTTCAAGTATTTTAAGCTGATTTAGAAACTCTCTACCAACTCATCCAAAGCCATATCCAGATACTGGCCTCTTAAGTTTTTGGCGAGAATCACTCCATTTTCGTCAATCAAAATGCTTTGAGGAATACTGCGCACATTGTAAATCTGAGCAGGCTTAGAACTCCATCCTCCCAGATCACTTACGTGGTATTTCCAAGCCAACTTGTCTTGGGCAATAGCTGCCACCCATTTGTCCTTTGCCTTATCAAGGCTTACGCTGTAAATCTCAAATCCTTTGGCATTTTTGAATTTTGCCTTCTTGTATTTGTTGTAGGCGTTCACCACATTCGGGTTTTCTCTTCTGCACGGTCCGCACCATGAAGCCCAAAAGTCGATCAACACGACATTTCCCTTGAGGTCAGAAAGGCTTAACATTTTTCCATCGGGGCTCTCGAAAGACAATTCAGGAGCGATATCGCCGATGTTAAGTCCTACTTCGCCCGACTGCTCTACAGGTGGGTTCTTTTCTTCGCCGTTAGAGCTTACGCTGAATGCCGTAAGTACCGCGAGTGCTACAATTGCTATACTAGTTGTCAATAATTTCATGATGGTTTTTTTTTGCCTGTTTTGTCAAAAGACGTACCAAATTACGAAATGCGCTTGATATTTGCACCCAAGGCCTGAAGTCTGACGTCTATATTTTGGTAACCTCTATCAATTTGTTCAATGTTGTGAATGGTGCTCTTACCATCTGCACTGAGGGCTGCAATCAAGAGTGAAACTCCCGCACGAATATCGGGTGAGGTCATCGATATCCCTTTGAGATTTACTTGTTTGTCCAGGCCAATTACCGTAGCTCTATGTGGATCGCAAAGGATAATCTGGGCTCCCATATCGATCAATTTATCGACGAAGAAAAGGCGGCTTTCAAACATTTTTTGATGGATCAGTACCGATCCCTTAGCCTGAGTGGCTACAACCAAAACGATACTCAATAAGTCGGGCGTAAATCCCGGCCACGGGTGGTCTGATACGGTCATGATCGAACCGTCAATATACGTGTCGATGGCGTAATGGTCTTGAGCGGGAATGTGGAAATCATCTCCGCTCAAGTCCATTTTGATTCCGAGTCTTCTGAAGGTGTCGGGAATAATCCCAAGCATCGGATAGTTGACATCCTTGATGGTAATTTCAGAACCTGTCATTGCTGCCAAGCCGATGAAACTACCGATTTCAATCATGTCGGGAAGTACTCTGTGCTTGGTTCCGCCGAGGTATTCAACACCTTCAATCGTGATGCGATTGGAACCGGCACCTTCAATTTTGGCCCCCATTGCATTCAGCATTTTGCAAAGCTGCTGGATGTATGGCTCACAAGCCGCATTGTAAAGGGTGGTGGTGCCTTTGGCCATGGAGGCTGCCATAATAACGTTGGCCGTACCGGTAACAGAAGGCTCATCCATATGATGGAAAGTACCTTTAAAGTTGTCGGCCTCTACTTGGTAAAATTGCTCTCCCGGATTGTAATTGAACTTGGCGCCAAGTTTCTCAAACCCGATGAAGTGTGTGTCCAGTCTTCTTCGGCCTATTTTGTCTCCGCCGGGCTTCGGTATGTAGCCTTTGCCAAATCGAGCGAGCAGAGGACCTACAATCATAATGGAACCTCGCAGTCCACTGCCTTTCTTTTTGAATGTATCGGTATGTAGGTATTCGATGTCGACTTTTTCGGCAGTGAAGGCATAGTGCTCTTTTCCGAGCTTCTCCACCTTTACCCCTAAGTCGCGAAGTAGGTCGATCAATTTATTGACATCAATGATGTCGGGAACGTTTTCAATTTCTACCCTTTCAGGGGTTAGCAATACGGCGCAAAGGATTTGAAGAACCTCATTTTTTGCACCTTGAGGGATAATCTCACCTTTTAATTTTTGTCCCCCGATAATTTCAAATGCACCCATTCTCTAATTTCTTTTTTTACGTCGTTTCTTTTGACCTTTTCTCGGATTCTGCCGCTGGGGTGGCTTGTTGACTCCCATTTGCTGTATTACCTTTTGGGTAGATTCCAGATCCTGTTCGGGGTTTTCCAGTTTCAGTTTACCGCGCGACAATTTCTGTAAGTCTGAAGCAATTACTTCGTCTTTTACGCTATTCTGGTTCCAAACCACATATGCGCGCTTCATCACATTGGCCATGCTGATGGTGGCCTTTTGACGCTCCTCGTCATCTTCAATCAGGATAACTTGTTCAATAAGCTTCTCGATCGTCTTGCCGTAGTGACCCAAACGAATATCGTTTTTTGGGTAATCTACTTTTTTCGGTTTTGAGTCAAATGACTCAGGAGTAGGCTTTGGATAAGGTGAATCCACATCCAATTTGAAATCTGACATCACGTGAAGGTGATCCCAAAGTTTGTGATTAAAATCTTCTACATCACGTAGCTGAGGGAAAAGGTTTCCCATGGTTTTGATAATGGATCGGGCACATCTATTGCGTTCATCTCTGTCTTCTATTGAGACGCAATGTGCGACCATGTTATGGATACTACGGCCATATTCCGATATTTTCAGATCGGGGCGCGTGCTATTGTAGGTTAATTTCATATGATGATTTTCTCGTCAGATGCGACGGCTAATGCCGTGCAAAGTAAAGATGAATTAATTCTTTAAAAAGGATTTAACCAAGTTTTCAATCTAATCAACGATTTCTAGCTTGGCAAATTTCAACAGGAGCTGTTTTTGTCCGACCGTCGGGAAAAAAACGGTTGCTTTTTCATTTGGTGATTCTCCTTCGAGGTTGACCACTTTTCCCTTTCCAAATTTGGCATGAGCCACTTTGGTTCCCACTACAACAGACCCCGGAGGTAAGGTGCTCCCCACGGCTGCACTGGTCTGACTTACCTTTTTAAGGTTTTTCGGAACCGATGGTTGAGGGGTTTGTGGTTTGGTCTCCGTTTTTCGCTTGAAGTTTTGCCTTTTGGCAAATGAATTACCGCTTGAAGAGCCGAATCCGCCCCATGGAGTTTCATCAAAGGATGAAGGTGCCTTTCTTTCTTCGGTCTCCGGAAGGTCTACATATTGAGGGTCTATTTCATCGATGAATCGACTGGGCTCGCAATAGTTTAAGCTTCCATATTTGTACCGGCTCATTGCATAAGTAAGGGTGACTTTTTTTTCGGCCCTTGTCAATGCCACATAAAACAGTCGGCGCTCTTCTTCCAAATCGCTTCTTTCATTCAGCGAGAGTTGAGACGGGAATAGATTTTCTTCCATCCCGACGATGTAGACGTAAGGAAACTCCAAGCCTTTTGATGCATGGATGGTCATCAAGCTTACCTTATTGTTATCGTCGTCGTTCTGATCGGCATCGGTCAAAAGGGCAACGTCCAGAAGGAAGTCGCTGAGCGTTGGTTTTTTCCCATCAAACTCAGGTCGTTCGCTTTCGGTGAATTCCTTTATACCATTTAAGAGTTCTTGAATGTTTTCGAATCGGCTCAAACCCTCAGGAGTCTTATCGGCGTAAAGTTCGCGCAGAAGTCCTGTGCTTTTTGCGATATGCTCGGCCAAGGAAGAAGCTTCCTCAGATTGTAATTGAGCCGAGAAACTCCTCATCATCGTGGTGAAATTGGCAATTTTTGACTTGGTTCCCGCATTCACATCCAGTTCATCTCGAGAGGTCGTCATCATCTCCCACATACTTTTGTCGAGCTCATTGGCTTTGATGGTGATTTTCTCCAAGGTGGTTTTCCCGATGCCTCGGGCAGGGTAATTAATTACGCGCTTGAGTGATTCCTCGTCATTTGGATTTGCCGTAAGGCGATAATAAGCCAAAAGATCTTTGATCTCCTTCCTTTGATAGAAAGATTGGCCTCCGTAAATACGGTAGGGGATGTTAAGCTTTCTCAAAGCCTCCTCCATCGAGCGGCTTTGGGAATTGGTCCTGTATAAAATAGAGAAACTCTTATTGTCTACCCGAGCATTGTTCTTTTCTTGAAAAATGTCATTGGCAACGAATAGCCCCTCCTCATTGTCAGATAGATTACGCACTACCCGAATGATTTCTCCTTCATCATTGGAAGTCCACACGTCCTTTTTGATGCGGTCGCGATTTTTGTCAATGACGCTGTTCGCAGCTCCTACGATTCGCTTTGTCGAGCGGTAGTTTTGTTCCAGCTTATAAAGACCGTAATCAGGGTAGTCTTTTTTGAAATTGAGGATATTCTGAATATTGGCCCCTCGAAATCCGTAAATGCTTTGCGCATCATCGCCAACTACGCAAAGGTTTTCATTGAGAGCAGCCAGCTTCTTTACTATAAGGTATTGGCTGAAGTTGGTATCCTGATACTCGTCTACCAAAAGGTATCTGAACTTGTGTTGGTATTTGTGCAATACGTCAGGGAAATCCCTTAGCAAGACATTCGTCTTATACAATAGATCATCAAAGTCCATCGCTGAAGATTTGAACAAGCGCTTATTGTATTCGAAATAGATATCTACCAATTTAGGTCTGCCGCCCATCTCATCATCGCTCATTATTTCGGCGTGCTCTCGGTATGCTTTTGGTGAGATGAGGTTGTTTTTAGCAGCCGAAATTCTGTTTTGTACAAAACTGGCTTTGTATAGCTTGTCGTCCAAGCCCATTTCTTTGACAATGCTCTTCAGAAGATTGCGGCTATCTTGAGTATCGTAGATGGAAAAATTAGACGGATAGTTTAGCTTATCAGATTCGACACGGAGGATTCTTGCGAAAATACTGTGAAAGGTTCCCATCCAGATATTTCTCGCTTCACTCGAACCAATAATAGAGGCGATCCTTTCTTTCATCTCTTTGGCTGCCTTATTAGTAAAGGTCAAGGCTAAGATTTGAAAGGGGTCTACTCCTTTATTAATAAGGTATGCGATTCTGTAGGTAAGGACTCGCGTTTTTCCTGATCCTGCGCCTGCGATGACCATTGTTGGTCCTTCCGTATTGATTACTGCCTCTTTTTGGGCAGTGTTTAGAGAATCCAAATATTCCATTGATGCAAAAATACGGTTTCGATTTTGATACCGATCTTTGTATTGAAAATCCTTGTAAACAAAGGCAAAATAAGTGCCCGAAAGCTGAGTGAAATGGGGGTTAAATGTAATTTCCCGCTAACTCTTAAAAAACTCTCAAATCCTCTGTTGTATAATTGATTTATTCTTGTACATTTGCAGCCCCAATTATGCTAGGGGTTAAGCGCATTGCGCCGAAAAACACTGATTAAGAGCAAGTTTAAGATATGCCAACGATACAGCAGCTTATACGAAAAGGAAGAGTAACAAAAGCAAAGACAAGTAAGTCAGCCGCTTTAGCATCATGCCCTCAACGCCGAGGAGTGTGTGTGCGTGTATACACAACCACACCAAAGAAGCCGAACTCGGCAATGAGAAAAGTAGCGCGTGTGCGTTTGACCAACGGTAGAGAGGTGAATGCCTACATCGGAGGTGAAGGGCACAACTTGCAAGAGCACAGTATTGTGTTGGTGCGCGGAGGAAGAGTAAAAGATCTTCCGGGTGTGCGTTACCACATTGTGCGTGGTGCACTTGATACTGCCGGTGTTGATGGTCGTACACAACGTCGCTCTAAATACGGAACAAAAAGACCTAAGAAATAAGGGAATCTGAGTCATGAGAAGAAAGACAGCAAAAAAACGCATCACTCTGCCCGACCCGAAGTTTAACGAGGTGTTGGTTACTAAGTTCGTGAACAACATGATGTACGCGGGCAAGAAAAATACTGCTTACTCTATCTTTTACGATGCTATCGATATCGTAGATGCAAAAAGCGGTGAAGAAAATGGGTTAGATGTTTGGAAGAAAGCTCTTACCAATGTTACCCCTGCCGTTGAGGTGAAAAGCCGTCGTGTTGGTGGAGCTACTTTTCAGATTCCTCAGCCTATCCGCGATAGCCGTAAATTATCTATGGCTATGAAATGGTTGATCAGCTATTCTCGCAAGAGAAATGAGAAGACCATGAGCGAGAGAATGGCATACGAAATTATCGCTGCTGCCAAAGAAGAAGGTGCTGCTTTCAAGAAAAAAGAAGATACCCACAGAATGGCTGAAGCAAACAGTGCTTTCTCTCATTTTAGATTCTAATCATATTATCAGACAGTTTAACAAAGAATACAATGTCTAAAAGAGATTTATCGTTAACAAGAAACATCGGGATCGCTGCCCACATTGATGCGGGTAAGACGACAACTACCGAGCGTATTTTGTATTACGGTGGTGTGAGTCACAAAATCGGAGAGGTGCACGATGGTGCTGCTACGATGGACTGGATGGAGCAGGAGCAAGAGCGTGGTATCACGATTACTTCAGCTGCAACTACGTTGAATTGGAAATACCGTGAAAAGACATATCACGTAAACATTATCGATACTCCCGGTCACGTTGATTTTACCGTTGAGGTAAATAGATCTTTGCGTGTACTTGATGGATTGGTATTCTTGTTCAGTGCTGTAGACGGTGTTGAGCCGCAATCTGAAACGAACTGGAGATTGGCAAACAATTACAATGTGCCACGTATCGGTTTCGTGAATAAGATGGACCGTCAGGGAGCAGATTTCTTGAACGTTTGTGCTCAAGTAAAAGAGATGCTCGGTAGCCACGCGTTGCCGTTGCAAATCAACATTGGTTCTGAAGATGATTTCAAAGGTGTGGTTGACTTGATCAACTTCAAAGGAATCGTTTGGAACGAGGATGACATGGGTATGACTTTTAGCGAAGTTGAAATCCCTGCTGACATTCTGGATGAGGCTACTCAATTGAGAGAGCAATTGTTGGAGGCTGTAGCTGAATTCGATGAAACGGAATCATTGATGGAGAAATTCTTCGAGGATCCGGCATCGATTACTGAAAGAGAAATTTTGGACTGTTTGCGTGAAGCGACCCTTGCCGGAAAAGTTGTTCCGATGATGTGTGGATCTGCATTCAAGAATAAAGGAGTTCAAGCAATGTTGGACATGGTGATGGAAATTCTTCCCGCACCAACGGATATTGAAGCAATCGATGGAGTAAATCCTGACACCGGAGAACCGGAACACAGAAAGCCTTCATACGATGAGCCGTTCGCAGCATTGGCGTTTAAAATTGCTACCGATCCTTTCGTAGGTCGTCTTTGTTTCACTCGTGCATATTCAGGTATTTTGCCTTCAGGCTCGTACGTATTGAATACGAGAACAGGTAAAAAAGAGCGTATCTCGAGAATCTTCCAGATGCACTCAAACAAGCAGAATCAAATCGAATCTCTTGGAGCAGGTGACATCGGAGCATTGGTAGGTTTTAAGGATATTAAGACAGGAGACACATTGTGCAATGAGAAGCACCCGATTGTGCTTGAATCAATGGACTTCCCTGATCCGGTAATCGGATTGGCGATTGAGCCTAAGACTCAGTCTGATGTGGATAAGTTGGGTGTAGCTCTAGGTAAACTTACTGAAGAAGATCCGACGTTTACAGTGAAGACTGATGAAGATTCAGGACAGACAGTAATTAGTGGTATGGGTGAGCTTCACTTGGATATCATTATGGATCGTCTTCGTCGTGAATTCAAAGTAGAAGTTAATCAAGGTGCACCTCAGGTATCTTATAAAGAAGCTATCCTGGGAACGATTGATCACCGTGAAGTATATAAGAAGCAAACAGGTGGTCGTGGAAAGTTCGCGGATATCGTTGTTACTATCGAACCAGGTGATAAAGAAAACCCCGGATTGATTTTCGTTAACGAGATCAAAGGTGGTAACGTACCAAAAGAATTTGTTCCTTCTATCGAGAAAGGTTTCAAAGAAGCAATGTCTAATGGAGTCCTTGCAGGTTTCCCTGTGGACTCTCTAAAGGTGACTTTGAAAGACGGTTCATTCCACGCAGTGGATTCTGACCAACTTTCATTTGAGCTTGCAGCTAAATTGGCCTTCCGTACCGCTCTTCCAAAGGCAAAGCCGATTCTTCTTGAGCCAATCATGAAGTTGGAAGTACTTACTCCTGAAGAAAACATGGGAGACGTTGTAGGTGACTTGAACCGACGACGAGGAATCATGGAAGGAATGGGTGACAGAGCAGGAGTCAAAGTTGTAAAAGCAAAAGTTCCGCTTTCAGAAATGTTTGGATATGTGACTCAATTGAGAACAATTTCCTCAGGACGTGCAACGTCTACCATGGAATTCTCTCACTTTGAGGAAGCACCGAAAAATGTGGCTGAGGAAGTAATAGCCAAAGTAAAAGGTAAATCAGTAGAAGCTTAATTATACAGAAGCATTCATAACGATGAGTCAAAAAATCCGCATTAAGCTAAAGTCGTACGACCACAATTTGGTTGACAAATCGGCTGAGAAAATCGTGAAAACCGTAAAATCAACGGGTGCCGTAATTAGTGGTCCAATTCCACTACCTACACACAAGCGCATCTACACAGTTTTGCGTTCACCTCACGTAAACAAAAAATCTAGAGAGCAATTTGAACTCTGCTCCTACAAGCGACTGTTAGACATTTACAGTTCTTCTTCGAAGACGGTTGATGCCTTGATGCGCTTGGAATTGCCCAGTGGGGTTGAAGTAGAGATTAAAGTCTAATAATTACAATAAGAAGATGCCTGGTTTAATTGGTAAAAAAATAGGAATGACCAGTACGTTCGTAGGTGAAGACGGTAGAAACGTCGCATGTACGATCATACAAGCTGGTCCTTGCGTAGTAACGCAAGTGAAGACCGAAGAGAACGATGGTTACAAAGCCATACAGTTAGGATTCGGCGAACGGAAGGAGAAAAATACTCCCGCTCCACTCAAAGGGCATTTCAAAAAAGCCAAAACTTCTCCAAAGAAGCGATTGGCTGAGTTTGCTCATTTCGCAGGCGAATATAAGCTTGGAGATGAGGTGACTGTCGAAATTTTCGCTGAAGGTGAGTTTATCGACGTGAGTGGGAAAACTAAAGGAAAAGGTTTTCAGGGTGTGGTAAAACGTCACAACTTTAGAGGAGTTGGAGATGCGACCCACGGTCAGCACAACAGATTGCGTGCCCCTGGATCTATCGGAGCAGCTTCTGATCCCGCAAGAGTATTTAAGGGTATGAAGATGGCTGGTCAAATGGGCGATACTAAGGTTACTTTGGAAAATATCCAAGTGCTCAAGGTAATGCCCGAAGAATCCTTGCTAATTGTGAAAGGTTCTGTACCCGGAGCAAAAGGTTCATTTCTAATCTTGGAGAAAAACTAATGGAACTTTCAGTCTACAACATCGAAGGAAAGGAGACCAAAAAGGTAAAATTGGATGATTCCGTTTTCGGAATCGAGCCAAACGATCACGCCATTTACATGGATGTGAAGCAGTATGGTGCCAACAACCGACAAGGTACTCACAAAGCGAAAGAACGCTCTGACGTAAAAGGAAGCGGTCGCAAGATCAAAAAACAAAAGGGAACAGGTACTGCTCGTGCAGGTGATATCAAGAACCCATTGTTCAGAGGTGGAGGACGAGTTTTTGGTCCCAGACCAAGAGACTACAGTTTCAAGCTGAATAAAAAATTGAAGCAACTAGCGCGTAAATCTGCATTGAGCTACAGGGCAAAAGAGAACCAAATTACCATCATTGAAGATGTTAAAATGGATGCTCCGAAGACCAGCGCGTATCTTGCAATGATGACTGCCTTGAAATTGGCTGATCAAAAACCACTTTTGATTACCAATGGTACAGATAAAACACTATCTTTGTCGTCCCGTAACGTCAAGAAGCATAAGGTTGTGAGTGTCAATGAGTTAAGTACTTATGACATCATGAATTGCAAC
>CALOFA010000025.1:0-124744 GCA_942492545.1 uncultured Cryomorphaceae bacterium | reverse complement strand
AACCGGGAACCGCTTCTGCTGTAATCGTCTGGACGTTCATAAGCGCATTAACGGTATCCGTTAATACCAATTCATATCCAGTCGCTGTGTGGGTTCCTGTATTTACGATATCCAGATAATAAACAACCGGATCGCCTGCATCCGCAGTAGCCGGGTCCACCGATTTCGTGATGGTTAACTGTGGTTCAACAATAGTGACTGTCACCGTATTGCTATTTGCACCCACAGCGGTATTTTCATTTTTATACGCTCGGGCTGTATTGTTACGGGTTTCTCCGGCATCGGCTCTTCCCGTTGACGTATTATCAGCCAAGACATTTAAATTGAATATAAATATATTTCATCGCTAGCATCCACGGTTGTTGTTCGTTCGGCTGCCTAATCTAAAAGTGTAACATGCTACAGCGGTGTTATAGACGTCTCCATTGGTTATGTCATCCCGAGAAGTTGATATATTCGTATCCCCATTCTCCCCTCCTGCCTGGTTGCACGTTTTTCGTGGTATCCCCCAAAGTCGTTAAACTCAGCCCAGTCACATCGGGTGCGGCAAGGAGTATTGGATTCCAGAGCAGTTACATGGCGGTATCATCCATTAATAAAAGTTGAACCAGTTGGCAGGGTATCCTGCGTAATTATCGCCGGGCTGGCACATTCCGGAATTCGCCACACGCAGCTGATACCCGCACAATTTCGCCAATTGTCACAAAAATATTGGGATTATCGATCGTATGGGTTTATCAAGTGGAAACTGAATGAACATGACAATGGCGTATGGTTCCAGGTCACTGGGCGGTTCGCAGCAGCAGCGTGGTTATCGGCGACCCTTATTGCCTACGCCATCAGTACCATCCCGCTCATCATGGGCATGTTATTCTAATCGGTTGAGTTTCAAGCATTATCTTCCGGGAGCGAGGTCAGGGTGGAGATCAACATAGTTTCATGAAGAGGTTCGTGGGGTCACACCAGCATTTACGGTGACGCGCATACGATATCAATGCAACTGCTGTTGCCATTTCGTCAAGTCTACGGTAACGGTTAACGATCGGTGCGGGGCCTGCATTCGCTTTTCTCCCCGTACAGGTTGTAGTTGGCGTTGAAAATTTGTAGGTCAATCCCGCTGGAATCAAATCGGTGATGATTAAATCATAGGCATCCGTATCATTGGTTCAATTGGTGATTGAATATCGTTATGGTGTAATTAATCGTATCGCCTGCATCAAAAATTTGGAAATTAGGTACTGCAGTTTTGGATGTGGTTAAAAGTCGGTTCAATCACGGTGTCACCAAATCACTAAAGGTGTTGGCGTTTCAACCTGTCCAGAAAGGTTGGCGGTTATTTTCTGAATTGTATTGATGGTTGTTCCAGGTTGATTCTTGATCACATTTAACACCACAAAATCATATTCGATGGTAATGGTGTTATAGGTGCCATTGTCCACATTCGTGTTGGTAATCGCACCAAAGTCAAACGTCAGCCGGTTGCCTGTGCCAGCCCCCGCACCATCAACTGTTACATGCGCCGTGGATTATCCCCATGTACCAATTGTATTAACAGACGTAGCATTTGTAGCGTAGGTCACACTATTAATATCAGCAAAGGCTAAACCTGCACTAGTCGTATCAACGACCTGCGCACTAGGGTATTTGTCCCTTCCGGAACGATGACAAGACCAATTGATAGCTATTTGGTTTCGCCGACCACAACGTTCATTACCTTCGCTCTCCTTTGTAGTACCAAGTGAGGTACTTGCGAGCGGGTTTGCCACACGTCCAGTGGAACGTCATCGCTCACTTCCGCAGTAAGATCTTCCCCATTGGGCTATAAGGTTCTCCCTCATACGTGACCCGCATAATTTACCAGGAGTAGCCGTGTTGATGAATGTTTCTCCTGTCTGGCGCCAGTCGTCAGCTGCAAATCATAGGTAATCACAATAACATTATTTCCCAGATTGGGATCATGTTTTGAACAAACCCCTTCATCCACAGGATCAACCAATTTAATTCCTGTTCCAAAAAATGCAGCTGCGATATCCGCTGCTGTGGATAGAGGATTATCACTGGCATCAGTAAAAGTTATCGGTCCAGTGCCATCCCCGTAATATACCTGTAAATTCAAATTGGCAGGGTCACCACCCAGGTACCCAAAATGGACAGAATCCAAAACATCCTGAATAACGATATCAAAAGCCCCGTTAATACCGGTGCCTCCCGATTTTCCAGCACAGTAACCGATCTAACCAGGTCGCCTGCATCGGCATCATCCAAATTCAGGATCGATTGGGTTTGAAGCCAATTAGGAAGGGCCGTTAATTCCTCCCCACTGTACTTCTGTTGATCCTGGAGCTGCCCAGAGATTACCATCCGGATCTAACAAACCTGGGTTCAATGTACCATCACCATTGGTAGCGACGACTGCTTTTTCACCATATAAGGCTGGTGCTGTGAAAACTACTTGCACGATTGAATCAGCTGATTGATCGGAAGCATTTGTTGAACCTTCACTGACGGAAGCCTGATTGGTTAAAATATAATCCGTCCGCAAAAGGCTCGTCAGTAACGGTTACTGTGAAAAACAAATCAATTTCTGTGGAAATATTTCCAGTGTAATCAAAATCGCCATACGTAACCGTAACTGAATTACCACTTGCTGAAGATGATACTGCGGGTGTAATTGTATTCCCTGCTGTTACCGTATAGTTGTAAAAAGTATCCAATGGACCAAATTTAACTACACCGGCAGCTGGAACGGTTGCATCCACTGTCGTATCAAAAGTCCAAACAGGTCCAGCACCGCCATCTGCATTTGGGTCAGTTACATCAAAAATTGGTAATGGGAAATAATCCGTAAACTCCAAATCTTCCACATCGCTGGTAATCAAGGTATATCGTAATCGATAGGTCACCTCATCACCAGCCGTGATTAAAGACCGGATTGGGTAAGGGCGTATTTCCATTTAGGGCATAAATCATGATTTAACAAAAGGTCCACGTGCAATAGCAATGGTCTCCGAACTGTCATCATCTTCCGCTTGCCAGTAGCGGCAGTGGATTCGATTAGAATTCTGTAAAATATCACCGTAAATATCAACACCATTATTTAACACATCGCCTTGGTCTACAGATTCGTCACCGGAGGGGAATGTATCGGTGAAGTTTTCCTGAATAATGGTACGGAAAGTAATGGTACCAGTTGTACCCCCATCATCATCCACATCACAATCGGGGTCCGCGCCGCCTGTACCCGCTAATGGCACACAACCACCAACTAATTTTCCATCAAAAGTACGGGTGATTAACTCGTTGGAAACCCGAAAGACCATCTTTGTGGTTCCATCATCAAATAGAAGGATCAATTTCCGTACAGTTTATATTATCATCAACGGCGCGAATAATTACAAGAAACATCAAAATTGGGCGCAACAAAACTTACACTATATACTGGTAAAGCATTACCAGCTACAGATAATGCAGGTGCAAAACTTGGATCAAAATGCTGCCCATCTGAAAATACGTCATCCAGGTAAACACCCTGAAAAGCAAAATAATCCGAGACCTGCAAATTGATCGTATATTCCAGTGTATCCCTGGGCATCGCCCTGGTTGCACCCGTATCATTAACAATGGAAACACCTTTCTGCACGGCTATGGATTTATCATCTAAAGGATCTTCGCAAAGGTGCACCAATTGTACATCAGGTTACATTATCGGTTCCGCCAATATCGCGGGTATCAATCGGATTAGAAATCTCCTACTGCTGCAACGTTATTGGGAGCCACGCATCATCACCGCTGACCGGGTCTATATAGACTAAGACGTTACTCGATGCATCCCTGGAGCGGGAAACATAAAACGGGAAAGCGGTTAGTCGCTGTCCCGGTGAAATGAGGAAACGTCATTTTCCACGACACTGAAAGGTTCCACCAGGAATTTTGAAGTTGATGGAAGCGTGCCACCCAGGTTGCACGCCGTCCTTACTGGGCCGATGTATTGAACATTGGATGGCAGAACTTCCGTAATGTCTAAATTGCTAATCGTCTGGCCTGGGGCAGCACTCACCGTGATTGTGTGATTCTTTGGAAAGTTAGGCAGTTAGCTGTTTCGTTTTCAACTGCATAATAAAGGTTTTATTTAAAAGTTAACAATGTTGGGGTTACTGTTTGCGCATTCGAAACGCACTTCATGAAAATTGAAGGATCATCCCCTCCACGGCACCAGTCATCCAGCAGTGTGCCCGCCAAACTGGTATTACCTACGGGGCTGCTACATGTAAGGGGATGTTTAAATCAGCCAGGTTACTCATGTTCAGCATAAAATTGAATAGGAAGCTGGAGGTTGAGAAGGCACAAAACTACCAAACGGAGTCGAACCACAATGACATAATCTCCTTGTACAAAACTGCCCGGGGGCAGTTATGGTTATCAAAATTCTCCAGGACATATCTCTCAAGATTGTATGGATGGGTTGCTTCAACGTTCACATCTAAATCGTTAATTTGCACACATCCGAAGATTGAATAGCCTGCCCAGCGTAGGTATATGAAATCGATGAGGTTCCTAACCCATCGTAAAGATCAGCCGCATCGAGACCGGGATAGACCCCGTCCGTACCGGTCACATCCAGATACACTTCAATAAAAGGACCGTAACCTTCAACGGAATCATTGTTATCGAAAGTAACCGAAAAATTGACATCCTGACCGATCATCGCCTGGGCAGGCAGAGTTAACCCAATGCTGGGCGCTGCCACAGCAAGCGGTCTTTCAAGAGGCTCGTCCACAGGCTTCTACACAGGCTGCGCCGACACAGGAGCTGCGGGAAAACTAAACAAACTCCCAAAAATAAACATTAATAAAAACAATATTAAAAAAAATGACAACGACCCGATGGATAGCCATGCGGTAAGACCCTCCCAATATTCAGTTTATTAATTAAAAAATTAAAATCAGAAATTAAAAAAACACGTGAGTGACCTCATAATTGTACCTCAAAAATCTAAGAATGCACTATAAATTTGACATGAATTTTTGATAAACTTCATCGCTTTTATTGTCATTTATTCTCTTCTGTTGCCACTTATTATTAGGTATGCACATTTCATCATTAACTCACTCATACAACTCGAAAAAAAAAGTCACTCTCGGATGATCCCAATAACAGAAATCGCTTTACTTTAAACTTCATTACCTTATTTTTTTATTTTTCTTTTTGGCTCACTTCCTCCAAAAAAAACAACCCGGAAAATCAGTTATGTTAAAATGAAAGAATGATACAATTTCTCCATAAAAACGGATAAACCAACCTTATGCCAACCATCTATCACCTCAACAGCGGCACCTTTTCACCCCCCATCCCTGCCTTAAAAGGCGTAACCCATGTGCTTGTGGTGGAAACCAATCAGGGTTGGTTGTTAGTTGACAGCGGTTTTGGTATAAAAGATTTCATTAATCCCGACTTTATCACCAGGTCTTTTTTACGTCTGATGTCCATCCCTCTCGATCCAGCGTTAAGTATTTACAACCAAATTCAAATCCTGGGTATAAAGCCCATGGATGTGACTCATATCCTCTTTACCCACCTCCACCTTGACCATGCCGGCGGGTTATCAGATTTTCCCTGGGCAACAGCCCATGTCTTCCAACAGGAGTGGTTAGCCGCCCAAAAACGGCAGGGCTGGTTGGGTTTGGGTTACCAGGCGCACCAATGGAAGAATCACCAGCATTGGCACCGGTATGCCAAATCGGATGGTTATTGGTTTGGTTTCCCATCCATCTGCCTTCCTGGTTTTGATCCCGCGATCTACCTCATCCCACTCCCCGGCCACACAGCAGGTCGCATGGTGGCTGATCCAAACAAAGCAGGTTGGCTGCTGCAATCCGGTTGCGACATCTTTCCATTTAAACTTTGAAAATCCTGGATTTCAAATGCCCTGCCGATTGTGGCTGGAAAGGCATTCATTTTTGGGAGAAAACCGTGGCTGATTAAGATATTACCTTCGTGATCACAGAGACCATGTCGCGCTGACCTCGTCACCCGGGCGCGATCTTAATCTCTGATTCTTATCGTGGCATCTGCTGAATAAATTATTTTACCTTTCTGGAGCGGCTTTATGACAAAAATCTATCACCTCGACGGTGGACCAATGCGGCCATACTGGCGAAATCACCGGAGTTACCTACGTACTTCTTATGGTGAATCAAGGGCTGGCTTTTGATTGATGGTTTTGGTACAGAGATTTTACCCAACCCTCCTTTTTTATGATATGGTTTTTAAAGTTACTTCGTATACCAAATGATCCATCGTTCAGTATCGTAAACCAAATCAGCAATTACGAGCTCAAAACAGAAGACATTCGGCATATTGTGTTAACCCACTTGCATTTGGACCATGCCGGCGGTTTAGCGGATTTTCCACAAGCACAGGTACACGTACACCATAAAGAATTGGAAACGGCAAATAAACGCCAAGGGTTATTAGGTCTTGGCTGCCTGCCCTATCATTGGGCTCATCAGCCGGAGATAGCGGGTATATGACCCGCCTGGGATACAACCTGGTTTGGTTTAATGGCACGCTTAACCATGAGTTTTACCCTGAAATTTTGCTTATTCCTGGGCACTTTAGGACACTGTATGGTCGCTATTCGAACAGAAAATGGCTGGTTGTTAAACTGTGGGGATGCCTGTTATCCTTTTTACCTCAGTGAAAGTGAACAATATGTCAGTCCGCCGCAAAAACTGATCCAATTAATTCTCGGGAATTATCAGCCGAAAATTGCAGCTTTGCTCAAAGATCACGGGGATGAGATTCGAGATCCTGACCCTCGCACGATCCACCTGTTACCTGGGCGAAACATCAAATCTAACATTTTAACGAATCATTTTTCACTTTTCACTTTCAGTTTTTCACTTCCCCATGTTCCGTGCGCTGGATGATCTCGTTTTGTAACGCCGCGCTGAGGTCACAAAAATAGTCACTGTATCCCGCTACCCGCACGATTAAGTCGCGGTGTTCAGCCGGGTTTTCCAACGCCTGTTTTAACGTCTCGGCATCAACCACGTTAAACTGAATATGATGGCCATCCATCTTAAAGTAAGCACGCACCAACTGAGTCAGCAGCGTAAGGCCTGCTTCCCCCTTCATCAGATTTGGGGAGAGCTTCTGATTTAACAAGGTACCACCCGTCCGTAAATGGTCCAGCTTGGCTGCCGAGCGCAGCACGGCTGTCGGGCCGTTCCGATCTGCGCCCTGCACCGTGATATCCCCTTCCGATAAAGGTGTCCCTGCCAGACGCCCTTCCGGGGAAGCACCAATCATCGAACCAAAATAAACATGGCAGGTGGTTGGCAGCAGGTTTATATGATAACTGCCTCCTTTTGTATTCGGACGTCCATCAATCAGCTCAAAATATAATTCAAATACCCGCCGCATCAGGTCATCAGCCGCATCGTCATCATTACCGTAACATGGGGTTCGGTTCAATAGCAGCTGCCGCGTACGTTCGTGGCCTTCAAAATTATCTGACAGTGCTCTCAGCAGTTGCTCCATGGTCAGGTTTTTTTGATCAAAGACATGGGTCTTAATCGCGGATAACTGATCGCTAATGGAACCTATCCCCACGCCTTGAATATAGGTAGTGTTGTATCGTGCGCCGCCCTCATGGTAATCCATTCCCTTGTCGATACAGTCATTTATCAGCAGCGACAAAAATGGGCAGGGCATGTACTTTGCGTAGAGTCTTTCAATGACGTGGTTGCCGCGTATTTTGATCTCAATAAAAAACCGCATCTGTTTGGCAAAAGCGGCAAACAGGAACTCAAACTTAGTAAAATAAGCCGGATCACCTGTTTTCGGCCCCAATTGTTTTCCGGTTAGTGGGTCCACGCCGTTATGCAGGGTCAATTCCAGAATTTTTGGAATATTAAAATAACCGGTCAGGTTGTAATTTTCCTTTCCAAAGGCACCCACTTCCACACAACCGCTCGAGCCGCCATTGCGCGCATCAACCAGCGATTTCCCCATGCGTTGTAATTCCTGAACGATGGCATCCGCGATTAAAAAATGGAAGGTTGTCCAAAAACCAGTCCGATGATTTCACCGGCATCGTTTTATAAAATAGTCGGGGTTTTTTTGCTGACCTGGATTGACGCGCTCGGCTGTAACAGGCGCATCTCCGCCACCACATCCAGCAGTAAATAGGTTAACTCGTTTACCCCATCCGACCCATCCGCCCGCACACCGCCCAAATTAATTTGTGCAAAATCAGTATAGGTGCCGCTTTCTGCTGCCGTCACGCCCACCTTAGGGGGAGCTGGCTGGTTATTAAACTTGATCCAAAAACATTGTAATAATTCTTCAGCAGCTTCTCGAGTTAAGCTGCCAGCTTCGATCTCTTTTTTGTAAAATGGATAAAGATGCTGATCCAGCCGCCCAGGGTCAAACGCATCCCAGGTGTTCAGTTCTGTGGTGACACCCAAATGCACGAACCAATAATACTGTAAGGCTTCGTGCATGGTTTGAGGCTTATGGGCAGGAACCCGCCGGCAGGTTTTGGCTATTGTTTCCAATTCAGTTTTACGTTGCGGATCTTCTTCAATGGAAGCCAGCCGTTCGGCTTCTTCGGCGTGTCGTTCCGCAAAGCGGATAATAGCCTGAGCAGTGATACGCATCGCTTTTAATTCTTCCTGCTGATCGTAAGCACGCAGGTTTTGCAAATAATCCAGGTTTTCCAGCTGGTGATCGATGCGCTCCACAAACTCCAGCATCCCGCTTTGATAAATCTTATCATCCAGCACCGTATGACCAGGGGCACGCTGTTCCATAAATTCGGTAAACACTCCTGCTTCATACGCCGCTTTCCATTGGTCGCTCATTTCTGCGAAGATGCGCTCCCGCATCGATTTCCCTGTCCAGAATGGAATGATCTGATCTTTAAACAATGACATTGACCGTTCAGATACTTTAAAAGGGATTTTCTCACGGCTGTTCAGAAGATTCAAATCATTCAGTGAATGGCAGCATAATTCCGGGAAGGTTGGTGCCGCTTTTGGTAAATCCCCTTTTTCGCCAACGATCAGTTCGCCCGGGTAAATTGAAATGGTTTTGTGTTCCATCAAATAGGCAAAAGACAGGGCACGCTCAACAGGCTTCGAAACTGCCTGGTTCAACTGCTGATAAAACTGGGTCATCAATACCGCCCGCTCCGCAGATAACGTTGCCGGAACCGTTAGGCTGAATTCTCTTAATATTTTTACCCGCTCGTTCACTTTACCCTCCCACCACGGCCGGCAGGCCAAATTGCTCAAACCAGTCAGCCAGTTCGTCCATTCGTTCTTCACTGGGTGATTCAATCGTTGTTAAGGGATAATCCTGGCCTAAGCCTTCATATTTTTTTATTGCAGCGGTGTGATACGGCAGCAGGTTTATCCGTTCGACATGATGCAGATTTTTTGCCAGTTTCGCCAGCGCTTTCAAATTTGTTTCATCGTCGTTTAATCCCGGAATAACAGGAAAACGCAGCCAAATCTTTTTCCCCTGTCGATTTAGTTTTCGCAAATTTTCCAAAATAATCTGGTTGGATACACCCGTGTACCGAAAATGTTTTTGATCATCCATCAGTTTGAGATCATACAATACCAGGTCGGTAAACGGCAGCACTTTTAAAAAGGATTCCCATGGAACATAACCACTCGTGTCCAATGCTGTACGTATTCCGCGGGTATGGGCAGCAGTCATCACTGCTTCCAAAAATTTCAACTGCAAGAGCGGCTCTCCTCCGGAGAAAGTAACCCCACCCCCGCTTTCATCATAAAACAAACGGTCTCGTTCGATTTCCTGCAACAAATCCGCCGCGCTTGTTTCTTTTCCAACCATTTCGCTGGCATCTGCCACACAAACCTCAGCACAGTTACCGCACGCTGTACAGCGCTCACGGTCTGTCACTATCCCATCTCCATTTAAGGAAACGGCATGTTCTGGACACGCCTCCACACAAGCGCCGCAGCGAATACAACGCGCCTGCCGGACGATTTTCTCAACCCCCACTGATTTGCTTTCAGGGTTATGGCACCACACGCAAGCCAGCGGGCAGCCTTTCAGAAAGACGGTAGTACGAATTCCCGGTCCATCATGAATGGAAAAACGGTGAAGATCAAAAACAAAACCTTTGATTGATGATAGGTCAGTGGTTGATATCATAAAATTCCAATTCCTATTCCTATTTGCGGAGAATAGCGAGTTTGTATCTATATTATATACTGCGTGGATGGGATCAGAAACCTTTTTACCTCCCTTGATTAGAAAATAATTGAATAATATTGGCTACGCGCAATGATCACCCCACTTCCTATTCCCCGAGATATTGCCCATACGCCTCAATTTTTTCTTCCATCCGCCGCGCCATAAAAGGGCTGGCTGTATGCAGTGCGTCGTATATCTGCCGCGCCGATTCACGATAGTTGATCTTTTTCTGCATCGACCAGCTTTCCGGTGGTTTAGACAGATTGCTGATCCGGTCACCCAGCTTGACGATCCAAACAGCGCTTGGCTCTTTTTGAATACGGGCTAAGCTGTCCGCCATCTGCTCCGTTTCTGGCAAGGATGTGTCTTTGGTTAATGCCAAAACCCCATCAGCTACCCGGATTCCAAACTCGTCCCGCAGGTCTTCATAAAAAATATGGGTGTCTTCCAGCACATCGTGCAGCAACGCGCACTGCACCGCCAGGTTGCCATCATGGTGGTCTTCTTCTGCCAGGGCCGCGATCACTTCCATACAAGCCAGAGTGGGGTGGATCAGGTATGGCAGTTTTGTCCCGCGAAATTTCTGCCCCTGATGGGCATCAGCGGCATATCGAAACGTTTGGTCATACACATTTTGTGTCCAATGCAGTGTCATTTTTCCTCCATTCATTTTATATATTATGCGATTACCATTTTCGCATAAACTTTTTCGGGAAGAAAATATTTGTATGGATCAATCCACTTAGGGTGTGGAAATATCACCCAGATTGGTGCGGCCATGCCGTTTTTTTCGAGTTATGCGCAGCTTGGTTTTCATTTGCGGTTCGTGGTGCATCGCGGGTCGGGAATAATCAAATTTGGTTACCCGGATATTTAAAACGGGTAAACCCCAGACTGTACGTGCTTTATTGCAGCGTTTAATATCATCATTGGAAAGGTATAAATTTCCATCATCCCACTGCACACCAAACTCCCGGCAGGAAGTGGATCGATTCGGATAAATTGAGCAAAAGGTTTGCTGACCAATCACCCCTTCCAGGGCAATGCAGCGCGGTTCTTTTTGGTTGGTTCCCGTCATACAGCGATAAAACGGGGTAACATCTTCAGTTAATCCTTTCGGAACAGTCCCCCCATCTCAGGTTCCGCTTCCCCCCAATAAAAAGAAACCCGGAAGTAAGCACAGCAAGCACCACACAGAATACAAGGATTCTTTCTTATCATGATTCGCATTATACGCCCAAGTGGTTCTTTTGCGCAGGGGGGAGATTAACAATCTTATTCCAATTCGAATTCTTTTTCGACCCACTCAATATTTTCCCGGATCGATTGGCTGCCATCCACAACCAGACAGGATAAATTTAATTTCTTTGTTTGCTGGCAAATCCGTTCCCCAAAGGCATGGTCTCGCTTCATCCAATTCAAATAAGCCTGTGCCGGGTTGGAACAATCCTTTACAATCTGCGGTGCCCAATCTCGTTTTTCATAAAACGTATCGTGAAATTCATCTGTCGGAACCATCCAGGCAGCAGATTGATTAAACGCCAAAAACGGATTCACCAACTCTGGCAAACAACCCGCCCCCTCCACGATGACTGGTTTAGAGATTTCCATCAAATCCGCCAAAATAAAATCAAATAATTCCTGGTATATTTCCCATTCCCGTGTTAACTGAAGGGACACCGATGCCATCCAAATTTCTTCCGGCCCCAATTGCTTAAACGTCTCACAGGCCGGATGGTTTACCGGATTGGTCTGGTTCATATGCCGTTCAAAATGATCATCCACTCGGTAATATGTTAGATTATGTTTTTCTGCAAGTTTTTCCGCAATCGTGCTTTTGCCCGCACACGGTGCCCCGCCCAGCCAGTAAACTGATTTTTTATTGTTCATTTGTTCCTTCACACCAGAATCCAATCTCATCCAATACCACCCAACCAAACGATGTTGTATCAAACCGAAAAGCGATTTTATCCAATCCAGGCGGATCAAATAGTGGATTTTGGGATTGGAAAACCTGATCGGAATGTAAAAACGCTGTAACACGGTCTCTCCTTGCTCGCCCTTGTCCAAAAATCCAGCCTTGGCAAGCTCAACTTTTATCTGGGGTTGCAGCAGCATTACTTCATCCATTCGGATGACAGCCTTATGATTTGCACTGGATAATTCTATAGAAAAGTTGATACCCCGCTCTTGATTAACGTCAGGAAACAATTCTGCATTCTGAGCATTCGGATCATCACCCGTATCTCCCATAGAAAAAACAAGATAATCTTCGGAATGTACTGAAACTGAATTTGGCTCGAATTGAATGCCATAAACTGCAGGGAAACTGCGCTCAGGGCGGTTATCCCAGGCAATCGTAACCGCTGATGTGGAAAGATCCTGGTTCCATTTTCCTGTTAAGGTGGATTCTTTCCAGTGACGAAGGTTCACGGTGAAAATCTTTCCGGTTTCCAATGTTACAGTGCTGGTATTCAAATCTTCTTCAAAATCAGCAACCGGGGTAAACCCTGCATCATCATATTGGGTCAGGTAAATAGTATCCGGCAGCCATTCTGCCCCCAAACGCCAATCTTGAAAGATGTTAAGATAGGTTGGATCAGTTCCAAAAGCTCCCTCTAAAAAAGCAGAAATGAATACTTTCGTTGCAGTTTCCTGCTCTTCCGCCGGCAGGATGGCTTCCGTATTCCAAAAAGCAGCCCCCAAGCCAGGTCCGGAATCCGAATTTCCCCAATCACGATTAAACTGCCCATGATTCGCACCATGAATATACACCGCCGCCTTAAAATGATTGGATTCCGGACGAAAGCCTAGCCGGTTGTATTGGCCCATGCCGTCAAAGGAGGTTACATCTCCATCCATTGACCCATGCAAAACCAGGTAGTTTACATCGAACTAAGGTGTTTCTCTTCCCCCGGGGTTATATTGAGAATCACTCGGAGCAATCGCAATTACGGCTTGAATCGGATAATTGTAGTTAAACTTAACCCGCGCATTATCCGGGTAAGCCGGCAGACGATTAAATAAAGCCGCTTCTGCCACAGCCTCACCACCCCGCGAATGACCGATTAATACCAATTTATTCCAATCCACTTTTTTGTAAAAAGGAGAGTCGGTTTGCTGATTCCAGCTTTTCCACAATCTCAAATGTTCAAGCAGCATCCAGGCACGGGCATCATTTTCATTTTTTGTTTCTTTTCCATTAAAAAGACCGGTCCAGGTCCCGTTTAAAGAAGTTCTCATCCACCGAAACCACAATCATCCCCCGGCTGGCAAGGTGCTCACCCAGGTAGGCGTAACCCGGGTCGGAAAAATCCTCCTGACGGTGGTTGCCATGCACAACCAAAACCAACGGGTAAGGTCCATCCCCCACCGGAAACCACACCCGTCCATTTAACGGTAGGTTATCCAGATCAAAACCCCAATACTGCCGCAGCGCCCAACCGGCAACACCTTCCCAGCCCTGCACAAAAGAGGAAGCATCCACCGAACGTGAAACCAAGTCCACTGCCGTGCCATATTCTGGACGGCGTAAGTCTTTCCCGGAACCATAGGTTATCGTCATTACATCAAACTTACCCGGCAGCGATGGGTCGGGCAGATCGAGGGGTTCCACTTGATTGATATTGACCAAAGCTGCATTGGGGAGTTCCGTACCGATTCCTCCTGGAGTTAATAACCACACAATGCCAACGGTGATCAAACCCACACCAAGTGTAAGGCCACCCACCAGAACAATTCTTTTGGCTACGCGCAAAGCACCCCATCCTGTTTTTATTAAAACTGTTATTCCCGCGCCCAAAAGTGAAGTTGTTACCACAAACAATGCGGTACAGATCACAGTTACCAGATCAAAGCGAACCATCAACGCAAAAGGTGCAGAAAATAAAACCAACCCGGCTAAAAGTGCCCACCGGAAATTCTTTGGCCAGACAGCAAACCAATCCAATAACCAATGAATTAATCCGGCAGCCAGCAGAATAATGATGGGTGGAACAATAACATTGATCAATATCACCCAGGTTAACATACCCGGCACAATCATCACCAGCTGGGTGATAACCCAAAATAGACAACCACCCAGCACCAATCCCCAGGCTGCCCCCTTCCAGGTCGTTTCCCCCGGCCGGACCAGAACCCATTGTCTTTTAAACCAATCCCGAACCAAAATCCATAAATACTTCATGCAGACCTTACCAACCACTGTTGTATATCTGGCAGTCATAACCCTGCCAATGGCCGAATTATAATACATACCTTTATATTTTGATTTTTTCTCTGTGGTCTGTGGCGGCTTTTTCATTAATTTACGGTAAAAAGACTTGCAAATTACCAACTTTCAGCGCATGATTAAACTATCCCTAAACAAAGGAATCCACCATGGCAGAGCTTGTCAGCCTGATCCCCTATCCCCAATCCTTAATCCCCAAAAATGGGGAGTTTGTCTGGAATAACCCCAACCTGATCTTTGACCCGCTTTATTTTAAAGAAGCGAATTATTTTTCAAACCACCTCCCTGGCTCCCTAACCATCGAAAATGAAGAGAAGGGATTTTGCAAGATCTGTCTGACGGCAGAAAAACCTCAATCAAACCGCTCGGAGGCATATCAATTAATAATCACACCAGCAGAAATTTCTTTATCCGCCGCTTCACCCGCTGGTATGTTTTATGCCCTGCAAACCCTGTTACAACTGATTCACAGTCAATCCCCCGCCGCAGATACAAACACAATTCACCTGCCCTGCCTGGAAATAACCGACCAGCCCCGTTTCGGTTGGCGTGGATTCATGCTGGACGAAGCCCGCCATTTTCAGGGCAAAGAAACCGTCAAACAATTGCTGGATTGGATGGCTTACCTGAAATTGAATACCTTTCATTGGCACCTGACCGATGACCAGGGCTGGCGTTTGGAGAGCAAAAGTTTTCCCCGCCTCACAGATGTGGGTGCTTTCCGTGAAAAATCACAAACCGGCGGTTTCCTGAATAAAACCACCAATAATATCCCCCATCGTGGTTATTACAATCAGGAAGATATTCAGGAAATTGTAACCTACGCGGCAGAACGGCATATCAATATCGTGCCGGAAATTGAAATTCCGGGTCACAGCCTGGCAGCATTGGCAGCTTATCCATCATTGGGCTGCACCAGCGGCCCGTACCAGGTAACACCCTTCTGGGGAATCCATAAAGATATTTACTGCGCCGGGAAAAAAGATACCATCCCGTTTCTGGAAACCATATTAAAGGAAGTGATCGAACTTTTCCCCGGGAAATATATCCATATCGGAGGTGATGAAGCGCCAAAAAACCGCTGGAAAAATTGCCCGGATTGCCTGTTAATGGCAAACCATCTCGGATTAAAACAGGTAAATGATTTACAAACCTATCTCACGAACTACTTTACCCGTTTTTTAGCAACGCACAACCGTCAAACAATTGGCTGGAACGAAATGCTTTCACCATTACTCTCCCCGGATGCGCTTGTCCAATATTGGGTGGGCAAAGAAAAAACCCTCTGGCAGCATGTTCGTAATGGGCGGAAAACAATTCTCTCCAATTATGGTGCCTATTACCTTGATCATAGTTATCTGCATTCTCCGCTTAATCACGTCTACCGCTACGAACCAATCAGCCCAGACCTTGAACCTGAGTTTCATGAAAATATCCTGGGGATAGAAGCCCCCTTATGGTCTGAATTTGTACCCAACCGTGCCCGTTTGGATTGGCAGGTTTTTCCACGTTTATTTGCAGTTGCGGAAACGGCTTGGTTAATGCCAGATAAAAAGGATTATGATGCATTTAAATACCGCTTAATCAACATCCTGCCACAACTTGATCGTGCCGGTATTCTCTATACTCCCCCAGATTCCTGGGACCCGCCCCATTGGAAACGCTTATGGGGCTGGCCATCCCTTGTACAAGCCCAGACCGGTAGTAGAAAAACCTAGTCTTCATTTACAAAACACACTTTTCTATAATTGGCTATGCGCATTTAAATACCTTGCTGCACGAGTTTGGTATATAATTAACCTATGCCAAAACGGATCTTACTGATTGATGATGACGCTCTCCTCCGGCGCAGTCTGGCCTTTAATCTCGAACAAGCCGGATACCAGACACATACCGCTGCCAACGCAGAGGACGGTATCACGATTGCTGCCAGCCAACGCCCCGATTTAATTCTGTTAGATATTAACCTGCCCGGAATGGATGGTCTGGATGCACTCAAGAAGCTGCGGATCGAACAGCATATTCCCGTCATCCTGCTGACAGCCCGGCGGCGGGAACTGGATGAAGTGCTTGGATTGGAACTGGGCGCGGATGATTACGTCACCAAACCGTTTGATATAAACGTTCTGCTCGCTCATATCAAAGCTGTGCTGCGCCGCAGCCAATCCAACGAAGAACTTCAACAAGCCGAAATAATCACCAGCGGCGTTCTCTCGATTGACCCCGGCGCACACACCGCCCATTTACGAGGAAAACCACTTGACCTTTCTCCGCGGGAATTTGACCTGCTCTATACACTGGCATCCAATCCGGGTCAGGTGTTAACCACGGATGACATTCTGAATCAGGTATGGGGTGCAGAATTTTTTGGACAGCCCCAGGTAGTCTACGTTCATATCCGTTGGCTGCGGGAAAAAATCGAACTTGATCCAAAACATCCGCAGCAAATAATAACCATCCGCGGTGTTGGGTATAAATTTCAACCGGAGGAAACCGCTTGAAAACCTTACGGGGCCGCCTCTTACTGAACTCATTGATTCCACTTCTGATCATCCTGCCGGTCATGGGTGTCCTCATCACTTATCTGCTCGAAACCCAGGTATTTTTGGGTAACCTAACCCAAGAACTCACACGGCAGGCCTTTTTGGTTGCCGATGCCTCAAGTACTTATGTTGAAATCTGGCAGGATCCCGTGCGAGCGCAAGGCTTTGTCAGCAGGGTCAGCCCAAGCTTAACCGCCAAATTAATGTTGTTGGACCCCACCGGTCACTTGATCGTTTCTTCTGACCCGGAAGATTCCTTCCTGATCGGACAGGTTTTTGATGTGCCAAATGCGGAATTATTAATGGAAAAAGAAATTCCAGCCGAAATCACGATGAATAACCGAAAAATTCAGGATATCGTCGTGCCCGTTTTTAGTAATCAAGGTAACCTGATTGGCTTTGTGCGCCTGCTTAACCCGCTAGCCACCATTTACGAACGTTCCCAAACCCTGCGTCAAGTATTGTGGTTTGTTTTGGCGGGTGGTTTTATCGTTGCCTTAATCCTAAGCTGGCAGCTGGCACGGGTGGTGGAACGGCCATTAAAAGAAACAACCCAGGCGGCTTATCACCTTGCCAGCCGCTTCATGGTTTCACTGGTTGGTTAAGGCATTGAAGATAAGAAAATAGACCACTCGCCCAAGTTGCGGTTTTAGCCAAAATAGGATTCTAAACAACAGAATTAGTTTGCAAATTATATTTGCATTAAGTAATTTTGATTGGCAAAATAAATGTGCGGTATGGTATGAAGAATTATAAGAAGTTGAATGTGTGGCAGGAGGCGATGGACTTGGTTGAAAAGGTTTATTTGTGGAGCAAGCAGTTGCCGTCGGATGAGCGGTATGGACTTATATCTCAGATTCGTCGAGCGTCGGTTTCTGTCCCGGCTAATATCGCTGAAGGGAGCGCTTCAGACTCTGATCGAGGACTCAATCGTTATTTGAGGATTTCGTTAGGATCGGCATTTGAGTTGGAAACGCATCTCTTGCTGGTTGAGAAATTGTACGAGGAGGTGGAGGGAACGAGGGAATTGATTAATCGGGTGGACACATTGCAAATGAGGTTAATGGCTTTTATGAGGAAACTTGAATAAATAGGGCTACCAGCTGTCAGCTACCGGCTTTCCGCAAATTCGGATTCTATTCAGAGATGTTTTTTCAGGTCATGTAGGTGAGGTTATTTTTTGGCTACCAGCTACCTGCTACCAGCTAATCTGGAGTTTATTCTAAATCATGGTGGTGGATCAATGGTGTTTTATTCTACTCACGGTAAAAATTCCTACACGCTAATGAGAACGCCTTCATAACCGGAAAGCCAGCCGGTAGCCGAAAGCCTAACACGTCCTACACAAAACCCACGCTCTAAACTTCAAGCCCCGCCAATGAGAACGCCTCCACAACCCGATACCCAGCCGGTAGCTGATAGCCGGCAGCTGAAAGCCTAATACGTCCTACACATAACCCAAGCCCTAAACTTCTAGCTCCGCCAATGAGAATGCCTCCACAACCCGATACCCATCTGGTAGCTGATAGCCGGCAGCCGAAAGCCTAACACGCCCAATGCTCCCAATCCACACATACTACTCCTTCCGCTACGGAACCCTCTCCCCCGAGGAAGTTCTAGAAACCGCTATCGCCAATGATTATGAGGTGGTAGCGCTGGCCGATATCAACTCCACGGCGGGGTCGATCAACTTTGTGCGCATGGCCTACAAGAAGGGAATCAAGCCCGTGCTGGGAATCGACTTTCGCAATGGGGCGCAGCCCTGCTTCGTGGCTTTCGCCAAAAACAACGAGGGATTTAAAGAGATCAACGCCTACCTGTCTCAATTTCTCCATGCGGGAGAACCGATTCCCGCCGAGGCACCGCCCTTCAAAAATGCCTTCGTGATTTATCCCTTCACGTCGGTGACTCCCGAGGTGAGCTTGCGCCCGAATGAATTTATCGGTGTTCATCCCCGCGACTTGGTTCGCTTATCGCGATCGCCATTGGCGAAGCAAAAGAACAAACTGGTGATGTGGCATCCGTACAGCTTCAATTCCAAGCGGCACTTCAACGCCCACCGCCTGCTGCGTGCCATCGACAACAATTGCCTCCTCTCCAAACTCCCCAAAAGCGAGGAGGGGCAGCCCGACGACTGCTGGATGCACCGCAACGAGATGATGGCCCTCTACAGCGATTTTCCGCAAATCATCGCCAATACCACCCACCTCTTGCAGCGCTGCCGCATCAATTTTGAATTCGGCGATGCCTACCCGCACAAGAACCTGCGCACCTACACCACTTCCGTGGAAGAAGATGACGAGCTTCTTCGCAAGCTTTGCTACGAGAACATCGCCTACCGCTATCCCGATGCCAATCAAGTGGTCATCGACCGACTGGAAAAGGAGCTGGAGATCATCACCCAAAAGGAATTCGTCTCCTACTTTTTGATCAATTGGGACATCACCTCCTACGCCCGCCGCCAAGGCTACTTTTACGTGGGGCGGGGGAGCGGCGCCAACAGCATGGTGGCCTACATTCTCCGCATCACCGATGTCGATCCCATTGAGCTCGACCTCTACTTCGAGCGGTTCATCAACCTCTACCGAAAGAATCCGCCCGACTTCGACCTCGACTTTTCCTGGCGCGATCGCCCCGACATTACGCGCTACATCTTCGAGCGATTCGAGCATTGCGCCATCCTCGCTACGTACAATACCTTTCAATACCGAGCCGTGGTGCGCGAGCTGGGCAAGGTCTTCGGTTTGCCGAAAGAAGAGATCGACATCCTGACAACGGGCAAGTTCAACACGTCCAAGCTGGACGATATGGCCGTTTTGGTGCTCCGCTACAGTCAGCTCATTCAAGGCTTTCCCGAGTCACCTGAGTCTCCACGCGGGCGGGATTCTCATTGCCGATGAGCCCATCCACACCTATTCGCCTACCTGGATGCCGCCCAAAGGGTTTCCCACGGTGCAATACGATATGGTCGTGGCAGAAGACATCGGTCTCTACAAATTCGACATTCTCGGTCAGCGGGGACTCGGGAAAATCAAGGACAGTCTGGCCATTATCAAGGAAAACCATCCCGACGATCCGCCCATCGACATCCACGACCTGAAGCGGTTTAAGCAAGATGAGGTCATCCGCGAGATGCTGCGCAACGGCGATGCGATAGGCTGCTTCTACGTGGAGAGTCCCGCCATGCGCATGTTGATGAAGAAGTTGCGGGTCGACAATTACATCGGACTGGTGGCGGCCAGTTCGGTGATACGTCCGGGAGTGGCCCGCTCGGGAATGATGCGGGAGTTTATCCTCCGCTACCGCTTTCCCGAAAAGCGAAAAGAGGCCCACCCCGTGATGCTCGAGATCATGCCCGAAACCTACGGCGTGATGGTGTACCAGGAGGATGTAATCAAAGTGGCGCACTACTTCGCGGGCCTCACCTTGGGCGAAGCCGACGTGCTGCGTCGCGGGATGAGCGGGAAGTTTCGCTCCCGCGAGGAGTTTGCCAAAGCCAAGGGCAAGTTCTTTAGCAATTGCAAAAAGAAGGGCTACAAGGACGAACTCACCGCCGAGATTTGGCGACAGGTAGAGAGTTTTGCGGGTTACGCTTTCGCGAAAGGGCACTCTGCATCTTACGCCGTGGAGAGCTACCAAAGCCTTTTCCTCAAGGCGCATTATCCGCTCGAGTATATGGTGGCGACCCTCAACAATGGCGGCGGATTTTACAGCCGCGAATTTTACGTACACGAAGCCCGCATGAAAGGTGGGGAGGTCCTGCCGCCTTGCGTCAATACGAGTCGCCACGAGGCGGTCATCCGCGGGAAGTCGATCTACCTCGGCATGGGTATGCTCAATGCCATCGAAGATGAAACCATCCACCGCATCTTGCGCGCGCGGGAGCGGGGAGGAGCCTTTTCCAACCTCGACGACTTTCTCGATCGGGTGCCCATCGGCGTGGAGCAAATTGATATTCTGATCCGCATCGATGCCTTCCGCTTTACGGGGAAAAACAAGCGCGAATTGCTCTGGCAGGCGCGCTTCAAACTCGACCCGACGAAGAGAACCATGGAGCAGCAAATCCTCTTCCGGGAGCCGCGAAAGGATTACGAATTGCCCACTTTGGAGAGCAGCCAACTCGAAGATGCTTTTGATCAGATCGAGCTGCTAGGCTTTCCGCTGGTCGACTCCTTTAGTCTCCTGGAAGAAGAGCCCGACAGTCGCTTGCTGGCGCGTGACCTGCAAGATGGTAGGACAGCGGGTGAAGATCTTCGGCTACATGGTTACCCGAAAAGACACAAGTACCTCCAAGGGCGAGCGCATGTCATTCGGAAATTTCGTGGACTTCCGCGGTGAGTTTATCGACACCGTTCACTTTCCCCAAGTGGCGCGGCAGTTTCCCTTCCGCGGTCGGGGAGTCTATTGCATCGAGGGAAAAGTCACCGAAGAATTCGATTGCTTTAGCATTGAAGTGGAACGGATGGAAAAGGTGAAGTTGGTTCCTGATGCGCGGTATGTGGAGACGTAGAGGGCGTGTTAGAGGCTCATTTCGTAGGCTGCTCTCTTTCGTTTCCGATCTCGTTCCAATCCGTTTCCCTTCGAAAAATCCTAACCTTGGCTCCTTCGCTTTCCCTTCACTGTCCCTCTCTCCTCTCCCTTTTCCTGCCTGTAGCTTGGGGGTCTGCGGCTGTTCGACTCTGCCAGTGGTCCCCTCCTCCCTTTTCCCCTTTCTTCTCCCTTTTCCCGTCCTTTTCAGGGCTTAACTCCATGCTGCCTGCTGATCTTCTTGCAGTTACATTTCTCACGTAAGACGGAATTTTATCCCCCTTTGTGCGGTAGCTCGCGGGTGGCGGAGGGGAGTGCCGACGAAGGAGGGTTTTGGGGGTGGATGATTGGCTACAGACGATGAGCTGCCAGCTGACTTTCGTTTCAACGACCGAGTATTGAGTGGTACAATCGTCTTCATGGATCGAGCCAGGTTAGGTGCGCGAACCAAAAGGAAATGAGATAATTGGCGGCTTCGGTTTCCGGTGTCGGCGGTACTTTTGATACAATGGATCGCCGGGACTCCCTACATCAAATTATCCTTGTTACTCGGCAACTAAAGGAATCAACCGGGATTCTTCTATATGGCTTGATGAGACGGGCCCTAGATAATCACGATGAAACATTATTGCTACGGTGAAAAAAGGGAAGCGAAAACAAACTTTGGTTGATCTTTCTGATTGTTCCTCCGCTTTCAAATGGACTATTGGTAGCTGGAGAATAAATTTAGTGTCAATTTTTTACTTTTCACGGATTTGTCAAGGAACGGGGTGTAAAAGAGTTTAGTCATTGCAGCCAAAATGGGGAGGCCCGGCTCAATTCGCTTGGTTTACAGAGATGAAATGGTCCTCGCGCCTTTGGATGAGTTTACAGAGGAAAGCAATATGGAGGGCACTCGCCGTTGTCTCACACTGAGTGATTGATTCCCTGGTTTCAGCTCTAAACAACAGGCTGCGCTTCATTAGGTGAGTAACGACAGAATCGATTGGCAGACCACTTTGTTTGTGCAGCCAAAGTAGATTGAGAACTTTCCACAAAATGGTGATTTCAGCAAATTCAGCCAGCGTCCAGCAGCTCCACTCGTATTCTTTCCCAAATTTCCAGCTGATTCAGCTCCCCAACCAACTCATCCCACTGTTTCACAATCATTTGATAAGCCTCAGGTCTGCGTCTACGTCTGTTGATCACCCTGACCATGCGCACAAAATCAAACCACATGCGGGCATAGCGAGCTGCGTATATTCCAAACCCATACCCGGCTAGGATAAGCACGGGAATGAGCCAGGCCACACCCATAATCGCAACCAAGCCTATGGACACGAAAAGGTACCATACCAGAAAGACGGCCATACCTATGATAAAGACCATCGAAGCAATAAAGGAGGGGTTCAGTCTACCTGCTACATAGACCGTTGTGAATTTGGGCCGGATGTACTTCTCAAAGGCCCATCTGGTTCCCAAGAAAGGTACAATGTTGATTATCCAACCCAAGAGGAAAAAGGGCAATCCAAAGACTAGTCTGATCAAGAGAAAAGTAGGCCAGCGGTAGCCTTTCATATACCTCAGGTCGAGCTTTTGATCTTTCAGGTCCTTTTTGAATAATCTGATTTTTTTGTCGATTTCCTTCAGCTTCTCGGGTTCGTGCTCGTGGAAAAAATGCGCCGCATCCAGTATTCCTTTTTTCAGAAGATAGGTCTTGGCGATATCGTCCTTAGAGAGTTTCATCTGCCTAAGTAAATGTCTCCCGTAGATGAGGTAGACATCTTTGGCTACTCGCCTGAAGTCTTCCTTTTCAAAGTGGAAAACAAGTTCAGCCATTTTCGTTCGGATGCGCTCCGTCATCATCCTTACCCGTTCCTTCTCGTCTGTCTCATCGATATCGCTAAAGTCAATGGGGTCGCCCAGGTGCATTACCACATCACTCTGAAATCTTCTGGGGTGGTAGTAGTTCAATCCCAGTGGAATGATCTTAACGTCTTGCCATCGTGCATTGGTCTTTTTCAAAAAAGCGTCGCCACCCAATTTGATGCGGGCAGCTCCCGTTTTTACCTCTCTGATATTGGCCACCGTCACACTGCTTCCTTCGGGGTAGATTACGATTCGCTTTCCTTCTGAAAGGGCTTGGTAGCACTGTTCAAACACGTCTTCATTGGAGACTTCTTCGCCGAGCTTGAGCCACGGCCGCCCAATCGGAATCATATTGAAGTGTTCCCTGAAAACGTAGTTTTTAAATCCTTTCCCAAACCACTCCGCCGCAGCGAGGTAATAAAGCTTTGGCCGTTGATTGGTGGCCAACAGCAAGGGATCCAAAGCCGCATTGGGATGATTGGAAACGTATATGATAGGCCCTTCGAGTTCGAGATTTTTCTTTTCCTACGATGACGATGTTCCTGAACCAAGCACGGAGAAACCAACGAATAAGCGGTCTGAGGATGTAGTAGAGCAATTTTTTCCTTGGAGTTTAATCTCACAATATAACTCAGATTGAAGCAAAGTGCACCTTCGCCATGGATTGGCTGCTAGCTTTTAGCTTCTAGCTGCTGGCTGGCTCTCTCGGTAGGATCAATTCGGTAACAATGATAAGCTCTGATCTATTGACAACTTCAAGTGGGCTATTAGCTCTTAGCTACAGGCTGCTAGAGATATTTCAATCTGGTTTTAATGTTAGAGACCCGCCAATGGAAAGTAAAAGTTTTCCTATAAAGAGAACAGCTAAAAGCTAAAAGCTAGCGGCTAACAGCTTTCAAAACAAAAAAAGCTCCATTTCAAGCACCATTACATTCCTTAAATTAGTCCCCAACAAGAAGAACTCAGCAACATGAAAAAACTACTCGTAAGCACAGGTGGCGGTGATTGTCCCGGATTAAATGCAGTAATCCGAGGTGTCGTGAAACGTGCAAATCGCGAAGGTGACTGGGAAGTTTGGGGAAGCATGGAAGCCTTCAACGGGATTATGGAAGACCCCGCAAGGCTTATGAGACTCGACGAAGAAGCGGTGTCGGGAATCCATGTGCGAGGCGGAACTATCATCAAGACCACCAACAAGGGCAATCCGCTTGAATTTCCCGAGGTTCAGCCCGATGGTAGTGTCAAAACTACGAATCGAATTCCCGAATTGGTCAAACGTGCGAAAGAGCTGGGTTTTGAAGCTATTATCAACATTGGTGGAGACGGATCGCAAGCCATATCGCAGGCATTGCACGAAGCGGGTATGCCCGTAGTTGGCGTTCCGAAAACAATTGACAACGACCTGGCCACCACGGATTTCACTTTCGGTTTTCAAACGGCCGTGCAGACCGCTACCGATGCCTTCGACCGCTTGGTGACTACCGCCAGTAGCCACCACCGTGTGATGATCATGGAAGTGATGGGCCGCGATGCGGGTTGGATCGCTCTTTACACCGCCATTGCGAGTGGTGCCGAGATCTGTCTGATTCCTGAAATTCCATACGATTTGAATGTCATCGTAAAACGAATCCGAGAGAGATACGATGAGGTAGAGGCTTTGTCAATATCGTCATAGCCGAAGGGGCCAAGCCAAAAGACGGAGAGATTACGGCCACCAAAGGTGAAGAAGGCCGAAATGCCATTCGACTCGGTGGAGTGGCCTACACATTGAGCCATCAGCTCAAAGAAGCAGGCGTAGAGGTTGATATTCGAGAAACAGTCTTAGGGCATATTCAACGCGGGGGAACTCCCATTGCCTACGACCGCGTTTTAGCCTCTGTATTTGGTGTGGAAGCATTTGAACGCGTGCTGAAGGGCGACTTTGGTCAGATGGTAGCGCTCAGGAACAATAAGTTTACATCAGTTCCCATCAAAGACGCCATACAAGCATATAATGTGGTAGATCCTGAGGGAACTTTGGTAAAAGCAGCACGAGGCTTGGGAATATCGTTCGGAGATTAAAATTGAACGACAATTCTTATGCGGGAGAAAGGCTCATTTTCGGCTAAAAAAAGCGTGAGACGTTTTGTCTACCCTGCATTCGTTTGTTCTTATTGATGGCAGTGATGGATGGACTTACTCTTCCTTTCATTCTTGCTTTTCCGAATCAAGTATTTTGTAAATTGTGACCATCTAAAAAAAAACTATGATGCGGCTCAAGTACCTGATTATTTGCACAATTACCTTGCTGTTTGCCTCCTCTTGTGAGGAAATTTTTGAAGAAGATAACGAGGAGAGCGGCCCCGAATACTTCGAATTTAAAGTCGACGGAGAAGAATTTGAAAGTGTGAGCATCCCTGCTCAGTGCAATGGGCTCAACTTTAGCTATTTTCCTGAGCCACATCTGGACTTGCCTCCCGGATTTATGGAGATGGTAGCCCGCAATTGCTCTGAATCAACATCGCTCAACCTCACTTTTCAAAGGGTAATTTCTGAATATACGGGCTCGAGTTCACTGGAGTCTCTCAATTTTGCCGACTCATTTCAGCCCTCCTTTCGAGCAAAAAATAACGTGCTTTACAATCGCTTACTTGATGGAACTATGACCGTAGATCGCTTCAGTGGCTCGCATAAACACGGATCGGGTAGGTTGACGGGCACTTTTGAAATGAGATTGATAGATTCGGAAAAAACGGATACCCTTAACATTACCGATGGTAAATTCAATTTCTACATTTCGCAAAAAACACAAACACTACCCCCCCCCCCCCCCCCCCCCCCCCCCCCGCCCGGCCGCCCCCCCCCCCCCCCCCCCCGGTGCCGCGCGGGCGGCGGCCCGCGGGGGCGCCCCCCGCGGCGGCCGCAGAACGCTTCATTGAGGCCATGACGGGCGTCGCTCGGGAGTTTTCTGACAATGCGGAACGAGGAGCCGCCCGCTCCGATAATAATGCTTGCGCGAATGGCAGTCATGGGCGTTTTGCCCGAACTGAGGGTTTGCTCCGTTTCGTAACGGCTTCGAAGGTGTGTCGAAAAAATCGGTGGTGTCTTTGGGGAAGACCCCGATAAATACAATCTGCTTGAGGTTCCGTTCCTCCGCGGCGCGGCTGAAGTTATCTGCCACAGAGGTCGGTGTCTCGAACGAACCTGAGTCAAACGGCTGGAGGGCGATGGAGTGGACCGGAAGGTGGCTCCCGCCGCGCTCTGAAGGCTGCTGAGCGAGTAGAGATCACCGTCTCCATTCCACGGGTCGTTGTCCGTATTTTCCACCTCGCCCCGACTGAGGGCGATGGGGTATCTTTCCGAGTACTCTGAATGAACCACCTTCCGAAATCCGTGGCACCTGCTATGGCGAGAACAGGCTTCAAGATTGGGGTTGGATTTTTTGTTGTGTCATTGTTAACGATATAACGGTGAGGTTGGAGAAGTGTTTAGGTAATGGGTAAGGCGTGTTAGGCGCGGCGCGGCGCAGGGGTTGAGGCTGAGTTGATAAATGTGACAGTCTGTGCAAAAAATGGATAAGCATACACGATCGAGCCACAAACTTCTACCCAGAGATCTACAAACACATGTAGCGGTGAACCGAGAATTTTTGGGGTACAATAGGGTTTGTCATAAACTAGTTGTGCTTCATCAAAAAGCCAAAGTAATCAAGATAAAATTTTAGAAAAATTCGCCAAAACTTACTTTCAGAAGGAAAAAACCGGAGGTATTTCAAATATGCGATTGGTGGAAATCGTATTAGTAGTTATTGGAATTTTAATTGCTCTCTCGATAAATAATTGGAATGAAGATCAGAAAGACCGAAAAATGAAAGTATTTACTTGTCTGTTATAAAAAAAGGAATGATTGCAGATACAACCTCCATTTCTCAATATATACTTAAGCCTTATGAGGCAAAGATGAATATCCTCAAACAAGCAAAAGCTTTTTACAGGGGCATCTCCGAAGTCAACGACACGGCGGTGTTTGTAGATAAGATTGGTAAATTTAACGGAGGCTGGCGTTTCAATTGGACCTTAAACTCAAACGTCTACAAAGAGCTGGAGAGCACAGGTAATCTTCGAAAAATAAGGGATTCCAAATTTAGACAAGAATTATCTAAATATTATTCAAGATTAGTGATGGTGCAGCAAATTTCTGATAAAAGTGAAAGTGGTTTAAACAGTTTTGGAATGAAACTCCTTCTATGATTCCAAACTAAAAAAGATTGAAAAGAATTAGATTATAAAGAATTGGTAAATAAATTAAAGGAAGATGAATTTTACGAAGTTTGCAATTTGGCATTAGCGCAAGCTGAATTGATGTACAGTTGGGCCATTAATAGAAGGAGCGAGAACGGAATATTAGAAACGATTGATAATCAAATTGGAATTGAATGTTAAAATAAAAAGCAAAATCCAACAGTCCTGGGTGAATCAACGAATACTGTGATTAGTACTTAAGAACCACAGAAATGACCTTGGGATATTATTTTGAAGACAAAAATTTTCCTAACGCTGGATCAGTACTTTGCGTGAATGTAATATGCCACTCAGGTAAAGCTGGATAACCACGAACAATGGAATCACCCAACTACCAATTGGACTCACGAGCACACGGAAGACACGAAAAATGATGATTGATTCGAAATTTACGTGGCCGATTTAATATGAAAAGTAAATAGCAAGGAGACTCTTATACGTGCCATTGTTTAGTTAAATCATGAAAACAGAAAAGACCCTACTCGTTCTTTGGATAATTTTTGATTCGTTTGTATTCAGGCGATTGATTCGGTTCTATTTTTTCTGATTCACTTGATCTATTTTGGGACAGTAACGATTGGGATAGCTTTCTCGACGCTTAAATCTTGCTGCCTATTTTAACTGTTTGTATTTATCTGTCAGCGACAATTTTTATCTGAACAGAATCAAGTCAAATCAGGTATCACTGACTTATCGCTCTAAGCTACCCAAAAAATTAGTTTTTCGTGCTCTTGCTTTTAGCGATAGTACTTCAGTTGATCACGAATAAATTAGGTGGCCTCTTTGCAGAATGGATCGGCAGTAGCATTGACTACAATACATCCGAATTTTGAATTATAGTTGGTTTCACATGGGGATTGGCATTGCACGATGGACTTCAATCACTGTACTTGCGTTGATTTACTTGAATAAGTTGGAAAAGTTTTAAATTGACCAGAGCATCACTTAAATGCGATCGTCTCCGCGTAGGGTAGTCGCTTCGGCTTGTGGCTAAAACATTGCTAAACAAAATAACGTTGGCGGGATAAATGGTGAGTTGAAAAGTTCGCTTTCATCCGAAGATGAAATCTTCAAAGTTTCAGCAGATCGGTGAGAGTAACTTCACGTATTTCAGGAGGCGGCATGAACCATTGACGGAGGTAGTTTAATCACCGTCGTGGTTGATCGAAAAAAATTGATATTTTAGTGGATATGGAACAGGAAGAGAATAGGAAAGCAGCGAACAGCAGACAAGTTCAGGATACAATGGATTTGTGGAGAGACACAAGAAGAAAATCCAACGATTTTGGATTTTTGCCATGATTTTGTTTTTGATAGCGAATGTCATTCTCACCACGACTTCTAATCTTTCACCCATTATCGTTGTCTGGGATTTACATTCTGTCTCTTACCACTTATGTCATGGGTCTTGCGCACCTTCAATTTTCAGGATTCTTCCAGTGGAAAGGACTTTCTATCGGTATATCGCAAGGTGTTTTTAGCCGTGGCAGCGTTGATAGGGTATACCGATACCTCACGTCCCACTCCGGTTAATCCTTAGGGATAGCCGTTCAAAATGTAATGGCAACATCAAGCTCCGTTTTCAAATTATCAAGTAAAAATTCTTGGGCAGTAAATGCTCTGAGAGCTCTTAAGTATTAGCTCATCGGTGATTGAATAGCCGCGAAGCTTTACATAAATTGCTTGAAGAGAGCGGCATGAACCAATGGGCAGTTTAGTATTTTAATACCACGGTCATCGTTGATCGAAAAAGTTGATATTTTAGTGGACAAGCAACAGGAAGAGAATATGGAAAGCAGAGAGCAGCAGACAAGTTCAGGATACAATGGATTTGTGGAGAGGCACGAAGAAAATCCAGAGATTTTGGATTTATGCCTCTATCTGTATGGTATTTATAGTCACTCTCACCACGACTACTGATGTTTCATTGTCATGCTATGTGGTTATCTTATCATAACAGGTACCACCTATGTCATATGGGTCTTGCGCACCTTCGATTTTAAAGATCCTGCGGAATGGAAGGGACTCTTCTATCACTATATGGCAGGGATGGTTTTTGCGGCGGCCATCTTGATAGGGTATGTCGTGTATTTGACCTCGCTTTCAGTTTAATGCGAAGGCAAGAAACTTTACACAAAAAAAAACGCACCGAAGTACCGCCTTACAACCACGTCCTAAAATTTATTGGCAGTGTACTGAGAGGCCACACCTTCAGCAGTAGCCTCATTTTGCGGGTAATCCCCGTTGATCAGCTGAAAGATTTCCGGACTTCACCAATCTCGTTGCATAAATTTTATTTATCCCAACGTGATTATAGATTCAACATCTTAATCTCCAAGATTCCTAAAAATATCGTTTCCGATAGGGTGTTCATATCTAGTGTATTAGATCTATCGTCAAAAAATAAAAGGAGGTTTTAAGACCTCAAGATTTTCAGTTTTTTCCAGTGAACGGTATCCAACAAACGGACTGTCAGACTGTAGTATTCTCAGCACACAAGAGCTGTGTGTAAACATTAAAAATCCTAATTAATCATACCTTATGAAAAAATCAATCCTAAATTTAGTTACGCTTTTCAGCGTGCTGTTATTCAGTTCATCGGCTTTCGCTCAGACGAACGTCTTCGATGACGTAATTGCAACAAGTCCTAATCATACTCATTTAACAACGGCTCTTCAAACTGCCGGATTGGATGAGGTACTCCGTGATAATGAAGCAGAATATACCGTATTTGCACCCGACGACGCTGCAGTAGAAGAACTAGCTGCCCAGCTTGGAGTGGGATTGGGGCAATTGCTCAATTCAAACCAATTAACAGATTTTCTTCTTTATCACGTTGTAGATGCAGAGGTGTTTTCAGGCGACATAGCAAATGGAGATATCGTTACTCCATTAAATGACGCCAACACCTTAAAACTTACTGCTGCCTCATCGGGAAGCATTTTTGTGAATCAAGCACAAGTGAATGCGGCAGACCTCACAACCGACAATGGTGTGGTACATTCCTTAGACGCGGCTCTTCTTAGCTCTGAGACGGTGGCAGACGTGGCTATCGACAACGGTTTCAGTTCATTGGTGGCCGCAGTTGTTACCGCAGAGTTACTTCCTGCGCTTACTGATCCATTTGCGAAGTTTACCGTCCTCGCGCCGAGCAACGAGGCATTCGATGATTTAGCCGCAGCACTAGGAACTGATATTGATGGCCTTTTAGCTGATCCGGAATTGGCGAATATCTTGTTGTATCACGTTTTAGATAATGCGTTTCCATCGTCCGTGATCAACAATGGTTCCATAAGAGCCCCGCTAAATGATGCAAATACACTTAAAGCTACCGTGACTGCAGGTGGTGATATTTTCATCAACCAAGCACAGGTGGAGTTGGCTGATGTTGTGGCCGACAATGGTATTGTACACGCGATCGATGCGGTACTTCTTCCTTCAGAAACAGTAGCCGACGTAGCCATCGACAATGGATTTAGCTCATTGGTAGCTGCAGTGGTGACGGCAGAATTACTCCCAGCATTGACCGATCCATTTGCAGACTTCACGGTATTCGCGCCAAGCGATGCTGCATTCGACGATTTGGCCGCCGCACTTGGAACCGATATCAACGGAGTATTGGCTGACCCCGAATTGGCGAACATCCTATTGTACCACGTTTTGGATGGCGCAGTAATGTCGTCAATGATCAACAACGGAGACATTGTAACTCCACTGAACGACGCCAACACCATCAAACTGACGGCTACTTCAGAAGGTGACATTTTTGCCAATCAGGCAATTGTAGAACTCGCCGATGTAGGTGCTGACAACGGCGTGGTGCATGCAATTGATGCGGTGCTACTTGACTTCAGAAACAGTAGCCGATGTAGCTATCAACAATGGATTTAGCTCATTGGTAGCCGCAGTGGTGACGGCAGAATTGCTTCCAGCATTGACCGATCCATTTGCAGACTTCACGGTATTCGCACCTAGCGATGCTGCATTCGACGATTTGGCAGCCGCTTTGGGAACCGATATCAACGGAGTATTGGCTGACCCCGAATTGGCCAACATTTTATTGTACCACGTTTTGGATGGTGCTGTAATGTCGTCAATGATCAACAACGGAGACATTGTAACTCCATTGAATGACGCCAATACACTGAAGCTAACAGCCACTTCTGGCGGAGATATTTTTGTGAATCAAGCGTTGGTAGAACTCGCCGATGTAGGCGCTGACAACGGCGTGGTGCATGCAATTGACGCAGTGCTACTTAGTTCAGAAACAGTAGCCGATGTAGCCATCGACAATGGATTCAGCTCATTGGTAGCCGCAGTGGTGACGGCAGAATTACTTCCTGCACTAACCGATCCATTTGCAGACTTCACGGTTTTCGCGCCAAGCGATGCTGCTTTCGACGATTTGGCCGCCGCTTTGGGAACTGATATCAACGGAGTTTTGGCCGATCCAGAATTGGCGAACATCTTGTTGTACCACGTTTTGGATGGTGCGGTAATGTCTTCCATGATCAACAACGGAGACATCGTGACTCCATTGAATGATGCGAATACACTGAAGCTAACAGCCACTTCAGGCGGAGATATTTTTGTGAATCAAGCGTTGGTAGAACTCGCCGATGTAGGCGCTGACAACGGCGTGGTGCACGCAATTGATGCAGTGCTACTAAGTTCAGAAACAGTAGCCGACGTAGCTATCGACAATGGATTCAGCTCATTGGTAGCTGCAGTTGTGACGGCTGAGCTTCTTCCTGCATTGACCGACCCGTTTGCTGACTTCACGGTATTTGCGCCAAGCGATGCTGCATTCGACGATTTGGCCGCCGCACTTGGAACCGATATCAACGGAGTATTGGCTGACCCCGAATTGGCGAACATCTTGCTGTACCACGTTTTGGATGGTGCAGTAATGTCGTCAATGATCAACAACGGAGACATCGTGACTCCATTGAATGATGCGAATACGCTCAAATTGACGGCCACTTCAGGCGGAGATATTTTTGTGAATCAGGCAATTGTAGAACTCGCCGATGTAGGCGCTGACAACGGCGTGGTGCATGCAATTGATGCGGTGTTACTTAGTTCAGAAACAGTAGCCGACGTAGCTATCGACAATGGATTTACTTCATTGACTACAGCGGTAGTGACGGCAGAATTATTGCCTGCATTGACCGATCCATTTGCAGACTTCACTGTATTCGCGCCAAGCGATGCTGCATTTGTAGAATTCGCAAATGCACTAGGAACCAACGCTCAAGGAATATTAACTGACCCTGAGTTAGCTAATATTCTTTTGTATCACGTTTTGGATGGTGCAGTAATGTCTTCCATGATCAACAACGGAGACATTGTAACTCCACTCAACGATGCCAACACACTTAAGCTCACTGCTACTTCGAGTGGAGATATTTTTGTGAATCAGGCTCAAGTAGAATTAGCCGATGTTGGTGCCGAAAATGGAGTAGTGCATGCCATCGATGGCGTATTGCTTAGTTCTGAAACGGTAGTAGATATTGCGATTGATAATGGCTTTACGACGCTGACTGCGGCGGTAGTGACGGCAGAGCTTCTTCCGGCCTTAACCGATCCGTTCGCAAGTCTTACTGTATTTGCGCCAACTGATGAAGCATTTGATATGCTTGCGGCAGATCTAGACACAGATTTGGATGGTCTGCTGGGTTTACCAAATCTCGCTGATATACTACTCTATCATGTAGTTGGTGAAGACCTTCTATCCACAGAATTAGTAGAAGGTGGTTTGCTGATGCTGAACGGTCAAAACACGGTCATTGATTTAAGCGATGGCGTCCAAATCAACAATGCCACGGTAATAGGGCCGGACAATGGAGCTGATAACGGAATAGTACACATCATCAACGCAGTCCTTGACCAAAACTTCGTTAACTGCGAAACAGACTTCTTCCTTGCGCCTCAAAACTTAGAGGTAATTCAATCGCAATTCTCTGAAGATATTACGTTTCAGTGGGATCCTGTTCCGGGATCGGTTATTTGTCAATTGAGACTTAAAACATTCATCAATGAAACTACGCAGAACATTACCGTGGAAGCAGGTGAGGACGGAAGTGAACCTTCTCAAATAACTCTTGCTCAATCTGATTTTAACGGTAATGACATTTACCAAGTCAGAGTTCGTTGTGCTTGTTCACTTGATCCTTTGATTGCGAGCGATTTTTCCAATCGAGTCTTGTTTGTTCCTTTTGGAGACAATGTAATCGACCCTCCTGTTCTAGGCCTTCAGTCCGCTGACGGGATCAATACGTTGACGATATTCCCAAATCCATCGAATCTGGGTTACATTAATCTTGAGATATCGAATTCCGCGAACAATTCCAGCGAGGGTTTGATTGAAGTTAGAGACATCACGGGTAGAAGTATTAAAACTTTAAGAGTTGCTGTCGAGGCAAATCAACTGCTTCAAATAGAAACAAATAACATTCCTGCGGGCATGTACACTGTTTCTTACACTTCAGGTTCCGAAAGAGTAACGGAACGTTTTGTGGTAGAATAATTCTAGCCGATGAACGTATAGAGTTTTTAAAAATGCAGAGGCTGCTTCCGAAAAGAAGCAGCCTCTTTTTTTGCTGTGCTCATTCCTACGAATAAGTCAATTTACTCGCAATCAGTCTCGCTAAATCCGATCTCGACTGAGGTAGCTTCATTCTGTGAGTAATCTTCATTGAACAGAACGAAAGTGTCAATTCCATGTCCTTGCGATCGACCCGAAACCTCAATGGTATAGATGCCCGGGTGGGTGAACACCGCGTAAATATTATGCGCGTCATGGTCGCTGGTAGAGGTTTGCCATTTCCAATCCACATTGTTCATGTAGGCTTTGAACCAGCCGTCTCTTCCCGCACCATTTGGTTCGGTATTGGCTTGTTCTGAGCTTTGGGGTACTGGCGGTAATTCGGTTCCTTTCGGGTAAACGATGTGTCCGTTGTTTTTCATTCCGTAAAAATGCGCTGCATCGGGAATGCGCAGCCAAGAATCATTGTGTTCGGTGTGGTCGTCTCCGATGGTAATTTTGGAGCGCCATAGAAAACGATACGTTCCCGGTGTGCTGATTTGTACCTTGAAAGTCAGCAAGCCATTGCCTGGGTTTCCCATCGAGTTCGGGCCGTCCCAAACCAAAAGGCCGGCGCCCGTGTAATCGGGAATGTTTGTTTGGAGACTCCAATCGGTATCGGCAAAATCTACCGCGGTGAAGTCGACTTTGACCAGTCCGCTATCTTCTATAAAAACGGGGTTTCCATCTTCAGGACAATCAAAGGCCGGAGGGTTCGAACCCGAAGGTGATTGATCGTCTCCATCATCATCTTTGCTGCAGGAGGTCAAAAAAAAGAGAACTAGAAAAGGGGAGAAAAGAAGTGTGAATCTTTTCATGGTTTCTAATATTTACCAATGTTTACGCTTCTACTCCCATTCAGTTGCAGTGATATTGACAGGCCTAAAAGAACCTCCTGAAACGAAGAAAGGCCTCGATATAAATCGAGACCCTCTCTTCAATCAGTCCCGAAAAGGATTCGGGATGATTTTTTCGAATACTAGTACAAGTCAAACACTTCTGATACGATCCCTTCAGAAACCGTATAAAAGCAAAATTGAGTTCCATCAGCGCTGAAAAGAAGCTCATCTATACGGTTGGGCTCAATGTAGCGGCAGGCAGCACTGATCCTGTCGAATGGGATAAGGCCGTCAGCACCACCACAGTTGTTTTCCGCCGTCCAAAGATCTGTGTCAAAAGGCCCATCCGAAAAGAAGAACCCCGGGATATCGTATGGTTGCATTTGGTCACCATTGCCATCGGCCATGTTCATCGTTTGGTATTCGATAAAAGCATCGAAACATCCATCACCCGGATTTGCCAGTGTCCACATTGCTGATACACGATCAAACGCTATGGTATTATCGGGCCCCCATTGATTGGTATTGCTGAATCCGCTGCTCCACTCAAAGAGATCTTCATCGTTCCATCCTCCTTCAACATCAGTAGCATCGAAGTCAGTAAATGTGTATTGCTCGCCCTCTGTATTAAAAATATAGAGCCTACTTGCCGTCGTGAGGCAAGCTGCCCCTACTGAAGAAAGTTGAGAGTCGCGAAAGATGCTTTCACTATCATCGAGGTCTAAGACTACTTTTACTTCCTCGTCTTCGTACCAGGCATACTTGTCGCCGTCTTGATTGAAGAGAAGCATTACACCCATTCCGAGGTCAGTAGCGGCACCAATTCCATTCCCGTCAAAAATGCCTTGGAGACCACGGTATTTTTGGGGAATCGGGTTTTCGGCCGGAGCGGTAGTTTTTGTATCGTCATCATCTTTATTGCAAGCGATGAATACGAGAGAGAACAGTAAATAAAACAGAACTTTTTTCATGACATTTAAATTTTTGTGATTGAAGAATTGCTTGATGACAAGTATCCAACAGTCATGATTCAAAAACTAAAATGTACGGTGGACAGTAAGGGGACAGCCGCCAAAATACGCCGGGACAAAGCGTGGACAGAAATCCTAGTGATCAATAAAACGGAGTGTCAAAGGTTTATGATGAAAGTCTCTAAACTATCTTCTGTAGACAGGTTGAGTTTTTTTCTAAATCGATGACGCGCTTTTTTCACTCCTTCAGTGGTGATGTTTAAAGTGGATGCAATTTCCTTTGAACTCAAATTCATCTTCAGGAGAGCGGCCAATCTGAAGTCATTTTTGGTTATTCCATCGGCCATCGAATTCAAGCGCTGATAAAAGGCAGGGTTGATTTCCTGAAACTGTCTGGTGAATTCTTCCCAATTGCTGTCGATTGACTTTTCAATTTTTAAGGTGTTGAGCATCTCTTTCACGCTTTTGTCGGCCTCCGCATCCAAAGAAATGTTTTTTACTTCTTCCCGCAGACTTTCCAGTACTTCGTTCTTTTGGGCGATCTGCAGTGCCTGACTGGCGAGCTCGCGTTTTTTGAAAGACAACTCCTCTTGGAGTCTTTGTTCATGCTCCTTTTGTAATTCAATCTCTTTTTGGTGGAGTAATTTGGCCTTCTTCCGTCGCTGTATTTCTCTGTTGATAATCAGAATGGCTGCAACGAGCACTACCATGACCAAAATGATCAAACCGTTCTTTTTTTGTTTTTCGAGCTCTGCCTCTTGAGCCAACTTTTCGATTTCTCTTTCTCGCTTTTCGGCGTCAAGTTCTTCTTGCATGGCAGCCACTTTTTCATCGCGGGATATACTGCGCAAACTATCTTTGAGCTGAATATAATCGAGTGCGGCTTTGTGAGAAGCATCATATTTTTCCACCTCATGAGCGGCGGACATTTTATATTGAAAGATATTCAGTAGACCTTCATAATCGGAGGTCTCCTCAGCGAACTGCTCCGCCTTTAGTATATGCTCATAAGCTTTCTCATGATCTCCCATGCCTGTGTAACACTGCGACCTGGATATCTCGATTTCCATCAAAAAGCGGGGAAAATCAATATCTGCACATACAACTGAAGATTCCTCGTAAAGCTCCAGAGCTTTTTGGTAATCCTCTTTAAGCATATAGGCTTCGCCCAGATTGTACACTGCAATGGCGACTCCTAGCGCATATTCACTTTCCCGGTAGTATTCAATTGCCTCAGGCAGTCTTTTAATTACGGAGTCAGGTTTGTTTTGATCCAGATAATTGGCACAGAGATCAGTGATGCAGTTGGCATAACGAAGGTCAAGCCCCATTTCTTTAAAGATCTTCGCCGATTCCAGCATGATTTTATTTGCTCCATCCAAATCATCCATTGAGGCATAGATGTAAGCCATTTCCTGATTGCTAATGGCCACCATTTCTCTGTTGCCCAGTTCTTGATACAAACGCAATTCCTCCGTATGAGCTTCGATAGCAGCGGCGTATTCACCTGCATCTTGATAAGCTAATCCCATACTGGCGTAGCAGAATGCCAAGATCTCTTTGTCGCCGCATTGCTTGGCTAGTTCCAGGGCTTCTTTCGTAAGTTGCATCCCCAGATCTCCCTCTTCGCTTGTTTGGAGAAAAGCTGCGCGGGCTCTCCTCGCTAATGCTCTGCCGCAAATCCAGCCGGCCTTCTCATAAAGTTCTTCGGCACGGAAGAATAGTTTTTTTACCTCTTCGTCCCACACCCCCATGTCTTTGCGTATCTGTGCCAACTCGATGAGGAGTCGGGCTGAAGCGGTATCTGACTTTGCCGCCATGGCATAATCAATTGCTTCTTTGAACAAGTCATCGCAGTTTTGCTCTCCTTCAGATTCGCAGTTCGCATAAGCCTCAAATGGAGATGAATTTTCAGCTAAAAGCGTTTTTTGAAAGACAAAAAAGAGGAGTAGGAGAAAGGCGTATTTGATTGTGTTCAATTGTGGTCGTTTTCTTGGGCGTCTAAAGTAAATTTTTTTCATAAACCTCCGGAGTATTGCCATTTCGGAAGCTTTTCGATCTTTACCGCTTCGATTGTGCCAATGAAAGCCTCACGATGAGCCGAATTAAAAACTTCATAAAAGATAGATTTCTGATACTCAAAATCAGAAACAGATTCAATCCGTCAGTCCAGATCGGTCAGCGGCAGTTGTTTCTGCAGTACCGCGAGCAAGCCAAGAAGAAAGAATTGCCCTCCATCTCTGAAACGGGGTTTCGCGTTTTTTCTCAGTTCGAAGAAGACGGTATGCTGCTTTTCATCTTTTCCGTTCTTGGAATGAACAAGAAAGTCTTTGTAGAAATAGGCTCGGATGATGGAGTGAACAGCAATTCGGCAAATCTCTATTTCAATTTCGGTTGGAGAGGGTTATTCATCGATGGCAATCCCATCAGCATCAATCGTGGTAGAAGGTTTTTTAGCAAGTATCCGCACTCTTGGTTTTACAAGCCTACCTTTCTTTGCGCCAAAGTAAATCGGGAGAATGTGAATGACCTGATTTCGAATGCAGGATTTACCGGCGAGATAGGCCTGCTGTCTATTGATATAGACGGTTACGACTACTGGGTTTGGGACGCTTTGGAAGTGATAGACCCTCAAGTGGTGATCATCGAAACGCACAATGAATTTGGGATGGAGAACATCGTGGTGCCTTACGATCCCAATTATTCTTATCCGGGAAAGCATCTGATTTACCACGGGGCATCTCCTGTTGCCATGACCAAATTGGCCAATAAAAAGGGCTATCGATTGGTGGGAGCCAACGAGCTGGGCTTCAATTTTATTTTTGTGAAAAACGGATTGGCCGATGACCTCATTCCCGAAGTCTCAGTAGAATCTGTATTGACTCATCCTTCCGTTGCCGAGGGACATCAGCAGTTTGAAGAGATCAAGGATTGGGAATACCTGAAAGGGTAGATGCCCATTCATTGCCCCCATTTCGTTTTTGCTAACTTCACTGAAACTTCATGTTTATGGAACAAATCAAAACCGGGTTGCAGAAGTCTGTACCGAAATGGATTTTGCCTTATTCTATTGTCGTAACGGTTTTGCATGGGGCTGTTCTCGTATCGTGGCTGGTTCTTTTCAATCTTACTCCCGAATTGGGTCATTCAGATCGCGTAACTCTTTTCGCAGGGTATTGGCTGGTTCCTGAATTGATCGGAACCAAATGGTTTACGGGAATTTTGCTCTTGTTTTCGTTGAGCGTTGTTATCATTGCCGGAAGGCTGGCCGAGCAAGGTAAAAGCAGTTTGGCAATCATTCTTTTGGTGCTGAATCTTTGCTTTGTTCTAATGAGCGGGTGGAGTTTGTCCTAGGTTTATAATACTTCACTAGATTAGAGGATGTCTTCTTTCGGTCACGTGCGAGATATGATGGAGCGTTACGCTGCCAATCGTGAGTTGCTTCAAGCAAAGCGAAATCGCCATTTTCGAAAATCACATCTATACGATGATGTGCGCTTCAAAGAAAGCTCAGGCCAGCTGAGAGAATTGGATAAAGCCGAATGGGAGCGCGTCAAAAATCGCATCAGAGCCGGAAAGAAAAGAGAGAAATGGCTTTGGATTTATACGTCAATCATAGTGTTGATTTCTTTATTATTGCTCATCCATTGGTTCTTCTGATTCGAACCTGACTAAAGCATTCTACTTGGGCCTATTTTTTTTCGATAGCAAGGATTTTCAATCAGGCCGTTTGGCCTTACGGCAATATTATCTTCTTTTTCTATTTCTGCTTCTTCTTCCATTTTCGGCGAAAAGCCAGAGCTACCACTTCAGAAACTTTGGCATCTCTGATGGTCTTATTTCCAATAATCTGGAGTCGGTTGTTCAAGACAAGTTGGGTTTTATCTGGATTTCGGGAGAGTTGGGATTGAGTCGATACGATGGCTCTTCTTTCACTCATTACTACAGTGAGGTAGGAGATTCTGCATCGCTCATGAACAAGAGCGCGGGGAATATGTATGTGGACGAGAAGGGCAGACTTTGGATTGGTATGAGGCAAGGAGGCTTGGCACGGTACCTTCCCGAAACGGATAATTTTAAGAATTACCCGGTGGCAAAAGCTGATTCGGGCGAAGTCTATTTATCGGCTACTTATTACTTTACGACCGATGCAGAAGGAAGCCTAATCATCCGCACCGTAGACCAGATGACTTTTCGCTACAGCGAAGAGGAAGATATTTTTGAGGAGTATTCACCTTGGAGCGAAATCAAGACCGATGAATCTACCCCGCCATATCCTGTTTATTTCGATTCAGATTCTCGTTTTTGGCTATCAACTCTTATAAATGGAAGGCGGTATTTAAAAGCATTTAACGAATCAAATGTGGATTCCACCAATGCAGGTTTTCGTGTTCACGGTTTTGTGAACTGCGCCGTTGAGGCACCCGAGGGAGTCCTTTGGATCGGAACATGGGGAGCTGGCCTGTACCGATACGATATCAAGACCGACTTAGCTTCGAGGTATTTTCCAAGTGAAAGTGCGGATAGTTTGCCGGGCAGTGTTATAGAGGATTTGGAACTTGACAAAGACGGAAATCTTTGGATTGCGACTGAACAAGGTTTGGCTTTGGTAGAGAGCGAAGTCCTTAAAGGAAAGGGAAAAGGCGTTGCCTTTATTCGACCTGTTAGCTCGGCTACAGGGAGGAGTTTGAACGAAAGTTTCAAAGAAATACTTTGTGACACGGGAGGAAGGCTCTGGTTTGCATCACCCTCGGGAGGTCTTTATCTCCATGACCCGCGGTCAATGCCTTACAGAGTCATCACATTGCAGAAAGGTAAGAGTCAGGAGCCTGTGATTGTTCGCTCTGTTTATGACATAGAAGATTCTGATGGTCTTCAGTGGTATGCCTTGACAGACAGTGTGCTTCGTTATGATCCGAAAACAGAAGAACAAGCGATTATCGATCTCAACTACAGTGAAAAGCCCGAAGGAGGATTAAAGACTGTTACGAATCTTTCCATGGCTGCGGATGGCCGAATCATGGTGACATATCAAGGTGGAACATTCGTGCTCCTGGATCCGATTACGCTGGATCAGGAATACTTTCCCTATGATGATAAATCCATTGTTCCCAGAGGAGTTCTGAACACTTATCGCGATTCCCGAGGGGCACTTTGGGTCTCAACTTACCGTGGAGTTTTGCGCCATCCCGGTAGCGACTTGATGGAATTCGACACCATTGTAACAAACTTTGACGGCCGAGAAATCATCGAAGATCAAAGCGGTATAATTTGGGTGGGTTCATGGAATCAAGGAGTAGTGCGAATTGATCCGAATACACTTGAGATCAAAGATTTGATCCCACACGATTTGGTGATACCGGTTTGATGGGAAGCGACGCCCAAAATTTAGTGTTGAGCATGGATGGCAGGCTGTGGACACTCACTTCAAAAGGACTGAACGTTTACGATCAAGAAAAGGATCGATTTGAATTTCTTGACCCATCTGCCAATAATGAACTGCAGTTGACCGATTGTTTCACTATTGATCATCAAGGAAACGTCTGGTTTAGCTCGCTTAAAGGCCTCTATCATTGGAGGCGAAAAACCAAAAAGGTGATGTTTTTGGACGAGGATTACGGTTTGCCTCAAACTGAGTTTTATGAAATAAGATCAGGTTCTGACGGAGACATTTATGTTTCAACGGGTATTGGATGTCTTCGTTTTGATCCTAATCAAGTTCCCGATCCAGTTTCTCCGGGTGAGGTGCTTTTTACGACATTACTTGTAGAGAGCGAAAGCGGGGAAACCAAACAGAGCTTACTCGGGATAAAAGAATTTCAGATTTCTTATCGCGAAAATTTTGTTGAAATTGACTTTGCACCGCTCAACTTCGATTTGGATGGAAAGATCAATTACGAGTACATGCTCGATGGTGGTTCGGGAGTTTGGGTGGATATCAAGCAAGAAACCAAGGTCAGCTTTTTGGATATACCGCACGGGGATTACGAGCTGAAGGTGAGAGGCAGAAATGATTGGGATGAATATGGGCCGGTATCGAGTATCTCTTTTCAAGTGAGTCCGCCTTGGTGGTTTTCGAAAATCGCCATATTTGGTTATTCGTTCCTTTTGGTTTTGGTTGTTCTGCTTTACAATCGATTCAGAACAACTCAGCTGCTGCGCAGACAGAAAAAGCTAGAGCTCATTGTTGAAGAAAGAACGGAACAAATTACGCTCGAGCGCGACCGATCGGAATCGCTTTTGCTAAATATCCTTCCCTCGGAAATAGCAGAGGAGCTAAAACACAACGGACAGGCTCAAGCGAAAAAGATTAATCACGTAACCGTATTATTTACAGATTTTAAAGGGTTTACGAAGTATTCTGAAAAGGTAAGTCCCGAATCTTTGGTTCGAGATTTACACGAGAGCTTTACTGCCTTTGACGAAATCATGGTCAAACACGGCGTAGAAAAAATAAAGACCATCGGCGATGCTTACATGGCAGCGGGTGGATTGCCGACTCCCAATGAAACTCATGCTCAAGATGTGCTGGCTGCTGCGTTTGAAATTCGAGATTTCATTGAAGCGGGAAAGGCAAAAAAAATCGCGAATGGGTTACCGTATTTCGAAATTAGAATAGGAATTCACACAGGGCCGGTTGTTGCGGGAATCGTAGGAGTGAAAAAGTTCAGTTACGATATTTGGGGCGACACGGTAAATACAGCTTCGCGCATGGAGAGTAGCGGCCATGAAGGAAGGGTCAATATATCTCAGACGACCTATGAATTGGTGAAAGATCTGAGTAACTATAGGTTTGAGTCGCGGGGAAAGATCACGGCTAAAGGAAAAGGAGAGCTGGAAATGTTTTTTGTCGAACAGGTGAAATAGAAATACATGGAGAGATTCTACTCCGTGAATTTCATGTCAGGCTGCTTTTTCAACCGCCGCTTCTTATTCAATCCCAATGCCAGTGGAACGAGCGCATATACTGAACCCGAGTATGGAGAGGCCGTTCCTCCGAAAATCAAAACAATGCTCATGGAAAGGATGGTGATCATCACGAGAATCAGATAGCTCTGAATGAAGGTTTTGGTTTCGTAAACCTCTGCTTTGTTCAGGTCGAGGTATTCTTTTTTCCGCAATGCGTGCACGTGCATCAAGCCCAAAAAGGAGGTAGATAAAGAAAAGTCCCAACCCGAATCTGATCATGATGTTTTCCCACTCGGGAGTGGATAAGTTCGATTCGTTCAGTTTGGAGAGTGCGAGCTGAAGGGCTTCAGATTGATCGCCCATTGCCATTTTTACTCGAGCGTAAAGCGCAGTGCCCAAATAGGAAAACAAGTATTTGAGCGGGTAGATGTAAAAGAGCAGCAAGAAGAGAAAAAGGAATGTCAGCGTTTTCGTGAGCCGGTCCTGCATGCCATAGTAAAGAAAGAAGTTATTGTGGTTGTTCCAAATGCCGAGCAGCAAAAGGATACAAAAGATAAAACCGCTGAATCCATACATCGATGCTTCGAGCTCTACGTAGTTTGTTGGAACCTCAGAGGCTATGACCAAAAGGGTAATGGAAAATCCAAAAACGGCATCGGTGAGATTTTCAAGACGGCTGGTTACGATGCCGCGATAGCGAAAGCCCGTTGCTGAGACTTTTTGTCTTCTTTTGTAAGCTTTGGATAGCATTAATCTGTTTTTCTGTTTATCGTCTAAGATTCAGGTATCACCTTACTCGGAGACCAAGAGAATGGAGATTCCCTTGTCATTGTTGATGAGGTTTTCGCGATCTACTGATGATATAAAGGAAAGGTTTCCGCTATCATTAGCCATCACAGCGATCATATCAGCTCCTGCTTTTTCTGCGTATTTTATTGTTTGGTTGGCAAATCCTACAGAGAATTGGGTCATATCTTCTCTCACGCGTTCAGTAGGTATTCCTTCCTGATTGAAAAATTCTTCAGCCTTATCAATGTTTTTATGGATGCTTTTGCTGATTTCTGCCGCAGGCCGATTGATGGAATAAAAATGAACGTCAGCATTAAAATGGCCCGCCAGCATCGCCACGGCGTTTACTTTATTTTCGAAGTTCTCGTGTCCACCATGAGGGAAAATGATGCGTCTTACCCCTGACTTGGCATTCATCACATCGGGCACGGTCAGTACCGGAGCAGGAGACCGTTCAGCTATTTTTAGCGCGTCGGCACCAAAAAGTTTTTGCCTGATACCCCTTGTGCCGTGTGTTCCCATTACTACCAATACAATTTCGGGCTCAGAAGCAACCGTTGGAATAGCGGTTAAAATATTCCCTTCCTCGATGCGAAAGTTTGCTTTTACCGCGTGTTGGTCCATAGCGCTTTTGCAAAGTTCATCGAGGTACTCCTCCAATTGATCGAAAGATTTGTTTTTTTCTTTGAGAAGTTTATCCGTTGATCCACCTTTGATATGGAGGAGTTCAATCTTTTGATTGCCGACAGATGAGATTTGGCAAGCCAGTTCAAATGCATTTTCGGCTGCGGGAGAGAAATCGGTGGGAACTAAAATTTTGCTCATGAAGGGTATATTTCAGAGCTAAAAGTGCAAAGTTTTTTTGAATCAAATGACGAATTGATTGATAGAGAATTGCGTTGGAAAATGAAACTATTAACTTAGGCACTGAGTTTAGTAAGCGACGACTCAACTTTGGAATGACAAAATACAACCACATTTACGACAGAATCTTCACCAAACTTGAAGAAAATCTGGACCCGAACTTGACTTACCACAACTTGGAACATACCCATTTGGTGCTCAATTGGGCGCGAGAAATCGCGAAAACCGAGGGAGTCAACGATCGCGAATTAGCACTTATTGAAATTGCAGCACTTTATCACGACTGCGGATTTTTGGTTTCCCGAGAAGAACACGAAAAGCGAGGTTGTGAATTGGCAAGAGCTGATTTAGCCAACGAGGACTTCACTCAGGAAGAGATCGAATCTGTTTGTGGTATGATCATGGCTACCAAAATTCCACAAACTCCCACCAATCAGCTGGAAAGGGTATTGGTCGATGCCGATCTCTATTACTTGGGAACGGAGGATTACGAAAAGTATTCGAATTTCCTCTATCAGGAATTAAAGCACTTCAATCCTTCATTGACTGATGAGGAGTGGAAACAGATACAAATTAAGTTTCTCGAGACCCATCAATACACTACCGACTTCGCCAAGAATAACTTGGAGCCAGCCAAGAAGGTGCATCTGGAGAGAATCAAAAGATCATAACCGAAAGTGTGAATAGCTCTAATGCTGAATCGGATGCTCTGGGAGATAATGATTTAGGATTAAATTTCATTGAAAAGCACTTGGTGCCTTTCTCCCCTCAAATGCGTCTCAGCGATTATGCTGTATCCAAATTCGAATCATTGCCCTCGCGCAAAAGCGTAAAAAAAGCCATCAAAAGAGGACTTCTTTTAGTCGATGGAGAAGTTTCTGAAACGGGTCATTGGGTGAAAGAAGGAGAGGTGCTCACCGTCATTGCTGACCAAACGGTAAGGCCCGTTTACGAAAGAACCATCAAGGTGCTTTACGAAGATGATCATCTGGCTGCCGTTCAAAAACCTGCCGACCTTCCTGTAAGCGGAAATTCATTTCGCACCCTCCAAAATGCCCTTTCTTTTAATTTAATTCCTTCGCCTCAAAAGGATGCTTTAACGGTTCCGCGTCCCGTTCACCGTCTTGATCGACTGACTGGAGGCGTTGTGTTGATTGCAAAAACATTCAGTGCTGCGGCTAATCTTGGCAGTCAGTTCGAAGACAGAACGGTAGAGAAAACCTATTTGGCTTGGGTTTCGGGAATTTTCAATTCACCGATCACCATCGAAAATCCCATCGAAGGGAAAGAGGCGCTTACCGCAATTGAACCAATTAGAAATCTCCACCACCGTCGCTTCTCTAAAATTACATTGGTGGAAGCCAAACCAAAAACCGGCAGGCGAAACCAAATCAGAATTCACTTATCAGAAGCGGGGTTTCCCATTTTAGGCGATCTGAAGTTTGGTGGGGTTAAGTCGGGAAAAGGTCTCTTTTTGTTTGCAAAGGCCATTTCGTTTTCTCACCCCGTTTCAAATGAATTGATGGAAATCAAAGGCGTTGTTCCGAAGAAATTTGAGTTGGGATAGAGATTTCGTAACGCTTCTCATTCAAACCGAATGAAATCCAGTTCCAATAGAAAAGGAACCGTCTTTCTTATCACTCTTAATGATGCCCATCCGAATAATCTCGGACAAATCATCATTCGAGATTTTATCTCCCGTTTTATCACTCAATCGCCATTCGGCAAAGTCATTCAGAGCAAAACTAGACTCCTGCCATTCTTCAGTGGGGGTGAATTCTACTTTGTAGTAAGGCATGTAAAATGGCTCTGATGTTTTGAGTCTAAAACCAAAAGTTCCCCCATAACCGCGGTGTCTGATCGTCACCTTTTTGTACTTGGAAAGATCGTATTCTCCTCTTTTGCCCTGAAAGGAGGAAAATCCTCCGTTGTTGGCCAAGCTCAGCTCTCCTTCAAAAATCACCGAAGTATCCGTGTAGTTGAGTTTTCCTTGAGAAAGCCCGCCCATTACACCGTCGTTTACCACGGTCCAATTGTTTGTGTCGGACTTATTGAAGTCTAGTAGGTATGATGAGGTAAAGATTGACATCAGTAGTAGAAATGCTTGCATGAATTTAAAACAACCGAAATGATCAACTGTTCCGAACCCGCTACTATTTCTGCATTTCAAAAGGAAGAGCTAATAAAAAAGTGGATGCATCTTTCGACACATCCACTTTATATCCTTCGTTTTTTCTCGGATTAATCCGTCGTAGACAAATCTTATTTTTTGAGAAGGTCTCTGATTTCTCCCAGCAATACTTCTTCTTTTGAAGGTGCGGGTGGAGCTGCAGGAGCTTCTGCTTCTTTCTTAGCCATGCGTTCTTTCATATTGTTGTAAGCTTTTACCACCATAAAAACGGCGAAAGCAACAATGAGAAAAGTGAGAATCGCATTGATGAAAACACCATAGGAAATAGCGACTTCTGCCACAGCATCTCCTGCTCCTTCAGCACTCTCAGCAACACCTGCAGTAAGTACATACTTCAATTCTGCGAAATCTACTCCTCCAAGAAGAAGTCCGATCGGAGGCATAATGATGTCATTTACCAAAGACTTGATAATTGCTCCAAAGTAAGTTGCCAGGATAAGTCCGACAGCCATTTCCATCACGTTTCCGCGGCTAATAAACTTCTTAAACTCTTCAATCATGATAATTGGTTTTATTGGTTTTAAGGGTGCAATATATAGAATGAAACATAACCTTGGATGAGATTTCAAACTATTTAATGTGCAGGCTCACAAAAAAATAAAAGCTGCTCAGGTCACTTATTTTATCAAATAGATGAATCCAATTAAGTTGCCTTACTGCAAAGTTTCCGGTTAAAGCACAGATTATGTACATATTTTGAATATTCAGCTTGGTTTATAGTAACACATGTAGTTGTTTCCGCTTAAAAATTTATTCTTCCTTTGAAACGCTTAAAAATTATGTCAAAAACCATCATCGTATCAAATCGACTACCGGTAAGAATTGAAAAAGACGAAGAAAAGTTAAGCTACAAATCCAGCGAAGGAGGTCTTGCCACGGGCTTAGGCTCTATTTACAAGGAAGGAAACAATATTTGGATAGGCTGGCCCGGTGCTTCGTTTCAAACAGAAGAATTGAAAAATGAAGTAAGCGAAGGACTAAAAGCAGAAAGCATGCGGCCTGTATTCCTCACTGAGGATGAAGTTGAGGACTTCTATCTGGGTTTTAGTAATCAAACCTTGTGGCCCGCCTTTCACTACTTTATCCAGTACATCGATTACAGAGACGATAATTGGGAGAGCTACTGTCGGGTAAATGAGAAGTTTGCGGAAGCAATAGCTCAAAATCTCGAAGAGGATGACACCGTTTGGATTCACGATTACCAACTAATGTTGGTACCTGAACTATTAAGAAAAAGTCATCCGAACATCACAATCGGTTTTTATCAACACATTCCATTTCCCTCTTACGAAGTATTCAGAACGCTCCCTTGGCGGAGAGAATTACTGGAAGGAGTTCTGGGGTCAGACTATATCGCCTTTCACACTTATGATGACATGCGTCACTTTTTGAGTTCCGTACATCGATTGGTGGGATATCCCTATCACGGCAGCGAGATTCAAACCAATAATCGGGTAGTGGTTGCAGATTCTCTGCCAATGGGAATCGACTACGAGAAGTACGAAGAAAACGCCAAACATCCGGAAGCATTGGAGCGCGAGAAGCGTTACCGAGAGTCTTTGGGCGATCAAAGGTTGATTCTGTCTATGGATCGTCTCGATTATTCAAAAGGTATTCCGAGACGACTGGAAGCCTTTGATGCATTTTCTAGAGGCTTACCCGGAGTATAAAGAGAAAGTATCCTTGCTTTTGATCGTAGTCCCATCGCGGGATCAAGTACCAAATTACCAATTGCTCAAAGAGCAGGTGGATGAGCTAGTAGGAAAGATCAACAGTAAGTATGGGCGCATCAGCTGGACACCGATTCATTATTTCTACCGAAGCTATCCGTTTCGTGCTTTAGGAGCGTTTTACCGCATGTGCGATGTAGCCATGATTACACCATTGCGCGACGGGATGAACTTGGTATGCAAAGAATATGTGGCTTCTCGTGAAAACAAAGACGGCGTCTTGATTTTGAGTGAGATGGCGGGAGCCTCCAAAGAGCTTTCTGATGCTGTCTTGGTAAACCCTACCAACCAAAAGCAGATGGTGGAAGCCATCAAGTCGGCTCTTGAAATGAGTCAGGAAGAGCAGCGATCTCGAATGGAATTGATGCAGGCCACGGTCAAGAAGTACAATATTTTCAATTGGGTAAACCTCTTCTTTAATAACCTGCAAATTGCCAAGGACAATCAAAAGGCCAGGGCGGTATTAAAATTGGAAGGAGAGAAGTTAGAGCTGATGATAAAGAAGTATCGGGATGCCCAAAACCGATTGATTCTTTTGGACTACGACGGCACCTTGGTTCAATTCCATGAGGACCCTGAGGCTTGCGCCCCTGACGCTGATTTGGTTCAAGCCTTAAAAAAGCTCGGCAATTTGCCTGAGAATAAAGTAGTCATCATCAGCGGTCGCAAGAAAGAGACGCTGGGTGAGTGGCTCGAAAAATTGCCGGTTTCATTGGTTGCCGAGCATGGAATGTGGTCAAAAGAAAGTGATGGTGAATGGCAGCAGAATGGCCGTGATTCCGGTGCAGAGTGGAAGGACGAGGCGATGGAGATTATGAACTTTTATGTAGACCGAACACCCGGTTCTTTTGTCGAAAAGAAAAGTCACTCGCTGGCTTGGCATTACCGAAAGGTGGAAAAGGGATTGGGTGAAGTGCGAAAGAGCGAATTGAGCAGTCACTTGAAACACATGATGAATGAGCGGGGCTTTCATGTGCTCGATGGCGACAACGTCATTGAACTAAAGCCCGACTATACAAACAAAGGGATAGTGGCCAAGCAGCTTTTTGATCAAACTAACCCGGATTTTACCATGTGCATTGGCGATGATACGACTGATGAGTATATGTTTGAAGCCTTACCAGGTGAATCGTTTACGATCAAAGTAGGAAGCGGCTCCAGCCATGCCCGATTCGGATTGGAATCAGTTAAAGAGGTGAGAACTTTGCTTGATCAACTCATTGGCTTAGGATAAAAAGCCAGGTCGGTCCAGCCTTCCGTTGATGCGGGCAGCAGCATTGATCAAGCCGACATGGCTATATGCTTGTGGGAAATTCCCCACATCGATCCATCTCTTGAGTCCACGTCTTCACTCAGCAGCCCCAAAGAGTTGGAGTAGGTGATCAGTTCTTCAAATGCTTTTCTGGCATCATCGACTCGGCCTACGCAGGCCAGTGCCTCGGCATACCAAAAGCCGCATATGAGAAACGTAGAATCAGGCTCACCGAAGTCGTCTTTTACGCGGTACCTGTAAAAGAGTCCGTCATTGACTTTCAATTCTTTCTCAAGTGCTGTCAAGTGGTTCTTTGCAGCTTCAGAGTCATGAGGGATATATCCCATGATAATCAGTTGTAGCGTGCTGGCATCCATGTAGCCAAATTCCTGAGCGGCACCATATGCTTTTTGCTCTTTAATATAAGTCGACTCGATGTGCTCGTGTGCTCGTTTTGCCAAGCCTTCTGCTTTTTTCGCAAGAAGGTCATCTCCCAATTTTCTGGCTACCAATGCAGCTGCTTTACTGCCTGCCCATTGAAATAAATTGGAATAGGCGTGGCGCTGAGATCTGTTTCGGAATTCCCAGATTCCCGCATCCGTTTCGTCGATTGTTGCTTCAATTTTCTTCAATAAGGTAGCTACCAAATCCAATGATTGTGCACCCTCATAATTCGCAAACCTATGATCGACATATAGAGGAAGTACAGCCATCAATATCTGTCCATAGACATCATTTTGGACGTGTGTATAGGCGTCGTTTCCCGACCTTACGGGAACATTTCCCTTGTAGCCCTGGAGATCGTGCTCAATTTCAGTCAACTTTGATTCACCTGTAATACTGTATAAAGGTTGTATGCGGTTGCCATCAGGCACAGGCAGGTTCGTAATGAAAGAGAAGTATTTCTCCATTTCTTCAAAGTGTCCCACACTATTAAAGGCCTGCAAGGTGTAGTAAGTATCTCTCATCCAGCAAAACCGATAGTCCCAATTCCTGGTGCTACCGGGAGACTCAGGGAGTGAACTGGTCGGCGCAGCAATTATGGCTCCCGTGTCTTCATATTGGCATATTTTCAATGTCAATGCCGATCTGATTACTTGAGATTGGTACAAATTGCCGATGCTCGTGGATTTTACCCATCGCTGCCAATACGTGATGGTCTTGTTGAGAAAGCTTTCTGCTGTCTCTCTAATGGGGCCTTCCAGCGGAACGCCATAGGTGAGAATCATATAATAAGTCTCCCTGAGGACGAATTCTTTTTCTTCTGCAATATAACTGAGGGGAATATTGGTGGTCAATCGTAAGGTTTCCTTAAGACCGCCATAGCGTATGTGGTTACTTCCGGTTTCTACTTCCAGGTCACTCTCCCCATAGTTTCCTTTTGGCTTGCACATTACCCTTACTCTCGGATTTCCTTTTGTCGGTTCTATTTTTCGAATGACCATTCTGGGTCGGTAGTATCTGTCCATTTGCATAAACCGAGGCGCGAAATCAGTAACCTGATATTCGTGTTCTCCTTCACTAATTGTGGTGCAGAGTACATTGGTATTGTCGATGTACTTGTGATCAGATGAATAGTCTTCGCTGCATGGCTTCACACTGAATTCACCACCTTTTTTCTCTCCGGCTATCAATGATCCGAAGACAAAACTGCTGTCAAATCTGGGCAAACACATCCATTCGAAGTTGGTGTCTTTTCCGATTAATGCAAGGAATGAGCAATTGCCTATAAGGCCGAAGTCGTAAGTATGTTTGTTCATGTATGAATTCTAATTTGTCTACCCCGCAGTTTAATTACAGAAGTTGAATTATCAAGATATTATGAAGAGAACTTAATAGTAATGCAAAGGATGTAGTAGAAGGAGTGTTTTTATTGAAATACTCATATTTTCAAAATATGAGTTTCCCAACTGTTCATAGATGATAGAGAAACGTAAACGATGACTGACCGAGCGTATTTCAGAATGATAAGCACGCCATTTTCCTCTGACATTCTTATATTTCCGAAATAGAATAAACAACAGCCGATGTCAACACCCAAAATAGACGTTTCTTTAAAAAAAGCAATAATCAAGTCCTTTAAGGAGCACAAGGAAGAAGTGCTGGATCATTTTCGACAAGAAGAACGAACCCGCCTGGATCAAGTGTCAAATGATGACATGGACAACAGACATATTGATTCGAAGAATGAGGAAACCCTTCATGAGATGGATTTTCTTACCCACAGTATGGAAATTCTCGAAAAAGAAATTTACATGCTTAGAAGCATCCCCACCGAAGTTTCAAATGATAAAGTAGAATTCGGATCCTTGATTAAAACCGACAAGCTTATAGCATTGGTAGGAGCGGCTCATGAAAGGATGGAAGTAGACGGAATACCTGTCGTTGGTGTTTCGATGGCTGCCCCTTTGACCCGTGCCTTGGAAGGAAAGCGAGTAGGTGAAAAAGTGAAACTCGGCTCCATCACCCACACCTTAGAGGAGATTTGCTGATTTATGGATAAGCGAGTAGCCGTTCGAAGGCTCGATGAAAATCTTCATTTTGAGGCTGTAAATCCTTCAGGCAATAGGATTGAAGTCGATGGAAGTGACGAGGAGAAAGCAATGTTGCCTATAGAATTACTGCTTGCCGCAATTGGTTCTTGCAGTGCTTTCGATGTAGCATTGATGCTGGAAAAGCAAGGTCAGCGAATAGACGATTTGCGAGTGGAGGTGGATGGAAAGCGAAGGGAAGAAGGTGAGTGTAAGCCTTATCATGCCATGCATATGATTTTTATCATCCGCGGGCAAATAGATCCAAACAGAGCTGAACGGGCTGTGGCATTAGCCGTAGAGAAATATTGCTCGGTAGGGGCTACTTTCCGTCCTGAGACTAAAGTGACGTATGAGCTTCAGATGGAGGCTTGATTCTCAAGATATCATTTCATGAACGATAGATTTTGTGATACTTAGCTGCGCGTTTTTACCATGTGCCTGAATATGTCTTGAACTATTTTTAACACCTTCTGAACCGTGCAAAACTCTATATTTGCCAACCTAAAAAAATGAAACCATGATAAAGAGATTCGCACTTGCGCTATCTATTGTTTTTCTATCATTTACTGCATTTGCACAAAGCCCCATCGGTCAAGGAGGAAAGCAATTGAACCTGGGCGTAGGGCTATTTGATAACGGAGTTCCCGTTTATGCAGGAATGGACTTTGGAGTTCACCCCGATATTACCGTTGGAGGACAAATCGGTTTGGATTTAGGTTTTGACTATTTCTCCATTTCGGGGCGTGGTGATTACCACTTCAACACACTGCTTGAAATTCCGCGCGACTGGGATTTTTATGCAGGGTTGAGCATTGGATTTTTGGCAGGAATAGACAATGACTATAATTCTGATGTTGATTTAGGCCTACAAGTAGGTGGTCGCTACTACTGGAACAGCGACTGGGGAATCAATCTCGAATTCGGAGGAGGAAATAATCTCTCCGGAGGTAGATTCGGAGTTTCAAAAAGATTCTGATATTTAACAAGATTTGCAGTTGGAGCGCCAACCTGAATGACCGGGTTGGCGTTTCTTTTTCACACAAGCCTTAAGCCATGAGAATTATTATCAATCTTATCGTCCTATTCCTTTTTAGTCTGTCTGCTCAAGCTCAGCAAAAAACAGATTGGTTCAACCTTTCCTTTGTAGAAGGTAAAACTGCAGGCGCAGAGGTAAATGATGCCTTAAAGTTGATCGGAGACAGACCTCTGGATACCATCATTGTAGCTGTAATTGATGATGGAGTCGATATTTATCACGAAGACTTTGAAGGGAAAATATGGACGAATCTTGATGAGATTCCCGATAATGGCTTGGACGACGATGGAAACGGATACATTGACGATGTACATGGGTGGAATTTTCTGGGGAATCCTGAAGGTGAAAATATCAAGTATGAGACCCTTGAATTAACCAGGCTCTACCGAAAGTATTCAAAGCAATTTGAAAATAGAGAGAAATCATCAATAACTAAATCGGAGGAGAAGGAGTATCAAAAATACCTTCAATACAAGAAAGAATTTGAGGAAGAGTTGAGCGCCATTGAGAAGGAGTTCTCAGAGTATGCCCAACTTGCCGCGCTCTACAAAGGAGCACAAGCCTTCTATTTCGAAGAAGTAGGTGGAGATGCGTTTTCTTTAGAAAAGTTAGAGTCATGGATTCCCAAGTCTCAAGACGGTGAGCAGGTAAAGAATTTTTTACTTTTAGCCGAGCGAGAAGGGCTCAATGCATACTTGGAAGAGGGAGCAGAGTATTTCGAGAATTACCTGGACTACAATCTGAATATTGATTTTGATCCCAGGCCTTTGGTAAACGAAAAAGAACTTCCCGTTGGCTATGGAAACAAGATGGTTTGGGCAGAAGACCCTTCTCATGGCACCCATGTAGCCGGCATAATCGCAGCAGTTCGCTCCAACGGAAAGGGAATTGACGGGATTGCTCCAAATGCCGTTATAATGCCTTTGCGCGCAGTGCCCGGTGGCGACGAGCGCGATAAGGATATTGCCTTGGCAATTCGGTATGCGGTTGATAACGGAGCTAAGATCATCAATATGAGCTTTGGAAAAGCATACTCTCCCGAAGCTGAACTTGTCTTTGATGCCATTACCTACGCTGCAAAAAATGATGTTCTGTTGGTTCATGCAGCCGGTAATGACGCTTCGGACAATGATGAAATTCTCAACTATCCTGATGGAACTCTTGGTAAGAGTAGGAGCGCCAAAAATTTTATCACCGTCGCTGCAGGTAGTTCTGAATTGGATGCTTCGTTCTTAGCCGACTTTTCAAACTATGGCAAAAAGTCTGTAGATATCGTTGCACCCGGCGTTGAGATAAACAGTTTGGCTCCGGGCAATGAAACGGAATCTCAGTCGGGTACCAGTATGGCTGCTCCCGTTGTATCAGGTGTAGCAGCTCTTGTCTGGGGATTAGATCCTGAATTGTCCGCTGTAAAATTAAAGCGCTTGTTGATCAATTCTGCCAATGATCTTGACGACTTGATGATAGGAGTCGATGGCCAAACTTTACCCCTCGCAGATTTCTTGAGAAATCCTGCAGTGATCTCAGCTTAAAATGCCGCAGAGGAATTGCTCGATTGACCGACTGATATTTTATCCGGAATATTAGATTAAAGTTTCGTACCTTAAGCGACTGATTGCGAGTCAATGTTTCGTTTAAAGCCTATCATACTAGCCATATTCGTGCTGTTTACGGCCTTCTCAGGTCGAGCTCAGTCAGGTTTGGATGAGAAGTCCAAGTCGATGAACGACTTTTTCAGTTTCGATGGCTTAAGACTCAATAACCCTGAGCTTCTCTACAATCAACGCTTCCTTAGAGATTCCACCTATTTTTATGAGAAACAAGATTTGGCACCTGACTTCCTTTTATTTAAGAAAGTCATTTTTGACTACGACAATCAGGGTCGTCTTCTAGTTGAAAATGAGTTTGAGAACAAAGAAGATACCTGGAAAAAATCTACGAAGAGAATTTTCAATTACAACAGCGATGGACTTGTTGAATATAGTGTGAAGAAAACATGGAATGCATCCAGCGAGGAATTTGAAAATGATCAAAGAACATTCTTGTTCAGAAATTTCTTAGGCTTGGTTTCTGAAGAGATCGTGGAGCTTTACGACTCAGGTGAGTGGATGCTTTACTCCAAGCGAAAGTCTCTGTACAACGACTATAACAAGATAGCTGAAGAATTAAGTTTTGAATGGTCAACAGATCAATTGGTTTGGGATCCTCAGAGAAGAAAGCTCTACGAATACAATGAGAATGAAGAACTAAGTTCTGAAGTTTTTCAAGTTTGGGTAGATACTTTAGGGGCATGGGTGAATACTTCTCTCAGGGATTACGAATACAATGACGAAAATCAACTGATTAACCTTTCGCAAAGTACTTGGAACAAAAATTTGGGTCAGTGGATTGAACAGTCTTTTCAGGCACTTTCATACACTCCTCTCGGCCAAATTGAGAATTCCAATTCATACGACTCTTTTGATCCTGATGGGGATGCAAAGGCGAGTATAGAAGCAACTTATGATGAAAATGGAAATCTGAATACGACGCTTTTTAAAGAGTGGAACTCTGAACAGGATGCTTGGAGTACTTACGAGAAACACGAGCACTTTTGGAGCGAATACCTTATAGGAAATTTAGACTACACGAATAAAGATATCGAGTGTTTCTACGCGAATCCTCATACAGTCGGATTGCCTTGGTATTGCAACAGCCTCCTGAAAGATGAAACTTATACTTTGTCAGTATTTGATCACAATGGAGTTTTGCACCACTCTCAAAAATTTCGGGGAAGTGATACGTTTAGATTGACCAAGAATCTAAACAATGGTCTGTACATGATTGTCATTACAGGTGGGCTCACGGTTCACACCGAAAAAGTCATAATCAGAAACTAGATCACTTCGACTCCGGCCCTATTTTAAATTGTAATTTCAGGCCTGGAAATTCTATGGAACCTTTTACCGAATTTAAAACCACCGAAGGCTCATCTCATCAAGAGACTCTTTCGAATCGCTTTCTAGAAATAAGAAACAGAACCGAGGAAATATGTTCGCCGCTTAAAACCGAGGATTACCCCGTTCAACCTGTTACTGATGTTTCACCTCCAAAATGGCATCTGGCACATACCACATGGTTTTTTGAGACGTTCGCCCTTAAAGAGTTTGGCCACAACTACCGAGAATTTGATCCGACTTTCGGATTTCACTTCAATAGTTACTACAACAACGTCGGCGAGCGTGTGCAGCGTTCAAATAGGGGATCGATGACGCGACCGGAAACTTCCCGAATCTTCGAGTACCGCAAATATGTGAATGAAAAGCTGACTGAATTACTCAGATCGGGAGAGTATAAAACGGATCTTCACGAAGTCATAGAGCTTGGACTTCAACATGAGATGCAGCATCAGGAATTGCTTCTGACAGATATCAAATACATTTTAGGACACCAACCGTTTTTTCCGCTTTATCATGAAGATTCGCTCATAGATCGTCAAGTAGCCGATCAGAATTTAGACTGGGTCAAAATCGAATCGGGGTTGAAGCCCATCGGATTTGAAGGAGACGGGTTTTTCTTTGACAATGAAAAAGGAAGTCACCAAGTGTTTTTGGAAGAATTCAGTATAGCCAATAGGCCCGTTACCTTCGGCGAATATCTCGAATTCATAGAAGCGGGGGGATATCAAGACTTCAATCTTTGGCATTCGGATGCATGGGAATTTATCAATCAAAATGAAATCGTCGCTCCATTGTACGTCCACAAAATTGATGGAGAATGGCAGCGCTATACCATGTCCGGTTTGGAATTGATCGATAAGAATGACATTCTTGTTCACGTAAGCTATTACGAGGCTGCTGCCTTTGCCCAATGGAAAGGACTTCGACTCCCGACCGAATTTGAATGGGAGGTAGCTTCTGAAAAATTCAAGTGGGGTCAGTGCTGGGAATGGACAAATAGTGCCTATTTGCCTTATCCGCGTTTTGCGAAAGCTCCCGGAGCTTTGGGTGAATACAATGGTAAATTCATGATCAATCAAATGGTATTGCGCGGCGCATCAGGAGCCACTACTTCAGGTCATAGCCGAAAGACCTACCGAAATTTCTTTCACCCTCATTTACAATGGCAATTTGCCGGTATTCGTCTAGCAAAATAATATGGGATTAGCAGAAGATGAGGCGACAGGCCTATCGTCGGAGGTCAAATATTTGCTCTCAAAATATTTTTACGATGCAGAAGGAGACAGGCTCTTTCAGCAGATTATGAAGATGCCCGAGTACTACCTGACAGATTGCGAGTATGAAATATTTTCAACTCGTGGAGCTGATATTTTAAGGGCCTTCTCCAAAGAGTCCAAGCCATTTGACTTGCTCGAATTCGGATCGGGAGATGGCACCAAAACGAGGATTCTACTCAAGCGTCTTTTAGAAAACGGGGCCGATTTTCGCTACGTACCGATCGATATTTCAGGAGACGTACTTGACCATTTGAAGAAAGACCTTGCTCAAGAATTTCCTCAGCTTACGGTACGACCTGAAAATGCCGACTATTTTTCTGCATTAGACAATTTACAAGTGGAATCCGATCGTCCGAAGTTGGTCCTTTTTATTGGGTCGAGTATCGGCAATTTCCGTGAAGAGGTCATACACCGCTTCATGGCTGAGCTCTATAAAAAGTTGAAATCGGGTGATGAGGTGCTTCTCGGTTATGACCTGATGAAAAACCCTCATACGGTTCTTCGTGCATACAACGATCCTACAGGTATTACCAAAGCTTTTAATCTCAATGTTTTGAGAAGAATTAACCGCGAATTGGGAGCAGATTTTAACATCGAAGCTTTCGAGCACTATCCATACTACGACCCTGAAACGGGATTGGCAAAAAGCTATCTGGTTAGCCTGAAACAGCAGATCGTTAAGATTGATGCCCTTAATCAGAATTTTAAATTTGAAACGGGAGAGGTAATTCACACAGAGATTAGTCGCAAGTTTAAGGTAGAGGATATAGAAGCCTATTTTGAGAAAGCAGGATTTACAGTCGTAGAACATTTCTACGATTGCAAGCATTACTTTGTAGACACCTTAGTAAAGAAACCATGAAAGTTCGAGCCACATTTAAAGGACAAGTCATAGCTGAAAGCGAAAACACCAAGCAGCTGGAGGGAAATCACTATTTCCCAATTTCGGATGTGAACAAAGAATTTCTAAAAGATTCAAATACGCATACCAATTGTCCTTGGAAAGGAGTCGCATCTTACTACACAGTAGCTGTTGAGGGAGGAAAGGGCACCGATGCCGCATGGTATTATCCCGAACCAAAAGATGCTGCCAAAGCCATCAAAGATCACGTTGCATTTTGGCGAGGTGTCGAAGTGGAAGAGGTTTAATCTTTTGGCCTAAGCCCTAGTTTCCGACCTTCTTTAAGCATGAATTGCCGGGCTTCTTCCGGGTCGTTCGAGATTTCTCCTTCCAGAATAGCTTCTTTGATGCTGTTTTTAATGAGCCCTACTTCTCTGGATGGCTCAATACCAAAGAAGCTCATGATTTCATCTCCCGAAATAGGCGGCTGCCAATTGCGCACCTTGTCCTTTTCTTCGACTTCTATCAGGCGCTCCTTCACTCGTTCGTAGTTGGACAAGTACTTTCTGACTTTCTTCTCGTTCTTTGAAGTAATATCAGATTTGCAAAGGATCATCAAGTCATCGATGTCATCTCCTGCATCAAATAGCAATCGCCGAATGGCCGAGTCGGTCGCCTCTTCTTTGGTCAATGCAATAGGTCGCAAATGCAGCGCTACCATTTTCTGCACGTACTTCAATTGATGATCGAGCGGTAGCTTCAGTCGTTTGAAAATTTTTGGAGCCATTCGCGCCCCCTTGTCTTCATGACCATGAAAAGTCCAGCCCGTTCCGGGTTGAAAACGCTTTGTGGGCGGCTTGGCAATATCGTGAAGGATGGCGCTCCACCGAAGCCATAGATTATCTGATTCAGCAGCTACATTGTCCAGCACTTCGAGTGTGTGGTAAAAGTTGTCTTTGTGGCGAATTCCATCTTGCTCTTCAACGCCTTGAAGGCTTACCAACTCAGGAAAGAACTCATTGAGGAGACCTGTTTTGAAAAGCAGTTTAAACCCGATGGATGGCTTCTTTGCCATTATGATCTTGTTCAGTTCTACGTTTATCCTTTCTGCACTTACGATACTAATTCGCTTCTTCATTTCAGAAATGGCGGCAAGAGAGTTTTTTTCAATCGTAAAGCCTAGTTGAGTCGCAAAGCGGATGGCTCTCATCATGCGCAAAGGATCATCGCTAAAAGTGGTATGAGGATCGGTAGGAGTGCGAATAATTTCCGATTTCAAATCTGCCACTCCGTTGAACGGATCAGATAATTCACCGCGATTGTGCTGATTCAGGCTTATAGCCAATGCATTGATAGAGAAATCTCGACGCAGCTGATCGTCCCGTAATGTTCCCGGTTCAACTTCCGGCTTCCGCGAATCTCTGGCGTAGCTTTCCTTGCGAGCTCCTACGAATTCAAGATCCCACTCTCCGTATTTGAGCATCGCTGTGCCAAAATTTTTAAAAACTTTGACGGGCTGATTGTCCAGTTTTTTGCTCACACTTTGAGCGAATTCAATTCCGTTTCCTACCGTCACTACATCTAAATCAGTGACATCCCGACCCAAAAGGAGATCGCGAACGAAACCGCCTATAACATAAGCCTCAGTTCCTGTTTCGTCAGCAACTTCCGACAGTGTCTTGAATATCGGCATATCCAAGATTACTTTATGGTCATTAAAGTCCATTTTGGTCAGGGTCGAATAATTTTTACTTCCCCGTCCAGGCTGAGCTTGACGATGGGAATCTGCTTTTTGTCCTTGAATTTTGAAAGGGTGGGCAAATTTAGAAGATAATCTACCTCTTCCAAGAGCGAATTTTCAGCATCTTCGGGTTGATCAACAGGTACGCCTGACGTATCGAGCAATGCTGTGCATGCTACTGGTCCGTTCACCATTTGAACCAGTTTTCTTTCCGCAGGATCTTTTACCATTCTAATGGCAATGCTGCCATCTGCTGCCAAAGCTTCCTTATCCACATTTCTTCCGCCGGGAAGGATCAAAATCAAGTCGCCTTCGCTGGTGTCGAGTATATCCCATGCTATCGAAGGAATATCCGCTACGAATCGGTTTAAGCGGGCATCGCTTTCTACCAAAATCGTGAATCCGCTTTCGGCACCGCGATTTTTTAGTTTGCGCAGGGTTTTTAAAGCATCGGTGTTTCGTGCGTGACACAATAGGCTCCATCCGGCCGAAGTCGGAGCAACAAGAAGGTTTCCTTCTACTATTTTAAGATGGCCATTATCTTGATTTATTTTTTCCAACCTTCAAGATTTCAGAAGTATCAATGGTATAAGCACATTTAAAGTGTCCTTTCGGGCAGGCTTTCTTCCCATGTAAGCCACATGGCCTGCAATCCAGACTTTCTTTTGTCTCAACCACGAAAGCTTTGTCGCCGATCGGCCCAAAGCCAAATTGGGGAATGGTGCTGCAGAAAACTGCAGTGACGGGGGCGTTTACCGCCGAGGCGATATGGAGAGGGGCAGAATCATTGACGAAGTTCATTCTCGCATCTTTCATCAATGCTGCCGATTGCAAGAAGGTGAGCTCACCTGCCAAAATGCGAATATTACCGTGGATGGATTTTTGCTGAATCTCTGCACAAATATCTAAATCACCCGGAGCGCCAAGCAGGTAGACGGGCATGTCGTGGTTTATTTGATCAATCATTTCAACCCACTTTTCTGCCGGAAACTGTTTGGTAAACCATACCGATGCGGGGGCTACACAGTAGTACGCGCCGTTTCGCTTTAGCGCGGCGACTTTTTCGAAATCTGACTGAGAAGGGTAGAGGACAGGCGCTTGAAAAGAACTGTCGGTCAATTCTTCAATCAAACTCAAATTTCTTTGAACTTCATGCATTTCCTGGTCGATGACGTGAGGAAATTTATGCGTGTAAGCGAATGAGAATGGATTTTTTGAAAATCCGACTTTAACCTTTGCATTAGAAGAAGTTGTGAGCAATCCCGAAGAGGCAAACCGCTGAAGGTTGATCAAAAGATCGTACTTATTTCTTCGAACTTCTTTTCCCAGCTTGGCCAAGCTATTGTACTTGGATTTCTTTTTATCCCAAATCAGTACTTGATTGATTTTGGGATGGTCTTTCAATAATCCTTCATTTCCCTTTCTCAAAAGAAAATCAATCTCCGCTTTCGGATAGAAGTTTTTGAGCTTCTCGATAAGAGGAGTCGCCAGAATCACGTCGCCAATAAAGGCCGTTTGTATGATGAGAATTCTCTTCATAAACTGCCTAGACCGCTACCTGATACTCGCGAAGAGCATCGTTTAGTGAAGTTTTTAAATCGGTTCCCGCATTTCTCTGACCAATGATCAATGCACAGGGCACTTGATAATCTCCCGCAGTGAATGTTTTGGTATAGCTTCCGGGTATCACCACTGATCTCTCGGGAACTTCTCCTTTGTAAGTTACAGCCTCATCTTGAGTTACATCGATGATGTGGGTGCTCTTAGTCAAAACAACGTTGGCACCGAGCACAGCTCCTTTTCCCACTCTTACTCCTTCTACAACTATGCTTCGCGATCCTATGAAAGCACCGTCTTCGATAATGACAGGAGAGGCTTGAAGTGGCTCCAGCACGCCGCCGATGCCGACGCCTCCGCTCAAGTGAACGTTCTTTCCGATCTGCGCACAGCTTCCCACGGTGGCCCATGTGTCTACCATCGTATTCTCGTCTACGTAGGCGCCGATATTTACGTAAGAAGGCATCATTACCACTCCTTTGGCTATAAAAGCGCCGTAGCGAGCGATGGCATGCGGAACGACTCGAACACCTTTTTCTTTGTAATTGGTCTTGAGCCTCATCTTATCGTGAAATTCAAAAGGACCGACTTCGATCGTTTTCATTTCCCGCATCGGGAAGTAGAGAACCACCGCTTTCTTGACCCATTCGTTTACAATCCAGCCATCCGCGGAAGGAGCTGCGCAACGGAGCTCACCCAAGTCAATTTTTTCAATGACTTCTTCAATCGCTTTGCGATGAGTTGGGTCATTGATCAGTTTTCGATCGTTCCAGGCTTCTTCAATAAGAGACTCTAAATCCATGGTGCTTTCTTGAGGATGGACAAAGATAAGATAACCTGAAAGCTTCAGGTGCTTTTTAGGACAACTGAGCCCGTCTCTTCGAAGTTATTTTTTTACAACGAGCAAGGTTCCGTACTGAGCACCATTGTGAGTGATGGTCAGAATATAATTGCCATCCGGTAAATCGCTCACATCGAAATTGGACAATTCCGAATTCACGACTTGTTCTTTGAGCAACCGACCATTCACATCGTAAATGGCCATTTGTCCGTTTCCGAGAGAAAAATCTATTTGCACCATGTCTCTCGCGGGATTTGGCCAAATGGTAATGGCTTCTTCTTTTACATCAAATACGGATAGCGTCGATGAACACTCTGATGCCAATGCATCAAAGAAATCATAAGCCGCAAAAAGAGCGGGTTCAACACAACCGCCATGATTGGCTCCCGGGAGTACATTTTCAGAATCTACATCTTCTGCACCATTGTCATTCATAATTTGCTCAGTGGTGGTACTGTTGGTAAAAGCTACTTGCTCGTCGCCATCGCAGTAATACATGCGCAAAGGCATTTCCGGTGTCCAGTCAAAAAGGTCATTGTCTTCAAGGGCCACTCTCAGCGGATGATTGGGGTTCGTTTCAAAATTAGTCAGAACTGAATCTCGCAGAAGTTCATCCACATTTCCGGGTAAAAGTGCATTGACTACAGCCATTTCAAATTCGTTTTGCTCTCCGTCAAAATAAGGCGCAACGAGATCTGCATACGGCTCTTGAATGATGTCGCTCAATTCGGTGTACAGGTTTCCGTACACGCTGTTGTAACCAATCAAAAGGTAGATGATGTAGCCCGGATTAGAATAGGGTTCACCGCTTAAAATAACTTCCGATTGAGAACCTGACATATTGTATGGGCCGCTTAATGGCGCTCCGGCTACGATACCCAGTTCATCAACCAAATCATTGTCTTGGGCATATTTTAGAGTAGCCATTGCCGCATGGCCACCTTGAGAATATCCCGTGATGAATACTTCTCCGTTGTCTTGTATATCCGATGTTTCCAAAAATTCTCTAACCGCGCTGATCAGGTCGATGGTGGCCGTAGCTTGAGATTCAGCATGGACATAGGGGTGAACGCCTTCGTCTTCGCCCAAACCCAGATAATCGGGGGCAATTCCGATATATCCTGCCGATGATAAAACGGTGACGATCAAACTCTCGAAGTTTCGCTCAGAAGGAACGTCAAAACGTCTGAGGACCGTTCCGTGGCAATAAGCCACCATGGGGAAAGAATTGCAAGAATTGGATACCGGTAGAGTAAATGCACCTGAAGCGATGGTGGGTTGTCCGTCGGTATCTGTGGTCGTGTATGTAATCTTGTAGAAATCTACGTCATAGTCGACGGGTAGGGGAAAGCCGAGAAAGTCAATTATGAGGGTGTTGTAATTAAATACCAATTCAGCTGAAACGAGTTCTTGTGCTTTGGTAGAATTCGTGCTGCCCAGAGTGGCGATTACCGCCAATACCATGTAGATTTTTTTCATCGATGTTTTATTTTAAAGTGTGTGAATTTAGGTCTTTCAATCCTATTACTTTTGTGCAGTGCCAAGAATACTCTCAATCGATTACGGAACAAAGCGCTGCGGAATAGCCGAAACCGATGACATGCAAATAATTGCCAGTGCATTGGAAACCATTGAGCGCCGACAATTGTTTCCATTCTTAGACAAATACTTCAAACTGCGCGAAGTCAATGAAGTGGTGGTAGGGCAGCCATTTAAGATGACGGGCGAGCTGAATGAGTTGGAAGATGACATTCAGAAGTTTTTGCACACATTTACACAGCGGTATCCTAAAGTGAAGGTCCACAGATTGAATGAGGCATTCACCTCAAAGATGGCACTGGAGTCGATGATCGCAGCGGGAAGCAAAAAAAAAGACAGACGAAAGAAGGAAAATATCGATAAGATTGCCGCAACCATTATCTTGCAAGAGTTTTTAGAAAATAGAAGAAATCAACGTTTAACATGAGCGACAAAAAAGAAGATAAAAAGAAGGATCCCGGTCTTTCTAAATTAATTGAAGATCAATATGTAAAAGACCGCAAAGTATTTCTTTGGGGTGGAGTCGATGATGATTCTGCAAAGCATGTCATTGACCGTTTGCTTTACTTGGATGCCAAGCATCCGGGAAAGGATATAACCTTGATCATCAACAGTCCGGGTGGATATGTCACTTCGGGTTTTGCCATTTACGATACTATGAAAACCCTCAAGAGTCCTGTTAGCACGGTGTGCATGGGATTGGCTGCTTCGATGGGAAGTATTTTGCTTTCTGCCGGTGAAAAGGGAAAAAGATTCATTTACCCGATGGCAAAGGTGATGATTCACCAACCGAGTGGCGGTGCCAGAGGTCAATCAAGCGACATCGAAATTCAAGCCAATGAGATTCTCAAAACAAAGCAAATCGGCGCTGAAATACTCGCTGAAAATTGCGGGCAAACGGTTGAAAAAATCTTGAAGGATTTTAATCGAGACTATTGGATGAATGCAGATGAAAGTTTGGAATACGGAATCGTAGATAAAATTATGAAGTACTGACAGTTGGAATAAGTTTAAAAATGAAAGGCGGCCTTTGGTCGCCTTTTTTTGTTTAGAACGGATACCCAATCGCGAAGTTCAGGATCATATTGTCCCACACCCAACTGTTGTTAATCGCAATTCTGTCGAAGAGCCATCTATTGCCCTCTTCAAAAGAGGGATCGCGAAGCGGAAGTGCCAGGTCAAAACGAACCACGATAAAATCTGCGTCAATTCGCAAACCGGCGCCACTCGATATGGCCAACTCATTCATAAAATCTTTCCATTCAAATCTACCACCAGGACGGTTTGATGATTCATTTATAAGCCAAACATTTCCTGCGTCTACAAAGAGAGCCCCTTTCAGGTAGCCACCCAAATCAAACCGCGATTCGGCATTCCACTCCAGCATGATGTCTCCCGTTTGATCGAAGAAGCTATCATCGGTATTTTCGGTATTCTTATAAATCCCGGGACCTACTTCTCTAGGTTGGAATCCTCTTAGTGAAGAAGCTCCTCCTACGAAAAACTGTTTGGCAAAGGGAAGGCTATTGGAATTCAAATACGGGAGGCCTACACCTAGGTTTTGACGAAAAACGAGCGTAGTATATTCGGCTACGTCCAGGTATAGACGAGCGTCAAGCTGGGTTCTGGTATACTGTGCAAAAGGCACTCCAACTACAACATACTGTCCGTCTTCATTTACTTCAGAATTGGACAAATTATAAGCGCCGTAGAGTAGGTTTCCTGAAGACTCAAGGCTTCCGCCGATAAAGTAATTTACGCTCCTGCCTTTCCTTTCAGGACTATACGTAATGCTGTAACTTGGACCAAATATCAGCTGGTCGTTGAAACTTTCTCTATCAAGTACGCCTTGATCGAATAAATCTTCAAGACGTTCAGATGATTGCAGCAGCCGGACATAATCTAAACGGATTAATTTAAAATCATGGAAGGTGGTTTTATTGGTCAACCACTCATAACCAAAGCTTGCTCCAAAACTACTCTGGGCGTAATAGTCGGGTTGATTGAATAGGCGATAGGATAAGCTATATTTAGTCTTGGGTACATTTCCTGTAAGTTTCCTTGATTTTATCGGGCCTGAAACACGAGGTACAAGTAAATCAGCCGAGAGGTCAATTTCATAAGAGGTCAAACCCTTTCTTGATCCTGTGAGCTGCTGTTCATATCGCCCTGTAGCACTCAATCTCAATTGTTCGGCACCTTTGAATAAGTTTCGGTTGGTGTAGCGCAGTTGAAGTCCCGGGCCCGTAAAGTTAGTCGAGGTAGTGGTAAGCACCACTTGCGAACGGAGTGAATGTTTAGGCCTTGGAGAAGTGATAATATTAGCCCTCAGCAAGTTTTTCCCGTCTGTAGTATCGGTAGTAAAACTAAGACTTACATAATTAAAAATATCGAGCTTGTTGAGGTGTTCCAAGGTGAGGGCTTCATGTCTCTTGTTGTAAATTTCGCCGGGCTCCATAATGATGAATGGCCTTAGCTTTTCGGGTTTTATAAAGAGCTTATCCTTGTCAATGATTGCCCTGAGACTATCCCCAATGATCTCAGTATTTTCAGAGTCTAATGCCAAATTGATCGTGACGGAGTCTATTCTGAATTTCTCGATGGCAGCCTTCGGTGTATTGTCTTTTAAGTCCAAGCTTAGCCTTACGCGTCTGTTCTCATAACTGCTGTCTGCGAGATAATAAAGAAGCGATGGAGAAAAGTAGAAGTATCCATCTTCTTTTAACTTTTCGGAGATGACCTCACGCTGTGTTACAATACTGTTTTTCCTAAAAAGTTCTCCTTCTTTGACGATAGGTTGCTCCCGTACACCCTACGAAGCTCGTCACTCCAAGGATGTGGTTTCGAAGAAATTTGCAAGGTGTCAAAATAATAGGGCTGTTTTGGTTCAATTCGGTAGACGACCGAGGCCCTGTGCTTTGTGGTGTCAACCCTCTCTTCAACGTGAGCATTAAAGAAACCTGCAGCTTTCATACGTGATTCTATGACATCACGGTTCTCATCGATTTTCACCTCCTGCAGTAAAGAAGGTTTGTTCCCAAGTCGGTATTTGATGAAGTACTTCAGCCCTTTGTCGCGTGGTACAGAGTCAACTTGATAATATATCCAAGTCCCGGGTCGACTTAAGAAAAATCTTCTGGTGGCCTCGGGCTCTAAACCTGACAGGATCGAGTTTCTTACATCTTTAGGAATTTCAATTTCTGCGTCTACGTATTCTACTTCAAAACCTTCAAAGAATTTTTCGCCTGGTTTCAAGTACTTATTTGCCGAACAGGATGCCAGAAGAATCAAAAGGACCATATTTCTAAAAACTTTCAACACTATTCCTCTATCTCGTTTTCCTCGTTAGTATCACTTGCATTCTCTTCGGGTTTGCTGAAAATATACCTGAAACGATCAAAATCTTTTTGAAAGACGAAGCCTCCACCTGATCGGGTAATTCTTCCAATCACAATGTCCTCCAAGTCGGTTTTACTAAAAACCAGTAATCGATATCGGCCATCGGGAGTGAGTTTGTATTCTACCTCAATATTGGTCATAAACTGCTGTTGAGAGGATTGGGCAGATCCCGAATTGCCATCCTCAATAGCCACCGTGCTTCCTACTTTTACTATTATTCGATCATCGGCAAATGATTTAGCCAGGTTAACGCTCAAATCAGTGTTTCCCTGTCCTGTGGCTCCACCATAGGAGTACATATCGAAGTTTATATCTACTCCTTTCACATACTTATCCGAGAGACTATTTAATTGATTGGTTAGAATCTGACTGGCGCTGTTCCGCGCCTGGTTTGCCAAAACATTGGAATCAGAACCTCCGTCTTGGGGTAAGAACGAACCCAGAATGAGAAGCGCAAAAACCTGCTTGTTCAGTTTGCTTTCGTTTGCTCTTAAATCATTGAGTTTACCCTCTACGGATCCACTCAGCGCACCTTGTGCCTCTTCGGCCAAAATGATATCAAAAGTGATCTGCGGTTCCAGCAGTTTCCCGTCCACATTAAGTAATACCTCAAATGGCAGCTGTTGCTGAAATGCTTCATCATATGAGGCAGAGCCATCTGTCAACATCAGGTTTGAGATACCCGCACGGGTTTTGTATGAAGCGGTTATGTCAATATTGGCGTTGGTGGGTTCTCCATTCCAAACCAACTTACTACCCGGCATAAAGTCAAATTTTTTCTTCTGAATGTCGTAAAACGTCATTTGATAGAAACCTTTAGTGACTTCATAAACCCCGTTGAACCGAAGAGCACCGGTTCTATCATAATCAATTCCTAGCTTTCCACTTCCTTGAATTTGTAAATAATCACCTGCCGAAGAATCTACTACTACTTGAAAAACAGCTGATTTGTCAATGGTTAATTCACCTTTAATTTTTGGATTACTCGCAAAAATATTGCCATCTAAAGCTTGCTCATCCTTTCTTCTGGTCAAGATTTCATTATCTGAGCTCTTTTCGAAATTAGTCCATATCAGAAGCGATTCATCAAAGGCTTCTACCTCCGCCGAACTTGTTACGATGTAGGTGAAGTAGGTTGGCTCATTGATTTTCACTTTTGCATCGACAATAGGCGCCGTCGGTGGTCCCGTTATACCCAGGTTCAGATCAGCAACCAGCTTTCCGTGGATTGGACTGATTGCCGTTTCAGCGATATCTACTAAGGTGAAGTCCTTACTTTCAATCCTTAAGTTCAATTGGGGATCGGTGAATTTCTCGTGTTCCACCGTTCCATCGATTGACAGGTTACTGCCATTCTTATCGGTGATGGTGAATTTGTTGAACTTTAATCCTGTAGGAGTAATTTCGATTTGGTCATCCTTAACTGTATAACCCGCGTTCAGATCAGTAGGGCGAATGAGTGCATTTTTAAACCTTAAGAATCCACTTAACTGCGGAGAGGCTGTGGTGCCTTCAATGGCTATATCTCCTGAGAGTGTTCCCGAAGCTTCTTCGATGTTATTTGCCACCAGCACTTCGAGTAGTTGTAGATCTAATCGGTTGAGCTTAATATCAAGGTCCAACGCTGACAGGGAGTCATTTTGTGGCAGAATGTTTCCGTCCATAACCAGATCTATATGATCTCCTTTAGTACTGATAAACGTTTTGAAATTGTTGTTTTCATTCGAAGCCTTCCAGCTCAGTGTTCCGAAATCTGCTCCGGAGATTTGGAAGGTTGTAATATCTCCTTCGCCTTCAAAACTGCCGTCATTATTTAATGAAACCTGACCATTAATGATTCCATTAAAAACCTTCTCCTCAGTATTGAGCATCCCTGTGAGCGCGTGCATCGGGAAGTTTCTTGCGATAATATTCAGCGGCGAATCACTTTGGTCCTTTTCGAGTTGAATCACCTTTTCATCACGATAAAGTTTAAACTCTCGAAATGTGATTCCTTCCACATCAGAATTTATAGCGCAAGAATCCCCGTAGTACCATTGTTTACCGTTTAAAACCATGGTATCAGCAAACTGAAAAGTAAATCCATTTTTAAGGGCGATTGAGTCTGCCACCAAATTTGCCCCGATCCTATAAAAGTTATCAGAACTGTCGGGATTGATGGTAAGTAGCACCTTAGCCCCTTTCTCAGTTCTATCCAACTCAAACTTCAAATCATCCACACCCAAAGTATCATATGCTACCCTTTGGATTGAAAGTCTTCTTTCTGTTACATCTCCCGCATCAGTGGTTGTAATGAGAAGGCTGTCGAGATCAAACGCACCATACTCAATACCTGGAAACACTGCTTCAGCAAGGAGTTGATTGTCTTTTGCAGTAAAGTCAATTCTGGCAAACGAAGGCTTGAATTCTACAAGTTGAGGAAGAAACAGTTCTCCAATTTCCTTTAAGTCCGAAGTACTGAAGGTCGCATTCCAAAAGGCCGTGCTGTCAGTTACAGTTTCATTTTCTCCTCTTGCCACTACTTGAGCAATTACTGAAGTAAGCGAGTCAATACTACGATTTGATACAGTGGATAATTGTATGAATCCTCCTGCAATATTGGCATACGTAGAATCGATGCCTGTGTAAAAATCGGCATTTATAGGCTCAAAAGGGAAGCGATTTCCTTCCTTCACAAAAAGGATCTCGTCAATGAGGACATTTGCCATCGTCGAAAGGCTATCCTGTTTGAATGAAGCCTCGATGTCTATCTTTCCTCTGATGTCTTTCTCGGTATATCTAAGTCCTTGCAGGTCTATTCCGCTTACGGTTCCCGATACCAAAGCATCGATTCCTGAACTGAAATCCAGTGTTCCTCCAAGCGAAGCTTTGGCAAAGGTGTCTTCAATTGCAATGGTATACTGAATTTCATTCTCCAGTATATCGGCGTCCATTGCCAGATGGGTGAATTTGTTTCCGTCGTAGTTCAGGGTGTCGATAAAGAGCTCAGCACAGAGGTGTAAAATCGAGTCATTCAGGTTTTCTGTTTCAACAAAAACTGAAAAGTCGGCATTGAGCTCTTCCGCAAGTCGTAAATATTCTCCGATTCGCAGCATTTCAGAATTTAAGGTCACCGCAATGCCTTGCTCATTGCTTGACCAGCCGTCGCCGGCTAAATCAATTCACACATTGCCATAAGGCGTTTTCAAAATACCTTTCGCCTTTGCTTTTTGGGAATTGTATTTTCCGCTTAGTTGTAAGTTGAGTGTGGGAGGAATCTGTGCCGTGTCGACACCCAAATACGCCGTGTAAGGAATCAAGTCGTTTTCCAAGAGATTGACTTCCAGATTTTGAATGGACAGATTTCCGGGCCAAAGACTGTCTCCGACGGAAGTTGCGTTTCCATTTAGCTTTACGAAGCTGCTTCCCGTTGTCAACTTGAGATTGTTCAGGTCAATGGTCTGCTTGTTTCCCTTGGCTTCCAAGTTGATGAAGATGTCTTTCGCGGGCACAGGAAGACTATCCAGATCCAATGTGGTGTACATTTTCTCGACATCTCTGGCCGCAATTCGTGTATTACTGAGCTCAATGTTGAGAAGGTCGATTTTGAATTGGCTCATAAAGTCATCAACATTGCCATAGTCAATCGTAGCGTTCATATTCAAACTCGACTGCCCGTAGAGCAGCGTCACTTCTTCTGCTTTGGCTGTTGAATTAGTGAAAGCAAAGTTGCCTCGAAACTCTCTGAGGTCTTTGAACTCATTGTAGCTTCCCGCTAATTCTTCAAGATTAACTGAATAACCGTCAGAACCCACCCCGACATCTTCGGCAGTTATCGCCAAATCTGAAACAGCGTGTAAAGTGTCTGAGCCCGTGAATGCCCTGACCTGAATATTCTCAAGAAAGATCTCTCCGACCATAGCAGTTAAATCGGGAAAAAAGCTCTCAGTGGTTTCTGCAGCTTGCGCAGGATTTGGCTCAGCCGAAGTTTGGGTATAATCTGTTGGAGGCAGGGGAATGTAAAAGCGGCTATTGGCAAGAGAGAATTCTTCGACGAGATATTTGTTTTTGTTGAGGTCTATTTCATCTGTTTCCAGGAAAAGTTCACCCAAATCGAATTTGTAGGCGGGGTCTTCGCCCAATTTCAGTTGAACGATGGCATTCGAAATTTCCAATTCATCCAAACCCAGCTTCGGTAGGAGGGTGGAAGAGGAGGAGTCGGGACTTGCTTCCGATTCAGAGATCTGAGCGTAGACGGCGCTATTCTCCAAGAGAATACTTTCCGCCAGATAAGCTTGGTTTTCTAAATCCAATTCATCCATATCCAGCTCAAAGTTGCCGAGATGGATATCCATGGAATCGCCCGTAGTTCGATCAGCGTAAATAAATCCCATTTCGGAGATGTTCAAATCACCCAGTGAAAATCCCCATGCACTTGCGGTAGTATCTTGTGGTTCCGTCGAAGTAGCTGTGGTATCGGTGAAGCCATCGATGATAAAGTCAAAATTGAAATCACCGCTTTTGTTGACGAATATTTTCCCATCTATTCCGCTGAGGTTGATCTCGTCTACGCGGATCGTATTCGCGAAAAGCATGCGCCACCCCGGATAAATTTCAAGGTCGTCTATCGAAGCAAGTTTGGAACCATCGGGAGATAGCAGACTGATGTCTTCGAGGCCGATGAAGAATGGCAATTTTAAATCGACGTGTCCGATGCTTAGGTTCCCACCGGTTTTTTCATTGAAGTAAGAAGTTCCTTTATTCACCGCGTATTGGTGGACGGCGGGAACTTTCCAGATCACAAAAATCAGCACGAACAAAAAGATGAATGCAATAAGAATCCATTTAAATACCTTGGCGGTAATTCGTAAGGATTTCTTAAAGAATTCTTTCATTTAATTTTGCTTGATAATCGACTGGCAAATGACGAGCCAAAAAGTGGTGAAAAGTACGAACTTTTCAGGGGTTGCGAGGATTTTCAGCTTGGTACTCTTGGCTTTCTTCTGTGCCTTGTTTGTACACTTGGCAAACCATCAATTTCTGGCTTCAGAGAATCCTGCTGCACTCAGGGATGGTGTGAGCGTCAGAACGGCTGATGATGCTTCCTACGTCAGGCCGGTTCTCAATTTTCTCAAATCGGGAGTCTGGAAAGGATCGAGCCCCGGCGTTGGTGCTTACGTGCTGCGGTCTCCCGGATACGGAATGGCCTTTGGCGTTTTCGCCTACCTGTTCGGTGAGGCGAATGGTCTTTGGGCTATGGTTTTATTTCAGCTCATACTATGGAGTCTGGCCGTGGGCGCTATTCCATTTCTCGCCCGAGGTTTAGGGCTTAAAGAAAAGATCTCTTGGTGGTTGGCCGTTTTCATTGCCCTCATGCCTATGTTTTACGGGTTTTTGAGCTACACGCTCACTGAGGCATTGACTCCATCGCTGGTGATCTTTTTCTACACTTTTCTTTTTCTCGGTATCGAAAGGAAGCATAAGCTACTATTGGTCTCAGCTATTGTGCTCGGCTTTTTGATTATGGTCAGACCAGCCATGATCCTTTTGATCATTTCTTATCTTCCTTTTTATCCTGTTCTCAAAAAAAGACTGTTGTCCGTTCTCTTGATTTCGCTACTGCCGATTTTTCTGTGGCAAGTTCGGGTGCACCGCTTTACCGAAAGGTTTGATCTCCACCCTATTTATCAATCGGATGCTGCCGATCTTTACCGACCGCTTCACGAGTCTGCTTGGGGCTTTCATAAAATGACCGGGCAAACGGGAGTGGAGTTTCACCAATCAATGAGCCTCTTGTGGGAAGCCGCTGCGGGAGCCATTTCGGAAACAGAAGCCGTGAACGCCACTATTGAGAAGCTTCACGGTTCTGTTATTCAAACGGTTAGTCGGGAAGAACTGACGGAGGTCTATGCTCAATACATTGCCGTATTGAGGCAGCAGGTTCCCTACCAATTAGCAAATCAGCCAATCAATGAGCCTTTGCTTGGAGAGGCCGATTTGACCAAGCAGTTTGACTTGATGAGAAAGAAATACGTCTCGGAAAACTTCATTCGTGCCTGGCTCGTCGGCCCTGTCACCGTGGTGGAAGAGTTACTTCTTCACAGCAATTTGTCTCTCTATCTGTTTCAAAAGCCTCTTCGCGGAAACGTCCTGATTGAGGCACTGAGGTGGCTTTCGCTTACGGTTCATTTGCTCATTTACCTGTTTGCATTTGTTTTCCTTTTCAGGAAAAAGAGTCCACGGTCTATCGCCATTTGGCTGCCGGCCATCCTGTTTTTTCTTTATCTCATATTTGTCCAAAGAGGAATTGAAGAGCGGTACATGTTGCCTTATTTGATTCCACTATTTTTGTTGGCGATACACACTGTCATTTCACTTTTCCCCGAAAGGGTAAAAGCGATATTCACGCTAACCCGATAAAGATTCCTTCCATGAAAAGTATAGCTGTTTTTTGTGCCTCGTCCAGAGGAGTAAACGATCTTTATTTTGATGCTGCGAAAAAGGCAGGAGGCACCTTGGCCTCCGAAGGAGTCAGAGTAGTTTTCGGCGGCTCAAAACTTGGATTGATGGGCGCTGTAGCGGATGGGGCTCTGAAAAACGGGGGAGAGGTGATCGGTGTTTTGCCCAACTTTATGCGCAAGAAAGAATTGGAGCACAGGCGCCTCACTGAGTTGATTTTTGTGGAATCTATGCACGAGCGAAAATTAACGATGCATGACTTGAGCGATGGAGTGATCGCCTTGCCCGGAGGGTTCGGAACTTTCGAGGAGCTGTTTGAAATGCTGACTTGGGCTCAGCTGGGCTTGCACACCAAGCCCATCGGAATTCTCAATGTGGCGGGCTATTACGACAAGCTCTTGGAAATGTTTGACCACATGACCGAGGCAGGTCTCTTGCGAAAGAGCTGCAAAGACATGGTTTTGGTAGCGGAGGAGATGCCGGAACTATTGACCAAAATGAGGAATTACGAAGCGCCGCCTTCGGCTTTGGAGATGCTTGAAGAGCAGACTTGATCTACTGAAAGGCTAAATTTCAGAATCTTAATTGGCTTATTCCTAGTACTCAATTGAATATTCCTTATCCAATCATCCACCCCCGATCATTTCTCTCCTCCGTCGCGAAATCGCCACGCCCTTTGATAAAGTGGGGCAATATCATTCTTTGAAGGTAGACTTCAGACTTTAATTGGCTGATTCCTAATTCTTAATTGAACATTTCTAATTCAATTAGGCGCTATTCCTACTCGCATTGATGTTTCCGTAAAGGGAGCGCACAACGAGCTTGTTGTAGCTTTCTTTTAACTCTTCGTTCTTTTTTCCTTTTGATTTTTCGAGTTCCTTGATGCGAATCAGGGCGTGCTGCTGAATGGTGAGCAGTGGCAACACAATTTGTTCTCTCAGTTTGATGCTTGCCTTGATGTCAGGGTTGGATTGCAGTAATTCGTCCTGTCCCGAAATGAGCAGCAAGTACTTCTTCGCTCGCAGCGATTCCTCGTAAATCAGTTTCCAGAACTCTCCGAATTCCTTGTCCTTCTCCATATAGCGGGTTAGTTCAAAGTAAGTTTTGGAAAGCGATTGCATGGAGTTTCCGAGCAACGTCCTGAAGAAAAGAGAATTGACGTAAAGCTGTTTGATCTCTTCTAGTCTACCTTCTTTGTCGAAAGCTTCAAACGCTCTTCCGAGGCCATAAAAGCCGGGTACGTTTTGCTTTAGCTGACTCCAAGCACCCACGAATGGAATGGCTCTTAAATCTTCGAATTTCAACTTGTCGCTTTTTCCTCGTTTAGAAGGGCGACTCCCGATATTGGTCTGCCCGTAATACTTGAGCGTACTCATTTTTTCGAGGTAAGGAACAAACTTTGGGTGCGCCTTAAAGTCGCAATAAGCTTGGTAACTGATACCTGACAATTCCTCCAAAACAGAGCGAGATTCCTCGCTAAGTATTTTTTCGGGGGAATTGATGACTTGGTTTTCCAAGCCGGCTGTAAGAAGCTGCTCCAGGTTGTGGCGAGAGGATTCCTCCGTTCCAAAGTTGGAGCTGATCGTTTGGCCTTGCACCGTCAGCTGAATTTGACTACTGTCAATAGTCGGTCCGAGGGATGCATAAAACTTGTGCGTGTTTCCGCCACCACGGGCGGGTGGTCCGCCACGTCCGTCGAAGAAAACCACTTGAATTCCGTTTTCACGAGATACTCGAGAGATTTCTTCTTTGGCTCTGAAGATGTTCCAATTCGCCGAAAGGTAACCTCCGTCCTTTGTTCCATCAGAGAAGCCAAGCATTACGACTTGCTTCATGTTGCGGTTTTTCAGATGCTTAAGGTAATTTTGGTTCTTGTAGATTTTGTCCATCACACCTCCTGCGGCTTGCAAGTCGTCTATGGTTTCAAAAAGAGGAATGACGTCCATAAACATTTTGGAGCCCATACCGCTCAGTCTTGCCATGCCGAAAACACGGGCTATGTCGATTTCGCCGCGGCAATTGCTGATGATGTATCGGTAACATCCTGAAGTGCCATTGCGCTCTTGAATGTCTTGCATCGCATAAAAAGACGAAATCGTGTCGCTCAAAATCGGGTCTTCCAATCTCGGCTTCGACTTGAGTGGCTCCAATTCGAGTAGCTTCTCAAAGTTGTCTTTCAGTCCTTCTTGCGATTTTGATTTGGTGATTTTCGGCAGAAGTGCTTCAAATGTCTTCGCTATGACGCGGCTATCTTGACGGATGTCCAGGCTGGCAAAATGAAACCCGAAAACACGAACCTTTCTCCTGATCGATTCTACTTCTTCGATGTAGAGTCCGTTGTGATCTTCTTCGATGACCGCCTTCAATTCGTCCAACTTGTTTTCGAGCCATTTCAGGCGAATCACAGGATTATCGGGATTTACAAAAGCCGATTGATAGAGCTTTGATTCTATGGCTTCAACGATTTCCAGCGCCCCTCTGAAGGTGATTCTTCTCTTCAGTTTTCGGATGTCTTTGTAGTAACTTTTGAAAACGCTTGTGCGCAAACGGTCGGCCACTTGAAGCGAAGTGTCTACACTTACGAACGGATTTCCATCTCGATCTCCTCCGGGCCAAAAACCCAGCTGCAAGAGCGAATTATTGCCCAGAACTTCTTCCGCACTTTCATTAAGCTGAGCTGAGACGTTGTTATAAATTTCGGGAATGCTCTTGTAGAAGACATTTTCGAGATACCAGATCAGACTGACGGCCTCGTCGTAAGGAGTTGGTTTTTGTTTTTTGAAAAAAGGAGTTTTTCCAAGTTGAGCCAAATAGGATTTGATATTGGGAAGGTCGTTCCTTCTGATGGCTTCGGACAAATCGGTGATGATTCCCAATACAGGCCCCGGATAAAACTGAGTGGGGTGGGCGGTCAGCACGATTCTCACCCTGAAATCTTTTAGCGCAGCTTTGAGTGCTTCACTTGCATTCCGATTTGCAGTTTGATTGAAAAAGGCATTCACAGAGCCATTTCCGTCCATGTTATTGACTACATCGTAGGCGGCATCTTCCAATGCATCTACCAGTACGACTTGGCGCTCGATGTACTGGATAAATCTGAAAAGTTGATCAATCTGATTCTCTTCTGTTTTGTACTCTTTCCTATCGGCAAAAAAGGAGTCGATAATTTCATCGGGAGATTTTCCTTCCATGAGTCCTTCTGCACACTGTTCTGCCAAAAGCGGCAGAAGAATACCCGTTCGGTGAACGCCATCAAGTTCGAGCGTTAAAAAAATAGAATTGTAAATCTTGAATCGAAGTAGCACCAAATCGTTGAAAGCGCTCACGTTGTTGTTCATGTCGATGAATAAGTTTTAAAGCCGATGAAGGTACAAAACGAAAAGGGGACAATTGGGTTTTCGCTAACCATTCATTCTCGTTAACTTTGTGCCGTTTTTATGGAAGATAAGGCTACATCAGTAAGTGTGATTGAGAAGGAACTTTACCCCTATCAGGAAGAGGCGATTGACAAAATCTTTACCGCCTTTGAGAAGGCGAAGGGCAAAGTTGATGTGCTTTTTCAATTGCCCACAGGCGGAGGAAAGACCATCATCTTTAGTGAGATAGCCAAGAAGTTTATTGGTGAAACGGGTAAGAAGGTGCTGATCCTGACACACCGTGTTGAGCTTTGTGCGCAGACTTCAAAATCATTGAGCGAGATTGATGTGAAGAATAAGATCATCGACCGCGATGTGAAGGAACTGCACGACCGCGAGGAGTACAGTTGCTACGTAGCGATGGTCGAAACGCTTAACAACCGACTCAATGAAGATGACCAGTACCTCCGAAACATCGGTTTGGTCATTATCGATGAAGCGCACTATAACTCTTTTAGAAAGCTGTTTAAGTTTTTTAAAGAAGCCAATATGCTGGGAGTGACGGCTACGCCGCTGTCATCAAATAGAAATCTGCCTCTCAACGAGAATTACAATGAACTCATTGTGGGGCACAGCATCAAGAGCCTCATTGCCGATGAGTACTTGAGTGATGCCACTACTTATACCTTCAATGTCAATTTGCGATCGCTCAAAGTCGGAACAGACGGAGACTATACGATTAGCTCATTAGATCGATTGTACAGCCTGTACACGATGCAAGACAGGCTTTTAGCGGCCTACCAAGAAAGGGCAGCCGGGAAAAAGACCTTGATTTTCAACAGTGGTATAGCCACATCGGTAAGGGTGTATGAGCTCTTTAAAAATGCGGGCTATAAGGTGAAGCATTTGGATAGTACATTCACGGCAAAAGATCGCAAGGACACCCTGGACTGGTTTAGAAATACTGATGATGCTATTTTGACCAGTGTCGGAATCTTGACCACGGGATTTGATGAGCCTTCGGTTGAGAGCATTATTATCAACCGTGCTACCCGATCGCTCACGCTTTACCATCAGATGATCGGTAGAGGATCGCGAAGCACCAAGACCAAAAAGCACTTTACCATCATTGACTTGGGAAATAATGTGGAAAGGCTAGGGTTGTGGCAGGACTACATCAATTGGCAAGACATTTTCAAGTATCCCGATAAGTACTTCGAAAAGATCAATGATCGAGACAATCAGCTTATGGTCGATTACCACTACGTGCGGCCTGAGTGGCTTCAAGAGCTGTTTCCGAAAAATGGCCCTGAAGATGATTTCAATATGAAGCGTGTTTATGCCGAACTTGCTGATCTTGGTGAAAAGCCAAAGAAGGCTGTGGATGTGAGTATTGACAACCACATGAAGCAAATCATCAAAAATTCTGAAGATTATTATGATGCGCTTGAGCTGGTAGATCATCTCAAAGAAGAGATTGAGTACAGATGCAGGCTGTATTGCTCATGCTTACACAATGCCACGGAGAGCTACAGCGATTGGCTAAAGGACACCTACATCAGGAAACTCAAAAACGGATTGAGGTTAGAAATGATGTAATCATGTCTGAGATAAGATTACACCCGTCTTGGAAGGCAGTTTTGACTGATGAGTTCGAAAAGCCTTATTTCAAATCGCTCATTTCTTTTGTGAAGCACGAGTATTCGACCACTTCGGTTTATCCTCCCGGTAGGCTAATTTTCAGTGCATTAGATCATACCCCATTTGAAGAAGTTAAAGTTGTCATCTTAGGACAGGATCCTTATCACGGGGTTGGTCAAGCCAATGGTTTGTGCTTTTCGGTTAATGATGGCATAGCCATTCCGCCATCGTTGAAAAACATATTTGCTGAGCTACGCGATGATTTAGGTATTGAGCCACCCAAAAGTGGTAATTTGGAAAGATGGGCAAATCAGGGAGTACTTCTCTTAAATGCTACACTCACGGTGCGAGCACATGAAGCAGGCTCGCATCAGAACAAGGGTTGGGAGCAATTTACCGACGCGGCAATAAGCGCATTGAGCGAGCAGAGAGAAAATGTGGTTTTTATGCTTTGGGGTAGTTATGCCCAAAAAAAGGGAAGTGTTATAGATCGATCAAAACACTTGGTTTTGGAGGCTCCTCATCCATCTCCACTTTCCGCCTATCGCGGTTTTTTAGGATGCAGGCACTTTAGCAGAGCCAATACTTATCTGAAAGATGAGGGTAAAAAAGAGATAAACTGGTGATCAGGAAGCCATCCAGATCAGTAGGACGACGGTCGCCAAGATGAAAATAGCAAATACTACAGGACCTGCGATGTCCGGCTCTAAATCTTTATTTTTCTTTTCTAGCATGGCTATGTCTTGAAATTTTTGGCAAATATACATTTTGTGTTTCTCAATCTGAAATGTATCGAACTTTCATTGAAAGATCAAAATTTGCTATATTGACTCTACCAAAGCCATAGAGATGAAAAAGAAATGTTTGGAATGTCAGGATGAATTTTCAGGAAGAGTCGATGCCAAGTTCTGCTGTGGTTCTTGTCGTAGCTCTCATCACAACCGAACCAATGTAGAGGGTCGGGAAGAGATAAAAAGAGTAAACGCGATTCTTAAGAAGAATCGCAAAACGTTAGCAGGATTGAACAAAACGGGCACGGCAAGAGTGCGTCGAGATCTTCTGCTCACTGAAGGCTTCAATTTTAATTACCTGACCAATATCTACACGACCTCAAAAGGTAAAACGTACAAATACTGTTACGATCACGGTTATATCGAATCAGAAGATGATTACCTCACGCTAGTGATTAAGAAGGAGTACGTACGGTGAGTCGCTTATCGCGGAGTCGGAAAAAATAGGAAAGGGCGAATCCTGAAATGATATGCCAAATTCCCCACCAGGCGGCTATCATGGCCATACCTCCATTTCCATCGAAGAAGTTGAAGATAATGATGAGGCCTAGCCCCGAATTTTGAATTCCCCGTTTCGATAATAACCGTTCTCTTTAAGTCTTCCTGCAACCCGAAAGCCTTTCCGGAAAGATAGCCTGCGAGCAAGGCAGCGCCATTGTGAACAAGCACAAGTAAGAACACCAGGCCGATATGATCCAGGAAAGCATCCAAATTGTTAAGTAATCCAACCGCGATGAAGCCCAATAGAACCAGCATACTTATGATTCTGATGGGTTTTTCAATTTTTGAAGTGATATGAGGAAACCTCTTTCTGAATAGCAATCCCAAGATAAATGGTATCACCAATAAAATCAGAACGGTTTCGAGCATATCGAAAAAACTCAGCTCAAATGAGGTGAGAAAGTCTCCGACTTGAACGACTTTGCTCGAATAGAAATCAAAATTAAAAGGAGTCAAAATCGGACTTAGAAAAGTCGCTACCGCAGTGAGCGTCACCGAAAGAGAAACATTGGCTCCCGAAATGGAGGAAAAGAAATTTGAAATATTTCCGCCGGGACAGGAGGCGACTAAGATCATTCCAAGTGCCAGAGCAGGATGCGGATTAAATAAAAGGACCAAGATGAATGTAAGAAGGGGGAGAAAAAGGAATTGGGAGCCTACTCCGGCTAAAACCGCTTTGGGGTTTCTCTTCAGTTGATTGAAGTCTGTAGTATTGATTCCAAGTGCCACACCAAACATGATAAAACCCAAACAAAAGTTGAGAAGCACCAAGCTGTCGGCGGAAAAAGAAATCGAGATGGAATCGAGTGCTGTAGAAGAATCCAAAGGCTTTTGATTTCTACAAAGAAAGAAGAAAAAGAAAAACCGCAAGTGCGTCCTGAAAGCGATTCAAAGAATCGATAACCAATCAATCTAAAACAACCATTAAAGATCGAACAACACTTGCGGCTGTTAGCATGCCGAAGCATGCTAACGGGCTAACCAAAACCTCGCTGTATTTCTAGAATCGAAATACACGTCAAAGATAGGTGAGTTTATTCTCTGAGAAAAGGTGAATTGAGACAATGTGAATGCAAGTTTGGAAAGCCAAAAGCGGATTCTGTAAAATTGACACTATCTACTATCGACCAAGGCGGGTTAATGCGGTATGAAACAGGGTAAAACCTTTATGAATGGGAAGTTTCAGTAATTTCACTGTTGAATCTTCAAGGTTATTGTTCGATTGAAAAAACTTCGAATTTTGTGATTTCCTGATTCTCAGCCGAAACTTTTACTTCGATAGGATTACAACAGACTTCACAGTCTTCAATGTATTCTTGCAGGTACTGAGGAGTCGATGAGCATAGGATATTTCTTGAAAACAGTAAGGACAAGTAAAAAATATTCATCCATGTTTGATTTTGTTATGACTATCAACCTTTGTAACTTTAAAGTGTTTTCAATAAAAAAGCAATATGATGTATAGACAAGGAGATGTGTTATTAGAGAAGTTGAGTTCTATACCGAATAGAAGTACTACGAATGAATCGTTGCTTGTAAGAGGTGAAGGTCGAAATCATGGTCATTTCATTAAGGGTGATGATGTTGAAATTCTAATTGCAGAAGAAAATGAGCTAACCGAAAGGAGGCTTGGTAACTCAATATCTGAGTTTAAAGTCGGAGGCTGCACTTGAGCATCTTTTGATTGATTCGGGAGAGTGGACGCAAGAACATGACCCGATAATAATCCCTCCCCCGGGAAGATACCGAGTTATTAAGCAAAGAGAATACAATCCGTACTCAAAAGCCATTAGAGCTGTGAGAGATTGATCTACAAGAGAGAGAGAGATCAGAGAGAGAGGAGAGCAAACAAGAAAGCCCTTTCGAAAACGAATGTTCTTGCAACAAACTGGTTTTGAAGGAAAGGATTGATAGAATCACTCGGCATCGGCTTGCCAAAATCTATTCTGAGGCGATTTTTGAATTTGATCCTAAACCTGTCGTTTTTATTGCTCGTGGGCCTCTGGATGCCAATTCTATTTTGAGACACGTTAAGGAAAGTTAGCTTCAGAAAAGTATGACGAGGTCAGCTAGCCTGTGCCTGTAAGTCCGAAAGCCATTCGGCTTCGAAAAATGCAATAGATACTCCTGTTTTCAATCTGGCGAAATCTGCTAAAGGCCAATTCAGCAAAGACAAGCTTGGCGTGCCGAGGTATTTCAGAGAAGTGAGAAATATAATTTTCGAGATTTAAATTTTCAGTTCTCACAGTCCGTGCATCAGGTAATTGACAGAAGTTTAGGGAGACACCCCGATAGAAAAGGAAGGTCAATTCCTGAGTTTGCTCCTCATCCTTCCTTTGCCGATCGAGACTGGCTCAATTTTTATCAGGGATGTTCAGATATTTTTGGGATTGATTCGCTTCTGCCTGATAGCTACTCGAGGTTTGTGCACTCCGGTCTGTTTAGTGGATATTTCTTTGAAGATTTTGCAGTGCTGATTACAGTCCCAAATTGCCTGCATAAAAATGAAAATCTGGTTTTGCACCACGAAGATCAAGTTGCCGCTGAGTTGGGATTGACGGAACGGACTTGGCTTATGGAATGGTATTGAAGTGCCGCAAAACTTATTTGCAGTCCTGAGACAGGTTACTGCCGATGAGATTCTCAATGAAACCAACGCTGAGGTCAGAAGGTGCTATCAGGAAAAGTTGGGAAGCGAGAAGTTCGGAAATCTGCTGGGCCTCATTTCCTTGGATAGAAAAAACAGATCGATTCGGCAATGAGCTGGTTCTTTACCGAACCGAGAAAATTGACAAAGTAGCCGGAGACTTCATCTACTTCGCTAAAGTCGTTTGCCCATCCACAGGTAGAAATTACTTTCTCTGCGTTCCTCCCGGTTTATCAGGGGTAGAGGAGGCAGTCTCCTGGACATTTGGTAAAACACCGGGAGACTACCGACCTTCAATAGAAACTTAACTGAATTCTTTTACCGATCTCTTTCGGTCATGCTCCTTGAGGTACACTTTTCTAATTCTCAAAGACAGTGGTGTAGCTTCCACATATTCGTCAGCTTGAATATACTCTAAAGCTTCTTCCAGTGAAAACTTCACCGCAGGGGCTATTTTCAACTTGTCATCAGCTCCTGAGCTACGCATGTTTGACATCTTCTTTGTCTTGGTAACGTTGATTGTCAAATCTCCGGGACGTGTGTTCTCGCCAATTACTTGGCCTTCGTAGATTTCTTCATTCGGATCAACAAAGAATTTTCCTCTATCCTGAAGGTTGTTGAGTGAATAAGGAATTGCTTTTCCCAATTCCATACTGATCAAAGAACCGTTTTGTCTTCCGCCAATGTCACCTTTCATTGGTTCAAAACCTGTAAAGCGATGGGTCATAATGGCTTCGCCTGAAGTTGCCGTCATCAAGTAAGTTCTCAAACCGATGATTCCGCGAGAAGGAATTTTAAACTCCAATACCATTCTATCTCCCTTTGGAGTCATAGAAGTCATTTCGCCTTTTCGGAAATTTACTTGCTCAATCGCTTTTCCCGAGTAAGATTCAGGCAGGTCAATGCGCAAGTCCTCCATCGGTTCGCACTTTCTTCCGTCGATTTCCTTGATGATTACTCTTGGCTGTCCGATTTGTAGCTCGTATCCCTCTCTTCTCATCGTCTCAACGAGAACGGAGATGTGAAGAACACCGCGTCCGAATACTCTGAAAGAATCACCCTTCTCGGCAGGTTCGACCTTTAACGCCAAGTTTTTTTCGAGTTCTTTTTTCAATCGTTCTTTCAGGTGATTTGAAGTCACGTATTTTCCTTCTTTTCCAAAGAATGGAGAATCATTGATGGTAAAAAGCATACTCATGGTAGGCTCATCTATATCAATCGTTGGAAGTGCTTCCGGCTGATCAGCGTCAGAAACGGTATCACCAATTTCAAAATTTTCGATTCCGGCTAATGCGCAGATATCTCCTGAGAAAACCTCAGGAACTTTTCTTTTTTGCAGTCCTTCAAAAACGTAAACTTCCTTTACGTTTCCTTTAGGAGCAGTGCCATCTCTTTTAAGAAGAGCAATTCTTTGGTTCGCTTTAATGGTACCTCTTTTCACCTTCCCAACCGCGATTCTGCCTACGTAGGGAGAATAATCTAAAGAAGTGATCAGCATTTGAAATGGTCCTTCTTCCACATGTGGCTCAGGAATTTCTTTGATGATCATATCCATAAGCGGAGTGATATTATCAGTTGGCTTCTGCCAATCTTCACTCATCCAATTGTTTTTCGCGCTTCCGTAGATCGTCTGAAAATCAAGTTGCTCCTCCGTTGCTCCCAAGTCAAACATTAGGTCAAAAACGGCTTCATGTACTTCTTCCGGAGTACAGTTCTCTTTATCAACTTTGTTAACTACTACGATCGGCTTCAATCCGGCGTTTAAGGCCTTTTTCAAAACGAAACGAGTTTGCGGCATAGGGCCTTCAAAAGCATCTACCAATAGCAGAACACCGTCAGCCATATTCATTACCCGTTCGACTTCACCTCCAAAATCACTGTGACCCGAGTATCAATGATGTTTATCTTGTAGTCTTTGAAAATAACGGAGACATTCTTCGCCAGAATGGTGATTCCCTCTCTCGTTCCAGATCGTTATTGTCCATGATGAGGTCTCCCTTTTCATGCTCTCCGAAAATTTGGACCCAGCTGGATCATTTTGTCAACGAGGGTTGTTTTTCCGTGGTCAACGTGGGCAATAATGGCAATGTTTCTAATTGTACTCATACTAGAGTGTTTCTAAAATTGGCTGCAAAGGTACGCTTTAGTTTTGCGTATAGGATAAAAAAAAAATCCCACCCTCGAGGGGTGGGATTTTTGCGGTTATGTTTTACTATTTAGTTCTTGTTGATCATCAACTTCTTGGTTACAACTCCATTGTTCGTAGTCAATTTGTAGATGTAGATTCCATCAGGAAGATCAGCAGCCTGAATTTGAAGGCTGCATTTCTGTCCTACGAATGCTTCCTGGCTGAAAACAACCTGTTGTGTTCTACCGTTGAGGTCAACCAATTAATAGAAGTGAACTCCGTCTTTCATCACTTCAAAGTTGATGTTTGGAAGTTCCTTCGTCGGATTCGGCATGTGCTGAGTACTGCAGGAACGTTTTCAGCAGTAACAATTACCTCTTGAGGTTCAAAGAACTCCGTATTGTCAAAGCATCCTGAAGCCATATCTCCATCAACTACAGGAAATGCGTTACCATCAAGAACAGCAGCAAGCATGGTTTCGTTTCCACCATCAATATCGTAGAGGTAGAAGCTATTTGAGTTATCTCCTTCAGCTACTATCAAACCTCCGTCAGCATTTCTGGCTCCACCGTTCACAGAATTGATAAGGTCGGCTACTTCAATAGCTGCACCATCTTCGATTCTGTATAGTTTAGATGGTGAGTCATTGTTTCTCTCGATTAGGTAAAGTCTGCCCAATTCGTCTAAGAATAAGTCTCCTCCTTGAACAGGAACATCCTCAGCAACGAGACTTGCGTCACCTGTAATGGCATCAACCGTCCAGATTTCGTTGTCGGCGGCATCACCAACATAAACCAAACCATCTGCAGGATTGTAAACTGCCGCTGTTACATTACCGATCGAACTTGTAGAAACTTCATTAATGAGAGCACCTGAGTAGCTGTATGTTCTCAATACGCTTCCATTCACTACGTAGAAAGTTCCGTTGTCTTGATTCACAGCAAGGTGAGCTACCAAGTTTGTTTCAAAAAGTTGAGTAAGTACAAACTCTCCACCTTCTACAACTCCTTCGAATACTGTTCCTTGAGCAAATCCAGGCGTGTTATCTGCGATATAGAAGTATCTGAAGTCATCACACTCCTCGATTACAGTAAATCCACCTACACAACCTGCAGCCATATCTCCGTTTTCGAGAACGATGTCAATCGCGTAAGAGGTTTCCATTAGCATTCCTGTAGCAGGATCGATCAAATTAAGTTCTGAACTACCTGCATTCGATACGATGATCGTTCCATCTTCGAGGACCGCTGCACCATTGATGTTGGCCAAACCTGGTTCGAAAGATGATACACCATCCGTAAGATTAAGGAATACATCATTGAATCTGTTTGTGATCCAAAGATCTCCGTCTTGAGTGAACACCAAGTCACCACCACTTACTTCTGTCAAAGCGAATAAGGCTGCTTCTCCTGTGGCAGGGTTTACTTGATAAACCGCTTCATCAACTACTGAAGCAACATATAGGTCTCCCGTTGAAGGGTCTACAACTGCTTGAGGTGTTCCATTTACAGGTGCACCATTAAAAGTAATTTGGATAGGAGCGCTTAATGTGTTTGATGAAGGATCGTAAACGCTGTACTTTCCTTGTACTGCAGCCACCACATAGATCTGACCCTCATTTCCGAGTGCAATGTGAGCACCGTGTTCAAATTCTGCTTCAACTTCCAGGGAAGCTGATCCTCCTGAAATATTCACTTTATACAATGTTGATCCGCCTTGCAATGGATTGTTTATGAGGTAAACAGCGTACTCCAAGCAAACCACTTCACCATCGTTATCATTGCAACCACCCGCCAAATCGCCATTATTGGCAGTAAAAGAATTCTCCTTCCAACATTAGGTCGAAAGTTTCAACTTCATTTCCATCGGTGTCAACGACTGTAAACACATCGCTCATAAAGTTGGCTAACAAAATATTGTTGTTAGCATCTGCGCAAGCTCCGTTAACATCAGCAGGTATATTCTGAACAAATTCAGTAGAGTTACCTACTACCTTTCTTAGTTCGTCACCTGCTCTAGTAGCTACGTATAGTTCATTGTCGATCAAAATAAGGTCTCCACCATGAATGGGTGCATCAGCAACGAATTCATAAGAACCATCCGTTAAGTCTACAGCATAAATCTTGTTATCACTATCATCACCTACATAGAGCTTTTCGTCGTTTGCATTGTAAACAACTGCGTAAAGTGTATTAATTCCGTTTGCTAAAGACAATTGGCTTTCGATAGTTCCCGTAGCAGGATCATAAAAATCAACGAAATTTCCGTTGGCATTTACAAAAAGTACCAAAGCTGCATCTTCTTGATAAGCAATATGAGCTTCGTAAGGAATATTTAATTCAAAAGAAAGATCAGCTACCTGAACCAAGATCTACATTGTAAATATCAGTTCCACTCACACCGACCATGATTTGCATAGAAAAATGCTAAAATCATCACAAGCAGTTCCGCCAGCGTTGTTGTCCAAACATCTCACCAGCAAAGTCTCCCATTGAAAAGCGGCAAACCTGATTCGTATTCAGCGACAACGCTAGCATCAGATAAGTCAATCTCTTTAAACAAACCTTGACCGTTTCCGTCAGCAACTATAACGTTTCCGTTTCCTAGTGTGGCTGCAACCACTGATTTCATTTACGCCTACAGAGAAATTCTCTCCCTAGAGTACTTTGGTGAAAAACGTTAGTACCTCTGCTGATTGTCCAAAGGTCTTCACCTGTAACATCAAGTTCTCCGTTTACATCAACACTAGGACCGAAGGCGGTTGCCGTACCGTCAAGAGCGATGGTATAAACTTGGTCTGTACCTGAATGTCCTCCGTAAAGTACACCATCGGCATCACAAACAGCACTTGGGAATCCTGATAGAGATGTTCCGTCAGCAGTTTGAATTGAAATCGGGTCAGACATTGTTCCTAAAGCAACATCATAAATTCGTAGGTCTGATCCCAGAACATAGATAAGCGTTCCATCAGGAGATAAAGCAATGTGTGCCTCGCCAATGTTTTCTTCTAGGGCATTTAGCAGTGAAGCTTGTCTCCATCACCTAATTCTACCTCAATTAGAGCGTAGCCATTTCCTGCGGATGCTTCTAAGAGTAATAGAGCTTGTAGTTTGAGCATTCTTGAGCGAATGCTGAGCTTCCTAGGAGAAGGCAATGTCACTAGCGCATGAATGGTTGTCGTAAGCATTTAATCATAGCATTAGTAATTATTGTTAAGGTGCAAAGGTGAGACGGAAAACACGAGAAGTCAACTTTTAAACTGTTAAATTCTTCTATTCGTCGAAAAAATGTAACCTTTTTCAAAATTCGAATGCGGAGCTGATTGAGTATATTCGACGTTTATAAAAAACAAAAGCGATGATAACACCAATTATTATAGCGGTAATACTCGTATTGCTGCTTCTCGGAGTCTTTACCGTAAAGCAGCAGACGGCAGCCTTGGTAGAAAGATTCGGACGATTTCATAGCGTGAGGAATTCGGGGATTCAATTGCGCATTCCCTCGTAGACCGAATAGCAGGACGAATCGACCTAGAATCCAACAACTTGATGTGAATGTAGAGACCAAGACCAAGGATGACGTCTTTGTTAGAATGAAGGTTTCGGTTCAATACCTCGTGCTGCAGGATAAGATTTACGATGCCTACTACCGACTCGAAAACCCAAATGATCAAATTTACTTCATACGTTTTTGATACCGTGAGAGCAGAGGTTCCCAAATTAAGGTTGGACGATGTTTTTGAGAAAAAGGACGACATAGCCATTGCACGAAAGCGGGAACTGGAACAAGTCATGAACGAAGACATATGACATTATAAAAGCATTGCAATGGATATTGATCCGGCAGAGGAAGTGAAGATAGCCATGAATAGAATCAATGCAGCCGAGAGACAGAGAACTGCCGCTGAGTACGAAGGTGAAGCTGAAAGAATCAGGATAGTTGCTAAGGCTACTGCCGAGGCCGAAAAGCAAAAGACTGCAAGGGCAGGGTATAGCTGATCAAAGAAGAGAAATAGCCCGTGGTTTGGAAGACTCTGTTAATGTCCTGAATAAAGTGGGTATTAATTCCCAAGAAGCCTCAGCTCTGATTGTGGTTACTCAACACTATGATACTCTGCAGTCTGTGAGCGAAAAAAGCAGAAGCAGCCTTATCCTTCTTCCAAACAACCCAAGCGCCGCAAGCAATATGTTGACAGAGCTGACTACCTCTTTTATTGCGGCCAATAAGTTGAAGGAACTGGAACAAGAGGATAACAGAATTAATCCTGAGAAAGCAGGCGATTAAATTTTTACGAATCTGATTCTCTCTTTAGCGCCCATATTCTGTATCTCCAGAATATAGACTCCGCTTTGTAATTCGTCAACTCCAATTTGGAAGTATCGTCGGTTGTTATAAACGAATACTTTATCATCGCGAATTAGATTTCCCGAAGGATCGTAAATGCGGTAAACTATTTCTTGATCCAATGAGCCACTGGAAATAATTGTGATTTCACTCTCAACAGGATTTGGTGAGATGGATCGGTTCTTTCTCATCACTTCCATCCTGGAAAGTTCCATCGCAATCAGGATAAATATTCCTGGAATCAGTTGCTCGAAGCCCTCCCGGATCTGTTACTTCAATAACAATTTCGTACCAATACGTTTCAAAAGGGCTACACCCTGTAGGGTAAATGGTGAGTTTTTCACCATTTCCCGAGAGGTAATCCAAGTAGTGAAAGTGAGTATTGTGGTGAAGGATATGTCGTCAGCATAGGTCATTTCACTGAAGCACCGCTTTCATCATCTGTCACATCTGCGACCAAGTCAAATAGAGTAGGGCCAAAAGTGGAATACAGCTCTCCTTCGATGATGCTTGCCAAGTCTACACGAGGTGGAGTATTATTTAAAGACACCGGGATAACTTGTTCTGAAGCAGCTCCTGAAGCATCCTCAACTCTGAGAAGAATGCTTTCGGTGGATATATTCCCGTTAACAGGCTCGAAAGTCCTTGTGATTATTTCTCCATTCATTTGCGAGCCATCATCAAAAGTCCATGTATATGTTAATTCCTCGCCCTCGGGATCATAACTTTCCGAAGCATCGAGATCAACTACTAGTGTGCCTATACCATAAACTGTGTCAGGAGTAACTTCAATAACCGGTTTTAGATTCCCGCCAAAACAAATTTTCTTTATTTCGGAAGGTGAAATTGTCGTTACATACAAACATTGATTGAAAGGGCTTTGTGTAATATGAATCACCGGACCAATTGATTCGTTCCATGTTTCAATTATTTGAGGCTCATTTGTTTCGTCAAACTTTATTTCCGCGCGTAACCAGCCTGAGAAGTCTGCCAATGTATACCACCCCTGGTATTCTTCAGGTATCGCATCTCCTTCCATAAACACTCCTCCGCTACCGCTTATGCCTGTAAAGCTAGAGCCAAGTATCCCCGCATCTTCGACTGAAGTATAGTTGGCAACACCGTTTCCATCAAAAGAGGATACAGCGGCAATCAGAGGAACTATCTGATTGTTTTCGTTAGCTGAATTAGCAAAACTCAACGCTGGCCTTTGGTGAACGAAAGTTGTGATCTCCTCGTTAATGGTTACTGCCGGATCACATGGATTCGGAAAGAAATAGTCATGCTGAAGATTCTCTTGTTGTATGACATCTTGATAATTCATGTATTCATCGCAAGTCGAAGAACCTAAAGGATTCGGGGCATTCACATTTGTCGTGGCTTTATTGGCATAGTATCCGTAACGCATAGGTCCTTGAAAAATGGGCCACCCATAGTTTCCTCCCGGATCAGAAACAAAGTTCACCTCTTCCCAAACCCAATCCCCGACATCTGAAAGTACTATGGTTCCGGGATTTCCCGATTCTAAGTCCCCTCCTCCTGTATTTGGCTTAATTGTGAATCTATAGGGATTCCTAAAACCCATTGCCCAAATTTTAGATCGAGGAGCAGAAGGATCACTAGTGTCATAAAAAGGATTATTAGGAAGCCCATCACCTGTTTCAGGATTGATTCTTAAAACTTTACCATTTAATCCGTCGATGTACTGACTTCTGAAAGCACCAAGTTGCTCTTCCTCCTTTAGAATATTGTAATCCAGAGCGATATCATCATGAGCGTATTCAGGAAGCGGGCCTTGTCCATTAAAACCACCTCCGTTAGGCGAACCTACCCAAGTGTTGCCGTCTCCTGTAGATGCAATAAGAGAACCATCATTCCCAAACATCAACTGACCAACTCCATGCGCAGGGGCACAGATGGGAAGACCTGTTCCCATTTCTTCTCCGAGTAATATTTTTCGGCTATTCTCAACAAGAGTGAGATTTTCAAGATTTATCGTGTATCGTGTGATTCTGCCCATAGATACCTTGGTGTCACTCGAATTCGGGTTGTAGTCGGGTGTGCCAAAGAAACGTAAATAGTGCGTGTCTGCACAGTAGAAAAGGTAGATGTAACCGTTTTCCATAAAATTCGGATCCAAAGTCGCTCCGATCATTCCTAAGTCTCCGTAAAAAGCAACTTCTTCTGAAATATCAATTACCGGAGTCTCACCGATTTGATCATTTGAGATTAACCAAACCTTTCCGTTCAGTTCCCAAACAACAGATAGATTTGTATCGGCAAATAAAATGCCTGCTGCTACAGAAAACTGGTCATATGCTACTTCTTCGATAAAACCTTCGGGATATTGAGCTTGGACTGTTTGCGAGATAAAACTAATAATCAACAAAAAAGCGAACAGAATTTTTCTCATGATTTCTTCAGTAAAGACAGCGAATTTAAGAATCCGCTGTGGATATCATGCGAAGTTGAGAACTACTATTGGTTTTTGAATTTTGGTGTTCTGCCAATGCTAACTCCATCTTCCTCTGTAGAATTACTTTCTGACGGGGTATAGTCTTTTCTTAAAGGGGGCAGAAATTTTTGGATAACTCCATTCTGAAGAACAACTGGAATCTAGTAAAAACCCAACTGCTAAGGCAATTGGGTTCAGTATTATCTTCTTCAGCTGAGCGATATCAAATGGAGTTGATCAACGATTGTCAATTTCATCCACTCCGGGGTAATCAGTCGGGTCAAACACAAATGTGTCATCGCTGTAGGCAGCAGTCGTATCAAATGATTTTACTGCGTAGGTATAATTCACACCTTGTTTCCCTTTGATTTCAATTTTAGTCACCTCCATTTTGGCTTTGTCGATGTAAACTAAAATGGTGTGGTAGTCCTTGTCTTCAGCATCTACGGGAACTAGTTTGATGACATGTGTTGGTCTTCCGTTGATTGTTTCTTCGGCTTTATAGTACTGTTTGAATCCTGACTCCCATATCGTGTAGACATCTCAGGGGTTCAACACTTCATCACCCGTTTCGGTAAAGTCGATGTAGACTTCATTCATCTCTTCGCTATAGGTCCATCTCGTTTCTCCATCGGAGTAGATGTGATTATCGCCAAGAACGATGTAGTACTTTTTCCCCTTCATTTTGATGGAGCCTTTTTGCTCTTGATTTACATCTGCAGCTTTGTCCTCAAGGGTAAAGGTGAATTCACTGGTAATGGTGGGGTATTTTCTGGTTTTGTCACTTAGCTCATCGAGTATGGCTTTTGCCTTGGCATCTTGAGCATGAGCATTGACTGCTACTATTGCAATCAATAGCGTAGCGAGAACTTTAAGTATATTTTTCATCAAATTAGTTTTCGATATTTTCAGACTCAGCTTTCAACAACTGTTCCAAAGTGTATTCGTCGGGAATAAGCACTTGTCTGGCTTTGCTTCCTTCAAATGGCCCTACAATTCCCGCAGCTTCCAATTGATCTACAATTCGGCCCGCTCTGTTGTAGCCAAGCTTCAGCTTCCGCTGAATGAGCGAAGTGGATCCTTGCTGTGTCGCCACTAGTAATCTGGCCGCATCTTCAAACATGGCATCTCTATCGGCAATGTCAATGTCTAAGCTGCCACCCTCGTCATCACCAATGTACTCAGGAAGATCAAATGCAGATGGATATCCTCTTTGATTTCCAATGAATTCGGTGATTTCATCAACCTCGGGAGTGTCCACAAATCCACACTGGATACGAATAACGTCATTTCCGGTTGACAACAACATGTCTCCACGACCGATGAGCTGATCTGCACCACCTGCATCGAGAATGGTGCGAGAGTCAATTTTAGAGGAAACTCTAAATGCAATTCTAGCGGGGAAGTTGGCTTTGATTACTCCCGTGATGATATTTACAGATGGTCGCTGTGTAGCGATGATCAGGTGGATTCCAATGGCACGAGCGAGCTGAGCCAAACGGGCAATGGGCGTTTCTACTTCCTTACCCGCGGTCATAATCAAATCGGCAAACTCATCAATCACCAAAACGATATAAGGCAAGTACTTGTGACCTTCTTCGGGATTCAAGTCGTCGCTGTATGAATTTTCTGTTGTACTCTTTGAGGTTCCGAACTCCCGCGTTCTTCAGGAGCTCGTAGCGGTTATCCATTTCGATACAAAGGGAGTTCAGGGTCTTCACCACCTTTCCGGTGTCCGTGATGATCGATTCTTCCTCATCAGGCAGTTTCGCGAGATAGTGTCGCTCGATTTTATTGAAAAGCGTGAGCTCCACCTTTTTCGGGTCCACGAGCACAAACTTGATTTGCGAAGGGTGTTTCTTGTAGAGTAGAGAGACCAAGATCGCGTTAAGTCCTACCGACTTTCCTTGACCGGTAGCACCCGCCATCAGCAGGTGAGGCATCTTGGCCAGATCGGCCACATAAGTCTCGTTGCTGATCGTTTTTCCCAAGGCAATTGGCAATTCGAACTTACTGTTCTGGAATTTTTCCGAAGCGATGATCGATCTCATCGAAACCGTATCGGGGTTGCTATTCGGTACTTCTATACCTATGGTTCCCTTCCCGGGAATGGGGGCGATGATTCGAATTCCCAAAGCGGCAAGGCTCAAGGCAATGTCGTCTTCCAAGTTTCTGATCTTCGAAATTCGAACGCCGGGCTCGGGCACTATTTCGTAAAGAGTAACCGTCGGCCCGATGGTCGCCTTAATTTTTTCGATTCCGATTTTGTAATGAGAAAGCGTCGTAACGATTTTGTCCTTATTCGCATCGAGCTCCTCCTTGGTCACGGTGATTTTTCCACCGCCATGATCTTCTAAGAGATCAATTCTTGGCATTTGAAAATTCGACAAATCCAAAGTAGGGTCATACTCACCAAAGTCTTTCACTTTCTGATTTACCTCCTTGTCAGAAAGAGCTTTCTCTTCTTTGGGAGCTTCTACGGTAAATTCCTCTGTATTCTCCGTGGGTGGTATTGGCTTACTTACCACTTCTTCAAAATTTTCAAATTCTGAGTCTTCCTGCTCCGATTCGACTTCCAATTCAAGGCAGGATTGTTCTACTTCACTCATTTTCGGTTCTCCTCCATTTGGACATGGAGTATCCTCTTCCTCTTCATCCAAATCGGCCATGGCCAAATCAGCCGCGCCGGTCTCGGTGAAGTTATCCATGTCGCCTATGGTGTCTTCAAAATGTTTGACTTCATCAGGTTCATCTTCCGATTCAGCCATTGAAGTTCGAATTTTGTCTCCGACAGAATTGAAGAGTGTGCCCATTTTGGCGGAAGCCACGGAAAACCACTTTCCTAAAAAGGAGAAAGAGGGATTGAACACAACTGAAATGTAGCCTGCGGCGATAAACAAGAGCAGAAATCCTGTTCCTACCGTTCCTACTTTTCCCGCAAGGATATGGTTCATTTCGAAGCCATATCGACCACCTAAAATTTGATAATCAGCCGAATCGAACAAAAAAGCCAATACAGGCGAAAAGATGATCATGGCAGATACCGCCGCGAGGGTAGTTCTCCAAGCAGGCAGGAGATTTTTGCCAAATAAAACCCTGTATCCATAAAGGAAGAGAAGGAAGCTGAATAGGAAACTCGTTACACCAAACCATTCGTATATGAAGAGGTGACCCATCATAGCACCGAGCGGTCCCAACCAGTTTTCGGCTTCGTAATTTCCCTCACGGAGCACTACCCACCAGTTTTCTGAGAGAAGTGATTGATCTTCTTTCCAAGTAAACATGAAAGCTGTAAAAGCGATCAGAAGGTAAATGCAAGAGAAAAATAAGAATAAGCCGCCCACCCTCTTCACTCTGCGGTCAGATAGCATCGCCTTGAGGTTAAACTTCTTACTTGAAGTAGTTTCTTCTTGGCTGCGGTTCTGTTTTTAAACTGTTTGTTTTAGCCATGTGGTCTGTCGTCGTTTCAGACGGGATCAACTATCAAAGATAAAGGCTAAGAACCTATGAAACGGTAAAGGAGAGCGTCGTATTTTAACAGTGGGGTGTTAAAGGAATTTCTCAAAAATCTAGTCTATAATTCGAAATCTCAATTGGCAAATTTTTCAAGCCGATTTTAACTTTTCAGTGGCTTTCGCAACTTTGATTCGTGCAAATCAAACTGTTAGAAAGTCATTCCTACTCTTCCTTTTGCTTTTTAAACAAGGAAATATAGGAGTGCATATTCAATCGCAAAAAAATTCAAGAGCAGATGGCAACAAACGAAGAGTCAACAGCAAATTGAACAGACCACCTTTAATTATGGGTGTTTTTATTGGATGCGGCTCAAACTGCACGGTGTGAAACAGGTTTACCCCGGGTATAGCGGTTGTCATATAAACTTCCAAAACGCCGATAGCGCAGGCGAATCATTTTCAGCGCCCGTTGCCCCTGGGTTTTGTTCCAAAGTATCTCTACTACATGAATCCAAGGTGCTGACGTGGGTACGCAATCACGAGCCTAATTTTTTATCACTTCGAAAACAAGAACTCGCTGAGTAAAACAAGCAACAGACACAAGTCGATTCTTTTTACCGATCCTTTGCATTTTTTCAGGGCTGAAGGAGTCACAAGTACTCTTGGGCTCAAGAAGGCGGTGGTAAGACCAAAAGTGAAAAATTCAGAAAACAATTTGAACCCGCAAAAGGCTCAAATAAGTGGTTCTCACCGGCAATTTCCAGCAGGTGGTGCCTGAAGTTGGTACCCTGACTGCGCTTTACGGATTGTGGGCTCACTGACGGCACTTTATGGCTTGTGGTATGTCGACTACGAGTCAACATCTTTCACGTTTTTGATGACTCCGACGAATGGCTTGGTATGGACAAGGCGGGGCATGCACTCACTGCCTATCAGATTTCCCGGTATGGCTATGGGATCTTACGATGGACGGGTTTGGAGGAAGAAAAGCATGTGGTGGAGCAGTGGTGTAAGCCTGCTGTTTCTTACCAATGTCGAGGTATTTCGATGCCTACTCAAAAGGGATGGGGCTTCAGCTGGGGAGATTTTGCTGCGAATGTTTCAGGGCGGGACTTTTTGTCGGGCAAGAGCTTCTTTGGCAAGAGCAAAGAATGATGCTGAAGTTTTCTTACTCCGAATCGGGTTTGGCTCAATACCGGCCCGAGCTCTTGGGATCAGGGACATTGGAAAAAATCTTCAAGGATTACAACGGTCAAACTGTTTGGCTATCTGTTTCGCCGGGATCGTTTCTAAAGAATCAAAGGAATGTCATACCGAAATGGCTCTGCTTCTCTTTTGGATACGGCGGGGAGAATATTCTGGGAGGAAGCTCCAATCCTGAATTTAATGAGGCAGGTGAAGCCTTGCCGCAGCTCAATCGATATCGTCAGTACTACTTGAGTTTGGATGTGGATCTCACGAAGATCAAGACCAAGTCTCGATTCTTGAATACTGTCTTTTCCACCTTTGCTATTCTGAAAGTTCCTCGCTCCAACCTTGGAATTCAGTCAAGGCCAAACCAAATGGCACTGGCTTTATTTCTAGTAAGTCAAATGGTGTAAACAGGTAAATGGTCGCTATACCCACCCAGATACTCGGGGCCTCCATACGTTCTCTTTGGCTTCACATCTCCATACGTTGGGTGGGTATAAACCATGCTATCGGTGAAGAATGGAGCGGTGCTGCCACTTACAATGTCGGGAAGGTCTCCATCAATAAGCGAGCGAGAAACGATGATTTGATCTAGAAAATCCCAGTCACCCCGATAATTGTACGAACCCCTTTTCGCTTCTTTCAGCCCTTTCATCAAATTCACCAGCATTGCATTCTCTCCGGTTGGAAGAATTTCGGTCAACGATCGATTGTCGGGATAGTCGTTAAAATCGCCCATGCAAATGATCTCCTTCATCCGGGAAACGTCGATGAATACTATCAGTCTTTGCTGCTAAAACCCTTGCCGCGGCAATTCTCTTTGGCTCGCTCTCTTCAGCTCCTCCATACCGCGACGGCCAGTGATTTACAAAAATGTGAATGATTGGTCCCTCCTTTGAGTTTTCCTCTCACGTGAAGGATATCGCGTGTTGGTCGTTCATTAGCTCCGAGATCAATGCGGTAGGAAGCTGAGGAGATCAGTTTAGAATAGCTTTTTGAATAAAGGAGAGCAACGTCAATACCTCTCTGATCGGGGCCTTCGATGAGGATAGGTTCGTATTTGGCCTTTTTGATTTGTGCATTAGCCGAGAGATCATGCAATACATCGATGTTTTCAACTTCGCAAAGTCCGATAATCGCGGGATTTGATCCGCTCCCCATGGAAGCGATGACCTCGCAGAGCAGTTCTATTTTTCGGTGGTAGCGTTCTGTATTCCATCCTTTGACCGAGTCGGGAGAGAATTCGTTGTCGTTCTTTAAAGGGTCGTCAATGGTGTCGAAAAGATTCTCAACATTGTAAAAGCCGATAACAGCGGTTTTCTTGTTTTCCTACTTCGAGTGGTTTGGCATATGCCAATGCGTATAGTGAGAAACAAAGGACGATTCCGAATAAAACGCGATAAATCAAGGTGGATTTCATGGAAAAACTGATGAGGTTGCGAAATTAGCATTTTGAACGAAGTGCCATTTATAGAAATAGACGAATGAAATTTAAAATAGGTGATCAGGTAGAATTCCTAAATGAAGTTGGTGGCGGAATCGTAGTGGGTTACGATGGTGAGTTGGTTTCTGTAGAAGACCAAGATGGCTTTGCGTTTTCCTTTCCGGAAAATGAGTTAGTGCTGAAAGTAGACTGGCAGCCAAAAGAAATAGTAGCTGAAAAAGAACCTCAGAAATCCGTCCGACCAACCGACGAAACTGACGGCTATACATTGATAGAGGGGAGAATGCCTTATATGGAAGTGGATTTACACATCCATATGGTGGTGGAGTCAACCAGAAATCTTTCCAATCACGATATGGTGGTTATTCAACTCAATCATTTCGAAAAAACGCTTAGAGAGGCCAGACGCAGAAGGCTGACCAAGGTAGTCTACATCCACGGCATTGGAAAAGGACGATTGAGAAATGAGTTGCGAAAAAGACTGAAATCACTTTCAAATTGCGATTTCGAAGATGCTGATTACAGTCGTTATGGATTGGGGGCAACCCAGGTCAAACTTTGGTACAACTGATGAGTTTAAAAGGATTTGATCAGGCAAATGAACTGCCCCAAATCAATAAAGGTGTTGCGGATGCTATTGTGAAATAGCGAATGAACGTGCGAAATCATCAAATTTCATAGACTTCATATCAGGAGCTGTATGGAACACAGCTTCGTCTATGGTGGTTTCCTTAACCTCAATGGCTGTGTAGGTCATTTTTACTCCACCTCTTATCAACTCGTACTTTAGAGGAATTCCTTTGACTTTTGCAAAGGGCGGAGCACTTGATTCTGATTCCAATTCAGTGGAATAATATAATTCCAGCGTATCAGTATCTGAAATGGCTAATGCCTTGGCGCAAGTATAGCCGGCAATGGTTTCCTCCTCTTCGGTCATTGAAATCTCTAATTCTTTGGCCTTCTTTAAGGATTCCATTTCTTCTTGACTCATTTCGACTTTATAGCCTTGTCCCAAGAATTGCATTACTAAAATTCCAGAACCTTTTCCGGCATCTATAAAGAATGCTTGTTTGCCTCCTCCTGCCACTTCTTGTTCAAAGAGAGAGCGCTTGTCCTTGATGTAGAGAAGACTCTTCTTCGGAAGCATAGAAAGCATTTCCTCCTTTTTTTCATCTGTAGCTTCATACGCTACTTCGTACACTACCAATCCCTCGAATTGGGAGAAAGACAAGATTGGAAGCGCAAAAAAGAACAGAATGAAATAGGACAATCTTATCATAGTTCAAAAGTTTCAACCAGTTGTTCAAGTTCAATATCCATCATTTCGCGAGTGATCTCTGAATATTCGGTTTCGGCTTGGAGCATGTCAAGATTATCAAGGGGAGTTTTTACTTCTTCCGCTTCCAATCTCATTCTGATTCCAAATTCTTCTATTTCATAAGCCATCAATACACCTTCGATCTCATGGTATTGAGTACACCAGTTTGGCGAATCCATTTTTATCTGATCCGTATAATACACTTCAATTTCCTTCATGCCCATGTCCTCGAATACGATCAAGGCTTTTTTGCAGAAGTAACCCGCTATGGTGTCAGTTTGATTCGTTCTGATGATAGCAGCTTTTGGGTATTCTGCCAGCATCTGAATCACATCAGTTTCTTGCATCTTCGTTTGAATTTTCTTGCGAAAAACCTTCAACTGATGATCTACTGTTCGAGCGTCTCGATTGGCTACAATTTTTTTTCTAAACACACCTCCTGCAGTTTCGAAATTGCTTGCGAATGAAGTCGGCGTAAAAGCGTAGGTCATTTGATCGGGTAGAAGAGTGGCAGTAATGCTTTCGTCTGAAACTTCGGGAAAAGAAATTTTGTACTTGATAATTCCTTCTGAAGGCTTTGATTCAAAAACGTTGTTCGATATTTGTGAACATGCAGTGACCAAAAGTATCATTATCAAGACGGCGCAGACCAGACTCCGAACAACACGAACTTGGAAAACTTGGATGGTTGGGGATGTGATGACTTCACGAGTGAGTAATTTAATTTGTTAAATCGGATAAACTTCTGTCATTACGGATACTGACGCTTAAAGTTTCATAAGCCTTTTTTCGATCAGGTTGTTTCAAAGGCTTAGAAAATTCATTCCGTTATCTACCTTTGCCGCTTAAACACCACCTACATGTTTAAGTTAAAAATCCTAAAATGAGACGGATGATCTCGAAGCCGTGCTGCTGGGCACGGCCAGGTCTCCCGGTCCTGTGCCTTCTTTGGATGAGGCATACGATCCGAAATCAAAATATTTTATCCAAATAGGGGAATACCCGAAAGAAGAAGATATGGTCAAAGAAATGACCGCCTTTGAGAATGTTCTTAAAAAATACGGCGTCGAAGTCTATCGACCTGAGGTATTGACTGATGTGAATCAAATCTTTTCGCGAGACATCTTTTTTGTCATCGGAGATCAACTCGTCGTTCCCAATATTCTACACGACAGAAGAGATGAAGCACAAGCGGCTCAATATCTGATCGATCAGATTGACCCTATTCAGGTCATTAAAATGCCTGAGGGTGCCAGGGCCGAAGGAGGCGATGTGATGCCGTGGAATGGTCACATTTTCGTTGGCTACTCAAAACCCGAAGATTTTGCTAAATACGAAGTGAGTCGAACGAACCAAGCAGGTGTCGATTTTCTGGTCGATCACTTTAAAGATTGGGAAGTACACGCCTTCGAATTGAACAAGTCTGATGACGATCCTCGGCAAAACGCCCTTCACTTGGACTGCTGTTTTCAGCCTGTTGGCAAAGACAAAGCCATTCTATTTCCCGGTGGATTCAAAAATCAGAAAGATGTTGATTTTCTTGTCGACTTTTTTGGCGAAGAAAATATCATTGAAATTGATCGGGAGGAGATGTACAATATGAACAGCAACGTTTTCTCCATCTCACCCACCGTGATTGTTTCTGAAAATAAATTTGACAGACTAAATTCGGTTTTGAGGGAAATGGGTTTTACAGTGGAAGCCATACCTTACGCCGAAATCAGCAAGCAAGAAGGCTTGTTGCGTTGTTCTACCATGCCATTAAGAAGAAGATCATGAGCAAGCAAATCACATCTACCATTATGATGGTTCGTCCGTTTAATTTTCATTTTAACGAAGAGACGGCAAAGAACAATTATTACCAAAAAGTTCTAGAGGGTCTAGACCCGGCTAAAGCCAATGAGCAGGCGATAGCGGAATTCGACACTTTCGTGGAGAAATTGCGAAATCACGGAATCGATGTAGTGGTTTTTCAAGACGATGAATTTCCATCGACGCCCGATTCCATCTTCCCTAATAATTGGGTGTCGTTTCATTCTGACGGGCGAATAGCTACCTACCCGATGTATGCCGAGAATCGTCGTGGCGAACGCCGCGAGGAAATGTTCGAACTCCTGGCTGATGATTTTGGATTTCACGTGGAGATGATCGAAGATTTTAGTGGATTCGAATCTGAGGGGATTTTCTTGGAAGGAACGGGCAGTATGATTCTCGATCGCGAGAATCGAATAGCCTATGCGGCCATCAGCGTTAGAACGGACATCCACGTGCTCGAGACATTCTGCGAAAGATTCGATTATGAATACGTAGCCTTTACGGCAAATCAGACCGTGAACGGCGAGCGATTGCCGATTTACCACACCAATGTCATGATGTGTTTAGGAACTGGTTTCAGTGTAATCTGCCTGAACTGCATCGACGATAAAGCGGAGAGGAAAGATGTGTTGGATACACTGAAAAGAACGGGTAAGAAGATCATAGAGATCAGCGAAGCGCAGAAGGAGCACTTTGCAGGAAATATGCTCAACGTTGCCAATAAGGATGGAAAAGAATTTTTGGTGATGAGCACGGCTGCTTATTCAAGCCTCCGTCCCGACCAAATTGAAGCCATTGAAAAGCACGCCACTATTATTCACAGCTCATTGGATACCATTGAAGCCCTTGGCGGTGGAAGTGCACGCTGCATGATGGCCGAAGTATTTTTACCGAAAAGCGAAAAAAATGATTGAGAATTACCTCGCGGCGATGTGCGCCGAAGGAGTGAAAGCACTATTTGACGTTGATGTTTCACACGACGATATTCAGGTACAACCTACCCGAAAAGACTTTGAAGGCGAACTGACCATCGTAACGTTTCCATTGGTGCGGTATGCCAAAAAATCGCCCGAAGAGACGGGAAGCGCCCTGGGCGAATACCTCCAATCGAGAATGACTGAAGTCGAGTCTTATGGAGTTGTCAAAGGTTTTCTCAATCTCACCTTCACCTCTCAGTTTTGGGTCGAAAATCTGCTCTCGGCAAGCCATAAAGAGGATTACGGTTCTGCCGAAAAAGGCAGTAAAGGAATGGTCATCGTCGAGTATTCTTCGCCGAATACCAACAAACCGCTCCACCTGGGGCACCTGCGAAATAATTTCTTGGGCTACTCCGTAGCTGAGATTTTGAAAGCTGCCGGGCACGAAGTAAAAAAGGTACAGATCATCAATGATCGAGGCATACATATTTGCAAGTCGATGGTAGCTTGGGAGAAGTTCGGCGAAGGCGAAACTCCTGAATCAGCGGGGATGAAAGGAGACCACTTGGTAGGGAAATACTACGTGCGTTTCGATCAAGAATTGAAAAAACAAGTTGCCGAGGCCATGGACAAGGGAATGTCAAAGGAGGAGGCTGAAGCTGCGGCACCGATCATGCAAGAGGCCCGCGAGACTTTGCTCAAGTGGGAAGAGAAGGATCCCGAAGTCTATGCCCTTTGGGAAAAAATGAACGGCTGGGTTTACAAAGGCTTTGAAAAGACCTACCACCGCATGGGGGTAGACTTTGACAAGCTTTATTACGAAAGCCAAACCTGGACAAAAGGAAAGGACGAGGCGCTAAAAGGAGTGAAAGAAGGCGTGTTTACCCAACGCGAAGACGGCTCTGTTTGGGCTGACCTCACCGCCGATGGATTGGACGAAAAACTTCTCCTTCGAAAAGACGGAACAGCGGTCTACATGACGCAGGACATCGGTACGGCTATTTTGCGCTACCAAGATTTTCCCGAAGTCTCCCAGATGGTTTACACCGTGGGGAACGAACAAGAATATCACTTTAAAGTGCTCTTTCTAATCCTTCAAAAAATCGGGTACGAATGGGCCAAGAACTGCTACCACCTTTCATACGGGATGGTTGAATTGCCGGAAGGCAAAATGAAATCTCGTGAGGGAACCGTAGTTGATGCCGATGATATTATGCAGGCCATGGCCGACTCGGCAGAAGAGATTACCACTGAACTTGGAAAACTCGAAGGACTGGAGCAAAGCGAAAAGGAAAGCCTCTACGAGATGATCGGAATGTCGGCGCTCAAGTATTTCCTTCTCAAGGTTGACCCAAAGAAGAATATGCTTTTTGATCCAAAGGAGAGCATCGATTTCAACGGTCATACGGGGCCATTCATACAATATGCCCATGCGCGAATCCAGTCGGTTTTGCGAAACATTACGGGCGAATTGAAATTTGATCCGTCAAACATTAAAATCGATGAGTACGAACGCCGCGTTCACTTCAAAATCCATTCTTTTCCAAAGATGATCGAAGAGGCTGCTGCTGACTACAGCCCGGCTATTTTGGCCAATTACACGTTCGACTTGGTAAAGGATTTCAATTCATTTTACCAGAATTCAAGCATCCTCCACGCCGAAACGGAAGATTTAAAAAATTACCGTGCATTGTTGGCAAAACAAGTCGGAGAGATCATTAAGAAATCAATGGCGTTGTTAGGTATCCAGTCGCCGGATAGAATGTAGTCAAATTGCTAACTTTGCCCTCCCAAAATCACTGATTTTATGTTCGAAAATCTTACCGAGAAGTTTGATAAAGCGTTTCAGGTCTTAAAAGGCCAAGGCCAGATAACCGAGGTTAACGTAGCTGAAACCCTGAAGGAAGTAAGAAGAGCCCTGCTCGATGCCGACGTCAATTACAAAACGGCGAAGGACTTTACCAATGAAGTAAAGGAGAAAGCGCTTGGACGTGACGTACTCACGGCCCTCAAGCCTTCTGAGCTTTTGGTGAAAATCACGCACGAATCACTCGTAGAGTTGATGGGTGGCGAACAAGAAGAGATCAATCTCAAAGGCAATCCCGCTGTAATTTTGATGTCGGGTTTGCAAGGTTCGGGTAAGACGACCTTTTCGGGAAAACTCGCCAACTACCTCAAAACCAAGAAAGGAAAGAATCCATTGCTCGTAGCCTGTGATGTGTACCGCCCTGCGGCCATCGATCAGTTGCACGTAGTTGGAGACCAAATAGGAGTGGAGGTCTTTTCCAATAAGGAAGAGAAAGACCCCGTAAAAATTGCACAAGCTGCCATCCTTCACGCCCGAAGCAATGGCCACAACGTGGTGATTGTCGATACGGCAGGTCGATTGGCCATCGATGAGCAAATGATGAGCGAGATCGAAGCGGTGAAGCGCACGATTCAACCATCGGAAACGCTTTTCGTGGTGGATGCCATGACGGGGCAAGATGCGGTGAATACCGCCAAGACCTTCAACGAGCGGCTCGACTTCGACGGAGTAGTGCTCACCAAGCTCGACGGTGATACCCGCGGTGGAGCTGCGATTTCCATCAAAACGGTAGTCGACAAGCCGATCAAGTTTGTCGGTACGGGAGAGAAGATGGATGCTCTCGATTTGTTTTATCCGAAAAGGATGGCAGATCGAATCCTTGGTATGGGAGACGTTGTCTCGCTTGTGGAGCGCGCCCAAGAGCAATACGATGAGGAGAAGGCACGCAAACTCCAGAAGAAGATTGCCAAGAATGAATTCAACTTCGATGATTTTCTGGATCAAATCCAGCAGATCAAGAAGATGGGGAATATGAAAGACCTAATGGGCATGATTCCCGGAATGGGAAAAGCCATGAAGGGAATGGACATAGATGATGATGCGTTTAAAGGAATTGAAGCCATCATTCATTCTATGACTCCACAAGAAAGAAACGATCACAAAATCATCAATGGTTCGCGTAAAAAGCGAATCGCTAAAGGAAGCGGAAGTGATGTGCAGGAAGTTAACAAATTGATCAAGCAGTTTGAGCAGACCCGCAAGATGATGCAATTGATGTCGAACAAAAAGAACATGGCCAACATGATGAAGATGATGGGTGGCCGTGGAATACCGGGAATGTAAGATGGCGGAACCAAAGATTCTCAGCGGAAAAGAAACAGCGAAGGAGATACGGCAAGAGTTTGCTGCAGAAGTGGCTGAGAGAAAAAAGAAAGAACTTAAGGTGCCCCACTTAGCGGCAGTTTTGGTTGGTAATGATGGCGGGAGTGAGACTTATGTCAATTATAAGGTAAAGGATTGTAAAGAGGTTGGATTTGAGTCCACCTTGATTCGGCGAGATGATAGCATTACCGAAGACGAGCTTCTCGCATTGATTTCAGAGCTCAATGCCAACGAGGATATCGACGGTTTTATCGTTCAGTTACCATTGCCAAAGCATATTGATTCACAAAAGGTCATTACCGCGATTGACCCCGATAAAGATGTAGATGGATTTCACCCCACTAACGTGGGTCGGATGAACTTGGGTTTGGATGGATTCCTTCCAGCGACTCCTTCCGGCATTATCGAACTGCTGAGAAGAAACGAAATTGAAACTTCGGGAAAGCACTGTGTGATTTTGGGGCGCAGCAATATCGTAGGTTCGCCGCTCAGTGTTTTGCTTTCGCGAAACCGCACCATGGGAAATGCCACAGTAACCCTTTGCCACAGCCGCACCAAGGATTTGGCGCATTGGACGCGTCAGGCCGATATTCTCGTGGCTGCTTTGGGTCGCCCCGGGTTTGTGACTGCCGATATGGTAAAACGCGGTGCCGTGATTGTTGACGTGGGAACCACCCGCGTACCCGATGCTTCCAAGAAGTCAGGATTTGCCTTGAAAGGCGATGTTCTCTACGATGAGGTGGCGCCGCTTTCAGAAGCCATTACTCCTGTGCCTGGCGGCGTGGGTCCGATGACGCGGGTAGCGTTGTTGTTGAATACTTTGAAGGCAGCAAAGATGGGCAGAGACTGATTTGAGTTTTCTATTAAATTAGTCCCCAAAATCCTCTTAATGGAATTAGAAAGCTACAGCTTAGGAATTGGTGCTCGAGTGAAGCATCCCACTTTCGGTGAAGGAATCGTAGTGGACATGGATATTTCAACTCTTCAAATTTTCTTCAAAGGAGAAGGTGATCGAGAGATTTCCAGATCATTTGATGGATTGAAGGTATTGGAATCGCCAAAAGAAGTGGATGAGTCAATTGGAATCGAGGATGTCAAAAACGCCATGAGGTCTATTCTAAAGGACTTTTCGGACTTGAGCCATGTGGTTGATCTCGGCGATAAGTGGAACGGTGGAAAGATGATACTCGTTCCCGGTAATCCCGAGTTACAGTCGAAAGAGATTCCAATCGATACATTCTTTCACAAAATTGTGATGGTTAGAGACCGATTAAGGGTCTTGGAGCAGAACATCAACTCGCATGATGTGTTAACAGATAGCGACAAAGTTCATTTGCAGCAATACATCAGTCGGATCTATGGTTCTTTGACCACGTTTAATGTGTTGTTTGCCGATAAAAAGGATCATTTTTCGAGTAAGTAATTTGCTCTTCTTTGGTTTTATTCCTCGGGTAATTCCCGTAATTTTGGCGCTTAAAGGAAGTAAACGAACTCCCGTGCGAGCTATAAGTTTGAAAAACTAACATTTTATGTAATTGGAGCCGAACTTGCTTTGGTTAGGGCGGGCCTCGATCCACTAGTTGGGTTTTCGCATTTTGCGAACGAGAGGATTACCGATCTAAGGCGGAAGCTTCATCCATGTCGTTTAGAGTTTTTCTAAACACTCACCTCGCACGGGTTTCTTTTCCACTATCATGTCTCTATCCCCTGAAATTTCCGAAGTAAAAGTCGACACTCTACCCGTGATGGAAGAGTTTTACACCATCCAAGGCGAGGGCGCCCATACGGGTACCGCTGCCTATTTTATACGTTTAGGTGGTTGCGACGTAGGTTGTGTTTGGTGCGACGTGAAGGAAAGTTGGGATGCTTCCGCTCATCCCAAAAAGAGCATCGCCGAATTGGCCGATAGAGCCAAAGCTACAGGTGCTGAAGTGGTCGTAATTACAGGAGGCGAGCCCGCCATGTACAATTTGGAAGCACTCACTTCAGCGCTCATCGAAAAGGGCTTGAGAACTCACATCGAAACATCAGGTGCACACCCGCTCACGGGAGAATGGCACTGGGTTTGCTTCTCACCGAAAAAATTCAAGTCGCCGATTGACTCGGTTTGTGAAAAAGCTGATGAACTAAAGGTGGTCGTTTACAACAAACACGACTTCAAATGGGCTGAAACTCATGCAGCCAAGGTTCGTAAAGACTGTCAGTTATATTTACAACCAGAATGGGACAAGGCTGCGGCCATGACTCCCTTGATCATCGACTACGTTAAAGAAAACCCGAAATGGCGCATCTCACTTCAGACACACAAATACATGGACATTCCTTGATGAAACTATTCAAGCTATTCATTCCCGCTCTTTTTTTGTTTGTATTCCAGTCTAATGCTCAATCTCAAGACTACACCACCACTGATAAGAAAGCGATTCGCTCTTTCGAGAATGCCATGAATGCCTTTGACGCTAGAAACTATGATTTGGCTCTGGCTTTGATCGACGAGGCCCTGGAACGAGAAAAAGGATTTGTCGAGGCTTACCTTTTAAGTTTTGAAATTTGCACTGAAATGCGCGATTATGATTGCGCGAAGAATTCACTGAGGAAAGCCATCGCCATCGATCCGCAGTTTTATGCCAATGCGCATTTCTTTTTGGGTGCTCTCGAAATGAACGATGGTGCTTATGAATCAGCCAAGCAGAGCTTTGAGCGTTTCCTTTCCTTTAATAAAATCAGTCCTGAAATGGCCGAAAAGGCCAATGCTGAATTGCTCAACTGCATTTTCGCTTTGGACAAAATTCAGAATCCTGTAGATTTCGATCCGATCAACCTGGGTGAAAATATCAACAGTCCCTTTCCTGAATATTATCCCACCATTACGGCCGATGATCGTCAACTCATTTTCACCCGCCTCATAAATGATCCGGAAGCCTATCAGGGAAAGAACGAAGATTTTTACATGGCTTTCAAGGATGGAGAAAACTGGCGGGCCTCATTTCCCCTCAGTGATATCAATACCACTTACAACGAAGGAGCTCCGGCTATTTCAGGTGATGGACGCGTTTTAATTTATACCGCCTGTGAGCTCTTCGGCGAATACGGTGGCAATAGAAAAGGATTTGGCTCTTGCGATCTCTTCATGTCCGAACGAAAAGGAAACAGTTGGTCGCCACCTGTGAATCTTGGTCCCGACGTAAACACCTCTGCTTGGGAATCGCAGCCCTCACTTTCGGCCGATGGCCAAACGATTTATTTCGTTCGCGGCTATCCCACTGCTTCCGGAAATAAAGAGCAGGATATTCACGTAGCTAAGCGAAATACTGATGGCACTTGGGGCGGAGCGATCAAACTTCCGCGCACCGTTAATTCACGCGGAAAGGAAGAGTCAGCTCATATTCACCCTGATGGGAAAACGCTTTACTTCTCTTCCAACGGTCACGTGGGGATGGGAGGACTCGATATTTTCGTGACGCAGATAATGCCCGATGGAAAATGGTCTGAGCCTGTTAATTTGGGCTACCCCATCAACACCCACAAGGACGAGAACAGTCTTTTGGTTTCGCCAAATGGAGAGATTGCCTATTTCGCTTCAGGCCGTGAAGGTGGATTCGGAAGTTTGGACATGTACAGCTTTGTGTTACCTAAAGAAGTGAGGCCAACTCCTGTTACATTTGCCCAAGGATTGGTAGTGGATGCAGAGACGAAGAAGCCCGTCGAAGCTTTACTTCGATTGAGTGATGTGTCTTCTCAGAGTTTGACCTCACAGCTCAGTAGTGATGCCATTTCAGGAGAGTTCCTGATTGCTTTGCCTGCAGGCAAAACCTACGCATTAAGCGTTACCGCTGAAGGATACCTCTTTCATTCCGAGACCTTCTCACTAACTGAAAATAAAGGGAATGAGCCTTATGCATTGACTGTAGAATTGCAGAAAATCAAGGCGGGAACCGCCATTGTACTTCAAAATATCTTTTTCGATTTGGATAAAGATCAAATGAAAATTGAGTCATTATCTGAACTTCAAGAGTTAGCGACTTTCCTTAAGGCCAATCCCGATGTGCGCATAGAGATATCAGGCCATACCGATAATCAAGGGGCAGCTGATTACAATGAAGATCTTTCCTTGCGACGCGCCAATGCCGTCAAAAAGTACCTTGTAGAGCGAGAAAGCATCGCTGCTGATCGATTGGAAACAAAAGGATATGGCGCCTCAAAGCCTCTTGTTTCGAATGATACTGAAGAAGGGAAAGCGAAAAACAGACGGACGGAGTTTAAGGTACTGTAAGGATTTTCTAAGCCTGTGAATAAAAAGGGACTAACCGCTTGAAGAAGAAGGCTGACTCTTTTACATTTGCAAGACATGGAGATGCTTAAAAAACGGTTTTTTGTGGCTTGGGGCCTATCGGTTCTGGTTATGATGGCATTGAGCTTTCTTTGGCACGGAGTTATCCTCAACGATTTTATTCACATTCCCAGACCCTACGGCCTTTTTTACAGTCTGGCTGTGCTCACATACGTGCTGATCGGATTTGTTCTCACCTTCGTTTGTACCTACCTCAGTATGGGAATCGGTATTAAAATGAAAGGGGGTTTTATGGGCTTGGCCTTGGGATTTTTCATCTATTTGATTGCCTTTGTCTTAGGTGTTTCTTTTAAAGGATCGGGCACTGAACACGTCGTTGTAGACTTTGCTTGGCAGATGATCGAACAAGGAATCGGCGGCGGGGTAGTGGGCTTCGTTTATGAAATGGCCAGGAGGCGAGATCAGGTTTTCTCCGGTGATCATTAATAGCCGTACTTCCCTTTCCAAAGTGTATTCAGTTGCTTCCTCATTTCTCTTTCACGAGCATTATCGCCAGGCGCATAAAAGCGCATTTCTTTGATTTCATCCGGTAGGTATTCCTGTGCTTTAAAATTGTTTTCATAGGAATGACTGTACTTGTAGTTATCGCCGTAACCAAGGTCTTTCATCAACTTGGTCGGTGCATTCCTGAGGTGAAGCGGTACCGCTAAATTCCCCGTTTCTCGCACCTTGCTCATCGCCATGTTGATGGCTTCGTAGGAGGCGTTGCTCTTTGCACTCGATGCGAGGTATACTGCGCATTGGCTCAGTACTATTCGGCCTTCCGGCAATCCGATCTTGGCTACGGCATCAAAAGTGGCATTGGCCAATACCAATCCCGTCGGGTTGGCATTTCCTATGTCTTCACTAGCCAAAATGATCAGCCTGCGGGCAATGAATTTGGGGTCTTCACCACCTTCGATCATTCGCGCCAGCCAATACACCGCACCGTTCGGGTCGCTTCCACGAATGGATTTGATAAATGCCGAAATGATGTCGTAATGCTGCTCTCCGTCTTTGTCGTAAATGGTCGGATTATTCCGAACGACTTCCTTCACCAGGTCGTTGGTGATTTCCTTTTCGCCGGAAGGCAAAGCTTGAACCACTGAATCGAGAATGTTCAGCAACTTTCTGGCATCACCACCGCTGAGTCTCATCAGGTACTCATCCTCTTTGAGCGTGACCCCTACCTTTTTCAGCTCCACATCTTGGGTGATGGCGCGGTTTATCAAAAGTTGTAAATCGGCTTTTTCTAAAGGTTTAAGCACATGCACCTGACAGCGGGAGAGGAGAGCCGAGTTGACCTCGAAAGAGGGATTCTCCGTAGTCGCACCAACCAAAGTCAGCACTCCTTTTTCAACCGCGCCGAGCAGCGAGTCTTGCTGCGACTTACTAAAGCGGTGGATCTCATCGATAAAGAGAATGGCATTTCCCTGACCAAAAAAACCTTGAGATTCTACTTTGGCAATGATCTCTCGAATATCCTTAACGCCCGAATTGATGGCGCTCAAGGTATAGAATGGTCGATCGAGCGAGGAGGCTAAGATCTTGGCCAAGGTGGTTTTTCCCACTCCGGGAGGCCCCCAAAAAATAATAGAAGGAATGAGTCCACGGTCGAGTGCTTTGCGGAAAACCGCATCTTTCCCAACCAAATGTTCTTGACCAATGTACTCGTCAAGATTGGTCGGTCGCATACGTTCAGCAAGTGGAGTGTGATTCATGGTGCAAAACTAATCAAGGTTTTTTTGGGTCAGCGTAAATACATTACGTTCTATGTAAGTAATATTGCTTCGTGTTAGAACAATCGGCCTTTGATGTTGTCATTCACTATACCGATAAAGCACTAAAAAAATGGAATACTTAAAAGAAGGAGAGGTCGCTCCTGAATTTACGGCCACAGATCAAAATGGAAAGAAAGTTTCTGACGCTGATTTTCGGGGAAAGAAAACAATTCTTTATTTTTATCCGAAGGATAGTACTCCCGGCTGTACTAAAGAGGCGTGTGATTTCAGGGATAATTACGAGATGCTTGCCAAGCAAGGCTTTCAAGTAGTAGGCGTAAGTGCCGATACCGAAAAATCACATCAGAAGTTTATTGACAAGTACAAGTTGCCATTTTCATTGATTTCGGATCCTGAAAAGGAGATGATCAAAAAATACCGCGCTTGGGGCCCGAAGAAGTTTATGGGCCGAGAGTACGATGGAATTCACAGAATCACTTACGTGATCGATGAGAGTGGGAAAATTGAGAAAACAATAGAAAAAGTAAAAACCAAAGAAGCCTCCAAGCAGGTGCTGGAAGCTCTCGCATAAAACCTATCAACATGGCAGCAGAAGTAAACAAAGAAAAGCTAAAAGCATTGCAAATGACCATCGACCGTATGGAGAAATCTTACGGAAAGGGAGCGGTCATGAAACTCGGAGACAATGCGATTGAAAAAATAGACGTGATTCCATCAGGCTCGCTCGGAATTGACCTGGCCCTCGGGGTGGGGGGATATCCTCGCGGACGTGTGGTGGAAATCTACGGACCTGAATCCTCCGGTAAAACCACCTTGGCGATCCACGCCATTGCCGAAGTGCAGAAGCAAGGAGGAATCGCTGCCATCGTTGATGCGGAGCATGCATTTGATCGCTACTACGCCGAGAATTTAGGCGTTGATACCGAAAACCTTTTCATCTCTCAACCCGACAATGGTGAGCAAGCGCTCGAAATCGCCGAAAACCTGATTCGCTCAGGAGCGATTGACCTCTTGGTCATTGACTCGGTAGCGGCATTGACACCGCGTGCAGAGATCGAGGGTGAGATGGGCGATTCTCAAGTGGGGCTTCAAGCCCGATTGATGTCAAAGGCATTGAGAAAGCTTACAGGAGCCATTTCGAAAACGGGCTGCTGCTGCATCTTCATCAACCAGCTTCGCGAGAAGATCGGTGTGATGTTTGGAAACCCCGAAACCACTACGGGTGGTAATGCTTTGAAATTTTACTCTTCGGTGAGAATTGATATTCGTCGTTCGACCCAAATTAAAGATGGCGAGACTATTACAGGTAACCGCACCCGTGTGAAAATCGTCAAGAACAAGGTGGCACCGCCTTTCGCGAAAGCGGAATTTGACATCATGTATGGAAAGGGTATTTCGAAAAGCGGAGAAATCCTTGACCTGGCTGTAGAGCTTAACTTAGTGAAGAAGAGCGGATCGTGGTTCAGCTATGGCGATACCAAACTAGGGCAGGGACGTGATGCCGTGAAATCTTTGATCGAAGACAATCCCGAGCTAATGGATGAGCTTGAGGAAAAAATCAAAGCTGAGATAGTAAAGAATTAGTCTGACTAGACAGCATTTGAAAGCCGAAGGTGAATTCACCTTCGGCTTTCCTTTTTTAGTCCCCTTCAAATCCTTTGAAAATGCGAAATTTGTGGCCATGAAAATTGCGTTAAACGTTTTAGCCATTTGCTTTTGTCTCCTCGTTGCTACTTCTTGCGATGAGGCGACCACCGAGACCAAAGGAACCAACAGCACTCCAAAAGAAAAGAAGGAAGCTCCTGAAGACTATATCGAGCAATTGAGCGATCAGATTATCGAAAGTCCCAACAACGGGAACCTTTATGTAAAAAGAGCTTTGGCATATACTGAACGCAACTTGATGGAGCTCGCTGTGAAAGATGCCGAGCGTGCATTGAGTATTGACAGTACCGCTTCTTACTTTCACCAAGTATTGGGTGAGGTGAACTTTTTGAAAGGAGATTTGAGGCCTGCACGACTCAGTCTTGAAAAAGCTGCTGAACTCGATCCCTCAAATACCGAAGCCCTCTTAAAACTCGCTGAGGTATATTTTCTCTTCGACGATACGATGAAGCTATAATTGCTGTGAACTACGCTCTGCGCCAGAACAGTCAATTGGCACAAGGGTATTTCATTAAAGGGTATGTCTACAAAGAGACAGGCGACACGATCACTTCCATTTCTTCTTTTCAAACGGCTATTGAAGTCAATCCCGACCTCTACGAAGCCTACATGGAATTGGGGAGCCTGTATGCCTTCCAAGGCGATCCATTAGCATTGGAGTACTTTAATTCAGCTCTTGAAATCAGGCCCAAAAGTGCCGAGGCATTTTACCACAAGGGAATGTTTCTTCAGGCGGGAAGCAGAATTGATCAGGCCAGAAATACTTATTTTCAGATGCTCAATGCGGACCCTAATAATGTTTTGGCCTATTATAATTTGGGTTACCTGTACCTTACGGAATACTTGGCATTTGATACGGCAGTGGCTTACTTTGACTCGGCAATTGTGGTAAGGCCCGACTATGTTGAGGCCATTTACAATAGAGGTTTGGCTTACGAAGAACTTGAGCTTTACGGAGAAGCAGAAACGTCTTACCGCGAAGCTCTTTCCATCAATCCGCAATACGACTTGGCCGCGAGAGGCTTAAGTCGAATCTTGGAGTAGACGTCGCTATCTACTCGCGTCCTTTGTCGGGATCGTAAAAAGTAGAAACGGCGTGATTGAATCCCGCCTCTTCGCTCACATTGATTCTGTGGAAGAAACTGATTTCCTTTCTGTATTGTCTTGAAGGATCGGCAATCGATCTGATAAAAAGCGAAAATTCAATTGTGAATGCCTGCCTTTTTACAGAAGAGTCGGGCATAAAAGTGAGTTGAATTTGGCCGTCGCTGAAGTCGGAATCGACCAATTCGATTCCCGGCGTGCGCGTGTTGAGGTTGATGTCTTGAAACGCAGTAGGGTCGAGTTCGTAATTCGGCCCGAAATCTAAGTTATAGCTTATTTCGTTTAATCCATTTCCAAGTGTCAACTCATCTCCATCTCGTAAATCCATTAATCCCTTTCCTTCTCCACGGCCTACGCATTCATAGTTGATCAGGCCGATACTACCTGCTTCGGTAGTTTCAAAATTGAAAGTGCGGATTGCGCCGTTACCTGCATCTGCGATGATCAAAGTTTTCCCCAGAATGGCTACGTCCATGGGCTGCTTATACAGCGGGCTGAACCCATTTCGGTATCCCGAAATATCAGGATTGCCCGTTACCGTTTCTGATCTTTCTTTGAAGGGTTCAATGGCGCGAATGCAATTGTTGTAGGTATCTGCCAGATAGATTTTATCAGCATAAGCTACGATTCCATTTGGGTACCTCAACTTGACCTCTTCTTTTTTTCCATCGGCGTATCCAAAAGTGAAAATTCCTTCGCCAACGGCTGTTGCTACTTTATCGCCATCAACATATCGCAGTGCTGACGCTTGAGCATCAGTAAAAAAAACTGCTCCCGATGCATCTGAAGACAAGCAGGAAGGTGAGGCCAATTGCGACTTTAGTGCTTCTCCATTGGAAAAGCCAAATTCTTCGGTTCCGGCGATAGGTTCGGCAACTCCTGTTCTTAAATCCATCTTCCAAATTTGATTGCTTCCCTGCATGCTGATGTAGAGATCATGTCCATCCAAAAGGAGATCCGTTGGAGCGTTGATCGAAGAATTGACTCCCACGATTTTCATCGGCATTTTTTTCGGAGCCCTTCCGCTACCCATTATCGTCGTCACCTCGTCATTGATGAGGTCTACTTTTCGTACGGCATGATTATCAGTATCGGCTATATAGAGAATAAAGTTATCAGAGTCCATTGCCATTCCTCTTGGTCCGTTTAGGGCGGCTTGCTCCAATGTTCCGTCTTTAAATCCTGCCTCTCCGGTGCCGATGCAATACATGACATTCCCATTTACCGTTAGTCCCAAGACTCTGTCGCCAAGTTGATCAGAAACGAAAATCATGCTTTCTTTTTCATTGACTGCCAAGCCTGCGGGATATTCCAATACCGTGCGTTTATTCCACCTTCCGGGAGGCATTCCATAAAATGCTTCCGGGGTCCTGTCAGAGAATGGCCCCAAGCGATTAATGACTTCGGGAAGAGACATTCTCAATTCTTGCAGATTGATACGTCCCTCTTGTGAATGAATCAAGCTCCCTTGAGGGCCGAAGAACATAGTGGTAGGCCAAAATTCAACATCCATACATTCCCAGAGCTCAAAGCCTTTATCGATATAAACGGGAAGTGGAATCTGACGCTTCTCCAGTTCGAATAAAATATCTTCTTCTTTAATGGGATAACCGAATTTCGGATTCAATGAAATGATGACGCGAATATGCGGGAACTCCTTCTGCAATTGAGAAAGGTCCTCCATATCGGCGGTAGACATGTAGTTATCAAAAGTTCCAAAATGGACTACCGTCAGCTTGCCGTAATGTTCTTTCTCCATATTGGGCATCGCTGCATTCACCCAGTTTCCCGAATTGAATGCACAGAGGGAAGGTGCTGCTTTTAGCGTGGCCGTGAGTTCAATCTTGGGAATGGAATAGAAATCTTCAAATGTTTGGGCTTGGAGCCAATTCATTGAAAGAAGCAGAATCGTAATTATGGTCAATCTCATTTTTTCTCATTCCCCTTTTCTCCCCCGCCTACCCAGCAAATCCCCCCCCCCCCCCCACAAGGGCAATCCCCCAATATTTATCTTCTCCCCCCCCCCCCCCCCTCTTTTCTCCCCCCTCCTCGCCAAATCGGCCAAACCTTACGGTTAAGTTGAATGCATACATTTTTCCTTTTAGCTTACCCATGAAATCAGAGTAGGACATGCCGTGTTCCGCGTTCCCCATATTTTGCAACCGTATAAACGTTTTTACGTCTCCGAAATAACCTTTGGTTTGCTTGAGCACCTTTTTTCTTCGTGCTCTCGATGCTACTGCATTTACTGATCTTGGCATTGCTTTTTGTTTTGGGTATAAGTGAAATGCTTTCGCATTTTCTTAAAACTCATACTCTGGATTAATAACCTGTTTTAATTTACTTAGCGTTTAGCATATTCAATACTCTAGCCTCATCTGAAGAGTGAACCAAACCTGTTTGCGTAAGATTACGCTTTTGCTTGGTGCCTTTCTTCGTAAGAATGTGGCTTTTGAATGCATGCTTGCGCTTAATTTTTCCTGATCCAGTAAACTTAAATCGTTTTTTGGCACTGGATACAGTCTTCATTTTTGGCATGGCCTTCTGTTTTTTGTATTCCTTAATTTACTTCTTCTTAGGATTAATCATCATGATCATCCTTTTACCTTCCAATTTCGGAAGCTGCTCAACAGCACCTAAATCGGCAAGTTCACTTGCAAATTTCAAGAGCAAAACTTCACCTCTTTCTTTGAAAACGATGGTTCTACCTTTGAAAAATACATAGGCCTTAACTTTTGATCCTTCTTCCAAGAATTTTCGAGCGTGGTTTAGCTTAAACTCGAAATCGTGATCATCGGTGTTTGGCCCGAATCTTATTTCTTTAACAACAACTTTTTGCTGTTTACTTTTTAACTCTTTTTGTTTCTTCTTTTGATCGTAAAGAAACTTCTTGTAGTCAATGATTTTACAAACGGGTGGATCTGCATTCGGAGCAATTTCTACCAAGTCTAAACTTCGTTCTTCAGCCAGTCTTATGGCTTCATCTCTATCGTAAACTTCGGCTGGTAAGTCATCTGCCACCAATCTTACCCGCTGGGCAGTGATGTTACCGTTAATTTTGTGCGGATCTTCTTTAATTACCCTTCTCGGGCCTCTCCGTTTCTGAAATCTTTTAGCTATGGCTACTTGTTTTAGTTTATACTTCACCCAATTGGGCTTTAATTTCTTCGTTAATGACTTTTGCGAAAAGTCTTCAATCTTCATTGACTCCCTTTATCGCCTTCTCCCTTGTTTCCGCACAGAAACAGTGCCTTGATTCTCTTCGTCTTCGCCTACAATCAGCATGTAAGGCATTTTTTCAACCTCTGCATCACGTATTTTCCGACCCACTTTTTCATTCCGCTCGTCAACGAGGGCGCGAATATCGTAAATCTTTAGCTTATTTAAAACCGATTGAGCGTAATTGTTGTACTTGTCGCTCACTGGCAAAATCTTTACCTGCTCAGGCATGAGCCAAAGCGGGAATTTTCCAGCACAATGTTCTATCAAAACGGCCACAAATCGTTCCATACTTCCAAAGGGTGCACGGTGTATCATTACCGGGCGATGCTTGGCATTATCGCTACCTGTATACTCCAATTCAAATCGCTCAGGCAAGTTGTAATCCACTTGTATTGTACCCAATTGCCACTTTCGTCCAATGGCATCGCGCACCATGAAGTCGAGTTTCGGTCCGTAAAAAGCAGCTTCACCCGTTTCTACTACATATTTCAAGCCCGCTTCTTCTACAGCTTCTTTGATCGCATTCTCAGCTTTGTCCCAATTTTCGTCACTACCGATGTACTTCTCTGGGTTATTTGGATCTCTAAGAGAAACTTGAGCTTCAAAGTCTTGAAAGTCCAGTGTTTTAAAGATGTATAGCACCAAGTCAATTACCTTCGTAAACTCAGTTTTAACCTGATCTGGAGTACAGAAAATGTGCGCATCGTCTTGCGTAAATCCCCTAACCCTCGTTAGCCCATGCAGTTCTCCACTTTGCTCATACCTATAAACGGTTCCAAACTCGGCAAATCGAAGCGGTAAATCTTTGTAAGATCTCGGTTCCGCTTTAAATATCTCACAGTGGTGAGGGCAATTCATTGGTTTTAGAAGATACTCTTCTCCCTCATGAGGTGTTAAAATAGGCTTGAAACGAGTCTTCCCATATTTGGCGTAGTGTCCTGAAGTTACATAGAGTTCTTTACCACCGATATGCGGAGTGATAACCGGTTGGTAACCGGCTTCTTTTTGACAGTTTTCAGGAAATTTTCCAATCGCTCTCGCAAGTGACGGCGCCTTTTGGCAACCAAAGTGGTAATCCCATTCCTACTTTTTCTGAGAAAGTAAATAACTCTAATTCTTTCCCTAATTTTCTGTGATCGCGTTTTCCTGCTTCCTCTAAAAGTTCAAGATATTCTTTGAGCTCCTTCTGCTTTGTGAAAGTGATTCAGTAAATACGGGTGAGCTGCTTGTTTTTCTCATCTCCACGCCAGTAAGCACCGGCAACCGACATGAGCTTGGCCGCTTTGATAAATCCAGTATTTGGAATGTGCGGCCCACGGCATAGATCGGTAAAATTTCCTTGCTTGTAGAAAGTAATTTCTACCGTCCTTCCAAGGTCGTCGAGGAGTTCTAGTTTGTAATCGTCGCCTTTTTTGTAAGTATTCAATGGCGTCGGCTTTGCTGATTTCATACCGGATGTACTCGTTCTTTCTCTGGCGAGTTCGAGCATTTTAGCTTCAATCTTCTCGAAATCCTTATCGCCAATATGTTCATCTCCAAGATCAATATCGTAATAGAAACCATTTTCAATCGGAGGCCCAATTGCGAATTTGATGTTCGGATAGAAGTCTTGCAAGTGCCTCAGCCATCAAGTGAGCAGAAGAGTGCCACATGGTAGATTTCCCCTTCATCGTCATTCCAGGTTAGAAGGCTCAGTTCAGAATCGGTATCAATTGGGCGAGTCGCGTCAATTACCTCACCGTTCACTTTGGCAGCAAGTACATTTCGCGCCAAGCCTTCGCTAATACTCGTGGCAACATCCATCGCAGTAACCCCCTTGGGATAATTCCGAACGGAACCGTCGGGAAGGGTAATATTAATATCCATAGGACATATGTCTAAATTTTAGCGCGTAAAGGTAGTAATTGGAAGGATGGAAGAAAGGCGAGATTCTCTTATCGTTTGAAGACCTCAATTTCTTTGTTGACTTTCACCAAATCTGTGAATTTCCCATTGAATTTTGTAGCTCTTACCATGTGGTTGTCAATCCAGTGGTAGTTGCCACCACGTGGTTTGTTCCATGAGTAGTCCATGGTATTTGAAACCATGTTTCATCGAGCCAAAACTCCGTGATTTCTCGGTGGTCTTCAGTTCTCGAAGTGAAGAAGGTGATGATATGACCTTGATCATACCACTTGTTCAAAATCTCCAAAGCGTCGGGGTAGGGTTCGCAAGTTCCCATTCGCTCCAGCTCTTCGTTGGGAACATCATCGGTAATGGTACCGTCAATATCGATTAAGGTAATTCTTGACATCTGCGTCGAGTTGAGGAGAAAGTTCATTTCCTTTTTCGTCGTAGAGTTTTTTAAGTGGGTGACCAGCTGATTCGGGCATGGTAGTAGTGCTTGAAAAAATTAGGCTACAAAGTTACGAAGGGCAAGATTGAAATGCTTGTTTTCTAATTGTTATTTATACACTAAGCTTTTAATAAGTGAAAAATGGATTATTTTCAGAAGTGATTGTTGAGTTCGGAAAACCTTATTAAATTTGCGCCCCGTTCGAGGGAAGGTCGTCAGTCGAAAGCTGATAATATGTTCCTCAAATGAAAAGCCTACCGGAGGGGTGGGTGAGTGGCTGAAACCACATGTTTGCTAAACATGCATACTGGGAACGTCGCTACACCCGAATCCCTCCGCAAACCATCCGAATCCACAAAAAAGGATTCCGGTTTTTTCATGCCCCAACCCGGATCCACAGAACGCGTGACGAGTTTGGTTTTTTCATGCTAAACCCATAAATACGCGGGCATTGGGTGAGGGGTGAGGACCACCCTCGGGGATGGCCACTAGGACGCCAATCCCAACGAATCAGATTGCCACTTCATACGAGGGTATCTGGGGCATGGGGCATGAAAAAACCCATAAATACGCGGAGCGTATTTGGGTTTGAGGTTTGGCTTGCAGGACCCACCCCCGGGGATGGCGGCACGTAGTGACGCCAATCCCTTGGTCCCAGATTTCCACTTCATACAAGATCACTCCAAGCTCGCTTGAGCGTTTTGGGGCATGAAAAAACCCATAAATACGCGGAGAGTATTTGGGTTTGAGGTTTGGCTTGCAGGACTCCATATCATAGGTCAGGATTCAAGAATTGTTAGACCTCTTGGATTTATTTGCAATCAGTATTGTCTTTTCATCTAAAAATCATTCTCTTCTAACAATTTTCCCAAATTCATCTCCGACACTACTTTACCTTTCCGTAAAAGCAAACAAAGCGGAACTTTATTTTGAAATTTATAGGCTTCATCTAACTCTTCAACAATACCTGAAAGTCTTTTTTTGTCAAAATAGCCCATGTCGGGCCATGAATCTTCCAGGTGATGAATGATAAATGGATGGTCGGATTCCAAACTGCTGAACTCATAGGCCTCTATATTTCCGATGTAACCAACGACCAAGGGGATATTTCGCTCTCTCAGCTCATCCAAGAATGGAAAGACTGCATTGTGAAAGGTGAGCTTTCCGCCGTAGCACCAATCGGCACTGAGGAAGACATAGACTTCATCAAACTGATGCAATGTATCGATTAAAGCATTGTCATTATCAATTGGCTGCACCGTGATTCCCTTTGCCATTTTCCTAGGTGCTTGCTCATTGCTTTCGGAGCAATCCGTCAGAAGCGGAAAGAGGAGAAGAAAAATGAGAAGTCTCAACATAGAAAGAGGCATCGATTTACAAATTGAAGTTTGAGTAAGTTTTCGGAGTTCACTTTTCTTTTCAAAGCACCTTCTCCGCCAAATACTGCTGCACTTTGTAAATGTTCACCGACTTGTTGAACCGTTTGTTGATGGCGGGTGTATCGGCACTGGAAATCCAAATCTTCAACTCGGCATCCAGATCAAAGGCTCCGAAGTTTCAAAGAGAAGTGGGAGATGCTTTTGTAGGGTAGCGACAAGGGTATTCGACTTTACTGCCCGTCTGTCCTGCTTGTCGACTAGGATCAGTCTTCTGGTTGTGAATATGTAAGTGTCGCGAACAAGCATGAACCCCAGTCGAATTTCCTCCTGATCGATCAGGAGTTGACCATATTTCTCTTGAAGTTTCTCAATGGATACTTCACTTGCATTGCCCAGAATTCTATTTATCCAACCCATACGCTCACTTTTTTCACGAAAATAGGAATTTCCTTTTTTGGAATTCCCTTCTCAATTCCAACTTTCCCCATATTTGCAGTATACCAATCCCAACCATGAAAAAGTGGCTTAAAATATCCCTTTGGATTATAGCAGCGTTGGTCGTTACTGTAGTTGTGCTGCTCTCTTATCTCCCCACGTTTTTGGAGGATTACATCCAAGAAAATGACCTGGAACTCATCGGGCGTGAGGTGGAAGTGGAGAATATCGACATCAACTATTTTACCGGTAAGGTGGGCATCGAAAACTTTAAGATGCGCGAGGAAGATACTTCAACGGTCTTCGTCTCCTTCTTCGGAAATGCAGCTCGATCTGGAGATTGGTCACCTTTTTTCAAATGGAATATACATTCAAGATTTCATCATTGATAATCTCTTTGCTCGGGTAGAGCAAAACGAAGCCTCTTTCAATTTTGACGACTTGATGGAGTCGGTGGAAGTTGCTCCTGAGCCTGAAGTAAGAAGAATCTGAGCCGATGTATTTCACATGGCGAATTCTTAAACTTCTTGGAGCTTCTTAAGAGTACAGCAGCGAGATTCACCCCAAGGTGGCTTCTGACTCGCTCAACGTAGAGCTGCCGCTCTTTAGCGATACGGTGAGCGTATTCGACATACTGGCTTCTCTGCACGTGGGTACCGGCGGGCACCTTTCCACTACCAATCGAATCGATCTCGAGAATTCATTCTACGATGGACTTCTCGGAAATGGATGGCCTTGATATTTCGCTGATTCGTCCCTATTTCGATCCGTACATCGAGCTGAATGCTCTGGCGGGATTTTTTGACTCTAGCCTCAGAATTCACGGGAGTTGGGAAGATACTGATGTACTGGATCTCGGTGGAACACTTGCCAACTGTATTTTGAAATGACCGACAAAAGGGATGAGAGGGTTTTGGCACTCGACCACTTGGAGGTGAATGTGGATACGGTGGTCATGAAAGATGCTCTTTATAATATCGATTACATTAAGCTGGACGGCTGTACGGTCTCTACCGAAATGTATGATGAGAGCGACAACTGGTCGAATATGTTGGTGGCCATCTCCGATTCTGCGGTAGTAGACTCCGCCGAAGTAGAAGTGGAAATCGATTATTCGAATCCTTCCAGCTTCTGGGTATTTATTTGAAAGATATTGCCAAATCATATAGCGAATCTTCTTACAAGGTCGAGGAAATCGCCCTGACCAACTCAGCCTTCGATTTCAATGATTACACTACATCTCAGCCGTTTCGTTACCAGCTCACGGATATCGTGCTGCAAGCCGACTCGCTGAATTCTGCTGAAGAGAAACTAACCTTCAATGCTGAGTCCACTCTGAATGGCACCGGGCGGTTTGAAGGATACCTGAATGTATTCACCGATAATCCGGAGGACATAGACCTGCACTACGACATTCGGGGAACGGAGCTTTCATTCTTTTCGCCATACACGGCCGACTATGTGGATTACCCGATTTCTGAAGGAGATCTCTTGTACTACATCTGCGATACGAAGATCAGGGGCAGATTAATTGACAGTCAGAACGTGATCAAATTTGACCAATTCAACTTTGGCGGGAAAGTACGACGGTGAGCCGTTTTACAACCTTCCGGTAAAATTGGCGGTAAGCCTGCTCAAGGACTTGGACGGCAACATCGAGATGGACATTCCGATTCAAGGAGATTTGAAAGATCCCGAGTACAAATTGGGTAAGTTTATTTGGAATACCGTCAAGAATATTTTGCTCAAAGCCGTTACGGCACCTTTCCGCTTATTGGCAGGAGCCTTCGGGATGAAGGAAGATGATTTGAAAAAAATCAATTTTGGTCATCTCCAGATGCAGTTGGATAAAGGCAATGAGAAACAGTTGAACGACTTGGCCAAGATTTTGGAAAACAAACAAGACCTCAACATTGAGTTCAAAAGAATCACCAAGAAATACGAGGCCATTGAGAATTATGCCATGGTCGAGGCCAAGTACCGTTATCTCTACAAAGGGGATGTGCCTGAAATTGATGAAATATCTGAAGAGGTGATGGATGCCATTATCAGCTTTTGATGTGAAAGACTCTCTCTTTATCGCCTTTGTGGACGCGCAAATCATGGAGCAAGACCGAGAACTTCCCATTCAGCGAAAATGCATGCTGCTGGTAGGAGAGGAGCGTGCCGAAGAGAAGGTGGATCGAGTGGGGTTTAAAAGATCCACCGCAATTTCGGACTACCTGATTCTGGAAAAGGGCTTGCCCGAGGAGAGAATCCGTTTTACTGCATTGCCTGAAGATTCATTGATCACACACAGAAGCAATTCAGTCTACAATGTGGGCTTTTGGGTGGTGGAGTAAATGCAAAGCCAATTTGGTCTACTCGTTAATATCAGAGTCGTTAATCGTGAAAGTGCATTTGTGATCGAATTGGGGAAGAATATTTTTTGAGTTTTCTCTGTTTAAACCTCCCCGGTTGCACTCTGTTGAGATATCCTTTTCCAGGGATACCGCCACCATCTATCTCTACATACGCCGAATCTATTTGCTCAGCGCAATCGGGTTCTTCCTCTTCGGCTTGATTGGAGCTGCCGCGAGAAATCAACTTAGTGGAATTAGGCGAAAGTCTTAATGTATCTCCCCGGGGAAATCCGTTGTTGTACAGCAATACTTTAATGTCGCGATCAGTTCTGTTTTGTATAAAACTCTCATAACTAGTCTCTCCCGAGCAACTCGCGAGTATGATCAGCACAGCTATGATGGTAAGTCGATTCATGCGACAAATTTGCACCATAAATCTGAAATTAAATTTCTTGAATTGGGTGAAAAGTTTTCTATATTTGCGCTCCCAAAATGGAACACGCGTTGTTCAGTGTCGGGGAGTGTAGCGTAGCCCGGTATCGCGCTCTGCTTTGGGGAGCAGGAGGGTCGTGAGATTCGAATCCTGCACGCCCCGACAAAAGAAAAATGCCAGCGAGAGCTGGCTTTTTTCGTTTAAGAAAGGTTCTCAACGCTCGCTTTCAAGCACCTTTTTAAACAAAAAAAGCAAGATCGACCAGGCGATCTGCATTTTTGATTTTTCCCCGGATCATACCTCCGAGGCACGGGGAGGGATTGCTTAATAAATCTCTTTCAGCGAAAGCTAGCTTTCAAGCACCTTTTTAAACGAAAAAAGCAAGATCGACGGAGGCGATCTGCATTTTCTTTTATTCTCCCCCAACAGGATCATCCCTCTGAGGCACGGAGGGATAACTCAAATAAATCTCTTTCAGCGAAAGCTTGCTTTTTAAATTGCCTTTTTAAACGAAAAAAGCAAGATCGGCAGAGGCGATCTGCATTTTTCTTTTATTCTCCCCCACAACAGGATCATCCCTCTGAGGCACGAGGAGGGATAACTCAAATAAATCTCTTTCAGCGAAAGCT
>CALOFA010000024.1:0-168824 GCA_942492545.1 uncultured Cryomorphaceae bacterium | reverse complement strand
GGGGAAGCGTGGACTATTCAACGGGTGAAAGGCGATAAGATTAAATTATCCAAAACCATTGGCGAAATGAAAGGCACAGTGAACTGGAAAAATGACGTGATTTTTTCTCCAAACGATCCTGCTTCAGGCCTGGATGGAGGCAAGAACTGCTGTGAATATGGATTATGTTACCTATGGAGTTAATCGTTTGACGGAACCTGTGATTGTGCAATACCCAAGCGGCAAAACAAAATTTATTTTACCAGGATATGAAGACGCGAGCGAGGTTCTAATTTCAAGGTTCATTCAATGGTTGGAGTACGTCGGGCTTACCATTAAAGAGAACAGGGGATGGTTTGGGAAATAGAGCTAAATCTCATACAGGGAAAGTACTTATATAAGTTCATCGTAGACGGAAACTGGATTAAAGCCCGGGGAAATGCCTTAAGTGAGAATGACGGCTGGGGTTCCAAAAACAGCATCTTTTACAAGTACAATTACAAATTCGAGCTGGAGGATTATGGAAATGCTAAGAAAGTTTATTTAGCGGGGTAGCTTTAATGATTGGAATTGAAAGCACTCAAAATGTCCAAAACATCCAAAGGGATGGTACTGCCCATGTTCTTAAAAGAGGGCACTCACGCATATAAATTCGTAGTAGACGGCGAGTGGGTCACCGATCCTGAAAACCCGAATTGTACGCCCCGACGGAGCGGGGAATTTCAACTCCTTTATGGCCATAGGTGATACCACAATGTTTCGGCTCAATGGCTTTTACAGACGCCAATCAGGTAAGACTCGCGGGAACCTTTAATGCGTGGAACCCTGCCGAATTGGTCATGACAAAAAACAGCGGGTGGATGGGGAGCTTCCTTACGTCCTACCTTCGGGAAATCACAGTACAAATTCGTTGTAGACGGTGAGTGGATTACCGATCCGAACAATCCATATGTCATTCGCCATGGCGAGTACGAAAACAAGCTTCCTTGCCCCGGAAGCAAATTGGACGTTCACGCTTGATCAATACCCTGACGCAGCGGAAGTTCTGGTTACGGGTTTCTTCACCGCGGCTGGAGCAGGAAAACAACAGAATAAGATAAGAGATGAAGGCATTTGGGAAATTCCCCATCCAACTGAAGCCCACGGCAAGTATCTCTACTATAAATTCAGAGTAGACGGAGAATGGATGATTGATCCCGATAATCCCGCTTACGAAGAAAATGAATTCGGCGCAGGCAATTCCGTCCTGTGGATAGAGCCAGAAGGTTTTACTCATGGCCCTATTCCTACATATTCCGACTTTATATATTTCGCAGACCTGAATTAACCAAATCGATAAGGTTTACTGAAGATAATCTGCCTTTTCCTGAGCAATTGAGAAAAAAAGCAATGAAGCTTATGTATAGTCCAAAACATATGCCCTGAGCTTATACTTTTGCATCGAATTAAAAAATCCACTTATGTCTGAAAAACGATTAATAACCGTTGCACACGGTGATGGAGTGGTCCACGAAATTATGGATGCAACCCTTCGAATCATGGAAGCCGCGGTGCACAAATAGAAACCGAAACAATTACCATTGGTGAAAAAGCTTACCTCGAAGGATACAGAATAGGTATTGCTCCTGAATCATGGGAGGCCAACTGCCGATCAAAAGTATTTCTCAAAGCTCCGATTACTACCCCTCAAGGAGGTGGATTTAAGAGTTTAGATATTGCGACCAGAAAGACGTTGGGACTTATGCAAACATTCGACCATGTGCTTCATTACACCCGTTTATCGACACCAAACACCCTGTAATGGATGTGGTGATCGTTCGTGAAAACGAAGAAGATCTATATGCAGGTATTGAGCATCGCCAGACGGATGATGTATTTCAGTGCCTGAAGTTGATCTCCATCCCCGGGTCTGAAAAAATCGTTCGATACGCCTTTGAATACGCAGTGAAGTATGGCAGCAAAAAAGTGACCTGCTTTACCAAAGACAACATCATGAAGCTTACTGACGGAATCTTCCACGAGATTTTCGAAGAAGTAGCTAAAGAGTATCCTCAAATCGAAAGCGAGCACTGGATCGTTGACATAGGGGCGGCAAAATTGGCTGATACCCCTGAAGCCTTTGACGTGATAGTAATGCCCAACCTCTACGGAGATGTATTGAGCGATGTGGCAGCACAAATCACGGGATCGGTTGGTCTTGCAGGATCTGCGAACATTGGAGACGGTTTTGCCATGTTTGAAGCCATTCATGGTTCTGCACCAAGAAGAGCGGGGCAAAACCTGGCAAATCCATCAGGGTTGTTGATGGGTGCAATCCAAATGTTAGTTTACATTAATCAGCCCGATGTAGCCGAAAGAGTTCATAATGCTTGGCTCAGAACAATGGAAGACGGAGTGCATACGTATGACATTTTCCGTGAAGGAGTGAGCAAGGAAAAAGTCGGTACAAAGGAATTTGCCGATGCCGTAATAGCCAGAATAGGGCAAGAACCTCAAACATTGACAAAAGTGAGTTATGAGAAAGGTTCTAAGCCTATTGAAATAAAAATCAAAGAGCGCCCCGAACCTAAGAAAGAACTCATAGGTGTAGATATCTTCTTGGACTGGAAAAAAGGAAGTCCTGATGAATTGGGTGATCAGTTGATCAAAATCACCGAAGGCACTTTAAGTCTCGATATGGTGACCAACAGAGGTGTAAAAGTATATCCAAACGGGTTTCCTGAGACTTTCTGCACAAATCACTGGAGATGTCGTTGGATTGGCAAAGATGAAACCCCTCTTTCTTACAGTTCTGTTTTAGCATTGCAAACACAAGTAAGTCAGGCAGGATTTGATGTAATTAAAACCGAGAATTTGTACAAATTTGATGGGGAACGTCAATTCTCTGCGGGGCAAGGTCAAGGATAACTTGGACACTATACATTTACTGAAATCATCCTTCTTTCGAGTTGGATGATTTTTTTTGCTTTTGATACATCTATTTAAAAGCTCATGCGTCACAATTATGAAACCAAGAGTTCCACCTGTTGTGGACAATTATTAGTAGACATTTAGTTGCGATCTTACTACCTTCGCGGCACCTTGCAAGATCTTATTATGAAAGTAATAGTATCCATTTTCTTACTTACCCTTTTTTCTCTTCAAGTATCTGCTCAACAGGGAGACAGACCTGATCGGTGTCACACTGATCAATACCACGAACAGATGATGCAGGACCCTGATTTTGCAGCGGCCCACGAGCAAAAGATGGAAAATATCCGCCAATGGCTTAAGAATAACAAGAACGAGTCGAAAATGGATTGTGACGAAATACTCTACATTCCCGTTGCCGTGCATTTTCAAAGTCCGCCGGGCACAAGTATAGAGTAACTCCTGCTTGCGCGGAAGAGATGGCATTGAGTCAAATTGCTGCGATCAATGCTGATTTTGCAGGAACGAATACCGACATTACCAATTGGCAGGACGGCCAAGCCACTTGGCCCGGAATTAATAATGGTGAGTCCTGTATTCAATTTTGCTTAGCAACGTTAAATCATCCCGCAGGTTCCGGAATAGCCGAAGGAGATTACGCCATCACCATTGATGAATATGACGAAGTCGGAAATATTCCCGAATGGAGCGGCTACATGAATTGGGGAATCAGAGATATGGATAACCCTTTAGGATTTTCTCCACTCGGAGGCTCTGGAAATGGTGATGTGGTCGTTTGTGGACTTGCTTATTTTGGCACTAGCAATTGCAATGGCAATTTAAGTGGAACTTATGGCCTCGGCCGGACCATGACACACGAGGTGGGCCACTACTTAAATCTTGAGCATCCTTTTAATAATTTGGATAGTGCAAGCGTTGGTGATGGAATTGACGACACCCCTGCTACAGATACAGAAATGTACGGATGCTACGCAATCGGCGAAGCGATTGTAAATTGCACCGAACCTGTTCTTTGGCCAAGCTATATGGATTATTGTGATGACGCTTGCCTATACATGTTCACAGAAGATCAAGTAGAACGGATGGAAGCTCACGTCAATGCCAATCTTCAAAACTTACTGGGGAATGCCACCACTGTCTGCGAGGATGCCGCATGCCTTGGAAAAGATTTGAATATCACCGTTTCACAAGAAACTTGCTTGAATGGAACCGATGGATCCATAGCGCTTCAAATTGTAGGAGGGGCAGATCCGATTCAGTATTCTTTTGATGGAGGTCAGTCTTTCCAAGCCAACAGCACATTGCCAAACCTCGCTGCCGGTCGATACGATGTGACGGCCATCGATGCCTCAGGGTGCGAATTGATCGATAGTGTATTCTTGAAAAGAGAAGTACCACCTATCAATATCTTGACTATTAAAAATTCCTTCTGCGGAAATCCTGACGGTTCTGTATTTGCAGAGGTCGACTATCCCGATGTATTCGAATACAATCTGGGCTCGGGATGGCAGGATACGGCATTCTTTGACGGTTTAATTTCAGGACCATATATCCTGAGCGTGAGAAATGATGCAGGATGTACGAATACCAAAGACGTCGTAGTCAATGACGATACTGACCTCAATCTTGCAATAGAGAGGATCAGACCTGTGAACTGTCCGCTTTTTGATAATGGTTTGATCGATGCGAATCTTCGAAATGGTGTACCACCCTTTGAATTCCGCTTAAATGGAGAGGATCCGAAACCAAACGGATTTTACGAAGATCTTTCGACAGGTCTGTACACGTTGTCGGTTGAAGATCAACGCGGATGTAAAGAGAATTATGACTTTGCCATCAATATCTCTTTTGCCAACATTGCCGATGATTGCCCTTGCGAAGTCTTTATTCCAAATGCGATGACGCCGGGTGGCAATGATGCCCTGAACAATACTTTTAAGCCAATTCCTTCCTGTCCCATCACAGACTATACTTTTCAAGTTTTCAACCGATGGGGCGATTTGGTATTCGAATCGAGAAATCTCGAAGAAGTCTGGAACGGTGGAGATGGAGACTATTTTGGTCAGAACCAACTCTACTTTTACAAAATGACCTATCGCTGGGGAGAGGAAAGAAACGAAAGTTTGGAACTCCAGCAAAAGACAGGTTTTATAACCGTTTTGAGATAAAAGAAACCCCGCAATCGCGGGTTTTTTTATTTTCCCGAGCAACTATTTTATAGCAACCGTGGTCATAATATCAAACCAATCATCATGACTATGAAATCTTTCCTTATTGCTATTTGCTGCCTATTCTCAGCAACTGTATTTTCTCAAAATCCGGGTATCACCGTTCAAATTGACTTAATCAACGCACCCGTTGAATCAGTTCAGGGAAACATTGCTATCGTCGGACAAAACAGTGCAGTCGAATATCCTGTTTTGATCAACGACGGCACTTTCTCCGGCTTTTATGAGGAGCCTGAACTAGGTTGGAACTATGCAATCGTCTCCATCAACGATTGCAACGGCGGAGGACTTTTCGCCACCTTCAATCAAAGTGATTCAACATTCTTTTACGGTGTGGTCTTCAACTACTGCGAATCCGATTCTGTTTTTGGTTGCACAGACCCCGAGGCACTAAATTACCAACCTGAGGCCAACGTCGACAATGGCTCATGCCTTTATGAAGCCGCAGATAATGACTTATGCGCCAACGCGATTCCACTCGACACGGGCTACACATTAATCAACAATACAATCGCTCCCCAAAATGAAGGCATCATAGGCGAATGCTGGAACTTTGGTTCAGGCGAAGGAGAACAAAGCAGCCTTTGGTTTACATTCACCACTCCGGCCGAACCTGCGCAAATAAGTATCGAAGCTATTTCTGATGGCACAAATACACTCACAGATACCCAATTCGGGCTCTTCACTGAGTGCGGAGGTGAGATGATTTATTGTGATGGAAATTCGGGTAATGGATTGCTATCCGCTTTCAACTTTTCTTGTGGCGAACTGGATACCAACACTGCGTACATTCTCATCGTAGATGGCTGGAATGGCGACGTCGGTACTTGTTTCTTGAATTTTGAAATGACAGAAGGATGCGGAAATGACATCTTCGGATGTACCGATCCTGAAGCAATTAACTACAACCCCGCAGCTACAATTGATGATGGAAGTTGCGAGTACGTCGAGTGTGAAAACAACGAAGTAATCGTTCTGATTAATACAGAAAACTGGGGTTACGAGATTTCTTGGAACATCAGAAATGAAGAAGGAGAAGAAGTTGCAGGTTCCGGCAATTACCCGAACTATTCAACTATCACTCAATTGACTTGTCTTGAAGACGGATGTTACACCTTCGAGCTTTTCGACTCATTCGGCGACGGCTGGAATGACGGCACTTTTGAACTCATCTTAGACGGAATTACATTGGCTTCAGGAACACTGGAGGATGGAGAATTCGGATCAGTATCCTTTGGCGTAAACGCTGAAGGTTGTGAAGAAGAAGTACTCGGTTGCACTGATCCTGAAGCTTTGAACTACAATCCGGATGCGACTGAAGACGACGGAAGTTGTGAGTATTTTGAGTGTGAGAACAATGAAGTAATGGTTGTAATCTTTACAGAAAACTGGGGTTACGAAATTTCTTGGAACATAAGAAACGAAGAAGGAGATGAAGTGGCCGGATCAGGCGATTACCCGAACTATTCAACCATCACCGAATTGACTTGTCTCGAAGATGGCTGTTACACCTTCGAGCTCTTTGACTCATTCGGTGACGGATGGAATGGAGGTTCTTTCCAAGTGATTTTGAACAATAACATTTTGGCTTCAGGAACCCTGGAGACGGGAGATTTCGGATCTGTAGCCTTCGGGGTAAATGCAGAAGGTTGTGAAGACGAGGAGGTTTTCGGTTGTACCGACCCTCTTGCAATAAACTTCTCGCCGGAAGCTACCATTGATGACGGATCTTGCCAATATGCTTGCACTCAGGTTTATCTGGGATTCGACTTCTTAGACGGAGCGCCTGATGATAGCTCTTACATATTTATGAATTGGGTGATTTTAAACCAATTTGGCGAACAAGTAGTGAGTGGGAATTTCTACAACTGGGCACCTCAGTTCAACTTATGCTTGGAAGACGGCTGCTACACTTTTGCCATCTACAATGTATCTCCTGACTGGAATGGAATCTACAATATTATGATGTTCAACGAGGTTCTAGCCTCGGGCGAATTCTCAGGATCAGAAGAAAGTTTCCAATTCAATTTTGGAGTGAATGAACAAGGCTGTGGTGAAACCAATGAAGTTTATGGCTGCACCGACCCTGAAGCCATAAACTACAATCCTAACGCAACCATAGACGATGGATCTTGCTCATATGAATTTGAGTGTGGAATCAGCTTCGATGTCATAGCAGATAGCACGGGAGAAAACACGTTCTACATTATTCCATCCGACAACATCATCAATGCATCAAGCGTGCTTTGGGACTTTGGTGACGGTGGCACATCAAATGAATACTACCCTACTCACATTTATGAAGATGATGGACCTTACGTACTTTGCCTGTATGTGACCTTCGGAGATTCACTCGGCAACTTCTGTCAGATTTCATACTGTGAAGTATTGGACGGAAGTCTTTTTGGCGGATCAGGTGTGCTTTCGAGGCTTCAAGATTAACGTGATTCAGCCCGAACGCTAAGTGACAATGTCGGCTTGGCAGGGAAAGAGATTGCGGTGTACCCCAACCCTACTAACGACATTACGACTATCAGCTACCTCTCTGACCGCAGTGAGAAATTGACCTTAAGAGTGACGGATTTAACCGGCAAAGTACTGGAGCAAAGAGTTCTTTCAAGTTCTATCGGACAACAGAAAATACAAGTCGATCTATCTGAATTCCCTCAAGGTCTATACTTGATCGGGCTGGAACAAGATGGCTCAAGATCTTACGCCAAAGTGGTTAGGCGCTAAACTTACCACCATCTTAAACCTTAAAAATGAGAGACTCCTGCCTTCGGGCGGGAGTTTTCATTTCAGAGCATTCAGCAATATCTCTGCAGGATGAAAGCTCTCCTTGTTTACACCATCTTTGATTTGGTGGCGGCAACTGGTTCCTGCAGCGACAACCAAGGTTTTCTCGGAGAGGGCTCTCAGTCGAGGAAATAAAATCTGCTCACCAATTTGATTGCTCATCTCAAAGTGCTCTTCCTCGTAGCCAAAGCTTCCTGCCATTCCACAGCAGCCCGCGGGAATTTTAACGGCCGAGTAGTTTTTGGGAAAATTGAGAATTTCTAAACTGTGCTGTGGGCTCGATAATGCCTTTTGATGACAATGAATATGGACTTCAATTTTTTGACTCTCTTCAGAAAAAGCCTCCTTCCTTATTTTGCCTGCCTTCATCTCTTGAGCCACAAACTCTTCGAAGGTGAATGAAAGTGAAGAGAGCTTCTCTGCTTTCTGTTTATTCCCATCAGTAAACAGACGCTTGTACTCATCTCTAAATCCTAAGATTCCCGAAGGCTCAAGGCCTACGACGGGAATGCCATTTGAAGAAAATGCCTCCAGCTTATTGAGTACTTCTTTGGCACATTCGCGGGCTTCATTGAGCAATGACTTGGAAAAATAAGCTCTACCCGATGGCGCATAAACCACTGCAAACGAATAGCCCAACCGCTGAAAAAATTCACCTGCCGCTTGCGCAATATGCGCGTCTTGGTATTGAGTAAACTCATCGATGTAAAGCACAAACTCAGGAGATTTGGTCTTTTTTGACTTAATCAAAGAGGTGGCCTTCTTTGCTGAGAATAGTGGAATAGTTCGCTTATCAGCAATGCCGAATTTGGATTTCAAGGCCTTTTCAAAAAGTGAAATTCCCAAAACCATATTACTCAGCGGAGCCAATGCCGTTCCCCACTTTGCACTGCGATGAAAATTCCCGAAAAATTTATTCCGTTTAGGGATTCCGTTCCGACGGTAATAATGATAATCGGATTCCATCTTTAAAAGGGACATATCCACCGAACTCGGGCATTCTCTCTTACATGCCTTACAGCTAATGCAAAGATCCAATACTTCATGTACCTCATCATTATCGAAGGGAAACGCTTGATGCGGCGATTGGGTCAATGCCTCTCGAAGAACATTTGCTCGGGCTCTTGTGCTGTCCTTCTCGTTTCTAGTGGCGTGGTAGCTCGGACACATAGTAGCGCCCGTGTATGGAAGCTTTCGACAATCTCCGGACCCGTTGCACTTCTCTGCAAGTTCAAGCATACCGCCCTCTTCCGAGAAATCAAAGAAGGTAGGATAAGTAAATGAGCGTTGCTCCGTTTCATAACGGAAGTCCGCGTCCATCGGATCGGGATCTACGATCTTTCCCGGATTGAAAATATTCTGCGGATCCCAAATCTTTTTGACTCTTTTGAGAAGAGCGTAATTTTTCGGGCCAATCATTTCGGGAATAAACTCAGCACGAACTCGCCCGTCGCCGTGCTCGCCACTTAGAGAGCCACCATACTTTTTCACCAATTTGGCGGAAGCCTCACCTATTTTTCTAAAATCCTCTCTCCCTTTTTTTGACTTGAGATCCAATACGGGCCTGAGGTGAAGTTCTCCCGCTCCGGCATGAGCATAGTAGACTGCTTTTTGGCCAAAGCCCTCCATCAATTTTTCAAACTCGTCAATATATTCGGGCAAATCACTGAGCTCTACAGCTGTATCTTCTACGAAGGCAACGGGTTTTGCCTTTCCCTTGAGGTTACTCAAAACACCCAATCCCGCTGCCCGAAGGGTCCACACTTTAGCCGTTTCGGGAGCCTTTACAATAGGGTAAGCAAAGCCCAACCTCCTCTCCTTCAGTCTTTCTATCAACTCAGTGCATTGTACTTGAAGGAGGTCTTCAGTCTCGGCTCTCAGTTCAATACACAATATCGCGCCCGGATCACCCTCGACAAAAAATCTATTCTCAGCTTGTTCCGGATTACCCATAGTGAGATCCAAAATTGTCTTGTCCATGACTTCACAAGCAAATGGCGTGCTTTTCATAGCCTCGACCGTGGCAATCATAGCCTCGTGAATGGTACTGAAATGAGCACATACCACCGCCTCAAAAGGTGGAGGCAAATCGTCTAGCTTTAACTTAAGCTTGGTCACGACGCAAAGTGTTCCTTCTGATCCTGCAATGAGTTTAGCCGGATTGAAAGGTTTACCCGAACTATTAAATGGTTGCATCTCGGCCAAAATATCAACGGCATATCCCGTATTTCTTCGGTGGATTTGCTTCTTAGGAAAATTTTCGGCGATCTCCTTTCGAACGCTTTCAGGACTCAGCTCTTTGATGATCGAATTGATAATCTTCGCTTCAGGAGAAGAACTTTCATTAAGAGCGGTAAGTTCTTCGCTACCCAATTCCTTGAGCGCAGCCACCGAACCATCCGATAAAACGACTTCAAGCTCCAGAACTTTATCTCTGGTAACACCATACCGAATAGAAGTTGTTCCGGAAGAGTTATTTCCGAGCATCCCTCCCATCATACAGCGATTCGCCGTAGAGGTATTCGGCCCAAAAAAGAGCCCATCTTTTTTTACGAACTCATTCAACTCATCGCGAATGACGCCCGGCTCCAGAATGACCCATTTCTCGGCGGTATTCACTTCGAGGATCTTGGTCATAAAACGCGAAAAATCTACCACCAAACCTTCACCTACACATTGCCCGGCAAGTGATGTGCCCGCCGTTCTGGGAATGATGGGAATAGACTCGGCTCGGCAGAATTGCACAATGGCCACCACATCTTCTTTTCCATTAGGATAGGCTACGGCCAAAGGAATCTTCCTGTAAACCGAAGCGTCGGTAGCATAAAGCACCCGCGTGAGGTGATCTAAATGCAGTCTTTCGCCCAATACTTTTTGCAGATTCTGCCAATTCGGTAATTTTTCTTGCTTTCTCTCCATAATGCTTCAGGGTGAAGCTAAGAAAGAAGATTCGATTTCACTTTCTTTGAAAAAAAATTCAGCATGGAAATCAATAATCTCAGTATTGCCATAATTGGAGCAGGAAATTTGGGACAGGCAATGGCCCTCGGCTTAATTGATTCAGGATATCCCGCCGAAAAGCTTTCGCTGACCAGAAGGAATGTCGGGAAACTCAACCATTTCGCTGAGAAAGGCTGCTCTGTGCTGATGGATAATTCGAAAGCCGTAAAGAGTGCTGAACTAATCATCCTTGCCGTTAAGCCTTATAATGTTCGTGAGATTTTGACCGGGATCGCCCCAGATATCGATCCAAAAAAACACGTTGTAGTCAGTGTAGTAACTGGAGTCAGCATGACCGAATTAACCGAGCTTATTCCCAAAGGGACTCCATTTTTTAGGGCTATGCCCAATACGGCTGCTGACGTGAATGAGTCCATCACATGCATCTGCCACACACACGCAGGACCTGAGCAAATTGATGTGGTGAACTCCGTTTTTACCACTATGGGGGAAACCACTTTTATACAGGAGGAATTGATGAACGCTGCCACGGTTCTAGGTGCATGTGGGATTGCCTACGTGATGCGATTCATCAGAGCAATGGTGCAAGGCGGAATCGAAATAGGCTTCGATGCTAAGACGGCCTCAGCTATTGTAACTCAAACTGTAAAGGGTGCGGCTGAATTATTGATCGAAAGAGGTTCACATCCGGAGAGCGAAATCGACAAAGTCACAACTCCTAAAGGCTGCACCATTGCCGGTCTTAACGAGATGGAACACCACGGATTTAGCTCAGCACTTATCAAGGGAATTCGCACCAGCTACGAAAGAATAGATTAGCCTATTTGCAATTCATCTTCACAATTCGGGCTTCCAGACTGTCGTTGAAGACTCTCTTTTGATCGAGACTCATTTCGCCCGTCAAATCCTCCAGCTGCAGGCGAATGCGCTCAGCCAACTCTCGACTTTGACTGGCCAATGCCTTTTTGAGGCTATCAGGATTACTCACGTAGTTTTCATCCTTCCTGAGCCTTTCGGCCAAAGTAAATCGCTCGTCTTTAAGTTTTCGCGCTTCACAATTTAGCTCCAGAAAATCTTCAAAGGCCGGTTGTATGTAAATACTCTCCTTTTCAGAAACTTCACAACCCGTGAGGCCGAATATGACAATACAAAGAAAAACGTACCTCATAACTTACTGAATGTTATCAGGCCAAGAGATATTATTTACAACCGCATCACCAACAGCAAAACCAAGGTCCAATCCTTTTGAATTGTCCATCTCGAAGTGAATTCCTCCGTAAAAACGAGAGAGAGCGCACTCATCGGCCATTTCGTAGAAATTGTCATAGGTACGCGCTGAGAAGCCATATTGAAGTTGACTTAAATCAGTAAAGGTGTAGTCTCCGCTTTCTTCGGCAAAAAGGTGAATAAGCACCTTGACTCCTGCTCCTATTTCGGCAGAGTGACCTGAAGTATAAGCAGGAAAGGGCGGTGTACCGATTGTAGTCTCAAAGTTTGGATCGATATATTGTTTAATATATGTCACCGGTCTTATCAAGATGTAGTCATACTTTGGCTTTCCAGCAAGAAATAAATGCATCGTTTTCGGCTACAGCCATCATTCCAAGGCCTACTGCAGTTTTCTCGAGGGTTGCGTTTGATTCACCTAGTAATTGGTTTACAATGTTGAATGTATGTCCTGCTGGTGTGCAAGTGGCAAATGGATCGTCTGCCCAGTACTCAGCGATGGTTCTTTCTTCATCGGTATTGAATTCAGTAACCTGCTGATAGGTGTCAAAGGCTTGCCCATAAAATTCAGATGAAGGATCAGTAGAAAATGGCACATGGGCTCCGGGCTGACTGGAATTAACAATTCCGGAGATAAACGACCTGTTTTCCATCCAATAAGGAGATAGAGGCTGTAGGGTATTATCCGTGGGAGCCCAGCAGTAATCATCTACCTCAACAGTATATGGAAGCTGGAATGGATCCAAATAAGACTCGTGTCCTCCATCCGTAGTAGAAACATCGTAGATTGCTTCAGCCACTGAAAGACCATAAGCTATAGATCGGTCAATGACATCTTGAGTTTCTCCAATGCTCAAGTTTGCCAAATTATCCGCCTCCATCGCATTGATCTCATTTCGGTTCTCTTCCGAAAGGTTAAGGTCAAACATAAGCCGCATCATCTCAGCAGTAGCCGCATTACAAGCAATGGCCCAATTGTATTTTAAGTTAGAATCGGGATCGGGTATGCTTCCTTCAGGCATTCCATCTATTTGACCTTCCAGTCGGTAAGAGCCATCAATTCCGTGCACTACTGATTCATATGCCGTTACTCCGATGTATCCGTAAGCACGCGCGGCCTGTGTCGGGAAAAAGCCATCTGTAGTTTGGGCTACTTTGCAAGTAAGGGTTATGTAATCCTGTAGAAATTCCCCCTCGTAGGTTCTTGCTTTAGCGCTCACAGGAGAACTGATGGGATCCTCGTTTTCATCGTCATTTTGGCAAGATGCCACAAATAGAGCGAGGAGAAGGAGAAGACTTAGACGTTTCATTTTACTAATGTTGAAAGGTTATAAAAACAAAGGTATGTCGCCTAGTCGACAAATGAAACCTATTGATCGATAAAATGACGCAATTCAACGGGCGGAAAGCCTTAGAATAATTTTTGTTTAATCTTTTATCCACATCGTTAAACAATTTAATTTCCCGAAGTGTTAAAGAATCATAACTAAAAACAAAAAAATATGAAATCAATTTTGCTTGAGGTAATGACTATTCCGGTCGACGACCCGGTTGCATTTACCTTCTTTACAGGTTACATGGCAATGTTTGCCTCGGCAGTGTTTTTCTTTTTTGAACGCTCCAGAGTATCCGACAAGTGGAAAACCAGTCTTCTTGTTAGCGGTTTGATTACGGGAATAGCGGCCGTGCATTATTATTACATGCGCGACTACTACGCAGCAACAGGAGAAAATCCTACCGCGCTTCGTTATATAGACTGGACACTAACGGTTCCTTTGATGTGCGTAGAGTTTTATCTCCTTACTAAAGCCGCAGGCGCTAAAATCGGGTTACTTTGGAAACTCATTGTGGCTTCAGCCTGGATGCTGATCGCAGGATATATTGGAGAGGCATATACGGATGGTTCTACCGGATATTCGGCCACGTGGGGAGCTCTCTCGACCATTGGTTACGTTTACATATTGTATACTGCTTGGTTCGGTGAAGTGAAAAAGTTAGGTGATGCTTCAGGAAACCCGACAGTAGTTAAAGGAATCAGAACCCTTGCTTGGTTTGTACTAGTCGGTTGGGCTATTTATCCTATCGGTTACATGTGTATGCCCGGTGGTTGGCTAAACGTAGGTTTGGGATGGGAAAGCAGCAATGTGGACTTATTTTACAACATAGCCGATGCCGTGAATAAAATAGGTTTTGGTTTGGTTGTTTACAGCATTGCGATTAGTTCCTCTTCGAAAAGCGATTCAGCGGTTAACGCTTAATCCTGAGGATTACAAAAGCAAACAATTTTATGAAGAAAGGCCGACAAACGTCGGCCTTTTTTGTGCCGTATGCGGATCGCAAGTAGCGATCACCTCCATTCATTTTTAAGAAACTATCTTCCTTTTTTGTTTGAATCATAATGATAAACTATCTTGCGGGCTGCGAATTGGTTCATAGCCCTACGCAAAATATCATAGCATGCAAAACCCGGGTAAGCACCGGGTTTTGTGTTTTATAGACTTTCCTCCATCCTCTCGTATTCTGATAATTGTTTTAAACCTGTTCATAAGCCGACACTTTTCGAAGCGGCGTAAACTATTTGGTTCGTTATTTTTGTTGCTCAAAACGTAAAGCATGAACTTTTTTATAGACACGGCGAATCTTGAGCAAATAAAGGAAGCCCAAGATTTAGGAGTATTGGATGGGGTAACGACTAACCCGTCATTAATGGCCAAAGAAGGCATTACCGGTGAGGCAAATATCATTGACCATTATCTGAAAATCTGTGAAATCGTTACAGGTCCTGTAAGCGCAGAAGTAATCGCAACAGACTTTGAAGGAATGGTAGAAGAAGGCGAGCGCCTTGCCAAACTCCATAAGAACATCGTGGTAAAAGTGCCTATGATCAAAGATGGCGTGAAAGCTTTGAAATACTTTTCTGATAAAGGAATCAAAACGAATTGCACCTTGGTTTTCTCGGCAGGTCAGGCTCTTTTGGCTGCAAAAGCCGGAGCAACGTACGTTTCTCCATTCATCGGAAGATTGGACGATATCTCCACAGACGGACTTGCTTTGATCGAGCAAATCAGATTGATCTACGATAACTACGCATACGAAACTCAAATTCTCGCAGCCTCAGTAAGACACACCATGCACTTGATTCAATGTGCAGAAATCGGTGCTGATGTAATGACGGGACCGCTTAGCGTCATCACAGGATTATTGAAGCACCCGCTTACGGACATTGGCCTTGAACAATTCTTGGCTGACCATAAGAAAGCGGCAACTGCAGTTTAATCGACAAGAACTACCAAACTGAAATCCGCACTCTTGGTGCGGATTTTTTTTTGATCAGGAATAGTAATTTTGTTCCTCAAACCTCCATCTCATGATTCTTAATATCCATCCGGACAATCCCAATCCAAAAAGAATTCAAGAAGTTGCTGAAATTCTAAGAAATGGAGGCCTCATCATTTACCCTACTGATACAGTTTATAGTATCGGTTGCGATTTGATGAATCAAAAAGCAATAGCCAGAGTAGCGGCCATAAAAGGGTTAAAACCCGAAAAGGCAAACTTCTCCATCATCTGCTACGACTTGAGCCACATAAGCGAATATGCCAGAGTCAATACACCGGAGTACAAACTATTGAAAAAATCTCTTCCGGGTGCTTTTACCTTCATTCTCAATGCTACCGGAAACGTTCCTAAAATCTTCAAAAGCAAAAAGAAGACCATCGGAATCCGCGTACCTGATAACAACATCGCCCGCGAAATTGTGAAAGAATTTGGCAATCCGATCATCGCCACTTCGGTTCACGATGATGACGAAATATTGGAATACACTACCGATCCGGAGCTCATCCATGAGAAGTATGGAAAATTGGTCGATGTGGTGATCGACGGAGGTATGGGAAATAATGAGGCCTCAACTATCGTAGATCTCACAGATGGTGAGCCCGAAATTGTACGCCAAGGCCTCGGCGAATTGGAATATTAAGAACCCTGCAGAGGAACGGGCTTCACCTCATAAATCTTACTCCAATACTTACCCGTCACAAGCAAGTTACCTGTTAGCGGATTAATGGCTATTCCGTTCAAAACGTCCATATCCGAATTGGCTTCAGCCCGATCTACAATCCCCAAAGCGGTGTATCGATTGATGACCTGCCCGCTACCTGCGTCTATCTCTACAATGTATGGCTCTGTGTAAATATTGGCATAAATTCTACCGTCGATAAACTCCAATTCATTCAATCGCATTACGTTTCCGTTTTCATCAAATACATTGAGTCGCTTCTGAACTTCCATTGTATTAGGATCCAAAAAGTAGAGGAAGGAAGAACCATCAGAAAGAATTAAACTCGTTTCGTTGTGGGTAAGTCCCCAGCCTTCGGTGGTTTCGGTGTAATAGGTGAACTCGTCGAGCTGAGCAAAACTCTCCCGGTCATAGATAAATCCTCTTCCCGACTTATACGTCACCTGGTAAATCTTGTCGTTGAAAATGGTGATTCCTTCACCAAAGATGTCTTCGCTCAGATTTTTCTCCTGAATCACCTCGCCTGTAGTAAGGTCTAATTGCCTCAGCCTTGACTCGCCATAATTTCCCGTCCCTTCGTAAATGTAGCCGCCATACACCAAGAAACCTTGAGTGTATGCACTTACGTCGTGAGGATACTTTTTAACCACCTCAAATTTCCAATCTACCGGCACGGCTGTCGGCTTAACCACCACTACCTTGTAGCGAGTCGTAGACTTTCCATCTTCGTAAATGGCCTTGAACTTCAGCCTCACCTCTCCGCCTCCGATCAATTCAGAAGCTACCTTAAAGTCGTTTTTGAAAACAGTGGCCAAAGCCTGCTTGTCGTCTTTGCCACTTATCTCCAGCTTGGCAATGCTTTGATCAGGAGAATCTGACTTTACCTCAAAGTGGAGTGAATCTCCATAGGTAAGTCCCTGCGCATTCAGCAACCTGATTCTAAATGAAGCCCCTTCCGACTCAAGTGTAGGTCGATCTACTCCTCTTTTCAATGGCTGGTCATCTTCGCAACCAACCATCAACATCGCCAATGCGGCTATTAAAATGATTCTCATTCTCATCTTACAATGATTGAAATGCCCTGCCGAGATACTTTACAACGTCAGTGGCGATTAAAGATTCTACGCTTTCTTTTTCCAAAGCTATGTCGGAAGCTCTACCGTGTATATACATCCCCATTGCAGCGGCGTACATGGGTTGATAGCCCGATGCCAATAGTCCCGCGATGATACCCGTCAACACATCTCCCATTCCACCCGTTCCCATTCCAGGATTGCCCGTATTGTTGATCAATACCTGCCCGTCAGGAAGGCTCAAGGTGCTCTTTCCTCCTTTCAGTAAAATGTAGATGCCGTACTTTCTGCTCAGCTCAATTTGCGATTCTATGTTTTGGTAATGGGTTTTTTTCTCTCTTATCAGTCTGGCAAACTCACCCGGGTGGGGCGTGAGGATACTGCCTTTCGGCAAAAAAGCAAGCCACGTGGGGTTCTCTGCCAAAATATTGAGCGCATCAGCATCCAGCAAAAGCGGCACAGGGCTATTTTGGATCAAGAGCTTCAAGGCTTTCGCCGTTTCATCAGATGTTCCCGATCCTGGCCCCATCGCAATCGAGTTGTACTTCTTCAAATCGGGCAATTCCGTGAGGCTGCCATCATCAGAAGGGTCAATGGAAACCATGGCTTCAGGTGCGGCTCCATGCAAAAGTGCTGCTCCTGCCTTATCCGTATGTAGCGTCACCAATCCCGCACCTGCTCTTAGGGCCGCCTGAGTGGCCATTAAAGCTGCACCTCGTTTTCCTTCAGAGCCTGCCATGATCAGCGCATGTCCAAAAGTGCCCTTGTGATCAAAGACTCTCCTTGGAGGTCTCATAGCAGCTACATTTCCGTCTGTCAGCACATGGTATTTCGTGTCGACTTCATTCAAAAAACCCGGATGCAATCCAATGTCCAAAATGATCAACTCTCCGATCAATGGCGCCGAGTCGGCTAAGAAAAAAGCCAGCTTTGGCACTTGAAAAGTGAGCAGATAATTTGACCTCACAATCCCATTCCCATTGTTTTCAGAATTGTCTTCGCTGAACATTCCACTGGGTAGATCGATGCTTACCACAGCAGCACCTGATTCGTTGATCTTCTCAATTACCGAGGCTGCAATTCCCTCGGCAGGTCGATTCAAGCCCGTACCGAATATAGCATCAATGATGACTGTGTTGGGAGCGTAGTCGATGACATCTTTCTCCGAAGAAATTTCGACGACAGCTTTTTTGAGTTTTCCGAGTTTGGCAAAATTGGCCGCAAAATCGGCAGAAGGCTTATCGGTGAGTTTTACGTAAGAAATCTCCACGTCGTAGCCCACCCTTTGAAGCAATCTGGCAATGACCAATCCGTCTCCGCCATTATTACCGGGGCCCACCACAACATTGAAAAGCCAGTCTTTTTCTTCGGTGTTCTTTGAGTCGAATAACCGCGGAGCATTTTCATAAATCCAATCAAAACACTTGGTCGCTGCACGCTCCATTAAGTCGATCGATTTGATCGGCTCATTTTTAATGGTGTAGGCGTCAGCCTCTCGAATCTGTTCTGCAGTAAGTATTTTCAAGTCAAGTTAGCTCTGACCTGCGAAATTAGAAATAAAAGGTCATGAAGAGCGCTCCACCTGAGATGTCATTATCAAGTTTAAATGATGAGCTTCCTCCCTCATTGCTAATGGTTGTAACAAACTGCTCAGCGCTTCCGCCAACAGGCACTGCCCATTGCTCTTCCACTATTTCGCTATTGCCTTCGTAAGAGAAACCCATTGCTACTCCATACTCAAAACCAAGCGACATTTTTGGGAAAAGAAAAACCTCTGCCCCTATGAATGCTCTTGCTCCAATAGTAAACTGAGCACCTTTAGTAAACTCTGTCATGAAGGCACCGGTCTCAGAAATGTTCGTCAGCTCACGAGGGTCATTTTGAAACTCTAAATCGAATTCGGTTCTTATCGGACTCGTGTTTTCTTGGGTGATGTCATTGCCATATTCAAACTTATGCTTCTCTGTACCGAAGCCTATAAATCCCTCTGCGCCGTAAAATCCTTGAACCCGAGTCTTTCCCTTTCTCTTCTCAATTCCAAAAGAGAGGAAAGCATTGGTAAAAGTTCGACTGTAAGGAATCCTCCACTGTAGTATTGGTAGGATCTACGCTAAACTCGGGACTAAACGCACGAATCTTTATCATTAAACACATTTAGGCGAAAGCCGGCTCTGTACGCAAAGTCATCGCGAACGAAGTACCTGCCCGTAATGGCCAATTGATCATTTGTGTAATCCGCAAAGGGTGCAGGGTTATCTGCTTGCGAAAAGAAATTTCCGAAATAACGCAAAAACGGTGAGGCGTCAATTCCCACGGCCCAATCGCCTTCTCGAGGCAAATAAGATTCTCCTTTTTTTGAAACAGGTTGGGCAAAAGCGGCTACGGCCATTGCGATAAACGCAGAACTAAGCACTAATTTCTTCATCATTTCTGATTGGGTTACGGACAAATAAACTCTTTCTCTTGCGATTTATTATCAGAAGTTCCTTTAAACACCTTCTTTGTCGGGTAGCATCGGCACGAAACGAAAACCTCCGTGGCGGGTCTCTTCATATTTACCGTCAGCCAATTTTCTGATTTTCAGCATTTCTTGATCGGCACCCTCGCCTACGGGAATCACCATTATACCTCCTTCTACCAATTGATCGAGAAGAGCTTGAGGAACGAAAGGCGCTCCGCAGGTAATCAACACACGCTCAAAGGGGGCGAATGCGGGTAAGCCTTTGTAGCCATCTCCGTAAAAACCTTTCACGGTAGTATTCATATCGGCGAGGTTTTTCTTTGCCTTTTTAAAAAGAGATTTCTGTCTTTCGACTGAAAATACCTTGCAACCAATGGCATTGAGCACTGCTGCTTGGTATCCGCTACCCGTGCCGATTTCCAAAACTTTGGTACCCGGCTTTACTTCCAAAAGAGTGGTTTGCACGGCTACGGTATATGGCTGAGAAATCGTTTGATCTGCCCCGATGGGAAAGGCGGTATCCTCATAGGCAAATTGCAGAAAAGCCGAGTCCATAAACACATGCCTGGGAATTGATCCGATGGCGTCCAATACCGGTTGATTTTTTATACCCTTATCAATCAGTGTCTTTACTAATTGACGCCTTAGGCCTTGGTGCTTATGTGTGTCTAAAACCTTCATGAATGAGCAAATGTAATAACCTGATTCCAACAAAAAATTAAAGATTTCGATTTTCCTCAAGTTGCTCTTTTCGGCTCCCATTTTTAATGCAAAACCAAACTGTTGATAATTTTGGCGGCATTCTTTGATGAGCGGAATCACAGAGCGTACATTTGTGAAAACGATAAGAATAATGCTGAAAATCGGAGTATTGGGTGCAGGTCACCTCGGTAAAATCCACATCAAATGCATCAAAGAATTGAAGCAATATGAATTGGTAGGATTTTATGATCCCGATGAAAGAGCGGCCGCGGAGACCGCGCAGAAACTAGGGGTGAAAAAGTTTGCCGATATGGATGAGCTTATCGATGCGGTAGATGTGGTAGACATCGTAACTCCCACCCTGAGTCACTACACCTGCGCCAGCGGAGCCATCAGAAAGTCAAAGCACGTTTTTATCGAGAAGCCCATCACCAACACCATCGAGGAGGCTAAATCCTTAATGTCGCTTTCGCGGGAAGCGGATGTAAAAGTGCAAGTGGGGCACGTTGAGCGATTCAATCCCGCTTTTGTATCGGCAAGGAAAGATCTGGATAATCCGATGTTTATCGAAACGCACCGATTGGCACAATTCAACCCGCGTGGTACGGATGTATCCGTGGTGCTCGACTTAATGATTCACGATTTGGATATCGTGCTAAGTGTAGTGGGATCAAACATAAAGCGCATTAGCGCCAGCGGTGTGGCCATCGTAAGTGATGAGCCCGACATTGCCAATGCCCGGCTCGAATTCGATAACGGTTGCGTAGCTAACCTTACTGCCAGCCGATTCTCATTAAAGAATATGCGCAAGTCGAGGTTCTTTCAGCGCAACGCCTACGTCTCGGTCGATTTTCTGAATAAGACAACTGAGGTTGTAAAGATGCGGGACATCGAGGGAGAACCCGATCCGTTTTCTATGAGCATTGACTTAGGAGAAGGCCGAGGTCAAAAGGAAATCTTCTTTGAAAAGCCCACCATCGAACCAAACAATGCCATAAAAGACGAATTGGAGAGTTTTGCTGAAGCCATCATGAACGATACGACTCCACCCGTAACCGTAGAAGACGGCTACAATGCCTTGGATGTAGCTTATAAAATTCAGGCCAAGCTGAAAATGAGCACACCAACGGGATCAAATTCTTGAGCATCTGCACAATTGGTTAATAATTTCTAGCGTTATCCCTAGAGTTTACGGTTATTATAGGTGTCGAATGCCCCGCATTTTCTATTTTTGCGGCCCACCGATCCTAGCATGCACTTATGAGAAAATTTTACTGCCTTCTAATTCTTTTAGTTTCGGCGTGTGATGTGTTTGACAAAGATGAACCCATCCCGGCATTTGTATACATAGAAGCAGCAGATCTCGTCGTAGCCTCTAACGGCAGCCAAGGGCCGAACACCAGCGAAATTATCGATGCCCATGTTTTTGCAAATGACTTTTTCGTAGGCACCATAGAGCTCCCGGGCAGTGTACCCATTCTGCAAGAAGGTCCTACCAGAATTACACTTGGTGGAGGCATCAGAAACAATGGTATTTCTTCTGACCGAATCATCTATCCCTTCTACGCTTTTTACGAAGCCAATATAGACCTCAAGCCCGGAGTAGTCAGCCCAATTAGCGAAGACAGCACAGCGCAATTTCAGTATTTCACTTCTGACGGATTTGGTCAGTTGGGCTTTTTAGTGGAAGGATTTGAAAACATTGGAAACGTTTGGGAGCCGGCAGAAGTTAACGGAACACCCATAATCAATACGTCAAACGACGACGAAGTCTTGACCGGATCTAGCAGCGGAAAGATTATTCTGGATGATGATTTCCCAAACTTCGAAGTGTACTCTCAAGAGCCCGAATGGGATCTTTCTGACATTGTACCGGGCTCTACCGTTTACCTCGAACTTGACTACCGCGGAAACAATCCCATCGAAATCGGCATACGAACCCGCAATCCTTCCGTAAGGAAAATCTTTGCACTCGGGTTAAACCCAACGGATGAATGGACTAAGATTTACGTTGAGCTCACCAACGAAATAGGTCAGGGTCAAACCAGCGATTTTCAAATCTACTTGGAAGCCGTCAAAACTACGAGCGATCAACAAGCCATCATTTACCTCGATAATATGAAAGTCGTTTACCCCGACTAGCTTATGAATAGAACTCTACAAACATCGAAGTATGTTGTTTTTGATGTGCTAAGTTCCGGCTTGGCGTGGTTCCTCTTTTTCAGCTTTCGCAAAAAAGTCATCGAGCCGGCCAAGTTTGGCTATCCGATACCTTTAGAGTACGATGATCGTTTTTTCTACGGCCTCATCCTGATTCCCGTTTTTTGGGTATCGCTTTATGCCCTCTTGGGCATGTACAAAAACATTTACCGCAGGCACCGACTCAAAGAGCTGGGGCAGGTCATGTTTTCTTCGGTCATCGGAGTAATCATACTCTTCTTTACCGTCCTTATCGACGATCAGATTGCCAATTACCAAAACTACTACCGCTCGATCCTGTTTTTGCTGGGCGTTCATTTTGCACTCACCTTCACCTTCCGCTTTATTTTAACCACCCGCACGGTGAAGCAAATTCACAAGCGAAAGCTGGGTTTCAACACCATTATTATAGGTGGAAATGAAGAGGCGCTCAACGTGTACCGCGAGATGGAAACGATGAAGCCTGCGGCGGGATTTAAATTTGTAGGATATGTCAGCATCAATGGAAAAGACCATTTGCTCGAAGCTGAGCTTCCTTGGTTGGGAAAGTTTGAAGCCATCGAAAGGGTAATTGAAGAAAGTGCCGCCGAAGAAGTCATCATTGCCGTGGAAACCTCCGAACACAAAAACCTCGGTGGGATACTTAGTCGATTGGAAGGATTGGATGTTCGGATAAAGATCATCCCCGATATTTATGACATCTTGGCCGGTTCCGTAAAGATGTCCAGCATTTTCGGTGCACCGCTGATAGAGATCAATACGCAGATCATGCCCGAGTGGCAGAAGTTCTTGAAGCGTTTCCTCGATGTAACGGCGTCCATTTCTGCCTTGATCATTCTGGCTCCCGTTTACATTATCGTGGGCATCTTGGTAAAATCCACTTCACCGGGCCCCATCATTTTTAAGCAAGAACGAATCGGTCAGTACAATAAGCCTTTCTTCATCTATAAATTTCGCTCGATGAGAGAAGATGCTGAGACGGGCACTCCGAAGTTGGCCCGAGAAGGCGACCCCCGAATTACGCCCATCGGCCTATTCATGCGCAAGACTCGAATCGACGAATTACCCCAATTCTTCAATGTGATCAAGGGAGATATGAGCTTGGTAGGTCCTCGGCCTGAGCGGCAATACTTTATCGATCAGATTCTGGAAGTAGCTCCACACTACCGCCACCTGCAAAAGGTGAAGCCGGGCATTACCAGCTGGGGACAAGTAAAGTATGGCTACGCCGAAAATGTAGAAGAAATGGTTCAGCGACTTAAATATGATGTGCTCTACATAGAAAACATGTCGCTGGCAATCGACTTTAAAATAATGGCATACACTCTCCTCACCGTTATAAGAGGAGACGGAAAATAAAAAACCACCTACTTAACACCACCTCATTATGAAAAACATCGCTGTAATCGGAGCAGGAACCATGGGAAACGGAATTGCCCACGTCTTTGCTCAAAACGGATACAACGTTCAGTTAATTGACGTTTCACAAGATGCTCTGGACAGAGCTTTGGCTACCATCGGCAAGAATATGGACCGAATGATCGCCAAGGAAAAAATTACCGAGGCCGACAAAGCTGCTGCCTTAGGCCGATTGAAAACATCTACTGATATGAAATCGGGAGTGGCACAAGCCGACTTGGTGGTGGAAGCAGCCACCGAAAACACCGATCTCAAAAAGAAGATTTTCCGCGATATGGACGCCCATGCTCCCGAGGGCTGCATTTTGGCGACCAACACTTCATCGATTTCCATCACTCAAATAGCCGCAGAAACCAGCCGCCCCGATAAGGTGATCGGCATGCACTTTATGAACCCCGTTCCCGTAATGAAACTGGTAGAGGTCATTCGCGGCTACGCCACTTCAGACGAGGTGACGAATACGGTGATGGAAATGTCAAAGAAACTCGGTAAAGTTCCCACGGAAGTAAACGACTACCCCGGCTTTGTGGCCAACCGTATCTTGATGCCGATGATCAATGAAGCCATCATCACCCTGCACGAAGGTGTAGCGGGTGTGGAGGAAATCGACACCGTGATGAAACTGGGAATGGCTCACCCGATGGGGCCGCTCCAACTCGCCGATTTTATCGGTTTGGACGTATGCCTCAGCATCCTTCGTGTAATGCACGATGGGTTCGGAAATCCGAAGTATGCCCCTTGTCCCCTATTGGTAAATATGGTAACTGCCGGAAAGCTCGGCGTGAAGTCCGGCGAAGGTTTTTACAAGCATACAAGAGGAAGCAAAGAGCTAGTCGTATCTGATAATTTCACGGCAAATAAAAAATGAAGTCATTCCTCACGCTCTCATTTCTAACCATTAGTTTATTCATCATTGCCCAAGACGGTGTATTCGTCATAGAACCCTCGCAGAGTATGGTCATGACAGGAAAAGGCCCGGGTCAAGACGGAGCCATCAACCCATATATGGGCCAAGAGTGTACGGCAGTTGTAGAAAACATAGGCAAAAAAGAATTCAGTGTTCGCCTACAGGAAAAGGGAAGAATCAAAAAAGAAATCGCTGTAAGTCCGGGTGAGGTAAAAGAGATTGCTCTTGGTGCAAACGATGAGCTCTATATTGACACCGACCAGAAAGCGAAGACTCGTCTTAACTTTAAACCAAACGAAGATATTGTGGATACCAGTGGAGAGGAATTGTTTTACGATTTACCAAAGATGATGCAGAGTTATTCAGCATACAACTATTGGGCAGATCAGCAGCTATCGTAATGGATAAGTTCGTCTACAAAAGATGTGCTGACACAAGAAATAGAATCGAGCTTTTCTAGCATCAGGGAAACCATTCTACATATCTGGAGCGCAGAGTATCTTTGGCTGCAAGTGGTGAAAGACGAGTCTCCTAAAGACAATCCGGCCGAGACTTTTGAGGGAAGCAAAGAAGAATTGTTTGACGGTTGGTTGCAAGCATCTGAGAAATTCAGCAATCATGTGAAAACCATGTCGAGTGAAGAGCTTCAGATCAGGCGACCGAGATCAAATGCAGAAGTTTATACGGTGATTGCAAATTTGATTCAGCACTGCATGAATCACAGCACCTACCATAGGGGACAACTAATCACAATGGGACGACAAGCGGGGTTGTCCGATCCACCTCGTACTGATTATCTCTACTACGTTAGTTTGATGAAGGAGTAACAGGTTTTTTAACGGTTGAAATTCCTTTCGGCAAAAAGCACAAATAGGTAAAAAGTGGGCGAATCACTTTTTCGCGTTCTTCCGCTTTTCCCGCTCAATCTTCCTGCGAAGGCGATCGCTCTTATTGGCCAAAACCTCCTCGGCGGCTTTGGTGGTAATCTCTCGAGTTGCCACAGGAATGCTGCCATCCTCAATTTGCAAAACGATCTCTTCGATCATATCGTCGGTCTCGTTTGAATTGGGATCGTATTGGTCTTTTAAATCCGTGCCGAATAACTTCGCCACACCTTGCCACATAAAGGCGGTGAATCCGCTCTTGAGATCTTTGATGAGTTCGTAACTGGTTTGGCCCGTTTCACGATCGATGAGCTTGATGAGCACTCTCCCCTGACTCGTCGTCATTTGACGAAGGTCGCCTTCAAACTCGGCCTTCAGGTCTTCCTCACATTGGTCGAGGTAGGCCTCTCGCTCGGCTTCGGTTTCAAGTGCCTCCAGATTGCGGTTGTACTCGTTTATCAGGTCGCCTGCCACTTTTGCGTAAGGATACACCTTCACCACATTGCGGTGCATCTTGTCCCATTTGCGCTGATAGCGGCGGCTACGCGATTTGCGGTAAGCAGAAACCCGCTTGGGCCGAAGGGTGACTACGGGTATGGTGTCGCCGTCTATCACCATCGTTTCCAAGAGGTACAAGCCATCTACCTCCTCGACATTTTCGGGAGTTTGAGCTTGTGCAGCCGCGGCCAAAAGGAAGGCAAAAAGGAGCAATAGCTTGGGCATACCTATCAATAAACGTAGCATAGTTCGTACCGGTATACGCAAAATACAGAGGAAAGTGCAGAATCCCGACTTATGCCAAGACTTCTTTCACTTTGTCGGCAGCCTCTTGAAGCAATACCACCGAGTGCACCTTAAGTCCCGAATCTTCTATGAGCTGCTTGGCTTCAATGGCATTGGTACCTTGCAAGCGCACGATGATCGGCACGTCAATACCTTCAATGTTCTTGTAAGCATCTACGATACCCTGGGCCACGCGGTCGCAACGAACGATTCCTCCGAAGATGTTTACCAAAATGGCTTTCACCTTCTTGTCTTGAAGTATGATACGGAAGGCTTTCTCCACTCGCTCAGCATCTGCCGTACCACCTACATCCAGGAAGTTGGCAGGCTCACCACCTGATAATTTAATAATATCCATGGTAGCCATGGCCAGTCCTGCGCCGTTTACCATACAACCTACGTTTCCATCCAGCTGCACGTAGTTAAGGCCCGCCTCTCCTGCTTGAACTTCCGTAGGATCCTCCTCAGAAGTATCGCGCATGGCAGCGTAGTCTTTGTGGCGAAAAAGGGCATTGTCGTCCAAGGTCACTTTCGCGTCTACCGCTATCACGCGGTCATCCGATGTTTTCAGTACGGGGTTGATCTCAAAAAGAGAAGCATCCGAACCCACGTATGCGTTGTAAAGCGACTGCACGAATTTGGTCATTTCCTTCATGGCTTTGCCTGAAAGGCCAAGGTTGAAGGCGATTTTACGGCACTGGAAGCCTTGGATACCAAGACCCGGATCGATTTCTTCTTTGAAGATCAGTTCAGGAGTTTTTTCTGCAACGGCTTCAATGTCCATTCCACCTTCGGTAGAGTACATGATGGTCACCTTTCCGCGGGCGCGGTCTAGCAATACCGACATGTAGATCTCAGAAGTCTCACTCTCGCCCGGGTAGTATACATCTTCGGCTATCAGAACTTTGTTTACTTTCTTTCCTTCAGGTGGAGTTTGTGGAGTAATGAGGTCCATTCCGATGATATTGCCGGCAATGGTTTTCACCTCGTCGAGGCTCTTGGCGATTTTTACTCCGCCACCTTTTCCGCGGCCACCCGCGTGAATTTGTGCTTTCACCACGAACCATTCAGAACCGGTTGTTTCATTGATTTTCTTGGCGGCTTCAACGGCCTCTTCGGCAGTATCGGCTACGAGGCCGCGTTGGATGGCTACGCCAAAAGATTCTAAGATGGATTTACCTTGATATTCGTGAATGTTCATGGGTTCAATTTTGTTTCCGCAAATGTAATATGGTGGGTGGGTTTATCAAAGATTAGGGACAGCCTTTTACAGGAAACGTAAACGACCCGTGTCGATTCCCTTTATCAGCTCCAAATTTGTAAAGGCTCATATTCAATCGGAAGAGTCTTTGTGTTGAGTTGGGGGTGAATTGTCAGGGCATAGTTGGCGCTGAGTACTCAGAGAAAATGGACAAGCAAAGCTCAATACCGTGAGGTCGCTGAGCATCGCTGAAGCGATGATTTAAGAGCACGGAGAGTGCGCTGATTGGTTTACTAGTTGTTCTCGATACAAATTGCTCGTCCCTCGCAATTCACTCGAACTGACAATCACTCCTGAATGTAAAACAACAATACTTTGTCAGTTCGAGTGGTTTTCCTGATCCCGGTAGCTATCGGGAGAAGGAAAATTGTATCGAGAACCATTTGAAGCAATATTGTTCTTCAAAATGTTTCCCATCCTCACTCCCGCCCTACCTTTCGTAAATTCCCTCTTCGATTTACCACCACTCGAGGTATCTTTAAATAAAAAGAGGAAAACAGAAACCACTCCACGCCGCTTGTTGCTCCCAAAAATTACATACATTTAGACAAGGAGATTGAAATTTTCAGAGAGATGTTAGAGTTCACACCACATCGTTTCAACATACACTTTGGTCGGATAAACGATCGGCTGTTTTTGGCTATAACAGTTATTGTGACATTTGTGTTAATTTTTTTTTCAGGGTTACTGCCAGCCCAAAACCTTTTCTTGGAAGAGTGCTTTGAAGGTGGCGTAACAGCAGCTGGACGAACGGGCACTCTTGGGGCGACAAATGGAACATTTCAGATAAAATGGGAAGAGGATTTTGTGTTGAGAAAAGCCATTGCCTTGACTTACCGTTATGGTAGACCGACGGACAATGAATTGGTTTTAAATGGGGTGTCCATTCCATTAAATATGGTAAGTCAAATAGGTGAAGAGCATCCTGATCATGAATTTGCAGGGCAATTTGCCGTTCATGGCATAGATATTACAGAACTTGTGGAAATTTCTGATAATTCTATTTCAGTTTTTTTGGATGGGTTTGAAAATACCATACCCATTAACACGGGCTGGTGGAGTGTGATGTGTGTTTTCCTTTATGAAAGTCCATCCATTAATCAGCCAATGTGCCTGAGAATTTACACCGCTAATCAAGGACAAAATGAACCGCAGAATTATTCTTTTCCAACTCCTGTTTTCGATCAGACCAAGGATTTCGCTTTTTCCATCTACTCTGATCGGATTAGTTCTGATGATAGTGACCGATCTATCATCGGAATTAATTCAGAACTACTCGGAAATATAGGGGGGGCAGATGCCACAAATCCAATGGGAGGGTTTAACGATGGAGGTGTTCGCGGTCACTTCTACTATGAAAATGGAGAGTTAAATGGATTGGACGACGATATTCCAAACAATACCATTGAAGACTCCGATGGAATTGCTGTTATCAATGATTATATCCTCGATGAATCGATGCAAGAATTGTATATGAGCGCGCTTAGTTACCCTGAAAGTACTGGCCGCGGCAACCCCCACCCCGCCTTCTTTCTCACCTACAGCCCCGATTGCGCCGTACTGCCCGATCTCGGTTCCATGCAGCGCACATATGATTACTGCCGTGGAGATACCATCCAACTCACTACAACCTCTGACTACGACACCTTCAGTTGGAGCGAAGCGGCGGGCTTGAGCGATAGCACAGTGGCTAATCCGCTGTGCTTTGCCGATAGCAGCGGCTGGTATACGGTAAAGATGTGGAACGAAGGCGAAGAAGGCTGCAGCCAAACCATCCCTATTTTTGTAGAGGTCAATGCTATTCCAAGACCTGCCAACATAAATGTCAACCCTTCAAGTTGTCCAGATAATTCGGGGTTGATCCAAGCTTTTAATCCTGCGGGCAAGTCACCCTTTACCTATCGGCTGGACGGGGTAGTGCAAGGTGGCAGTGCTTCGTCGGGTTTGTCACCGGGAACGTATAACTACCGCATCAACTCTGCGGCGGGTTGTCTTTGGGACACTACCGTCACCGTGCCACTCGACCCGCTCCAGGAGGCTTCTTTTGATCCTTTTCCCACTACTGGCTTCTCGCCGCTCTTTGTGGCCTTTGCCAACACTTCCACCCAAGCCACCGGCTACCAATGGCTGATAGACGGTGTGCCCATCTCCACCAGCGAAGACATTACCTACACCTTTCCCGATTCGGGAAGTTTTGAGGTATCGCTTATCGCCTACAGGCTGGAAGAGACTTGCGCCGATACGGCTACGTTTACCCTTCGCGTAGAGCCGGGCATCCAAGTGCTCATGCCCAATATCATCACGCCAAATTCTGATGGCCGCAATGATGCGCTCGTGGCCCAAGTGCAGGGCGTGGCCTCTTGTCGCTGGGTGATCTACAACCGTTGGGGAAATGAGGTGGCTACAGGTTCGGACGGTGCGCCTTTCCAAAAGGTAGAACTCTGGAAACCCGCAAGCGACATCACCGCGGGACAGTACACGGCAGTCTTCATAGCCGAAGGGCTGGCGGGACAGGTGGAGAAGATGGTGTTTGAGTTTACCCTTACGAAGTAGAGAATTAAGAATGGTCAAGTGTCAATTTAGAATGGTTAGGCGCAGGTGCGGGTAGCGCTGAGTACTCAGAGAAAACGGACAAGCAAAGCTTAATGCCGCGAGGGCGCTGAGCATCGCTGAAGCGATGAGGGAGAGAACAGATACTCATCTTTTGTAATCGCGCTGCATCTCATCCGAATGCTTGCGTTCCTCTGTGCCCTCATGTTTTGGCTTTGGGGTTCATTTATTCGCTGTGTGCTCTGTGTAAAACAGGATAATGGCAAGGCGCGGGTGGCGCTGAGTACTCAGAGATAACGGACAAGCAGAGCTTTATACCACGAGGTCGCAGAGCATCGTCCCGCCATAGCGCGGGATCTTCGACTACGCGATGATTAAAATACGATTTAGGATTAACCGCCTGACCGTTTTTTAATCACAATCAATCCCCGATTCCTTCTATTTTTGATAGCAAGACCTATACAACCTATCCAATCTCCCGAATCAATGAAAAATCTACTCCTCTCCTGCTTGCTGCTCTCCGTGGCATGGAACGTTAGCGCTCAGCCTTTCTTTCTCTTTAATGAAAACAGCTCAAAAGAATTTGCTCCCCTCACCGAGACGTGGGCCCGCAATTACTCCTTGAGTGTCGACTCGGTATACTATGGCGATGTGATCACGATGTTCTACTTACATACCGTAATGAATGAGCTGGAAGAAGCCGTATTCGAACCGGATGAAAATGATCCCAATGAGTGTTTTGGCTGGGGCGGGTGCCTCACCAATACGGGTTCTGCGGGCTTCGGAGCCACCGTCTTTTCTCCACAGCCTTTTCACTACGATTTTTACACACAGGTTGGCGACACATTGCGCCTCAATTTTTTAGCCGATTCATCGGTATTCTATGAAAATGAGGATGAAGTCTATGCCCTGATCTTCGAAGGCGAAAGCGAGCAAATGGTATTTGGCAGCATGGAGATGGTGCAGTCTTACCGAATAGGACATTACAATACAGATGGCGCTGAGCTATTGACGCCTTTGCACGGAAGTGCCATAACGGTGGGCGAAAACACGGGACTGATCGACTTCTTTCAGGTGGATGAATTCCCACAGGTAGAGATGCCCGTGAGCCTTATCGGCGATGACCATCATGCTGCAAGTCTGCAAGTGCTGACGGGTGAAATGATCTATGATTTCCAAGTTGGCGATACCATTCAATACAAGATCTCCTATTACCAGTCTGAACCATTTAACCCAAACTTCATTGATGAGGTCAGCTACTTGAACCGCATCTTTTTAAGTCGCACGGAAGAAGCAGATACTTTGCGATACACCGTCTTGCACCAATCATTTGATCAAGGCGAACTGAATCAGGAAGAATGGACGGAGGAATTGGCTTATGCCCGTTTTGATACTTTGGGGTCTCTGCCCTTTTACCAAAGAAGGAATACGGGCGACTACGCCGATGGTAGCTACCAAGAACACCTGTTTCAGCGAGACTTTTGTGGTGATGTGCGCTTAGGATTTGGCGGTGTTTCGGCGCCTTTTTTTCGCTGTGAGGAACACGATGCTTGGTGCGGCTTTGACACCAATGGCCCTGCTGCCATCACTCGTTACGAATACGTGCCCGGATTGGGACAGTACCTTCACGAAGTCGATAGAAATGGCTTCAGCATGTTTACCTCATGGCGAGAAGCTACCGAGGTGGTCTTCTTTTCCAAAGGCGGCAATAGCTGTGGACAAGAGGCCATTCTTTCCAATCATGATCAAGATCGACCGAAGATAGCCTTCACCGTATACCCGAATCCTTCGAGCGATGTGATCTGGATTCGCATTTCATCTGAAATGGAGTCGCAACTCAATGGATTGACTGTTTTGGATATGTCAGGCCGAACCGTGGCCACTTACCCTTTGCAAAAATGGGAAACGGGTACATCAAGAGAAGTAAACGTTTCGGGATTGGCTTCGGGAATTTACCTTTTGCAGGTGACTTCGGCAGATGGGGTTATCGGCGCGGAGCGGTTTGTGAAGGAGTGAGTTTAGATAGCAGAGATCAGATGACAGAGATCAGAGAAGTACATTGCAGAGAGGCTGATTCATCATTCGATCTTCTTTTTCTCCACATTGCCAAACCGCCTGAGCTTGCTATCAAGCTTGTGAACAGCAACGTCATGATCAATGTTGAGAAAAGGCGTGAGTGGAAATAGAAAAATCAATTCTTCAGGAGTCTCTCTGAAGCTCTTCTTAAAGCTTCTCACATAGTAAGGAAAGGGGTCGCTCAGCTGCACGAAGTTGTGGTCTTTGATCACCAATGCCCGAAAATCGGCACCAATGTCGCTATCGCCGTAGCGCTTAACCCGTCGCAATCCGCCATTGGGGTCGGGCTCTATTCTGTCGCCGATGTAGTAACGCGCCGTGTCGGGCTTGAGGTTAGCAAACTCGGCAATGAAGTAGTGGGGCAAACTGTCTGCGTTTGCTAATGAAATATTTTCAAAATCGGCATTCATCAAAGAGGAGAAATTGCCGATACGAATCTCTTCAGAATAATTGCTGTAGAAGAAATACACTTTGGAAAAAGAATACTGTGCCTTAAAGGCCGAAACGATTTCGCGGTGATTCGTCTCCACCGCTCTGATCACTTCTTGAGTCGTTTCTGTATCTCCGCGTTCGTTCAGCGCCGCTATCAGAGGCTGAGCGGTTGGGAGTCGCACCAGCAGTGCTCCCTTGCGCAAATTCCTTATTTGATCCTTTGCCACCATCCGCCTGCTCGGCGGTCTTTGCTCTTTTGGAGTAACTCGAATGGGAAAACGGAAAGTAACCGCGGAATTGTTAAACCCGCCGTTTAAGCCCATATCCATAAGTAAAATGAAGGTTAGCTAAATTCTGAAATTGAAAACCAAGTTCGAAAGGAACCACCGTTTGTGAAAAAGGACTTACATCTTCTATCTCGGACTTAAAAATACGGTCGGTATTGATTCTATTTACAACCCTCGCATTTAAGGCGTGGTAGTAACCGATACCCGTGCCAAATGAGAATGCTCTGAGAAAATGCACCTTAAAAAGAAGATGTGCATCGATGAAATTTGCTTCGCCACGAATAGTCGTTTGGTCGAGCCTTTCGCCACGCATCGAATACGCTGCGTTCACTTCTGCCGATAAGAGTTTAACGGGTCGGTATTGACCGTAAAGTCCTATAAATGGGCGAGCCGTGCCAGAAATGGTATCCACTCCTGAAGACAGCTTAGTCAAATTTAGCCCTCCAAAGAGTCCGTAGGAAAAATCGCCTTGGCCTAAGGACACATTCGCTGAGAAAAGCAAAACGGAAAGAATGAGTAATCGTCTCACGGAACTGAAATCTGCGGCGAAAATAGTGTTTTTGTATTGGGAATTGGGTATTGGGTATTGGGTATTGGGTATTGGGTATTGGGTATTGGGTATTGGGTAAAGATTCTTCAAATAATGCCTCATCTCAAGGCATCATCTCTTTTAATCGAACGATAGTGCGGTATTAAGTATAAAGACATCAGTATTAAGATGATCTTTGATTCTATTTGCAACCCACTCCTGATCTCTGACAACTGATCTCTCGCATCTGCTATCTGACCTCTCTTATCTGACATCTCCGAACTGGTATCTGATATCTGACATCTGGTATCTTACATCTGGTATCTGACATCTGGTATCTGCTCACTGAAATCTGACATCTCCACTTATCTTTACACGCTTGAAAGAAAGATATTCATCCGAACCCATTCCTCACTCTCAGGGATACCAAACCTGCATGCATCGGTTTACACCGAAAGGAGGCAGCGGCACACCCGTATTGCTGATACACGGTAGCATTGAAGATTCGCGGATCTTTTACTCTGCATCGGGAAAGGGTTTTGCGCCCTTTTTAGCTCAAGCGGGTTTTGACGTCTTCGTTCCCGACCTTCCCGGTAAGGGGAAAAGCACCCCGAAGGCAAGCAGGAGTTTTAATCACAGTCAGCAGCAATTTATCGATAGCGACTTCAACGACTACATCGGCTACATCCGAACCTTCTACCCTGCCGAAAAGATCAGACTGGGCGGTCATTCATGGGGTGGCGTATTGGCCTTGGCCTGGTATGCCAAATTCGGCTCGACCGAAACCACAGGGCCAATGGTATTCTTTGGTAGCAAAAGAAGGTTGGCTACCCGATCACTCAGTAGGCTGCTTATGATTGATATCATGTGGTCGGCGGCGGGAAGTTTATCGACTTCATTGGTGGGGTACTTGCCCGCTGCGAAATTGAAAATGGGAAGTGAGAATGAGCCTGCACAATTTTACAGGGAGACGGCTAAGTGGGTGCGCTCTGACAGTTGGTACGACCTCAAATCGGGAAAAGACATGGCAGCGATGCTTCAAAGCAAAACCCTTCCGCCCGCTCTCTTCTTTGCAGGAATTAACGATAAGGTTTTGGGAAATCCGCAAGATGTGAAGAGATTGATGGCCGAAACGGGAAGCGATTCGACTAAGTTTATTCTGTTGTCAAAAGAGAACGGCAACGCCAAAGATTATGACCACATCAATATGTTGACGGCTCGCACTTGCCCCGACGATCATTTTCCACTAGCCGCTGAATGGTTAGCGGCAGGAAAATTGAAATGAGGTGTTAACTTTTAACCGACCTATCCGTCTCATGACTGTGAAGAAAGCCTTACCTTTTTTATTCGTTGCAGTTTGCCTCTTACTGCAAGCATCTACCATGGCCCAGGGTGTGCGCGGTAGAGTGATCGACCAAGATGGAAATCCACTTTCGTTTACCACCATATTCATTCCCGAAACGGGATCTGGTAGCGTAACCAACATCAATGGAACGTACGAAATCAAGCTCAGCCCGGGAGCTTACACCCTTAACTACCAATACTTGGGTTATGCCAGCACGGCCAAAAAAGTGACGGTGGCCGATGATTGGATCACGCTGGATGTGGTGCTAAACAAGCAGGCATATGTATTGGGAGCTGCCGAAATAGATGGCGGCAAAGAAGACCCTGCGTACAAGATTATGCGAAAGGCCATTGCCAAAAGCTCATTTCACCGCCAGCAGGTGGAGAAGTACACTTGCACCGTTTACCTCAAAGGTGGTGGGCGATTGGTAGACTATCCCTGGTTTATGAGTAAGGTCATGGAAGAAGAGGGAATTGACACGGCTGCCACTTTCGTGCAAGAATCGGTTACGGAAGTCACCTATGAACGACCCGGCAAGTACACCGAAAACGTGATCAGCATCCGCACCAGCGGCGACGATCAAAACTCAAGTCCGATGAACTACATCAACGGTAGTTTCTACGAAGATAAGGTCGCCGGCATCATTTCTCCGCTTTCGCGAAAAGCCTTTGGCTATTATCGGTTTCAGTACATCAACACGTTTAAGGATGGTGAATACAACATCAATAAAATCAAAGTGACACCACGAGTGGATGATGAGGAATTTCTTTCGGGATACCTCTACATTGTGGAGGATCTGTGGAGCATTCACAGCGTAGACTTCAATATACATCCGCAAGGAATCAACATACACATCGAACAAAACTACGCTCCCATCAAACCGGATGTTTGGATGCCGATTTCTCATCATTTTCAGGGAAATGGAAAGCTGTTTGGTTTTGAATTTGAGTTTGAATACTTGGCCACGGTCAGCAAATACGACGTGGAGATCAATCCCGACCTCGATGCCGAATTTGAAGTACTCGACATCAAAACCGAGCAAGAAGAAATAGCCATCGCCGAAAAGAAGGAGAAGCCACGAAGCGAGACGGAAGAGAAGCTACTCAACGGCGAAGAGGTCTCTACCAAAGACCTGCGCAAGCTGATGCGCGAATACGCCAAAGAAGAGCGGAAAGAACAGGACGAACCTGATGTGGTTTTCGAACGGAAAATGAACATAGACACCTTGGCCTACAAGCAAGATAGCCTCTACTGGCAGGAAGTGCGGCCCATTCCGCTCACGGAAAGCGAGGTGAAGGGTTATGCCCTGCAGGACAGCTTAGCGGCTGAATACGCCAAGAAAGCCGAAGGTGATACCCTGACGGGCAAAAAAGGATTTGACCCCGTCGATCTGATATGGGGAGGAGGATACGACCTTGGGAAAGGCAATTACCTCAATATCGACAATCCATTCATTTCGATTCGCTACAATACGGTAGACGGCTGGAATGGCGAATATAGCTTGAGGTATTACAAACGATTTGAAAACAAAAACCGCCTCGAGATTATGCCGCTCTTTCGATATGCGGTGTCGAGAAATAAAGGTTTTGGAAAAGTGAGTACGGGATATACTTACGGCCAAGGCTTGAAGCAGGGAAAGGTAAGTGTGAGCGGAGGTTCTTACTATTCGCAGTTCAATGCCCAAGAAGCCATTCTACCGTTTACTAACACGTTCACCAGCTTGCTTGCTCAAAACAACTTCATGAAAGTTTACGACCGAGAATTCGTCGAAGCCAATTGGAAGCAAAATGTTTCTGTCAAATGGAAGGTGACGGCATCGGTAGACTATTCGAGAAGAACGGAGACGAGAAATACCACGGGACAGGTCTGGTTTCCTTCTGACAGTAGAGATTACACTTCAAACCGTCCCGAAAATATTGAGTTGGAATCAACGGCTTTTGGCCAAAGCGATGCATTCAAAGTAAATCTATCCACTACTTGGTTGCCGTTTGCATACGCTTACAAGCGAAATGATCAATACTACTCGGTAGATAAACAACCGACTTTTACATTAAAGTACGAGAAGGCGATACCCGGTGTGGCCGATGCCACTATGGATTACGATCGTTTATCTCTTGAAGCTAAATACAGCATGACACTGGGGCTTCTTGGAATTTTAAACCTGCGAACGGAAGGAGGTACCTTTTTGAACAACGAGCGGATGGACTTTATGGACTACGCCCATTTTATGGGAAACCAAACCATCTTCACGCGATTTGATCAATTGAAGGGGTACGCCATCGCCCCGTACCACCTCTACTCTACCAACGAGGAGTATTTGAGCACTTACGTGAATTTAGAATTGCGTCGTTTCTTGTTCAGTCAGTTTCCCACCTTGAGACTGGCAGGCCTCACTGAGAACATCAATGTGAATCACCTTATCAATCCATCTGTAGACAATTACACGGAGGTGAGCTATAGCCTCTCCAACATTTTCCGTCTGTTCCGCATCGACGTAACGGGAGCATTCGTAGACGGAAAGTATGAGGATTTCCGTGTTCAAGTAGGGATTACTTCAAACCTGTTTAGTGTCGAATAGACCCTATCACTAAATCTAGTGATTTTTGATTTTCAATGCATTAGGGGATACCTCTTTCTCTACATTTGATTTGACTTAATCAATAACAGAGCTCTTCGAAAAGCGATATCAATTGAGTTTCTGTATTGGATTGGAAAAAACCAAAACAAAGCCAAATCACAAAGAGAAGGACACATACGCAAACACGTTGGATCGATAGAAAACCTACTATGATTGTAAAAATTCAAGATGATATTTTTCAGTTAATCAAAGTCCCTTTATAAAAGGGTTTTTAACTGCCATTTCAAAAAATACTGAGGCGACTCCAAATAATATTTTTGAACAAGCAGTAAAAGTTGAGAATAAATATCTAACTTGGTGATAACCAATCAAAGCAACCAACCAACCGACAACCTAGCTCCCCAATGGCTATCTAGTCTCTTGCCGCTTTGTGTTTGGATAAAAATTGAAATCAATTTATAACCCAAATACCAATCACAATGAAAACCAATCTACTCCGTGGTCACAGGCACCACATCAAACTCGGACTCTTTGCAGTAGCATGCATTCTTTTCTCGTGCCTTTACACTATGGCAGGCGCTCAAACAATTAATATTGGACCTAACCAGTATGCCTTTCAGTATACTCTCAACCCCAATTTCGGATTGTTCTTTAATTCTACCAGTACTCAATATGAATTCAGAAACGGATCGGCATCACCGGTTTTTGCTATTGGAGCCGCCAACGGCGAACTGAGAAACAATTTAACTTTTAATTCCAGTTCAGATCTTTTGATCGGAAACAACCGTTATGCCTTCCGTGCTGCCAGTAATCCAAATTACGGATTGTTTTTCAACGCTGCCGCTACGGAATACCAATTTTTAAATAACGTAGGAAGCCCGATCTTTAAAATTAATGCCAACTCCGGACAATTGGAGGCTTCCTCTAGCATTTCAGCCCCGGGAGGAAACTCTTCCCAATGGAACTCAGCCTTTAGTTGGGGAAACCATGCCACAGCAGGTTACCTCACTTCTGAAGTAGATCCACAAGTAGGCGCGATGACAACCAGCCGTGTTCCAAGATGGAGTGGCTCTGCCTTGGTAAACGGTTCGATCACCGACGCAGGTTCGGGAATCACGGTTGCTGGAAATTCCGTGTTCAATAATGCGCTTCGCGTAGCAGGTGGATTTAACGGAGGTACTTCCTCAACTGCATTTACCGTAGGAAGTGAAACATTCTACACGGCATTGGACAACAACGAGATTCAAGCTTACAGCGGTTCCGCAGGAGGTCTACTATACCTCAACTTTTGGGGAGGAGACATCAACTTTGCAAACAACACCATGTGGTTAGACAGAGCTGATGAGCGACTAGGCTTGAATACATCAACGCCTACTGCAAAGCTGGATGTTCAGGGGAAAACAGATTTAACTGAAATCGTCATCAATGCCGATGGAAATTATACCGGAGGAAACGCAGATGTACGCGCCGTAAACGGCACCTCGGTAATCGCTCCGGGCTATGGATATGGAGTGTACGGAACAGGCGGATATATGGGTGTACGAGGTGTGGCCAATTCAACCACTTATACAGGTACATCTTACGGAGTTTATGGCTCTGCCAGTGGAACTGCAGGAACACGTATTGGTGTTTACGGATTTGCCAGTGGTGGAACGACAAACAACTGGGCGATGTTTGCTCAGGGAGATTCTTACGTATCAGGAGATTTACGAGTTGGAAGTCAAACAGCAGTTACAGGTTTCAGAGTTTCGGTAGACGGAAAAATGATCTGCGAGGAGCTCAAAGTTCAATTGAGCCAAAACTGGCCTGACTACGTTTTTGCCGATGACTACTCTATCATGAACCTCAACGATTTGGAAGAGTATATCAAAACGGAGAATCACCTTCCCGGTATACCATCTGCAGCTGAGATTGAAGCGGCAGACGGAATCATGCTAGGCGAAATGCAGCGCGTAACAGTTGAAAAGCTTGAAGAGTTGACACTCTACATTCTTGAGCTCAAGAAAGAAAACGATCTGTTGAAAGAAAGAGTTGAAGCACTTGAAAACTAATATCACCATGAAAAACGCAAACATAAAAAAAGCGGTTTTCAGGTGGGTTGGCATTCTATGTCTTTCCATATTGGGATTATCTTCCATTCAGGCGCAAAGCCTACTAACGAATGTGGGTGACCCCGGACTGGACAGAGAACAAGAAATCTTTCTGAAAACCGTAACAGACAATGTGATGAACCATTCACTTCAATTCGTTGAGGTAAACATGGAAGCATTGAGAGGAAATTCGTTTACGTTCCAACCGAACAAAAACGAAAGCTACACCGTGATCAAAAATGAACGCGGAGAAAATTACGCCGGCATGACATCTTGGTGCGGGTCGATCAATACCGAACAGGAGTTTGGTGATGTAAACATGGTCATCAATGGAGATGAACTGGTTGCACACTTTTCTCTTGGAACGCGAATTTTTGCCCTTACACCGCTTGGGAAAGGTCTACATGTGTTCTATGAAATTGACTCGAGCTTGATGCCTGCAGAAGATTGCGAACACGCCGATACGGAGCTGGATTATGACTACGTACCCGATCCAAAAGGCATTCCTCAAAATGAGGATATGATCTGGGATGAAATAGGAGCACCGAAAGCAACGGGAGAATGCAAAATTCGCGTACTCATTGGCTTCACTACTTCTGCTCAAAATCAGTACACCAGTATTCTGGCTGAACTGGTAAATCAGGTGAATTTGGCCAACGCAGCTTATGACAATGCCCAAGTCGGATTCAATATTGAACTTGCAATGGCCTATAACGTGGGTTACACTGAATCAGGTGATTCGGGTACCGACCTCGCCCGATGGCGAGCCACTTCTGACGGGTTTATGGATGACGTGCACAGCAATAGAACCCTATTTGATGCAGATATGTGTGCATTGATCATAAATGGCGGTGGTGGAATTGCCTACTTGTCACTCGACTATGGAGATACCTTCTCGGTAACGGGAACCGGAAATTTCGGTGTATTTACATTTCATCACGAGCTGGGGCACAATATGCTTTGCACCCACGACCTGGTAAATACTGACCAGCCTGGTACCGCTCCATATGCGGGCTACGGTGAACCAACAATAGGTTGTTTCAGGACCATTTTGGCTTATCAACAAGCCTGCGGAACCGGTGGATGTGGTAGAGTAAATGTTTTCTCAAGATCTGTAGGCACCTACACCTGCGGTGGCACCGCTTACGTGAAGGGTGGTCCTAATAACAGAAACCGCGATAGACTCGTGCTTTCTAAGGATGCTATAAATAACCACACGACAGTACCGGTTGTAACTACTTATGGAGCAGATTACAATTGGTTTAACCAAGAAGCCATCAACTTTGCAGCTGAAAGTTCAATAGGTTACTCCTCTGCTACCAATAATTGGGACATGTTCAGCGGATCGGAAGGAAGCTTCAGAGCAAGCGATGAAGTGACTTTAGGCGAAGGCTTTTGGGCCCGCAGCGGTACTACCTTCTCTGCTTATTTGGAAACGTGTACAGACATTTCTCCTGATGAGGCTGCGCTTGCAGTAGTAGACCCCGGATACGAGCCGGAGAATGAAACGTTCACTCCAAATTCTGACGGACCTGCAGAAGGATCAAAGTTCTTCCATGACCTCACTGTTTTCCCGAATCCCTTCATTGAAAGTACTACAGTACAGTTCAACTTTCACGGAGACCAGCGGGTAACCATAACGCTAATGGATATTCTCGGAAGAGAAATGATGCAGATAGCTAATGCAGCAGAATTTGCCGAAGGACAACACAGAATTGAGATTCAAACCTCAGATCTGCCTACCGGTATTTACCTCATCACCCTCAGAGCAGGAGATGATGTGATGGTAAAAAGAATCATTAAGGGTAATTAAACCTAATCACTCATGATCGAAAGAAGCATCGCCGTCATTGGCGATGCTTTTTTAATTGATTCTGATGAAAGCGGTTTTGCCTACTTTTGCCCCCATGATTTCGGCAAAAGAAGTTCAAAAGTCATACGGCGACCTCCAAGTCCTCAAAGGAGTAAATCTGGAGATAAAGAAAGGTGAGGTGGTTTCCATCGTTGGTGATTCGGGCGCGGGTAAGACTACCCTGCTTCAAATCTTGGGTACACTTGACAAAGCCGACGTGGGCGAAGTCGAGATCAATGGCCAAAAGACCACGGGACTCTCAGGAAAGAAATTGGCCGCGTTTAGAAACAAACACATCGGTTTTATCTTTCAGTTTCACCACCTCTTACCTGAGTTTACTGCGCTGGAGAATATCTGCATCGCAGGCTACATTGCAGGGATGAGCAAGGCAGCCGCTGAAGAAAGAGGGCTTCATCTGCTCGATCGTCTAGGGCTAAAGCCAAGAGCCGACCATAAGCCCAATGAGCTTTCGGGTGGTGAGCAGCAACGCGTAGCCGTAGCACGCGCCATGATGAACAACCCTTCGGTGATCTTTGCCGATGAGCCTTCGGGAAATCTCGACTCCAAAAATGCCAAGGCACTCCACGAGCTCTTCTTCGAATTGAGAGATGAACTCGGACAAACTTTTGTAATCGTAACACACAACCTCGAGCTGGCAAAGATGGCAGACAGAATGCTTACGATGGTAGACGGGAAATTTGAAGAAAAACAGACTTTGGCTTGACTAAAAAAGAAGTAGAAAAGCTCCTTCGCGAAAAGACTTCACTTTACAATCATCCTGATTTCATCGCTACTGATCCCATTCAAATTCCGCATCGGTTTGAGAAAAAAGAAGACATCGAAATCAGCGGATTCCTGACGGCCGTCATCGCTTGGGGGCAGCGGGTTACCATCATCAACAATGCTACCCGATTGATGGAAATGATGCATAATTCTCCGCACGAATTCATCCTCAACCATACCGATAAAGACTTGATTCCTTTTGAAAGTTTCGTTCATCGAACCTTCAATGGAGATGATTGCCTTGCTTTTATTGCCGCTCTTAAAAGGTTCTATCGCGACTTAGGCGGATTGGAAACGGTAATGGCCCGATCATTTGAAAATGACGAGACAGAACCGGGCTCGGGCTGGTCAAACTTCAAGAGCGCTTTCTTTGAGGTTCCGCATCTCAAGCGCACTGAGAAGCACCTCCCCGACCCTGCCAAAGGTTCGGCCGCAAAACGAATGAACATGTACCTGCGGTGGATGATCAGAAAAGACGAGCAGGGCGTCGATTTTGGTATCTGGGACAAAATGAAGCCGAGCCAATTGTATCTCCCGCTGGATGTGCATACCGCCAGAGTGGCGCGCAAACTCAATTTACTGAAGCGAAAGCAAAACGATTGGAGAGCAGTACTGGAGTTAAATGACCAACTAAAGCGATTTGACTCAGAAGACCCCGTTCGTTTTGATTTTGGTCTTTTTGGACTAGGTGCCTTCGAAAAATTCTAATTTTATCCATTATGAAAAAGACCGTCGCCATACTCTTCTTTGGTATTCTAATTTTTTATTTCATCGGCCCAACTCCTGACACTCCGGAGTACAATACCGACCTTCCGAAGGTTCCTTCGATTGAAGGAATTCAAAATTTTGTGGAGACGGAAGAATCTGCCTTTGACATAAAACCAGGCAATGGTGCAGAGATAGTTTGGTGGGATACCATTGGTAAAAATCAGACGGATGTAGCCATCGTTTACCTGCACGGCTTCACGGCAAGTCCTGAGGAAGGCGCCCCCACACACCGCGAAGTTGCCAAACGATTTGGTTGTAATCTTTACCTCGCCCGACTTTCAGAGCACGGGCTTAACTCCGAAGAGCCCTTGTTGAATTATACAGCCGACGGTGTTTGGGAAAGCGCCAAAGAGGCCTACGCCATCGGAAAGACCCTTGGGAAGGAAGTCATCATCATGAGCACGAGTACGGGGGGAACATTGGCATTGAAGCTGGCGGCCACCTATCCCGAAATAAAGGGTCTTATCAATTACTCACCAAATATTGAGATAAACGATCCTGCCGCCTTTTTGCTCAATGATCCTTGGGGATTGCAAATAGCCAGACTTAACTTCAAAGGCGATTACCGCAAGGTAGACTCAGACGACGACTACAGAAAATACTGGTACGATAAGTACCGATTGGAGTCCATAGTAGAATTGCAAGAATTGGTAGAAACTGCCGCCACCGAAGAAACATTTAAGAAAGTGACCTGTCCGGTTTTCAATGGCGTATACTACAAAGATGAGGACCACCAGGACCCTACTGTCAGGGTTGATGCCATCAGGCGAATGCACGAAGAATTGGGTACCCCTGAGGGTAAAAAGCGCCTCGTCGAATTCCCGAATGCAGGAGGTCACGTAATTGCCTACGGGAAACAATCGGGAGCGGCAGAGGAGGTGCTGGAAGCTACCATTGACTTTTTAGAAAGCGAGGTGGGCTTGAGTCAAAAATTGACTAACTAGGGAATTTCAAAAAAATACTGAAAGTCTTGGCTTTTCTAAATTAACTCGTAACTTTCCTTGCCTTGGTTCTTTAGTACTGCTCCTTATTTTGCTCAATCATGCTCACAGAGAGTTATTACGCTTTCCAACTGAGCTCCGATCTTTTTGAAAAGGTCGGATCAATATTGAACGTAGTATCGGGAAAAAAGCTCGACATTCTGGAGGATCAAAATAAGCTCAAGGGTCTTACCAATTCAGTTATTTTTTACGATGCCGATCAACAGGAGACCGCAGCAATTCTTGCGACCTCATCAAGCAATCAATTCATTGCAATAGCCGAATCAGAAGAAAAAGCCCTGAAAGCGGTAGAAGAAGGTGCAACGGATGGCATCCTCATTTCAAACCTTGACAAGTCATCCCTTTCAAAAAGTCTGCTTCTGGCAGAACGATTGATGCAATCAAAAACAAAGCTGAATCAGTGGAAACGCCAGGTCGATCTATTACTCGAACACGCTTATGACACAATTCTGATTCAAGACGATCGAAACGAGATTATTTTTGCAAGTCCTTCCACAGAAAGACTTTTCGGAAGAAAAAGTGAGGAGATGTTAGGAAAAGATGCCTTTACTTTCATTCATTCTGATGACCGAAAAGAGCTGAGCGACCTTCTCTTAAGATTGGACTCTGAGAAAGAAAAACCTTTAAAATGTAGGTGCAGGATCATTCACTTTTCGGGAGGGATGAATTGGGTTGAAGCTACGGTAACGAATTACAAGCAAAATCCGGACATCACGGGCTTCATCATAAACATGAGAGACATCAATGATGAATACGAGGCTGAGAAATTACTGTCTTTGACCGAGTTGAAATACCGAACACTCCTTGAAAGTACCTCTGACGGCTTGTGGCATTACGATTTGGAAAAAGACGAAGTGTACTGGAGCGAAAGCTTATACCGAATACTTGGCTATGATCAAGATGAGGGTATTAAGCCAAATCAAATTCCGGATTTAGCTCATCCTGACGATCGCGAGAAAATTCTGAAGGGGATGCACGAGCGAGTCTATCAGGGTCGCACGTACGAGTCGGAATTTCGAATCAGAAAAAAAGATGGAAAGTACATCTGGGTTAGAGCAGAAGGAAATGGTCTGAAAAACGGGAAGGGCGAGGTCATTCTGATTTTGGGTGCGGTGAAAAATGTGGATGCACGTAAGAGAGCAGAAATCGATTTAGAGCTCAGTAAAAATCGCATAGAAAACATCGCGAACGGGATTAACGGCGTTTTGGCCAGACACAAAGAATATCCGAATGGAGCTGTTGAATATCTCTACATTAGTTCAGGCATTGAAGATCTTTGGGGAATTACAGCGGAAGACGCACTCGCCCACCCTGAGAAGATCTGGCTAAGCCTGGAAGAAACAGAGGTGAAAAGCCTTGCAGCAGCTTTTTCTGAAGCTGCAACCACTGAGGAAAAGCTCGATCACATTTACTCAATAAAAAAACAGGATGGTAAGAGAAAACACTTACATCTCGTTGCCATTCCAAAAAAAATGAAAGATGGTAGTATCGAATGGGATTCGATTACCACGGATGTGACTTCTATTAAAGAAGCAAAAGATAAATCCCGTGAGCAACAGCTTTTGCTTGAGAATATCATATACAATATCGAAGGGTCGGTTCAGCGATATAGAGTTGATACCAGTGGAAAAGGAGAGCTTCTCTTTCTCAGCAATGGATTTGAAAAGATTACGGGAATACCTGTTAAGGAGGCCATTCAAAACTTGGATCGAATTAAGGATCAAATACCCTGTGAGGATTTAGATAAAATACGGGATTCACTAGAAGTCTCCATCAGAAATCTGAGTCAATGGCGACAAACTTGGAGACTGACTGACACAACCGGAAATCAAAAATGGGTGCAGGGATCGGGAATCCCCATGGAAAAGGCTGATGGCAGTATCGTGTTTGACTCCGTAATTACAGACATTACTGCACTCAAGGACATCACATCTGAACTATCTTCGGTAAAGCAAGAGTTCAGACTGGCGGCCAAGGCTGCACATCTAGGCTTATGGAAATATGATCCTATCAACGATATGTTGGAATGGGATGATCAAATGTTTGAAATCTTTGGAATTGATCCTAATAAATTCTCAGGTAAACGTCAGCAGTGGGTCGACGCCCTCCATCCTGATGACTTGACAAAGTCTGTCAACGCACTTGCCGATACGGTAAATACAGGAACAGACCTGGAATTTCAGTTTAGGATTTTAAAAGGGGATAAGAAAGAAATCAGACATATCAGAGCATCGGCAAACGCGATCCTTAACAAAAAAGGGGAGGTTGTTTTTCTGGTAGGACTAAACTGGGATGTAACTCATCTGGTTCTGGCTCAAGAAAAAATAACAGAAAGTAACAACCGATATGCCTTGGCATCCAAAGCAACACAAGATGCCATTTGGGACTTGGACTTAAAAACCAATATTCTCAAATGGAACCCGTCTTTTAATGAACTATTCGGACACGAAATTGATCTGGACAAAGACCATCTCGACGATTGGGCCAAATTGGTTCATCCAGATGACTACGACCGTGTAGTACTTGGTCTTGACAATTTTATCAAGGGTGGTAAAAACAAGTGGGAAGAGCGATACAGATTTAAAAAGGGCGATGGCGAATATGCTCATGTCCATGACCGAGGGTTTATGGTGAGAGACCATCACGGCGTGGCTATAAGGATGGTGGGGGCCATGCGTGATGTAAGCGCTCACACAGAGTTTCTCAATGCTATTGAGGCACAAAACGAAAAGCTGAAAAAAATTGCTTGGACCCAGTCTCATGAACTCCGCGGACCACTGACCAGAATAATGGGACTCACTACTTTGGTAGAGCAAGACGGCTTCAAAGATATTACCTTGGAGGAATTCTTTGCCTACCTAAATGCAGCTACAACTGAGCTGGATCAGGTTATTAAGGAAATAGTAGATGCCTCAGAAGAAGTGGGAATCTATGATCCTGAAGAGAAAAAAGTATTGAAAAATTAGTTCCGTCGAGCAATCCAAAACCAGTTTTTCAAATTGGAATTTGGGCTGGAATCAAACAATATTTCTGAATTGACACGGAGGGCAATTTCTTTTTCCACCATCTTTTCTATTATTGGTTCATAAGTTGAATTGTCCCGGAACGAACTAAGATTTATTTTCGTTCTAAATGAATACACCCGTGGAAGTAGCATCAAAGTATGCACCCATTATCGAAATAATTGAGGCTGAATATGAAATTCCTCAACTCGGCCGAAAGCGAAGGATATCTGCCCTCCTTCCCTATAACTATCACGAAACGGACAAGTCGTATCGCGTACTCTATTTAAATGATGGTCAAAATCTCTTTGATGAGTATGCACCTTTTGGCAATTGGGCCATCGATAAGTCATTGGAATACTTGGCCGCCAAGGGTTTGGATGATGTAATAGTAATCGCCATTGATCATGGAGGTGAAGATCGAATTACGGAATACATGCCCTATTTCAATCCTCGATTCGGAAAAGGACAAGGTGAACTTTACGTTCGGTTTTTAGAGGATACTCTGATTCCCTACGTGAACAAAAAATACCGTGCACTTACACAAAGAGAGCATACCGGTATCGGAGGCAGCTCGATGGGAGGTCTGATCAGCCTATTTGCGGGACTCAACCATCAAAGCACTTTTGGCAAGCTCATGGTATTCTCCCCCAGCCTTTGGATTGCTCCAAAAATATTTCAGCAAGCAGAGCATTTTCACCCTGAATTGCCTACAGAGCTGTACATCTACGCCGGTGGAAAGGAGAGTCAAAATCACATGCCCAATGTGCTTCGGTTTAAAAAGAGACTCCTTGAAGGGAAATCAATCTTCAATCAAATCCGAATGCATCTATCCTTGAATCCTGAAGGAACGCACGGTGAATCTTTTTGGCGAGATGAATTTCCCAAAGCCGTTGAATGGTTGTATTTTAGAGAAAACCAAAAACTATGAACTTCCGACTAGCGGATACTTGTCCCGACCTCGTTTCAGTAAAAATATTTCCCACGACCATCAGCAGTGAAGGTCTAAAACATGGCGAATGGGATTGGGTGAGAGCTACCGAAACTCCTGAGATCCATTTCTTCATCGAACCCGACTCTGAAGACAAAGAGATTTGCCACCAATTCAGATTGCTGGCGCATCAGACTAAACATCGTTGGGGTAGCGTTCCGGTTATGGATTTCTCCAAATTTGAAGCAAATGAGGCGGCTGCGATCAAAGGTCTCGCCCTGAGCAATTACAGACTCGATCAACTAAAAACTACTGAGCAAAAGAAAAAAAACGAACGATCTCTTTACATCATCGCAAAGCATGCAGATGCAAAAATCCTGAATGATGCCGAAATTGAAGCTGAAGTTCAAATGCGCATTATGGAATTGGTAGACCTGCCGCCAAATAAAAAAACGCCTGAATATATGGGCCAATGGGCAAAGGCTTCTGCAAAAAAATACCACTACGACTGCGAAGTTTGGAACAAAGATCACGTGATTTCTGCCAAACTGTTTGCTCTCCATGCTGTGGGAAAAGGCAGCATAAATGAGCCTGTTTTCATCGTGTCGCAGTACTTTGGAAAAAAAGACAAAGGGATTGATCTTGCACTGGTAGGCAAGGGAGTCACTTTTGATACAGGAGGAATTTCTATAAAACCTTCAACCAATATGCATTTCATGAAATGCGATATGGCGGGTGGAGCAGCAGTTTTGGGAGCAATAGAGCTGGCAGCCAGACTAAAGCTACCGATCAATTTGGCAGCCATTGTTCCTGCCGCTGAAAACAGTGTAGACGCCAATAGCGTTTTACCGGGTGAGGTCATAAATACCTATTCCGGAAAAACCGTGGAGGTGATTGACACCGACGCAGAAGGTCGATTGATTCTGGCCGATGCATTGTCATGGACAGTGCGAAATCTCAAGCCGAAAACGCTGGTGGACATGGCTACATTGACGGGAAGTTCTGTAAGAGCCTTGGGCTATGAAGCTGCCGCTCTCTATTCTTCCAGTCAAGACTTGAGCAATGATCTTTTTCAATCAGGACTTGCCTCGGGAGATAAATGCTGGCCCATGCCACTTTGGAAAGATTACGATTCATACGTGCAAAGCGATGTGGCAGACTTGGCCAATCTTCCTTCAAAACCCGTTGCGGGTTCTATTGCTGCGGCCAAATTTTTGGAAGCATTTACCGACGAGCATCCGCGTTGGGCTCACATCGACATGCCGGGCGTGTCCTTTCAAAGTAATCCATTTGTAAAAAATAAGAGTGCCACAGGCTACGGTATTGCCCTCTTCCGTACCTTTATGCACCATTTAATTAAAGAATAACCAACTCGCTATGAACGATCAATATACTTTCCTATGTGTGTCTTCTTATTTCAAAGGAGAAGATTTTTTGATAGGCTCGAAAGAAGCCGGAAACAGAGTATTTCTCATCACCTCATTAAAACTTAAGGACGAGAATTGGCCTTGGGATCACATTGATGAAGTGTTCTATATGGAAGAGGAGCAAGACGGCTCATGGAATATGGATCACCTCATACAAGCTGTAGCCTACAAGATGAGGAATATCCGTTTTGATCGTTTCGTGGCTTTGGATGATTTTGACGTGGAGAAGGTATCTCGGTTGAGAGAGCAGTTTCGCATTCCGGGAATGGGCGACACTACCAGTCGCTATTTTCGCGATAAGCTGGCGATGCGTGTTAAGGCAAAGTTAGAAGGTGTTCCCGTGCCTGCTTTCACAGCCCTTTTCAACGACGCTCAAATCAACGAATATGCCGACACCGTTTCGCCTCCTTGGATGATCAAGCCCAGATCAGAAGCTTCGGCAGTGGGAATCAAGAAAATTGAAAACAAGGAAACCCTTTGGCAAATTCTGGATGAGTTGGGGGATGATCGCCATAAGTACTTGTTGGAGAAATTTTCTCCGGGACAAGTCTTTCACGGCGACGCACTGACCTATGAGGGCAAAGTTGTCTTCTCAAGGATAAGCGGATACCTGGATACTCCCTTTGAAGTGGCCCACGGCGGAGGAATATTCCGCTCGCAAACTCTGGCCTTGACCGATCCCGACAACAAAGCCTTGACCGCATTGAACAAAAAAGTTCTAAAGGCTTTTGGCATGCAGTATAGCGCTTCACACACTGAATTCATAAAATCCAATGAGACAGGGGAATACTTCTTCTTGGAGACTTCTTCAAGAGTTGGTGGAGCTCATTTGGCCGAGATGGTAGAAGCGGCGAGTGGCATTAATCTTTGGAAAGAATGGGCGCGTATTGAGAATGCCGTGGCCAAAAACGAAGTTTACACTGTTCCAAAAGACAAGAAGAAGCACGCGGGAATCGTTGTTTCGTTGAGTCGATTTGAGCATCCCGACATGAGTGTTTTTAACGACCCCGAAGTGGTTTGGAATATCCGCAAGCCTTGGCATGTAGGAGTGATCGTGGCTACCGACAAGTTTGAAGATGTACGACAGAGACTGGACGAGTACACGGAAAGAATCGCACGCGATTTTCACGCAAGTGCTCCGGCCCCTGAAAAGTCTCTCTAAAATCTAACGAGGGAAGAATCCAACGCTCGCCCCTACCCAATCTTTGTCTTTGTTGTAGCGAACGCCTACCATCTCTCCTTTGGAGATACGAACAAGGTTGTTGACCAGCTTAACTTTAGCCTCATCCTTCTCCCAAATCATCATCACTCGTAGTTCGCACTTGGCGGGGCCCGAGGGTGTTTCGATCAAAGGCTCGTAGTTCACCTTCTTTTGAAGAATGAAGTTTCCCTTGTCTTCGATTTCATCTAAATCCTTAGGCGTAATGTGCAATTTCACACCGCTTCCGGCGAAGGAATACAGCGGCTTTAGCACATAGTTCTCCAAGTCTTCAGGATACTCCTGTAACTCATCGAGGTAGTAGCAATCAGGTACGTATGGGCTATTGAAAAGCGGCATAGTGTATTTGCTGATGCGGAAGAACCAATTCGGATGACCCACCCACTCTACATCTACCTCATCGTGAAAATAATATTCGCGCTTCAAATCGTCGCGCTGCTTGAGTTCATCAAAGATGACTCGATTGTAGATTCGACGGATATGAACTTCATTTCCATTATCGTCGAGATAAAACAAGTTCTTGTCTCGCTTTATAAGCTTGCTGATGCAAAGCACTTTGATACCAAGGTGTGCTTCGGCACCGAGAAAATCAATATACGTCACTTGCTTCTCAGGCTCAACTTCCAAGAGCACTACACTTTTCGGATCAAAATCTCCGACGATTTCTTTGCGAAGAAGCTCAATATAGCGCACGGAGTCTAATCCCTCAAAGTGAACGGTGTATTCATCAGGAATCTGGAAATTCTCGATGTATGATTTGTAGAGAAGGTCTTGGAAAAAATAGAGCGATGGAAACCCCTGAACCTCGATGAGCTGAGGAACGATCTCGCCATCGTCATTCTTACAAATGCCAAAATCCAGTTGAAGGAAGCGCGTGTGATAATCTTCGTTCGGGACGACCAGGTCAGGATGTTTGATAGCGCCTTTGGTAAGCTCCTTAAAATTCGGCTGGAGTATGATTTGGTTGATATCCTCACATGCCTGAAGAACCTTTTCTTTCAAGTCGTTATCAAAGAACACAGGAGTTTCTGCCAACCGAAAGTTAGGAACATGGTTGTACGTTTTGGCTATATACTCTTTGAATGATTCGTATTTGGCTTCCGTAAAATTGGCGTTGAACCAACTTCTCATTTCTTTATCCATCTCTTAAGCCGTTGTTACCGTTTCAATCTGCAATTTATCCAAAGCATTATCGATAAAAGCAGGTATCACCGTATTGTGGGTATGCATTATTCTTTCAGGATCTTCCAAGTGCTTCATCATGCTGTTGTACTTTCGAATGCTGTAATTGGTCAATACCTTTTGTTTGTTTTCCTCCTTGGCAAAATGAATCTTCATTCCGTAAGGATCTGCCTCAGGATGATACTGAGTTCCTACCATCTCATCTGAAAACCTCACCGACATTATGGCTCTTTCATACTCTACGTGCGTTCTGATTTTTTCCAAAGACAAAATCTCAGCGCCGTGATCTCTGAATACTTTTCTCCTCGGCTGAATCAGCTGCCAATCCCGAATATCGACCACCCAATAAGGATCTGAAAGATCTCTTAATAGACGATCTTCTTTTCCTTCTTTGGTTTTGTGGCAAGGATAAATTCCAAAAGAGGATACTTTTCTTCTGGTCAATTCGCCCAGCTCGAAGTGGTGACAAGCCATCTGAAATGAATGGCAGATGAAGAACATGTATTTCCTTTCAGCGGGATTTTCAGTCGCGAGGTTGTGATTCTTGATATCGTCAATGAGTCCTTTCCAAGCCACATCCCATTTTCCGTCCCCTTCAAGCGGGCTTCCCGGGCCACCGGTAGAGATGAACATATCAAATGAAAGGTCAGGAATTTCATGCTTGGCTCTCACATCGAAGACTTGGTATTGAATCCTGTCTGAGTAACGATCCAGCATAGTTTTGAGGGCACGCATCCCTTGGTTGGGAGCACCATCGTACATATCGAGAAGAGCGAGTTTTGCTCTCATAGTATTAGAAATCTTTTGTTTCGGAAATCATGAAATCCACGACTTCTTTTAAATCTTCGTTTTTGGAAAAAACTTCCAGTTGCCGGTCTGCACCGGTTCCACCTGTAAGAATTTTCTCAATGTAACCCAATTGCTTCTTAGAGCCCAAGCTTCCTGCAACGTCATCTACAAAATTGAGCATTTCAAAAACCAAATCCTTGCAAGGCTTTTCCTCTTCAGTACCAAAGTCGATTAATTTTCCTTCAGTGCCATAACGACCGGCGCGCCACTTGTTCTCGTTGATCAAAGTTCGGCTGTAGTTGTTAAAGCTACAATTCATCTCGTGCATTTTGTAAAGCTTAGCTACGAGTCCCTGAATCATCGCAGCTATTGCCACGGTTTCATCAGCTCGCAGCGTCACATCACATACGCGCACTTCAATGGTGGGATAAACCGGATGAACCCGAATATCCCACCAAATCTTCTTTGCGCTGTCGATGCATTTGGTCTTCACCAGAAGCTCTATGAATCGGTCGTATTCACCCAAGCTGTTGAAATGTTCGGGTATTCCCGTTCGGGGAAACTTGTCAAACACCTTTGAGCGAAACGACTTGAATCCAGTGTTTCGACCTTCCCAAAAAGGAGAATTTGCCGAAAGGGCATACAAGTGAGGCAAAAAGTACCTCATACCATTGGCCATTTGAAGAGCCAATGTTCTATTCGGAATTCCCACGTGAACGTGCATCCCGAAAATGAGATTACTCCTGGCGGCATCCTGCAATTCGAGAATGATCTCGTCGTATCTCGGATTCGACGTGATAGTTTGGCTCTGCCAACTCGAAAAAGGATGAGTTCCCGCTGCACCAATTGCCAAGCCCAGCCCTTCGGCGGTCTCAATAATCGTTTTGCGCAGAAGCTTAACCTGATCTTCAGCTTCGAGGATATCGCGGCAAATGCTCGTTCCGCCCTCAACTTGAGATTCGTGGAGCTCGGCCTTAATTTGATCGGGCAATAACTCCTCACCCAGCCTCACCAGCTCTTGCTTGTGCGAAACCAGTTCTCGAGTAGTAGGATCAATGACTTGATACTCCTCTTCTATGCCAAGCGTGAAAATCATGTACGCCGTCCTATTAGGACTTTGAAGACTTCTTCGGGCTTACTTTCGCCTTTGTGGTACTTACCTTCTTCGCTGCAGCCGTAGGCTTTGTAGCTTGAGGAGCAGTAGTTTTCGTTGCAGTTACCTTTTTTGCCTTAGGCGCAGTTGACGGCTTTTTAGCAGCTGTAGTCTTCTTAGCCGGTGCAGCTTTTTTAGCAGGAGCTGCTTTTTTCGCAACAACTGCTTTTGCAGGGGTCGCCTTTTTCGCAGGAGCCGCTTTCTTAGCTACGGGAGCTTTTGCAATTACCGCTTTCTTAGCAGGAGTTGCTTTTTTAGGAGAAGCCTTTTTAGCAGGAGTTGCTTTCTTAGCCACGGGAGCTTTCGCTACAACAGGTGCTTTTTCCACTACAGCTTTCTTTGCAGGTGCGGCTTTCTTAGCCACCGCAGCCTTAGCGGGAGCAGCTTTCTTTGCCGCGGGCGCTTTTGCCGCAGTTACCTTAGTGGCAGCCTTTTTGGGAGCTACTTTCTTCGCAACTCTCTTGGCAGGAGCTTTTTTTGGAGCTACGATTTGGTCTTTTACAAAACTACCCCAAGTCAAGTTCAACTGACCTTCTTTGTGCGCCTTAGCTCTTTCGATAGCCATATTAGCTGCATTCTCAACGATCCACTCAAAGTTGTCTTCACCTACTGAATGGATATCTGCATCGGGAGCAGGATTGCAGAAATCAATTGCGTATGGAATACCATCTCTGATGGCAAACTCTACTGTATTGAAATCATATCCAAGCGCGTGATTGAGTCTGATAACTCCTTCGCGCACTTTATCCAAAATCTTCTGATCAACGGGTGCAGCGTCGCGCACATAGCGCAGGTGGTGAGGATTACGCGGCTCGTATTGCATAATGTGAACGCGATCTCCACCCAAGTAATAGCAACGGAAGTACTCCGTAAACTGAATCTCTTCCTGAAGCATCATTACCAATTGACCCGTTTCTGAATGCTTGGCAAAAAGATCATCCGGATTCTCAACGCGGTAAACGCTTTTCCATCCTCCACCTGAGTGAGGCTTCATGTAAGCCGGAAAACCGATGTAATCGAAAATCGAATTCCAGTTGAACGGGAATTCCAAGTTTCGGAAAGAGTTTTCGTCTGTATCGGTTGGTCGCTCATGCGAAGGAAGCAATACCGTATTTGGAACGGCTACATCTACGCTTAGCGCAAGAGCGTTATTGAAAAATTTCTCATCGGCACTCCACCAGAATGGATTGTTGATCACGGCAGTTCCGCCGATAGCAGCATTTTTCAAGTATGCACGGTAAAAAGGTACGTCTTGAGAAATACGGTCAATGATAACAGCGTAGTCAGTGGCCTTGCCTTGACGTACTTGTTCAATATTCACGGCTTCGGCTACGATTCCGTCCACATTTTTACTGTTCACTCGGTCGATGAAAGCTTGTGGGAAAGTGTTTTCTTGTCCGAAAAGGATTCCAATCTTTTTCATGGGTATGTATTTTAAAAGGTCTTGTTAAAGTTTAGAAATGTAATCAGGGAACATCATGCGCCATAGTGGCCAATCATGCTCTGCCCATCGACGCTCGTCGAGCCAATGGGGGATATTTTTAGAGCTAAGAATATTGGAAAGGGTCAAATTTGCATCCTTGCAAATATCCCATTCTCCATAGCCCAAGATAATCTTAAGATTCCAAAGCTCAGGATTGTCGCTATTGTGTAGGTAATCTACGGGATTGTTAAAGTAAACATTGTCATCGTAATGCCCGTCCATAAATGAGCGGATATCAAAAGATCCACTCATGCTGATAAGGTGACTTACCAAGTGCGGGTTTTTAAAGGCAAAGTTGGCAGCCGAATAACCTCCGAAGCTAGCTCCACCTACGGCTACTTTTTGTAATCCATACTCGTGACGGATCGCATCAATCACTTCTTCTTTGATAAATTGATCATAGATCATGTGGTTCTTAACTCTATCTGCAGGATGAATGGACTTTTATTGTACCAGCTAAACTCATCGATTGTGTCTGGACAATAAAGCTTTAACCTTTCCGTCATTTACCAAATGCCGCGCAGATTCGATTAGATTGAAGTCTCTACTTTCGTAAAAACGACCCATTGTGGTTGGGAAAATAATCACTGGAGTACCGTAATGCCCGTATACCAGCATTTCAAAATCCATGTTCCAGTGTGGGCGAATACCACTTTTTGTACTCTTCTTTCACAATTTGATCATATTGGATGAGCGATTGTTAAAATGACACTAAGCGCTCAAAATGCGGCGCAAAAGTACATATAATTAAGACTTTAGCTTCAATATATTTCCGGATAGAAATGATTTAAATCAATCTGATTTCGAATTCTTCCTTAACGGTAGTAATGATGCGAATTTGAAAGACAACTTTTCTGAAAGTTTAATTTAACGAATTATTAATCCGTCGATAACAAATATTGAATCAATGATCCTCAACCGTTGTTAATATGCTCTTGCAAAACGTTAATTTCGACATCCCAAAAAAATTTGGTAATTCCTCCAAGATGCAAGGTGTAGAAGGAAAGTTCAATTTTAAGAATGGCCAGAAGGTAAAAGGCAATTTCGAGCTCTCTTCTCGAAAAAACTTATGGAGAAGAAGAAAAAATGGAAGCCCATCAACATGGTCGGGGACCATTGAACGACCACAAAATTGAAATTGTTCAACTCTGCGATCTCCCTACTACCATTGAAGACTTCACTTGGGAAAAATTTCCTGAAAAGTACGAAGTTGTTAAAGCCTACATAGCAGATGCCATCGAGCAGTACATCTCCACTTTAGACGGAGATTAGACTTTAGACTTAGTCGAACCCTTTTTACCGAAGACAGCCTTAATTGCGTGATCGTACGACTCGTCGTAAGCAGACATCAGCACCTTCCAATCAAAATCTTCAGAGAAATCTTCCAATTTATTTCTTTGGAACATTCGGTATCGTCGATTTGATTTTACAAAGTGCAGAAGAAACTTAGCCAGATTCTCTACCGACTTCTTCTCCGTAGCTCCTTGCTCCTTTGCATCACGTATACGCCTTTATCTTCATGCCCGGTATCCATATTCTCCACGTACTTCCCAAAACCTGAAAGGTCGGAAGTGACTGTGGGCACTCCACGAGCTACGCATTCTAAAGGAGTGTAACCCCATGGCTCGTAGTAACTCGGGAAAATACCAAGGTGGCACCCTCGCACAAATTGGCCGTAATCCATTCCGAAAAGGGGATTTGTAGATTCGATAAAATCGGGATGATAAACCATCTTTACTCTATCTAAATGGTGAATTTACCATCTGCTCGCTTCGCAGGTAATTGAGAACCTCATCGTCAATATCATTCACTAAGGTTGTGAGTAACGATAATCGGCCAAGATTTTGGTTTTCCACGATTGAATTGTTCTGCGGTAGCGCAATTTCCAGTAATCATCAATCAGATCATTTAAATTGGGAAGCTTGTGCTCATCCTGCTGAGGAAGTAGCTGCGTAGAAAAGTCGTTCGCCCAATTGTTTCTCTATCGCTTCGCAGTTTCTCTTTATCTCTTGCATCACTCCCCGAGATTCCAGCACTTCGGGATTGATAGACCAAGTAGGCCTTTTAGGTGACGAAAAACATCACTACCGTTTTATCAATACCTTCGTTCACCATCATTCTGTTAAGCCACTTTTAGTGCCTTCAAATACAAGTCAAACCCCTTGTTTCGAAACTCATATCTACCCGATGTGAAGAAATAAAGCGTATTGTCAAGATCGAAATCATAGGAGCTAAAGAAGTGACCAATGACAAATTCGTGCAGCTTGTCCTTGTACTTCTCATGCCGATTCTGCACTTCGTGATAGGCGGCATATCTGGTGATATTGAGCCCATTGGGAGTGATAACGTCGCAGGCTCTTTACCCAAGAGATGGTGGCACTCCATACCGGTAACCTCGCTTACCGTGGTAAAGATATCAGCGGCGTGGGCGACAAACGTTCAATTTGAACTTGAGGGAGAATTCCAAAACGGCTGGCCTCAGCTTTCCAATCGTACTTTGAAGCTTATTGTAGAAGTCAGGCTCATTTCCAGCGAGGTAACGCCCAAGCATTGTGGCATGTGTGGTAAAAACTGTTGAAATGGGTAATCGCGCTTAATATCCAAAATGGGCAAGGCTCGCCATCCATTCGTGGAAGTGCGCAACCACTTCGCGCTTTCCTTTTAAAATTTCCTTACTGAGAATAGTAAAAAAAGTGCGGTTCAAGGTCAGACCAGAGAATCATTTTCTCGAGCAAGGGGTCTTCTTTATGCGTTTGAATTCCAAAATCTATATTCAAATGTCGATGAAGGTCTCAAGGACGATTGAAAACGTTTTGAGAATTCAGCAAACTACCTTTGGGCCGCCCGGTCACGAGCCAAGTTCCATACCATGCTTCGTAACCCATGGTCCTCATTTTCTCAACGGTGCGCCCAATAGGGTCGCTCAAATTAGTGATCGGATCAAATTCAGCTGCAATAATATCGTTTTCGAGAGGACCGAGCAGACAATAGTTGTCACCCCAAAGACCCACAGCGGCAGGGACTTTTGAGCGAATAACAGTATAAATACCTCCTACTTGGTTGCATACTTCCCAGGCGCACTCTATAATTAACGGATCTTGACTATTGGTAGACATGTTATTTGTTAGATTGTCAGCTAAAGAAACTAAAGTTTTGACAATTCAACACAGTCTTAGCGCTTGATCATCGAAAACTCGTAATTCATACCTAAGCGAAACCATCGACCGGGTTGAATTACACTGCCAATGTCGTTGTATTTCTCATCAAAGAGATTTGAAACTTGAACGAATAGCTTCAACTTGCCAAACTGTGGGCTTACCCTCAAGTCTGACAATAAAACGGGCCGGTAATTCAGCTCCATTCCATCGGCATCCACATAGGATCCCAGTCGATCTTGATAGCTAAAAAACCAATTCACTTGAAGGTTTTCTCCGAATTGAAAGTGAAAACCCAGATCTGCCTTTTGCTGAAGGAAGTCGAGGACATAAAGCGATTCGAAATCATTACTGAGCGAATCGGAAAACATGTAGGAGTATCCGGTCTGTACGGATTTCAAAGGGCTGTTTTCTCCGAGCAATTTTATCATATCCCAAGTGAAGTTTGCTTCTACCCCACTGATTCGAACTTCAGTAATATTGGCAGCTGTTGTCATATCACTTCCCGTAAATCGAATCCAATCGATCAAATTGGAGCCATCTCTGGTAAAGAGAGCAACATCCCCGCTACCAAAGGCATAGTCGAACTTAGCACCTATTTCATAATTGAGCGAAGACTCGGGTTCCAAGTCGATACTACCTACCGCCCCACCGAGGTTGTAATATAAATCGGTGTAGCTCGGCAGTCTAAACGAACGATTTACAGAGGCATATGGACGAATATGGTCGGTAACCTGATAGCTCATGTCCGCTCCAGGAAAAAACTCATCGCCGAAGTCAGTATTGCGATTGTACATCACCCCTGCCGACAAAAAGAAGTCTCCTTTTGAATAAGTATGTTCAACGTAGATGCTATGGTTCTGACGATCGGCGCCGTTGCTGTAGAAAGCGCCGGGCACCTCTCCTGCTACTTCTCGGGGAGAATCCAATGGCTCTCCCAATACGTTGCTCAAGACCTCTTCTGATCTAAAATCGTACCCGACCGAGCTTGTACCAAACTTCCATTTGTAGGATGTATTAATCTCCGCGCCGTACACATCTGTCTGATGATAGTTATGTCCCGTATACCAAGGAATGGTATCTCCCTGATTGCTTGTAAAACCGCCGCCATTCGGTATTCGACGGTAGTAACCCTCGCTTTCGCGAAATAGCTCAAACCGATCATTGTGTCTTCGGTAATAAGCTTTTGGGCTAATGGTCAATTGATCGAATCTCATTTCTCCACCGAGAGAAACGAATTGAGATTTTGTCGATTCAAATTGATCAGGAAACCTTGCTGAATAGAAGTTCTGAGCTCCGAAGTTCTTTTCGTTTTGACCGAGATTTAGAAACCAATCAGACTTATCAGCGTGAAACTCTGACTGCCAAAAGATATTAAGCAAGTCAAAGTCGGTATTTCGGATATAACCGTCACCTTGCCTTTGCAAGATGCTGAGGGCATGATTGTGCTTTTCTGCAGCGACATTAGCCCTGGCGCCTAATTGGCTATAGCCAAAATCACCGGCTTCCGCAGAAATCCGCACACCTGATTCTGCAGGGTTTTTGGTGATAATATTAATTGCTCCGGCAAATGCTCCCGGGCCAAAGATTCTGGAAGCGCCACCACTGAGAACTTCGATTCGTTCAATATCCATCAACTCTACGGGAATATTCATATTGTGATGTCCCGTCTGCGGGTCGGTCATTTTCACTCCGTTCAACAGAATTAATACCTGTTCAAAACTAGAGCCACGGATACTTCACAATCGGCTTGCACTCCCTGAGCACTCTCTTTGCTGCACATCAACGTTCGTCGCATTTCAAAAGTTCGTTGACGGTATTACACGGAGCTTCTTCAATCTCCTTTTTTAGTAATAACCCTAACGGTTCGAGATGCTTCAGAAAACTCCACCGAAGACCTTGCGGCGCTTACCTCTAATTCCTGAAGGTCTACTTCATGTTGAGAATCAAGTCTGTATGGAATTGCAAAAAGTAATACAATGGTAAAATAGCTGATTCGAGACAAAATTGATAAAAAGGGGCAATTATAGGAAATAGTAATGAGAGAAATTTCGAAAGCAATTGGTGTTTGCAAAGAGGATTAAGGGAAATAAAAAAGGCGACTTTACAGCCGCCTTTGGTAAAGGATTCTTATTTGATTAGTCTTGCTTCGGGTATATTTCATTAAAAAACTCCTTCATCCGCTCCCATGACTTCGTATCAGCTTCAGCATTATAAGCCAAAGGCAAATTGAATTTTTTACCTAAGCTGTCTGCATCGCGGTTGGTATAGGCATGAACTGCTCCGGGGTAACTTTCGTAAACGTAGGGCTTTTGCAGCGAGTCCATAGCTGCTTTGAAATTTGCAATGCTTTCAGGACTCACGAATGGATCGTCGGCTCCGTTTTGCACAAGAACCATAGCGTGTAAATTCTCACTTGGCCCTACAGGCAATTGCACTCCACTGTGAAATGCTGCAACACCATCGAGATCTACCCCTTTATTGGCCATAGCCAAAATAAGAGAGCCTCCGAAGCAGTAACCAATGGCAGAAATTTTTTCGTCAGCCGTTTGAGGATGATTTTTCAAAACCTTTATCGCTTCGGTAAATCGAGCTTCCGCACCATCCATATTCTGCATTACCATCCCTGAAAATTTCATGGCATTGTCTGGGTGTTCTGCTTGTTTTCCATCTCCATACATATCTACTGCCAAGGCCACGTAACCAAGCTCTGCCAGCATTTCTGCTCTCTCGCGCACATAATCGGTATGCCCCCACCATTCGTGTACAACAATGATTCCCGGTCTTTGGGTAGTATCGGTTTCATCGTACGCAATGTACCCCTTCATAGTAACAGAATCGGAAGTATAACTTACCTCTTCACCTACTATGCTCATCTCAGTGATTAGTGACTCTTCATCTACACTCTCTTCGATGTTGGGTTCAGTACCGCACGAGGAGAAGAAAAAAACAGCAGATGTAAGGAATAAAAAATAGAATTGTTTGATCATAATTTTCGGGTTTTAAAAGGTAGAACAAGAGTGATCTAGGAAAGTTCCGGAAAATCGAGATAGTTAATTCGTCTCTTCGTTAAATTCACAAGAAGAACAACCTGTCGAATTTCTTTTAAAAAATTGACGGTAGACGAAGTAGGCAACTACACCAAAAAAAAGAATAAAAACGATAGCCTCTTGCATGATGTAAAGTTAAGAAAGCAGCTGATAAACGAATAACGCTGAGAAATAAGCCAAAGCTGTCATATAGACGGTTTGAATTATCGGCCACTTCCAACCCTTTGTTTCTCTTTTTACTATGGCTATAGTGCTCATGCACTGCATGGCAAATGCATAAAAGACCAGAAGCGACCAAACGGTAGCAGAAGTGAAGGTTGGCTCACCGGTGTCATCTCTCTTTTCGGTACTCAGCAATTGCTGGAGTGTTTGGATATCTTCGCTATCAGCTCCAATGCTGTATATCGTAGCCATTGTACTCACAAACACTTCTCTGGCTGCAAAGCTGCAAATCAAGGCTATGCCGATTTTCCAATCATACCCGAGAGGTTTAATGACGGGCTCTACCCATTTGCCAACAATTCCCGCATACGAGGCTTGTATTTTTTTTGAAGAAACTTCGGTGTGGTACTCGTGCATGGCTTCAGCCGTTTCGACCTTTGGCAAGGCGACGGAAGCAGCAGCTTGATCCATGGAATCGCGGACCGTATGAGGCCAGCACCCAAAGAACAACGCTGATAGCAAGAATAATCTTTCCTGCCTCCAGTACAAAAGTCTTTGACTTCTCATACATAGTAGTGACTACTGTCTGAAGTTGAGGTATTCTGTATCGCGGAAGTTCCAATACCAAGGTTCCTGATCTTTCACTTTTCATTATGACCTTCATACCTGCTGCAGAAAGCAGAGCAGCCAAAATGCCCAAGAGGTAAAGCCCAAAGAATGCAGTACCCTTTGAATTGAAGAAAGTAGACTCACCTTCAGGAAATAGCAATCCCACCAAAACGATGTAAACAGGTAGGCGAGCAGAACAACTCATAAAGGGTGTCACGAAAATGGTAATTAGTCGGTCTCGACGGTTTGAAATTGTTCGAGCCGCCATGATTCCCGGTATTGCGCAGGCAAAGCCCGAAATCAAGGGCACTACACTACGACCATTTAAACCGAATGGTCTCATAACACGATCTGTTATAAAAACAGCCCGAGCCATATAGCCCGATCCTTCCAGCAAAGACAAGAAGGCGAAAAGCAATGCTATCTGCGGCACGAAAATGACAATCCCCCCTAGCCCCGGGATGATTCCTTCTGTGAGTAAATCAGTGAGAGCTCCTGCCGGCAAGGCTTCACTCACCCATTGCGCTATAGAAGCAAATGAGGTGTCGATGAAATCCATCGGTCCTTCAGCCCATGAAAAAATAGCTTGAAATACCATAAAAAGTATGGCCAGAAATATGCCGAAACCGAAAACAGGGTGTAAGAATATACTGTCTAGCTTACGCGTAAGTCCAGCCCTTTTTTTCTCAGGAGACTTTATACATTTCGACAAGATATCCCTAACGTGATCGTAGCGAATCTTGGTTTCTTCTCGTTGGACTTGAGCGGGATTGAAATTATACTCTTCAACCAATTCAGAAAGCCGCTCGCGAATCTCTTTCGGGATTTGCTTCTCCTCGTCTTTAAACTTTAAAACCTGAAGGGCTTGGTACGGATTATTTTGTTTTGTGATTCCCGAAACCTTCAAAAGAAGAGACTCATCACAGAATTTAGCAGGATCAACTACCTTTCTTCCTTCTGAAAATCCATTCTCTTCAATTGCTTTCTTTATTTGATCTATACCGATGCCTTTATCCGCGGAAGCGGTAAAAACAGGAATACCTAACAAGCGTTGAAGTAAAATCTTGTTTATTTCCAGGCCTTCTTTTTTAGCCTGGTCTTCCATATTCAGAACGAGCGCTGTGGGGTAACCCATATCCACCAGCTGTGTTACCAGAAAGAGACTTCTTTCGGGATTGCTCATATCTGCAATGGTAATGACTGCAGCGACCTCTATATCGGCCTCCAAACCTGAAAGAACTCTAAAAACGACTCTCTCGTCTTCAGATCTTGGATAGAGATTATAGGTTCCGGGAAGATCAAGGATATCGACTGAACCCGTCGAAGTCTTCATTCGACCTATGACCTTATCAACTGTTACTCCAGGGTAATTCCCTACCTTTTGGTTGAGTCCGGTGAGTTTATTAAAAATTGTGGTTTTGCCTACGTTCGGAACTCCTGTGAGGGCAATAAGAGGTGAGCTTTTAGACTTAGCCATATACTACGCGGCGGAAGTCTTGACTTTGATCAATTTAGCTTCATTCTTACGAAGAGCTATGACAGTATTGTCAACTTCAAACGCCATAGGGTCTCCGAAGGGAGCAGACAAAACGAGTGTAATACTCTTTCCGGGCCAAAAACCCATTTCCCCCAATCGCTGCCCTGTTTCATTGCTGTCGAGGTCAACAATTTCAACTGTCTGATTGGTTTTAATGGTATCTGCGGTGACCGAATTCATTCTGTGCTATTTAAAATGAGTCTAAACAATGACAATAATACAACTGAAAAGCCTTCGGGCAAAGCGTCAGGTCCAAAATACCTTAAAAAGGGTATCGGGGATGCAGACTTATACTGAGCAAAGGTTTTTGAAGTAATCATCATCAAACCTTTCAACCTTCAGACTTTGTGAATCTAATAAGCCTGCCCAAAGTCCGTTAATAATTCACATATTTGATTCTCAAATCAAGAAGAACTGACTTAACATGAAAAATGCAGCACTAATCCTTTTAATTTTCGCGGCTTTGAGCTCCTGCGTAAGCCCTGAGGCAGAAACAGAACTGGAGACGTTACGAATGAAAAATGACTCTTTAGAAAATCAATTGGTAATGAAGGATTCTACCATGCGACTTTTTGAAGAGAGCTTCACGATAATTCAACAAAACCTTTCCTTAATCGGAGACAGAGAGAAATCCATTTCTCTTAATGCGGGAGAGTTGAGAGAAGGTGAGGATACGCGAGAAGAAATAACCAGAGACATTCAAGCCATTAATAATCTGCTCGAAGAAAACAAGAAGACCATCAGTCGATTGAATAATAAACTTTCCGCTTATGGCAGTGAAGTTACCGGGTTCAAAAAGCTGATTTCACAGTTAAACGAGGATATCGAGACCAAGGAAGAACAAGTGTCTTATTTAAAGGAAAACCTTACTGCAGCTAATTTCACTATTGAGATTTTAAATGAAATGCTCGATTCGGCTGAATTCAGGAATGAAATTCAGGCTGATCTTATCCAAATGCAAAGTGATGAGATGAACACCGTCTACTATGCCATAGGAAGCTTTAAAGATCTGGAAGAGGCGGGAGTAGTTGAAAAGAAAGGAGGCATTATTGGAATTGCCGGATCAAAGCAATTAAAGAGTGACTTTAACAAAGACTTTTTTGCACAGATAGATCTGACAAGAACGAGAATGATACCTGTGAATTCTGAAAAGGTGAATATTGTGACTGCGCATCCTCCTGAAACTTATGAAATAGAAGGAGACAAAGAAAAAACGCTCAAAATATTAGAGCCAACGAGATTTTGGAAGCAACTAAATACTTGGTTATCATCACTGACTAATAGATTCAAAGAAGTGTATAAACGTAAAAAACCCGCCTCGTTTGGCGGGTTTTTTATTTAACCAATCATTTTAACCAATCAGAGTAACCAATTCTGATGAAGTAAGATGCTTACTCTCCAATAAACGTCGATATTTCAAAATGGTTACGTCGTTAACAGATTTTCTCAATCACCTTTCGACCAAACCGAATATCGAGTAGATAAAGAACTCGCTATTATTGATACAGCCATAAAATAAAAAACCCGCCTCGTTCGGCGGGTTTTTTATTTAACCAATCATTTTAACCAATCAGAATAACCAGTTCTGATAAAAATAAGATGCTTACATGACCTTTAACGCAGATGATATAGAAGAGTTACATTCTTAACAGATTTTTTCATTTGATCAAAAAACTCTTTCAGTATGATATTATATTTCAACACATTACACAAATACGTCCAAATGCAAAAAACCCGCCTCGTTCGGCGGGTTTCTTGTTTAACCAATCATTTTAACCAATCAGAATAACCAATTCTGATGAAGTAAGATGCTTACAATGTCTTCTACGTCAATTTACGTGCCGGACTACATTGCGAACCGGTAATTTGCGTTAACTGCGATAATAATATGATTTATATTTGAAATTCAACCTCTTACAATCACATTTTTTTTGACTATCCCTTTTTAATAAAGGCAGTAAACATCCAATGCTTCTTCTCTGTACGAGAAAGTATTTCTCTCATTAATGTTTCTGTACCTATGTCACCATGCTCGATTGCCGCATCGGCAGAGTCGACCATAAACGATAGTAAGGTTTCGTAGTCTTCTACAATTTGTTCCATCATTTTAGCTCCACTCATATCCTCATCGGTCTCCTCAATATCTGATTTCTCGAGGTAAGCTGAAAGAGTGCTAAGGGGCTTAAATCCCAGAATACGAATTCTCTCAGCTACTGCATCGATGTATTCTGCCGCTGCAGTATACTCTTCTTCCAATTTCTCGTGGATATCGAAGAAATCTCCACCTGTAACATTCCAATGAAAATTTCTAATCTTTTGGTAAAGAACTGCATAATTTGCCAAAAGGGCATTAAGCGTTTCTACTACTTCGTATGCTTCGTCTTTATCAAAACCCAATTTGATAAATGACTTTTCTTTTGCGTTTGTTTCCATAATTCATTTGTTTTAATCCATCTCAAAGGTACAATTCACGTGCCTTAAAGCAATCGCTATAGACTATAGGGTAAGAGTATTTACTTATGATGGTCTATTCAGGAAGTCTCTTCGGAGTAATAATCGCCCTGTAACAACGAATCGGTCAATAAATCGATCGATATCTTCGGTATTTAAGTCGGGGTTGAGCAAGACGAGTCGAATAGACAAACCCGTCTCAAGTGTGCAATAATTCACCATGGCGAGGCCTTTTTGAACCAGTTCATAGCGCAATCTCTTATTGAATTGATCAATATCAACTCCACTAGGCACAATGAATCGAAAGTTCACATTGAGTGATTCGGTGGTAAACATGAGCTCGAGTTCCTCGGACTCCTTTACTTTTTCAGTCGCATATTCAGCGAGGCGCATACACTTCTCTACCCTTTCTCGATAACCATCTTCTCCCCAATAATTCCAAGAGAGCCATAGCTTCAGCGAGTCCACCCGCCTGCCGCAAGATAAGCTTGAGGGCCCGGTATCAAACTCTGAATTGTCGTAGTCGTGGTAAATGTAATCCGCGTTATTGGATTGAATCTCTCTTCTCATCACCCCTTTTTCCTTGGCCATAAAAGCCGAACAGGTTAGAGGTATACTCATTAACTTATGCGGATTCCAAGTAAAACTGTCAGCTTTTTCGAGGCCTTTGAAAAAAGGTTGGTACTTATCGCTTAAAATTAAGCTACCTCCCCAAGAACCATCAACATGGTGCCAAAGCTTGTGTTTTTGAGCAAGTTCAGCAATTTCATCGATCGCATCGAAGGACCCCGTTTCCGTAGTTCCTGCCGTAGAACAAATCATAAATGGAACCATTCCTTTCTTAACCGTTTCCTCCAGTGCCTGAGCTACTGCGGTTCCACGCATTCTTCCTCGTTCATCCACTTTCACCTTCACCACACCGTTGTGTCCGATACCGATGGTATTTGCCGCTTTCAAAAGCGAAAAGTGACTGCGTTCAGAAACGAGAACGGCCAGTTTTGGAAGAGCGGTTATTCCTTCGGTCTTGACTTCAGGAAAGGTGGCATTTCTGGCCAATAACATGGCATATAGATTGGATTGAGAACCGCCTGATGTGAAGACCCCCTCACCTTGTCCCCAACCTGTGAAAGAGAGCATTTTTTCGATGAGCGCTTTTTCCATTAAAGTAGCAACGGGAGCCACTTCATAGGTATACATGGAAGTGTTGGTAAGTGCCGTAATCAGCTCCCCCACAAAACCGGGAAATCCAAAACCTCCGAAGAGTTGATTAAGATATGCCGGATTCGCTGTCCGCACAGCGTAAGTGAGATACTGCTTTACTTCTTCCAGCATCTGCTCGTTACCACCACCCGTTTGGCGAAGACCGAAACCCAGCTTTTGGATCAATTCATCAGGGGCTATATAATTTATGACGGGAGTTTCAGGATTGCGACTCTCATCAATCCAATTCTGCATCAAGTCAAAAATCTCTCTTAAAGTCGCTTCTTCAGCAGGCTGCTTTTTCATGCTATCCTCCTCAATGGGGTCGGCAAAATTAAGATTATTCATTCAGCCAAGGTTTCTTCCCTTCTTAAGAACTGCTTTTTGCGAAGGTCGTAATAATCATAAGTACCGCTAAACCGCTTTAGCTGAACCACTTTATTGTCAATTCGAGTAACTTTTTCGTACTGCAATGGCACGAGTGTATCTTGCGCTAAGCTAATGATGCCATAAGCTGTGTCCTGCACCAACAAAAGAGTATCAAGCCATTCAACGGAAGCAAATGCCAAAGGAATTTTGGTCTTCCCAAAAGTATCGATCACTCCAAACAAACCATCTTTAGACACTATGGCAAGTGAATCAGAAAAGCTCGAAGCATAGTCATACTGATATCCAATGGCGAGATTAACATCGAGATCGGAATACCCCCATTTACCTCGCTTTTTCACAGGGATCAAATTCCCCTTAAAAGTGCCTACATCTCCAAAAATGGCAGGAAATATCTTTACTCCCGTCGAATCAATCACTCCTACTTTATCTTTTTGAAACACCTTGGCGTAGCCATGCTCAAACTTTGAATTTGTCAATGCATTGGGCGAGTATGAATACAAAAAATCAATAACAGTATCTCCTTTGGTGTCTAGAAATCCGTAGTAGTCATCAGCGGCAGCTAAAATGAGTCCGTCGCTAAATTCCCCTAGTGCTTGGTACAAGGTATCAGTCAAATTCAGTCCACCGCGGTTCAATAATCCAAATAAGCCATCTTGTCTAAAACGAACGGGTAGATCTATTGAAGTGAAAGACTCGATCCAATCGTAATTAAAAGGAGTTAGTCGATTTCCTACTTTGTTTATGAGTCCTTTTGCACCTGACGAATCTGCAACTACAGCTACTCCTTGATGAAAATCAAGCGCGTCAGAGTAGATAAAAGGTATGGCAATTTCTCCTTCATCGTTTATATAACCGTAGAAACCATCTTTCTCAGCGTAAAAAAATCCTTCAGAGTTTTCGCCGATATCATCGTAAATAGGCTCTACAACGAAATCACCGATTCTATTAATAATTCCGAAAAAATCATCTTTCTCGACCACGGCAAGACCTTTATTAAATGCAAAGCCATCCGAAAAACGCTCCTTGGAAATCTCCTTCTCTTCCTTGTCGATATAGGTCACCTGATCCACTACACCTACCATTGCAATTCCGTCAGAGAAGTTTTCCACCCATTCGTATTTGGGGGCAATAGCTACCTCTCCTTTATCATTTATAAAACCCCAATAATCTCCATCGCTGAATGGATAAAATCTGGTAACAGCCAGCTCGAATTGCTGCTTCAACTCTTGCATAAAAGGATAGTCGGGATAGCTCAAGGTAAATTCTGCAATACTTTGAGCTGTGATCTCTTTCACTTCCAATGCGTAAATCCGTCTCCAAGCTATGTCGACATATGGATTAGAGTCGAAAGTCTCAACAAAAGACAAATAGTCCTGAGCCTTGCCACCGGTAGTAGCGAGATTAAAAATCCGCTCTTCTGCATCAGGCACATAAGGACTCATTGGAAAAGTATCAATAAAGGCTTGATAACTCTTCAGGGTATTGTCCGCCGTTCGCTCCTCAAAATTTCTCAGATCAAATAATTTCTTCGCTTCTTCGGCTTGGGCAGCATTGGGGTAATTCGCAAAAAAAGTGGAGTACGCTTTAGATGTGTTCTCGGCTTTCGCCAACTGAAATAACATTTCATTTCTACTCTCAACAGCCATTGCTTGGAAATGAGCGTTGTCAAAATCTTCTATAAACTCATTCCAAGCTGTGATCTCATTGATTGCTTGAGCTCTTAAGAAAGCCAGGCTGTCAATGGTATAGGCTTGACTCAAAATTGAAAGGCTATCGACACCAACAGTGAGGTAGTCGAGTCTGGATTTAGCATCAACACCTGCCCATTTTTGCTCAGAAATATTAATGTACTTATGAGCAGAATCTATTTGAGTAAAAGGATTATCGTTTCTGCTGTAAATGACACTCAAGCCATAACTCGCCGCTACGGGATCATTCTTGAGGCTTTTGTAAAACAACTCTTTCGCTTGAAAGTAATCGTAAATAGCCAAGGCATTGTAGGCTTTTTGCAGCCGACCCGGAAGTCCGGCACTGAGCAAAAGAAAACCTAAGAAAAGTATTGAGAATGAAATCAAATGATTTTTCACGGTGCAAAAATAGGAAGTCAGCGCTTTTTTCGAGCAACAATCTCAATTATCGCCTCATAGCTGAAATCGAATTACTTTTGTGGCAAATTAAAGGCCAAACATGAGGATAGATATTTTGACCGGTTTGCCAAGCCTATTGCAGAGTCCGTTAAACGACAGTATAGTGAAGCGGTCACAAAGCAAGGGAATCGTGGAAATAGTGGTTCATGATCTTCGGGAATTCAGTCTGCAAAATCAGAGAAGCATCGATGACTACGCTTATGGCGGTGGAGCGGGAATGGTGATGTCGGCTGAGCCCATAGCCCGTTGTTTCGACCAGTTAATGGGCGAAAGAAATTACGACGAAATTATATATATGACTCCTGACGGGGTGACTCTGAATCAATCAATGGCCAATTCACTATCGACGAAAGATAACATAGCGATTCTTTGTGGCCATTACAAAGGTGTTGACGAACGAATCAGAGAGCAATACATTACCAAAGAAATCTCCATCGGTGATTATGTGCTTAGCGGAGGAGACCTGGCAGCTGCCGTATTGACTGATGCCATCGTAAGATTGGTGCCCGGAGTACTGAACGATGAAACTTCAGCTTTAACCGACTCCTTCCAAGATGACCTTCTGGCGCCCCCGGTATATACCAGACCAGCCGATTTCAGGGGTTGGAAGGTTCCCGAAATTCTCCTTTCGGGAAACGAAGGTGCAATCGAAGCCTGGCGCGAAGAAAAAGCACTCGAGCGAACCAAGTCTCGAAGGCCCGATTTATGGGAAAAATTCAATAAAAATGAGTAGCCCTGAATTTGTTTTTGGAATTGCTGCAAAACTCAAAACTTCTTCGTAATATTGCACCCCGAAATTCGAATGGGTAATTCAAGAGCCAACTACTATGGACTTTGTAAAAGAAATAAGCGCAAAACTGAACGAACAAGCAGAACTTCCTGAGTTTGCTGCAGGAGATACCGTTACAGTTCACTATAAAATTAAGGAAGGAAACAAGGAGCGTATCCAGCAATTTCAAGGTGTTGTAATCCAACGCAGAGGTTCAGGAACTACAGCTACTTTTACCGTTCGAAAAATCTCCGGAGGTGTTGGTGTAGAAAGAATCTTCCCTGCATCTTCTCCTTTTATCGATAAGGTTGATGTTAACAAGCAAGGTAAAGTACGTAGAGCAAGAATCTTCTACCTACGCGAGCTTAAAGGAAAAGCTGCCCGTATTAAAGAGAAAAGATACATTTCTAAAAAAGCAAAATAAGCTTTTGGAAAAATTTGAGATATTCAAACCGCCGCAATCAATTGCGGCGGTTTTTTTGTTTTATAATTGTGTGCCAACTCAAATAGGTTAAGCCCAATTCAACCGGAAACTAGTCCCTCCAAGTTAACAAGGAAATAGAAACAGAACAAAACGAAAAAAATGGAAAAACAAGCACATTTAGCCAACCTGATCAATCTGGCAAAAGCCGATGGAATAATGCACCCCATGGAATCATTATTCATTCAAGGCATCGCTGCCAGAATGGGCATAAATGCCATGGACTTCACCAGAATCAGCAAAAATCCTGAACGGGCGTCAAATACGATCCCTTCTGATGACGAAACCAGAGTGAGACACTTTTGTGAATTGATCGTCTTAACCCAGGTCGATTTTAGCAGTAGCGATGCAGAGAAAGAATTGCTTCAAGAAATCGGAAAGAGAATGCAAATTCCCGAGGAGAAGGTAGTAAAGCTCGAGAAGTACCTTTCTGAAAACAAACTTCCTTCAGACTATACAGACTTATTGGATAGCCTCTAAAGAGTTTACTCTTCGCGAAAGAATTCGAGGGCTCTTAAATCAATCACATGGACATCGTCGTAATAGAAGTGCAGTATATCCACATAGCCAAAGCCCAACTCGGCCATACGCATGGCGCCTTCTTGGCTCAAGCCAATGCCGTGACCGAAGCCTCTACCCGATATTTTTAAGGAGTCGCCTTCTGAGGCGATATCAAAAAAGGTGGATTTCAATTTCCAGTCTGTTCGAATTTCTTTCAGCGGAATTTCATATGACGGATCCATAAAAAACACATGGCGACTTGACTGCTGATAATTGGTAGCCATCTCAGAGATTTGCCTATCATCCAAGGAGAGGTCATATTTCTGACTTAAGTACTGCAGCCATTGGTCTCTATGGACCTTTTGCTCCCAAGAGTAGTGATCTCCCGTTAGGGAAAACTCGTCTGTTCGCGAACTCAAATAGGGCAGGCGCTTAGACCAAACATGATCGCTCCTCACCGTCTCGCCACCGCTGTTTGAGTGAAAGGCTGCAGTCACCAATTTCATTTCGCTATCCACCAAAACTTTCCCTTCAGTTTCTCGCACCGCTTCGAGAATAGTTGGCTCCCAGCGGCACTTACCGTGATAAACCTGACTATCCACAAGGTCATTCAGGTTAAAGCCTTTCGCCAAAAACTTGCGCCGATTACTCAAGGCATAGGTTCTGGAGATTATGGCTTGTACTTTGTAAAATTCCAGTTCCTTCTCCTTACCTGACTCAGCTTCAACCACACCGGCTACGTACTTCTCTAAATTTACCCGATTGATCAGTCGCAACTCGTTTTTGAGAGGTTTTACAATAAGGTGATCATCGTATACTCTTTCGTCCTTTTTGGGTGACAAGACATAGATTCTGAAAAAGCCCGCCTCAGTCAGGCTCATGAGTCGCACATCCTTGAATAGACCAAGAGTCCTTCCCGGGAAACTCACCTTCACACTCCCATTCGATAAGGAAAAACTAACCCTCTCCCCTGCCCTTATCGTAGCCTTGTTGTGGCCATCGGCAAAGACAGCAAAAGAGCCGATTTCGGGTATGACCTGCACAGCCGAAGGATTTATCGGATCGAGGATTCCGATATCAATCAGCTCAAAATCAGTAACGGCACTTGAAAAAAATGAGACCAGAAGAAAAAATGCGAGAAAGGCTCCTCTCATAAAACGAAAATAGCATGCTCAGGGTGCGATCTCAAATCAATCATTCAGACTTTTCAACATGAGTTCAGCAGTAAGCGCCGAAGCACCTTTTCCGCCTAGTTTATCATAGAGCTCTTCGTACTCGCCCAGCAGCTTGGTGCGGGGCTCCCCATCCTTGGCAATTTTGGAAAACTCCTTCTCGAGATTCTTTAAATTGAACTCGGTTTGTATCAACTCTTTCACCACTTCTCGATCCATAATCAGATTGACCAGAGAGATGTATTTGATTTTCACCAAGTTTTTGGCAATGATGTAGGAGATGAACCCGCCACGGTAACATACGACTTGTGGCACTCTGAAAATGGCTGTCTCCAATGTCGCCGTGCCCGATGCCACCAAAGCAGCGCGGGCATAAGAAAGCAGTTGATAGGTCTTTCCGGAAATGAGCTGCACTTTCGAATCTCCTAAAAACTCACGGTAGTATTCGGCGTCTTGTCCGGGAGCACCTGCTACCACAAAATGATATTCAGGGTGCTTCCTGGCAACCTCTAACATCAGCGGAAGCTTCTTGCTGATCTCTTGCTTTCGGCTACCCGGCATGAGCAAAACCAGCGGTCGATCAGACATTCCGTGTTCCTGAAAAAACTGCTCCCGATCTGGAAGGGTCTGCTTAAACTGATCAACGGCGTCGATCAGCGGGTGGCCGACAAAATGCACATCGACGTCAAACTTGGCGTAAAAGTCCTTTTCAAAAGGAAGAATAACATACATCTCGTCGACATAGGCCTTGATCTTTTTCACTCGGTTTTGCTTCCAAGCCCAAATCTGCGGAGAGATATAGTAAAAGACTTTGATTCCTTCTTTGTGCGCAAACTCAGCCATCCGAAGATTGAACCCGGGATAGTCGATTAAGATCAATACGTCGGGCGCAAAGCTCAAAATATCGGATTTGCAGAGCTTGAAATTTTTGAGAATGGTGCCGATATTGGCAATCACTTCAGCAAAACCCATGAAGGCCAAGTCGCGGTAATGCTTCACCACATCGGCCCCGGCTTCACTCATCAAGTCGCCGCCCCAAGCGCGAATTTCTGCGTTCGCATCTTTCTTGAGGATTTCCTTGACCAAATTGCTTCCGTGCAAATCGCCCGAGGCTTCTCCGGATATGATGTAGTACTTCATTACGAGAAGCGAAGGTAAAGAACCAAGGGAACGTAAATGAACAGAGCAAGCAGCACACCTCTTCCGCTTCGGTAGCGATCGGTGCGGAGAAAAATAAAGAACGGAACCAGATTGAAAATCAAGCTGAGAGCCACAATGGAAGATTGAAAAGCTTGCACTCCGATGAATATGGTATTGACAAAATAATCGAAAGGTTTCTGGAAGTAGATCGACCAAAGGAATCCGTAAATGGCGAATCCAACAACCGGACTAATCAATCCCGCTGCCAAACCAAGAGGCATGCTATCGTACTTTTTCTTAGGCATCATAATCCCATTCGTTTAGCTCGGCCATAGCATGGTGAGCCGTGAGATCAAATTGAACGGGAACGACGGACACATAATTGTGATCCAAAGCCCAAACATCGGTATCGTCTCCCTTGTCAGGATTCACAAACTTCCCCGTTATCCAGTAATAGATTTTTCCCGACGGATCTTTCCTCGGCTCAAAATCATCTTCCCAAGATGCTTTCGCCTGACGGCAAACCCGAATTCCCTTAATCTCCTCTGCGGAAACATTGGGAATATTGACATTCAAGCAGGTATTCTTCGGAACACCTTTCTCCAATGCGTTTTTTACCACTTTGCGCACCACCTCTTTGCTGGCAGTAAAATCGGCGTCGGCACTATGGTCGAGCAGAGAGAAACCAATGGACGGAATTCCTTCCACCGCTCCTTCTACGGCAGCCGACATTGTACCCGAGTAGATGACATTGATACTGTAATTAGCTCCGTGATTGATACCGGACAAAAGCAAGTCGGGCTTACGCTTGAGAACGCGGTAAATGGCGAGCTTCACACAGTCTACGGGAGTTCCCGTACAGCTGAATTCAGTCACACCCTCTATATCTCTGACTTCTTTCAGCCGAAGGATATCGTGCACCGTGATAGCATGTCCCATCCCGCTCTGCGGACTATCGGGAGCTACCACCCATACATCACCAAATTCTTGTGCTACCTCGATGAGGCTTCTGATACCGCCTGCCGTAATACCATCGTCATTGGTAACGAGGATTAGGGGTCTTTCTTTATTTTCGCTCATGGTGGACAAAACTAATTAAATTCACACCGAAAAAAGTAGTATGTAGATGCTAGTACAGCTAAGCATTAAAGAAATCAAATAGCCCTTTTTTCAGATCGGTATTATTATGACTGAGTAGGTCAAATATCGTTTCCGAGTATGAATTCATGAAAGACAAACTCTCAAATACCAAGCTATTTTCACAGATCGTAGAACTTCTTGAATCTGCCCGAAATAAGGTTATCAGAACGGTAAATCAGACCATGGTAACGACCTATTTCGAAATGGAGGATGCTGATTGAAGACAGAACGGAAAAGAACGAGCAGAGTATGGAAAGAAGGTAATTGAGGATTTATCTAAAATATTGACTAGAGTTTGGAAGAGGGTTTTCCATAACTAACATTCAGCAAATGAGGACTTTACCTCGTTTATCAAAAACAGCAGACACCGTCTGTTAATTCTGACAAAGCAATTCAGCAGACGCAGTCTGTTAAATCCAAAAAGGAAAAAAGTGAGACAGCGTCTGACCAACCGACTCAAGAGACAAGATCGATTGATTTCAATTTAAGCTGGTCGCACTACCTTAAGTTAATGAGAATCGACGACGCAGAAGAGCGCAGCTTCTATGAGATTGAGTCTTTTAAAAATAATTGGAGCGTAAGAGAATTAAAACGTCAATTTGACTCGGCCCTCTACACCCGATTGACTTTAAGCCGAAGCAAAGAAGAAGTAAAAGAGCTCTCTAAAAAAGGCTTGGTAATAGAGAAACCCGCAGATGCTATAAAAGATCCTTATATTCTTGAATTCATAGGGCTTCCCGAGCATTCAAAATATTCAGAAAGTGAACTCGAACAGAAAATTATTGATAAACTCGAGCATTTCTTATTAGAGCTTGGCAATGGTTTACCTGTCGTCGCTCGACAGAAAAGATTGTCTTTTGATGAAAAACACTTTTATATAGATCTGGTCTTTTACAATAGAATATTAAAGAGCTTTGTGCTCGTTGATTTAAAGATCGGAGAGCTCAAACATCAGGACATTGGACAAATGCAGATGTACGTTAACTTTTATGATCGAGAAATTCGATTGGAAGACGAGAACAGAACTATCGGCATAATCCTATGTAAAGACAAAACAGAATCCGTGGTAAAATATACGCTTCCCGAAAATAACGAGCAGATATTTGCCAGTAAGTACAAGACCCCCGACTAAGCACTGATAAGCGAACAAAAAGGATAAAGTCAAAACTCAAATCACCACCTGAATAAAACCACCATGTCAGCACTCATCGAATGCGTCCCCAACATTAGCGAGGGACGAGACCCTAAGATCATCAAAGAAATCGCCTCAGTCGTAGAAACGGTAGAGGGTGTAAAGCTATTGGACGTAGATCCCGGAAAGAGTACGAACCGCACAGTAATCACCTTTGTCGGTGCTCCCGAGCCGGTGATTGAAGCGGCTTTTCGATTGATCAAAAAGGCCGGCGAACTGATTGATATGCGCAAGCAGAAAGGAGAGCATCCGCGAATGGGAGCTACCGATGTTTGTCCGCTGGTTCCCATTTCTGGAATTGAGATGGAAGAAGTCGCCAAATACGCACACAAACTGGGTGAACGCGTAGGAAGAGAATTGGGAATACCCGGCTATTTCTATGAAAACGCTGCCAAAGAACCAAAACGCAAGAACCTGGCCTACTGCCGATCGGGTGAATACGAAGGATTGGACAAACTGAGTAAACCCGAATGGAAGCCCGATTTTGGCCCTGCCGAATTCAACGACTCGGTAAAAAGAACCGGAGCAACCGCCATTTCGGCGCGAGACTTTTTAGTGGCTTACAATGTCAACTTGAACACGACCTCAGCTCGAAGAGCCAACGCCATCGCCTTCGATATCCGCGAGGCGGGAAGGGTGAAAAAAGATGGAGACGGCCTTACCGGAAAAGTCATCACCGACGAAAACGGTGAACCCGTTCGAATTCCTGGTACGCTAAAGGCTGTAAAAGGAATTGGATGGTACATCGAGGAATACGGCATTGCCCAGCTTTCGCTGAATTTGACCAATATCAAAATCACCCCCGTTCACAAGGCATTTGACGAAGCTTGTGAAAAGGCGCGAGAGCGCGGAATTCGTGTAACGGGATCTGAAATCGTGGGATTGGTACCCCTTCAATCATTGCTCGATGCGGCAGATTATTTTCTGCGAAAGCAAGAGCGCTCATTGGGAATTTCTGAATCTGAGAAGGTAAAAATTGCCATTAAAAGTCTTGGCCTCGACGACTTGGCTCCTTTCGATCCAAACAAAAAAGTGATCGAATACATGATCAAAGATGAATCGGCGAAGAAATTGGTCGATATGAGTTTGACAGCCTTTGCCGACGAAACTGCTTCGGAATCTCCCGCGCCGGGAGGTGGAAGTGTTTCGGCCTACATCGGCAGCTTGGGTATTTCGCTTGCCACAATGGTGGCCAACCTTTCCTCGCACAAGCGCGGATGGGATGACCGGTGGTCGGAATTCTCTCAATGGGCCGAAAAAGGTCAGGCATTAAAAGAAAAACTTATGGCAGCCGTTGATGAAGATACAGCAGCCTTCAACGAAATCATGAAAGCTTTCGGAATGCCGAAAGAGAAGCCCGAAGAAATTGAAGCCAGAAAAAAAGCGATTTCTGACGCCACGAAGTATGCGGCTGAAGTGCCTTTGAAGGTCGCTCGATTGGCAAATGAGTCATTTGGAGTGATCAGGGCCATGGTGGAAACAGGCAATCCGAATTCGATTACGGACGCAGGTGTTGGCGCTTTGTGCGCGCGCGCTGCAGTAAAAGGAGCCGCCATGAACGTGCGAATCAACCTACAAGGCTTCAGGGATTTAGATTTTGTGAACCAATCCATTTCTGAAGTTGAAAAGCTAGAGAAAGCAGCCGATGAGCAAGAAAAAGAAATCAGCGAAAAAGTGATGAAGAGAATCGCTTAGAGCAAGATAACCGAAGTCGGTGATTTTGCGTAAGTAACATGAAGAACACCCCCTTATGGTAGCGAAGCCAACAAATAGGCAGAAGCAAAATCGATTTTGGTACTTTTTTCCGTTTCAGTTGGTACTACTCCACTTGAAGCGAAACCACTTCTTGATGCTGTTTTGGATTGTGCTTTTCGCGTTTGCCACCCGTACGTTTGCCAATAAGTTGGGAATTCCCTCTCTCTTTCTCACCCCCGAGTATCAAGGCGAAGTAGGAATCACTTCTTTCATGATTCTTGGGTTTTCTCTGGGTGCCTTCATCATGGCATTCAATATTTACACTTACATCAATCACGCCCACCGTTTCCCGTTTTTGGGAACGCTATCGCGACCTTTCTTTAAATTTTGCATCAATAATTTCATTCTCCCCGTTGCATTCATCATCACTTATATCTGGTGTTCATCTTCATTCCTTCGAACTGTTGAACTCAAGAACAGTCTGGAGATTTTTCTGGATATGTCGGCATTCCTCTTTGGAAATGCACTATTCATTGCCCTGGCAATCATCTACTTCTTTCCCACCAATAAAAACATCTTTAAAATCACGGGACTTTCTGAAGCTGAATTTGAAGCTAAACTCGAAAAGAGTATTGCCCGCAACCGAAAAAGAGGCTATAGAATTCCGAGTGTGACCGAAGGATCTCGCTGGAGGGTGGACACCTATTTGGTGAATCCGTTTCGAATAAACTTGGCTCGAGAATCTCAGCACTACGACACCGAGACTTTGAAAAAGGTCTTTTATCAAAACCACGTTAACGCCTCTCTCTTTGAAGCGATTATTGTCTTGGTCTTTTTCGTGATCGGGATTTTTCAGCACAATGATTTTTTCGTGATACCCGCCGCTGCCAGTACTTGTCTGGTATTCACGGTTATCCTCATGGCCATCAGTATCGTCATGTCTAGATTAAAAGGGTGGACACATACTTTCTTTATCGTTCTCTTTCTCATTGTCAATAGGGCTTCCTCAAAGTGGGATATCCTCAATCAGGCCAATTATGCTTACGGGCTCAATTACGATATCGAACCCATTGATTACAATCTCGCGACAATTGACAGTTTGAATGACGACTTGGTTCGTGTGAAACAAGATATGGATCACCACCAGCGAATCTTGAAGGAGAAAACCACGACACTCGGTAGGTCGAAATCCGAAAAGCCAAAGCTCGTCATCGTAAATGCTACGGGAGGTGGACTCAGATCCACACTTTGGACGATGCGATCATTGCAGTATGCCGATAGCATGTCCCAAGGTGCACTCATGGATCACACGGTTTTAATGACGGGTTCCTCCGGGGGGATTATCGGTCTTTCTTATTTCAGGGAATTGGTACTCAGACAAGATTCTTTAGGATCTGAAATCTACGATAAGAAATACCGAGAGAAAGCATCAAATGACATTCTGAACCGCGTTCTGTTCACTTTTGCCACCAACGATATTTTCATTCGCTTTAGAAGAACTCAAGTAGAGGGAAAATCCTACATTCTCGACCGAGGAAAAACCTTTGAAAACCAGCTGAACAGGAATACGGATAACTTCATGAACAAGAAGCTCAGCGACTATTACAGGCCCGTTTCTGCAGGTTTGGTTCCGATGGTCGTCATTGCCCCTTCCATTACCAATGACGGGAGAAGGTTACTGATTTCTTCCCAGCCCATTTCCTTCTTGAGTTATGAATTTCCCGATTTGAGAGATCAGCTCAATATCGGAAGCGAAAATGTGGAGTTCACCAGACTTTTTTCTGAGCACGATGCTGCCGAATTGCGCTACACTTCTGCACTGCGTATGAACGCCACCTTTCCGTATATCATGCCCTATGCAAACCTTCCTACAGATCCCGAAATTGAAGTGATGGATGCCGGTCTCCGAGATAATCTTGGTACCAAAATCACGGCCAAGTACCTCGAGGTTTTTAAAGATTGGATTGAAAAAAATACCAGTGGTATCATCATTCTCCAAATACGAGACACTGAAAAATTCACCGAACCCAAGCAAGGAGATATTTCAATCCTCTCTCGACTGACCAATCCGATCGGGTCGTTTTACGGAAATTACTTCAACGACCAAGATTACAATATGGATCAACTCCTTGAGATCTTACAGTCATCTTACGATGTGCCCATTTATAAAATCCCCTTGGAACTGCGTTACGAGCTGGACGAGGAAATCCCCTTGAGCTGGCACCTTACCGCATTGGAAAAGAAAATGATCAATGAGGCGATTCACCGTCCGCACAATCAAGAATCAGTGAAGAAACTTAAGGAGCTTCTTAATTAAGCTCGCCTGTTTTTGGTTAACTTCGGCCGCCATGGGATTTCGTCGATGGTTGACCATCTTTCTGCTACTCTTTCTCAGTAATCTTTCCGCCCAAAACATCGGAGAGAATACGACTGTATCGCTGATTACCTGTGGTTCAGGGAATGAACTCTACTCCACTTTCGGGCATAGCGCACTGCACATTCATGACCCGAACACCGGTCTGGATCGGGTATACAACTATGGAACAGTTGATTTTGACACTCCGAACTTCTACGTCAAGTTTGCCCGCGGTCAGCTCAACTATTTTCTAAACGTCACCGACTTCAATCGTTTTGTTAGAGCCTACCAATATGAATGCAGGTGGGTGTACCGACAAGAGTTGAATCTCAGCACAATTCAGAAAGCCGAGATTTTCGCCTTTTTGGAAAACAATGCTCTTCCGGAAAACAAGTTTTACAAGTACGATTTCTTCTACGACAATTGCAGCACGCGCTTGCGAGACGCAATGGAACAGCTGTTAGGAGAGTCTTTGATTTATCCCGACGCGAGCGCAGACACTACAGCCACCTTTCGAGAGTTGATCGATCTCTACCTTGTCGACCTGCCATGGAGCGACTTCGGTATCGATTTGGCATTGGGCATGCCTTGCGACAAAGAGGCGGACTTTCGCGAGAAGATGTTCCTCCCCGATTACCTGATGGCTAATTTGGGAAAGGCCAAGGTACTTCGAGACGGAGAAATGATTCCATTGGTCAAAAAGGAAGGGATGGTCTTGGCCGAAAACCCCAACCTTACCAAATCAGATGCATCCCCCATCATGTGGATTTTTTGGACGTTAATGATTTTCTGTTTTATCACGGGTATCTTCATTCACCCCAAAAAGCTGAAATGGTTTGACATTGCCTTTTTTACCCTTGTCGGAATTTTGGGCATCGTGATCACCCTGCTCTGGTTTGCTACCGAACATACAGCTACCAAATGGAATCTCAATTTGCTATGGGCTCTACCCACTTGGATTTGGGGAGCAATTCTCTTAATGCGGAATAAACCAAGCAGCAAATTTTTCAAGGTTCACGCCATTATTACCTTTACCATTATGGTCTTCTGGATTGTCATTCCGCAGTCTTTCCACGAGGCGGTTATTCCAATCGTTTTGGCTTTAGCAGCCAGAAGTTGGTCATGGCAAAAAAGAAGATTCACCATCAAAAAAGCAGCCGATGCTCCCCAAGTTTGAGAAGCGATTAAATAGCATGGATCAGTCATTGGCCGAGATGATTGCATTTTTGGATCAGCTTGACGCGGATCAGTTGCACATGAAGCCAAATGGAAAGTGGAGTGCCGCTCAAATCTTTCAGCATTTGCACGATTCGGAAGAAGGCACCACGGGTTACCTCCAAAAGAAATTGCAGGCCCCACCTTCTGAAGTTCCTTCGGGCGGAATAGGAGCTGCCATCCGATCTATGCTTTTGCGACGGGCCCTCCGGAGCAGAAAGAATCAATTCAGGGCGCCGAAAATCCTAAGCGAACTTCCTGAGAATCCGAATTACGCTGAGTTAAAGCAGAGCTACCTTGACATCCGAAAAGAAATGAGAGAAATCTTGTCGGACATTGATTCAAAAGGATCATCGAAAGAATATTTCAACCACCCGAGAGCGGGAAGATTAACCATCGGTCAGACCCTTGGATTTTTAAAAGATCACTTCGACCGGCACTTTGATCAAATCAAAGAGAGAACAAAGAATTAGCATGGCAAAAAAGAACAAAAGGATCGTCTACAGTACCAATCCCGATTTCAATTATTCCTACAGTGATCATGTTGGGATAAAGACATTGCCTCCCAATGAGCAGGATTTACGCGTTTGGCTCGACCGCAAAAAAGGCGGAAAAGTGGCCTCCATTATTAAAGACTTTGTGGGAACGGATGAAGATATGAAGGCTTTGGCCAAAGAGCTCAAAAACCTGTGCGGTGTAGGTGGAACGGCAAAAAACGGAGAGATCCTCATTCAGGGAGATCACCGCGATAAAATAATGGAGTACCTCAAGAAAGAAGGCTATGGCGCAAAGAAAGCAGGTGGGTAATCCATCGGACAACAAACGATTCCAAATGGTGGCCACCACCTTGGAAGGGCTGGAAAATGTGCTGGCGAAAGAGCTCATGATGATCGGCGGAAACGACGTTCGCACGGGAAAGCGCGCCGTCTATTTTTCGGCAGATATGGATTTGCTGTACAAAGCCAATCTACGGTTGAGAACTGCCTTGCGCATTCTGAAACCTATAAAACTATTCAGGGCCGTAAACGAAGAAGACCTCTACGACGGTATTGCCTCCATCGACTGGACGGAGATTTTTGATGTCAAAAAATCATTTGCCATAAAGACGGCCGTCAGTGGGAAATTTTTCACCCACAGCCATTTCGCTGCATTGAAATGCAAGGATGCCATCGTCGATCAATTTCGGGATAAGTTCAACGAACGACCTGACATTGAAACTCGAGAGCCTGACCTCGTATTCCATGTGAGAATTCACCGAGATCAAGTAACTGTTTCGCTGGATAGCTCGGGAATACCGCTCAACAAAAGAGGGTATCGACAGGCCGATGCAGCCGCACCGCTGAATGAGTGTCTCGCCGCAGGGATGCTACTGATCGCGGGCTACGAAGGCAAGAGAAACTTTGTAGATGGCATGTGCGGTAGTGGAACCATTTGCATCGAAGCGGCTCTAATCGCCAACAAAATCGCACCCGGGCTTTTGCGCGAAGAGTTCGCCTTTATGCATTGGAAAGACTTCGACGAAGAACTATACAAGGTCATCCACAACGCCACGGTAAATCGAATCAAGGAAAGCTCGCACCAAATCATGGGTTACGACGAGAGTATGTCTGCAGTGAAGCTGGCAAGCGAGAAGCCGCACAGGCCGCTGGTGTTGAAGAAGCCATCAACTTTCGCATCACCAATTTCTTTGACGAAGATCCACCCGAAGCACCGGGCATCTTGGTAATGAACCCACCTTATGGTCAACGAATTGAAATGAACAACATTGAGCTGATGTACAGTGAAATCGGTGATAAATTCAAAAAGGCCTATCCCGGCTATCAAGCCTGGATTTTGTCAGGGCATGAGGAGGCGATGAAAAGCGTCGGTCTCCGAACTTTCGACACGCACCACCTCATCAATGGAAAAATTCCTTGTCGGTATTCAGGATATCGGATTTACAGCGGGAAGAAGGATTAACAACCTGCAGAAAAGAGAGCTATTCGCCCTAAATTTTCAGTAAACTGCGATGTGGATTACTTGATTCCCCCTGCGAAAAGCTTGTCCTTTCTCTTCGACAAACCGTTGTTGCGTTTGCGGAACCAACAATTGATTGACGTAATTATCAATGGTCGCTTTCTCTACCCTCACGGGCGCTCCATAAGTGATAGCGTCATCGAGATAAGAGTAAATGATTTTTTGGTATTCCTGCATGAATAGTCTATTGGAAACGAAAAGGTCAGCCCCTTCAATGATGTTTCCCGTCACGGCCACTACACCGATTACGTCTTCTTGGCCATTGAATACATTCTGAAAGAAATCGAAATACTCAAGCTCCTGTTGTCTGAAGCGCCTGTTATTGGCATGGGCCGTGTAAGCTTCGGTTTGGCTGGAAACTCCGTCTTTCTTATTGGTCTTGGAAATATCATCCCATACTGCTTGTTGCCCGCCGTGGTGGTCGATGATATCTCTGAGGTGTTCATTTGCCATACTGTAATATCCGGTGAATTTGTCTCCATCCTCTTTATACTTCCATCGCCCTTTCTCCACGCAGTAGACCGGTAGCTTAGACTCTCCGTTGTTGGGGGGAACAAGCATATCTTCAGCCACCACACGATCTTGTTTGCCGCCAATCAAAATTTCTCCCGCCATAAGATATAAGGTGTCCGTTGAGAGATTTCTGACCAATAAGGTATTCACGCGACCACTTCTACTAACCTCCGTAATCGCTACTTTGTCAGCATCAATCGCCTCTTGGAGGGAAATATAATAACCCATATTTCCCACTAAGCGTCTGAAACCATCATTGGCTCGGATGGGAACCAATCTGAGATTCTTAAATGTATAGTCATCTGCATTGCTGAAATCAACGGTCAGGTAATCCAAATTGAAAGGAAACAAATCACCATCAACACGATCAAATCCTGAAGGGACGATCAAATCTATTTTCTGCGTCGGACAACGCAAGCTTTGCATGAGGTATTGATAAAACCTATCGTCGGCATTTCCCTTCGAGAAATGCTTCAGGTTTAGCAATCACTTCTATTTGATCGAAATTGGCAATGCCATTGGTAGAAACAACGATATTGGCCTCTCCGGTTTCGTTGGTAAAGTAATTTTTAAACTGAGCTCGCTGAGGCAAATAGGTCACCAACAGCGGAATTTTAGCAATAGACACATTGTCTCGATCTTCTACCCTAACGGCCAAAGGCTTATTATCCGCCTGGGAAGCAAAGGTGATCGAATTGGCATTCGGCACTAGGTTTATTTGATCCAGAAGACGCTGTAGCTGAGTATAACTTTCGATGGATAGGAAAATCGATTTCCCCTGATAGTCAACTTCAATATTCTCGCCCCAATAGGCCTTGAGGGCCAATAAGGACTGAAGATAAAAGTCGATGGCCGTTACATAATTTTTAGTCTGTTCGGCATTTTGGGCCTTTTCGAAAAATTGCAAGGAAAGCTTCTGAGCTCTCTCCCGATTTCTCTGCTTTTGGTCGGCGTACTCGTTTTTTGCTATTCGATAGTAAACCCAATACTGCTCGTCATCCTCATATGAATCGACAAGCTCGAGGTGTTCGATTTCATCTGCTACCGTAGATTTGATAATCGATTCAAACTCTTCTTTGAACTCTCCGTTCTTATCCATTTGATTTAAAATGGATACACTTTGAATGGTCACGCGAATTTCGCTGAGCAAATCGTCGAGCGCATTTCGCTTAGCAATCTTTTGATAGCTTGTATTGTTTTTGGAAGCAGGAGCGATACCGACGTAATATGCGGGATCATTGGGTCGGTTAGAAATCCATTCAGGTGTTTGAGCAAAGGCTGTATTTGCAGATAAACAAAAGATAAAACCGGTTAGCCAAATGATTCTGTTAATGTGTTTTATCTGTCCCTGCATATTTCCATTCTAATCAATATTCTTGCCAAAATAATCATAATGTATAAAACAACAGAGAGGACATATGCCCGTGCAAACGGCAGGGTAATCAGTCAATCCGTTGCTCTCTACGACGCTGGAAGCACATCTCCATATCCAGACTCCTCAATATGGCAAAAAATGGAATACAGATGTTCGATAGTTTGGATTTGTATAGGGAAGAATGCCTAATAATTCAAAAGCGTCTTCAACTTCTCTTTTAAGTAAAAACTCGCCAAAAATTGTTTTTCCAAACTTCCCACAAATGGCACCGCCGTATCCATACTGGCACAGCGCATCACAGGTTGCATCCAGTGCCTCGAAACAGTTTTCCGTGATCAACGCGGCGAGCTCCCCACCGATTCCCCCGAAGAGGGTATCCTCGTGCAATACGAGTACCCGACCCGTTTTTCGGGCTGAAGCGTAAATAGTTTCCACATCGAGTGGCACCAAAGTTCGGAGGTCAATAACCTCGATGGAGGCGTCTTGTTTTTCGGCTAAAGCCCAATGAACGCCCATTCCGTAGGTCACAATCGTAAGGTCGCTTCCTTCTTTGACGACATTGGCTTTGCCGAAAGGCAGATTGTAATAACCCTCTGGCACCTCTGATTTCAAACTTCGGTAGAGCGCTTTGTGCTCGAAGAACATCACGGGATTCGGATCTTCAAATGCCGTAATCAAGAGACCTTTGGCATCTTCGGGAAAAGCTGGATAAACCACTTTCAATCCGGGTATGTGGGTAAACCAAGCTTCGTTGCTCTGCGAGTGAAATGGCCCCGCTTGAACTCCCGCACCCGTTGGCATACGCACGACCACATCGGCATTTTGCCCCCAGCGGTAGTGCATCTTGGCTAGGTTGTTTACTATTTGGTTGAAGCCTTCGGTCACGAAGTCGGCAAACTGCATTTCGACCATCGCTTTCATTCCCTTGATGGAAAGACCCAATCCCGTTCCTACAATTGCCGCTTCGCAAAGCGGTGTATTGCGCACGCGATCCTTTCCGAATTCCTCGACAAAGCCTTCGGTGATTTTGAAAACCCCGCCATAATCGGCAATGTCTTGTCCCATCAAAACCAAATCGGGGTGCATGCGCATGGCTTCGCGCAGTCCATCCGAGACGGCATCGATCAAACGCATTTCTTTTTTGTCCCCGGTTGGGAGAATTTCCTTGTACTCGTAAGGGGCAAAAACATCTCCCAGCTCCTTTTCCACCGAAGCTTTGATGTCTTCTTCGGCGTAAGCCTGTTTGAGTCCGTCTGCTATTTCGGCCTTAATGGCTTCGCGTTCGGTTTCAATTTGCTCAACATTTAGAACTTTGATTTCCTTCAAAAAGTCTTCGTAATTCGAAACAGGATCCTTTCTCCCCCACTCTTCCATCAGCTCGTCGGGAACGTATTTGGTTCCCGAAGCTTCCTCGTGTCCGCGCATTCTGAAGGTGAGGCATTCTACCATCACCGGACGAGGATTTTGACGAATGTCTTCTGCCAAATCTCTCAATGCGGTGTATACTTCCAATACGTTGTTACCCGCCAATTGGAGGGTTTCCATTCCGTAGCCGATTCCCTTATCGATGAATTGCTTGCAGCGAAATTGCTCTGAAGAAGGAGTTGATAAACCGTATCCGTTGTTTTCAATGATGAACATCACGGGGAGATCCCAAACGGCGGCCACGTTTATACTTTCGTGGAAATCGCCTTCACTCGTACCGCCATCACCTGAAAAAACTGCCGTCACGGCTTTCTCGCTTTTCAATTTGTGTGCCAGCGCTATTCCGTCAGCCACTCCCAATTGAGGCCCGAGGTGGGAGATCATCCCCACGATTTTGGCCTCCTTCACACCGAAGTGAAAAGAGCGATCACGACCATTGGTGTAGCCATTGGCCTTGCCTTGGAACTGACTGAACAAACGATTCAGTGGCAACTTCCTGGTGGTAAACACCCCCAAATTTCGGTGCATTGGAAGAATGTACTCTTCATCGTTTAAGGCCATTGTAGCTCCGATGCTGATGGCCTCTTGGCCAATGCCCGAAAACCATTTGGAAATTTTTCCCTGACGCAGCAAACTGAGCATTTTCTCCTCAATCAATCTCGGCTTGAGAATGTTGCGATAAATGGCTAGAAGTTGCTGGTCGGATAAGTCTTTTCGATCGAAGGTGGTTTGCCTGTCCTCGGCAGTGATCATAGGTAGAGTGTTTAATCAAAGGTATACAAATTTGAATTTTGGCAAGACGTCCCCATAATACCCCTACCATCCTATTATATATTAAAATCCCGCAAAAAGCCCGCTCAATTCAGAGCGGGCTTCTTTTTCTACCAGTAGTCGGTATGAGTGTTGAATGAAGTCTATTCTCATCGCCCCAAGTGTTGTTCTGATCCACTTGTACGACATATCAAACTTAAATCAACACTACTCTACAATAAGCTTTTCGGTTGTAATCAATTCATTTCCTGATCGGGCTTGAAGAAGGTAAATTCCCTTGCTCAATCCATTCAAATTCAATCGCTGAATTCCTGATGAATTTGGAATCAATTCAGAAATGAGTTTCTTTCCTTGCAGGTCATAAACTTCGAGAGAGATTTGGTCTTTTTCCAAAGCAGTTTCAATGGAGATTTGAATCTCAGTTCCGTCAGATGGATTTGGGAAAATCATCATTGACATCTGATCATCTTGTTCCATGGAATAGTCAGTATTCGGAAGAACAACCAGACCACTTAAACCTTCCACGGTGATTTCACATCCGTTGGAATAATCTCCTTGAAGTCCTCCTGAATTGGCCTTGACGGTAACACTATAAGTATCCCCTGAAATGAGTCCTGTTACGAATGATAAAAGCACGTTTCTATTAGGTCTAACAATCTCTATCGGGTTTTCACCAGGCTGAGAAACATTGTCAAATCTGAAAGTGTATTGTTCAGCCGAGCATACCTCAACTGCAGTAAGAACTTGACTCAAAGAAACCGTCGAACCACAAGTGAAAAGCAATGGATTTACTTCGGTATTCGGAACAAAGTTGTTCATATTGATTTCCTTCACCTCACTCTGAGTGCTTTCGTTCCCTTGAGCGTCAGTAGCAAAAACCGTAACAGAATAAGTTGTTCCCAATTCGAGTCCATCAACCAATTGAAGCGGACAAATCGGACTTGTTGTCCCCGAGTTGTACTCGAGTTGGTTTACTCCATCATCAAATATCCATCGGTAATTGGTTGCCCCAAAAATTCTTCTGGCTTTCACAAAATCGCACATGTCATAAAATCCATTGGCAAAATTGTCAAGCAAGAATGTGGTAGGACCATCAGCCATCGTAATGGTACACGAAACACCGTAGTCACCAAGATTCGGACCTTGGTACATGCGAGCTTTCACGCGCACGTCATAAGATCGTCCGTATTCAAAATCTTCAAACCATCCGATGTAAAAGTTGGGATTGGTTCCGTTTGGAGACTCAACTTCGTAAGTTGTAAATGGTGCCTCCAACTCGGTAAATTCAAAGACATATCCTTCCAAAAGGAAATTTGGATTTGGAAGAGTAGCTCGAATCAAGCTATTGGCGGTAAGCTCAGTAGCACCACAATCGGCTTGACGAAGTCTTACGAATGGAATATGTGCCACACCTGTGGTGAATGCAGTAGTTGTAGGAGCTGATCCACCTGCGTGATAAACGCGGTAAACGTATTCTTGACCCGGTGTCAAATCATTTACCCAGAATAACTCGCGCAACCCTGCTCCTGCTTCGTTTACACAAGCCAATTGCGTGCCTCCACAGCCATCAAATACTTCGATCGCAGGATCAAAATCACCTGAAGTCTCCACTCTGAAATAAGTGGTACTTCCCACTGCCGTGAAAGAGAAATACGGATCAGGATTGTTTCCCGGCCCATTGCACTGAGATTCCAGAGAGTAAGCTACGGAAGAAACATCACCTGCTATTTCTGAAACGGCGAAAGTCGTTTGTGAAATAACGGTTGATGCATTCAAACAATTATCACCAGTAGGGCAAGTGAAATCAAGGCCACCTTGAACCAATTCACAACCGGAGATACTTTCACTCGACACGGTGATTTCAACGGGCGAACCAATTGTGAATGGTCCCACGTTTTGAATTCCCGTAGAGCTCACACCCGTGGTAGCTGCCACTCCAGCATCGTTAGAAATTGACACTGATGCGCTGTTTCCAAGTGATGTAATATCTACATCGACAGTAAAAGTTCCTGCTCCACAATTATCAACCACCGTAAAATCAGCAGTAGGGGCAGTACAACCATCACAGGTAACTTGCCAATCCCATCCCAATTCAAAATTGAAACTTCCATCTTCACAGCTTCCGCTGACATCAGATGTAGCTGTCATGAAGATACTCCCGCTCGAAGCGGTTTCGCTGATTCCCGAAAGATCACCACCGTTGCTTCCTTGAAAGAGAATCGTTCCGTCGCATCATTTCCATCCCTGATCGTGATTTGATCAAGTCCGTCTTCAAGCTCTCCCGAAAGGAAAGTCAGTGTGATGGGAGAACCATCCGGCGAAGTGTAGAGAAATGAAGTATTATCGTTGTTCTGATAGCAATAAGACTGATCAAGGGTATTTCCACAAGTCAAGACATTTTCACAGGCTAAGCCTACATCCGTTACCAGCTGACTTACATTACATGTATTATCATCGTTGTGTACCACGGTAATGGTAGCTGAAGTTCCTAGTGGAAACGGGCCGACGGTTTGAATACCAGGCGACGTAATGTTCGTAATGGAAGCAGCGCCTCCGTCATTGGTTATATTCAGTGAAGTGGCATCTCCCAAAGAAGAGATAAATACATCCACCTCATATTCATTTCCTCCAATGCAAGACTCTGAAAAGGCAACGTTTGGCGGAGTACAAGTCGTAGCTCCGTTCGCACAAATACTGTAATCTCCTTGGATGTTGTTGTTGGTTTCCCAAAGTTGGACGAAAACCGTTTCACCGGGAGCGCCCGTCAATTCGAGCTCAGGGAAAAATCCCGGACCGCTGTTGGCATCGCAACCTATTAGCGTTAAGCTACCGCAAGTACCGGAATAGGCTGCGGCATTGATATTCAAAGCAGGCGGTGTAGTACCCGGAATCAAGGTGGTAGAAACCGTTACGATTCCTGAAGCAGGAATAACAACGGAATACCATCCATCTCCACCGGAGTAAAAATCACAGTCGGCACCTACGGGCACTTGGCCTGAGTTAGCCAAGCCTGTATTTGTAGCCGTGCTGTAGACACAACTTCCAACATTTACTGTAAGGGATTGGGCACTCGCACAGTCATTTCCCTGACCGTAGGAGTCTATAGACCATGATCCGAAAAAGGCGATCAGGACTACCAAGAAAAAATTCTTCATTGTGAATTGAGTTTAAGGGTTAAAGGGAATTTCGTCTGCTTACGAGGGTTAGGCTAAATAAGATTCAAAATAATTTCAGGAAATTTGATAAGAATTTAAAACAACAAAAAAGCCCGCATCGCTGCGGGCTTCAGATTGTATGTGCAATTGAAAACTACTCAGTGATTACTACACCGACTGCTTCAAAGTTCATGCTAATCTCAGGCTCTGTGATAGCCGCGATCTCCTCAGGTGATTTTTCAGCGTCTTCAGCCAAATGCTTTAAGTAGTCAACACTTAGCGTATCTGTGAAAGCAAAACCTTCCATAATAACATTCATACCATTTACGCCTTCTTTAGGAACGAAGAAACCGTAGTCTTTAAATCTCACGCGCATCTCTTCACCATTTCCCATGTCGACAGTCATCCAGCATCCTTTTACTTTACACGTTTCATTGATGGTAGCTTGAAGTGTCGTGTAAAGTGAATCTTTACCTTCCATTTCTGCTAAAAAAGCTTCGGGCGTTAGGGCTCCGGTTGTTTCGATGGTATCGCCGTAGTAATTCATAGAAACAGTTTCTACGACCGCTTCAACATCTTGTGTTTGTGCTTCTGTATTCGGGGCTGTTTCGCTGCAAGCATAAAATCCGATCAGTGCTAATACTAATAGTAGTTTTCTCATGGTTTAAAAATTTGCGGCAAAGATAGTTAACGCTTTACAATCCTGAACTCAGTTCGACGATTTATCGCTCGGTCTTCGTCAGAATTATTTGGAACCAAGGGCTTTGATTCACCAAAACCCTTAAAATTCATCTTATCGGGATTAACACCTGATTCTTGCAGGAATCCGAATACTTCAAATGCTCGATCCGTACTCAAAGCCAAATTGGCTTCAGCGTCTCCAATGTCATCTGTATGGCCGTAAATATCGACTTGATAAGTTGGGTTTTCGTTGAGGTAATCAGCAAATTCAATTAATACCGATTTGGAGGCCTTGTCGATTTCAGAAGAGCCTGTAGCAAATCTGATGTCGTTCATTCGATAGGTCTTTCCCGATTCGAGTTTTTCTACTTTGATCTCTAAATCTCGAACGGTTTCTGCCGTGTCGGCAAGGGTAAAAACACGAGTGTTAAAAGCAAGATCCTCGGTTTCACTCTTTACACTTACCACCACATCTTCATCCTTCTTCAAATTTACCACAGCTGCATAAGTACCGTCTTGATCGTCTACTTCTACTTCTTTTACTTCCTTGGTATTGGCATATTTGATCTCAATCTTAGCATCGGTAACGAGCTCTCCTTCTACATTCTTAACATCTCCTTTTAAAATCAATACCTTTTCAGGCCTGGCTTCTTTGGGCACATCGAAAGCAAAAATATCGAGCCCCTTTGCAGACGACACATTGGACGACGAGAAAAGTGCGATTTTCCCGTCGGTACTCACCACCAAGCCATGCTCATCTTGCGGGGAGTTCACCGGATAACCAATGTTCTTTGGCTTGGTCCAGGTGCCGTCATTTTCTTGTCTACTGTAGAATATATCGTAGCCTCCCGCTCCCAGGTGGCCATTGCTGGCAAAGTACATGGTGCGGCTGTCGGCATGGAGTACCGGGCTCTTATCGTTTCCATCCGTATTGATCCCGGAGCCTATTGGTTTGGCCTTCGACCATGTTCCGCTTAAAGATCTCTCAGTGTAGAAGATGTCGATGGTCGGGTTACCATCTTTATCGGGAGTGGTGTTCTCGCGAATAGTGGCAAAATACAGCGTATTTCCATCGGCAGACAAAGTGGGTTGCGCCTCCCAGCCGTCGGAAGTATTTACGTTCTCACCGAGGTTTTCGAGTCCCGTCCAATTGTAAATAACCTTTCCTGCGTCGTTGGTTTCGCGTTCGTATCTCGACACGTAAAGATCGCAGTTCTTGTAATTTGATGAAACGGGTTTACATACCGTAATGAACATCTCGCGGTTGTCGAGAGACAAAGTAATCCCTCCGTAATTGTCTCCCACATTGAAAGGAGGTGGAAGCGCTTCAGCATTGTTGTATTCGTTGGTTTTGCCAATTTGCTCAGCCATCATAAATCGCTCAACTTCTTTGGCGTACAAATCTCCTTTTGCTTTTTCCTTCGACTTACGAGTGAAAAATATCAATTGGTTATCGGGCGAAAGCATCGGCAAATACTCTTCTGCGGTAGTGTTCACATTTGCCAACCTTCGTGGATTGTATTCTACGGGATTGGAATAAAAATCATTGTAAAAACGCACTTCAGGCAGCACGGAAGCAATGTCTCCTTCCTTGGCATCGTGGTCGCGAGAAGTTTTTCCCTGCTCCTTATCAAAGGTCAAAAAGCCTTCAAAATACTTTTGTGCGCTTTCGTAATCCTGATTCGCATAAGCGATGATTCCCGAGTAATAATATGCGTCAGCATGATACTTCGGACAAGAGGTGATCACCTCAACAAAATCGGTATACGCTCTGTCGTAGCCCGTATTTTGCTCCATAGCCAGGCCATATTCTGCACGCGCTTTGCCAAAGAGGCACTCAATGCATTCGGGATCGGCTTCGAGCGACTTTCGAAAAATGTCTATTCTCTCAGCGAGTTCCAATTTAGAATTATTCATCGCTTCATCCAGAAGTTTCTGCGCTTTCTTCGAATTTGAAGGCCCGCAGTTCTGCGCATGTAAAGAGACACCGAAAAAAATGGCCCCAATAAGGAAGAGATATTTTACTGCTTTGAAAACCATGGAACTTATTCTCCGTTTCTGATTTTATCGGCTTCTTTTCGGGCATCAGCCATTATCTTATCGGCTTGCTTTTGAGCTTCGGCCACAAGATTATCGCCTTGCTTGTCGGCTTGTTTTCGCACCTCATCAGCTGCTATTTTAGCTCCGGCTTTCGCCAATGGGTTCTTCGCGTCGTCTACCAGTTTCTTGGCTTGCTTGTCGGCTTCCTTACGAAGATCGTCTGCGGCTTTTTCAGCTTCCTTCACCAATTTGTCCGCTTGCTTTTGAGCATCAGCCAAAACCTTGTCTGCTTGTTTTCCAAGCTCTTCTTTGGCATTGTCGATTTGCTTATCAATCTCTTCTTTAATGGCTTCTGTGGCTTGCTCTTTAACGGAACCCACGCCGTCTTCCATTCCCGCAAAAGCAGGTCTGATGGACGGATCGTACAGATCTCCTTCGATTGATACATCCATATTGATGTATTCGCCCAAAGTCATGTTCCCACCAAGAAAAGCATTGGCTTGACCCAAAAGACCCTCTGCCATTTTGTTGAAATCGCCTCCCAGTTCTTTTCTGGGAATCTTCATTTTCATCAGGTAGTCAATCTTCTCTTCAAAGCTCACCCATCCGCTCACGTTGGCCGTCATCGCATCGATCTTCACATCAAATGGTGTGGTGGTGACTTTACCGTCATCAATGACAAATGTCGCATTCAAATCCTGTATTCGTTGCTCTTTCAAAGCGGGAGCTTTTAAGGTGCTCGAAAGCTTCTCAAGGAAGTCTCCTCCTTTCAAAATCACCTCATCGCTCACCAAAGAACCACGTCCCTGCATGGTTTCGTAGATCGGCTCCATGTTTTGATCCAATAAACCTTCGACTTTCAAGTCAGAACTAATTTTTCCCTTCGCATGCTTGGCAATCGGGGCAATTTTCTGAACCGTGTTGAAAGTGTTGAAGGCTTGATCGATCTCAATCCCTTTCAAATCATAGGCGAAATCGTAAGCAGGTTTTTCCATGTCTTGGGTAGAGTAGCTTCCGCTAATGCCCATGGTTCCCCCGAGTCCTTTGGCCACTAAGTTTTCCAATTCAGCTCGCTCATTTCTCAAGGTGATTTTTCCCTTGATATCAGATAGAACGAGATCGTCGTAGGTGATTTCTCCGATGGTCGCATTCAAGACCAAGTCGAGGTTGTCGGGAATCGGCACTACGCCCGAAACGCTATCAGTAGCGGCTGTTTCGCCCTCCGTGTCTTCTTCCACTTCCGCAGTTTCTTCGGTGGGCATAAACTTGTTGACGTCAATCTTATCAGCTCCGAAATTGAAGACACCTTGTAGTGTCGTATCCATCAGAGCGTATGCCACATAATTGCTGATGTATCCATCCATCTCCATGTTGATTTCCTCGTAGATCAACTTCACTTTTTCGACATTCAAACGCTGTGGAGTGAAATCTACTTTGGCGATGGGCAATGCCACGTCTACTTCGGCATCGCGGAAAATAAAGTCGCTCATAGCAGCTGCCCCCGAAGCTTCAAAATCATTGAATCGTTGATTCTCGATGGCACTTAGGTTTCCGTCCAGTTTGAAATGAGCAGAAAGATTTCCCGCTATCTCAAATTCCTCTTCCAAAGGCACCACATCTTTGAAGCTGCCTAAATCCAAGTCTGCATCCACCTTCGTGCGAATGTTGGGATCGCTCATCGGATTGCGGAGGTACAGGTATGCGTCAATTGTATTGGGCTGAGCCGCAGTTTTACCAATTTCCATATGAAACTTGGGAACATCCACGGTGATTTTATCCAAGTCATTTCCTTCAGGACTCTCCACTTTGGCATCGATGGCAATGTTCTGAATGCTTTTCGGCAAATCAGGATATTGAACCGAACCGTTGTCCACTTTAAGCTCTGCCATAAAACCGGGCATACTCTCATCATTGTAAGTTCCGCGCACATACCCACCGAGCAACACGGATCCCGAAGCGCTAACGCCTTCCATGTCTTGCGTGAAAGTTGCGGGAATCAAACTCATTACCGAAGTGAGCTGAGCTGTTTCGGTGGAATAGGTGAAATCCATGTCGATATCATCGGCGGGCATCGCGAGAAATCCGTCAAATTTCAGAACCAAGGCATTGACGTCAAGTCTGTTTTCCAGAAATTCGAATCTCATCTCCTCAAAATTCATGGCCATATCGGCGACGAGATCGGCCTTTAGCGCATTGGCATACTTGATCCCGTCGTAATCCAGCGTAAAAGCTTTGATGTGGGTTTCGGTACTGAGCGTAAAAACGTCTTGGGCAAAGTCGCCGTTCCCGACATGGTCTAAGTCGTCAATAACCATTCGCATGGGAAAAGTGGCATCATCGTAAATGATCACACCATCGGAAATGCTGTATTCATTGATCGAAAGATTGAGCGGCGCCGATTCCTCAGTCGCAACTTCCTCCTCCGCAGTTGTGTCTTCAGATGCAATGGCGATGTCGTAATTGGCAGTGCCGTCTTCGAGCACCTTCACCATAAAGTACGGCTTGTCAAGGTTGATGCTTTTTACCACTATTTGATCGCCGCTGATGACGCTCATCACGTCCATCACGAGTCCGATGTTGCCAATGCGAGCCAGGGTATCTCCCTCAAATTCTTCAATTCCGACTACGCTAAGCTCTTCAATCCCAACAGCGAGGTTGGGAAAATTCCGAATGAGCGATAAGCTCACATCGTTGAATTCCACCTTCGCACGAAGATTTTCATTTGCTTGCTGCTTTACCAGTTCTACAATTTTTCCTTTGAATACAAATGGAAGAATCAAAAGCAATAGAAAGACAACCACAACAATGATGGCAATAATTTTCAGTGCCTTTTTCATAAGTCCTTGCGGTAATTTAGTTCGTTTTCAGTTTTTGCAATAACAGTAGAGACGGTTGCATCGCCGGTGACATTCACTACGGTACGACACATGTCTAAGATACGGTCGACGGGGAAAATTATTGCTATCCAAAGCGGATTCAATCCTACACTTTGCAAGACAATAATCAACATGACCAGCCCGGCACTGGGCACAGCCGCAGAACCGATGGACGCCAAAGTGGCCGTAAGTACGATGGTGAGTTGCTGCCCCAAATCCAAGTCAACCATGTGAAGTTGCGCTAAAAAGATAACCGCAACGGCTTGGTAGAGACTGGTTCCGTCCATATTAACAGTGGCCCCAATTGGCAATACAAATCCGGTAATGCTTCTGGAAACTCCGATATTCTCCTCAACGCATTCCATAGTAACGGGAAGGGTCGCTGCGCTGGAACTGGTAGAAAAAGCCAGAAATTGGGCCGGACTGATTCTTTTGAAAAATCCTCGGTAAGTCATCTCCTTCACTACTGTTCGCGCAATGACAGGATAAAAAACGAAGATCATAAATGCCAATCCGATGACCACTGTGATAGAGTAACTTCCAAGTCCTTTAAAAATTTCGAAAACCTGAGCGGGCGTATCAGCCATATTTGCCAAAACCCCTGCCATCAATGCAAAGACAAAGAACGGTGCGGCCTGCATAACGATGTCAACCATCTTTAAAAACACTTCATTCGTGCCATCGATAAAGGATTTCAGCATACTGACTTTCTCTTCAGGGACGATTGCCAGGCAAAGCCCGAAAAAGATGGCGAAGAAAATCACCTGAAGCATCAATCCATTATCGGAAATGGAAAGGATGATATTCTCGGGTACCATATCTACCAAGAACTTCAGCGGCCCTTCATCTTTGGAGGCTTCCGCGGTTTGCAATTTGGAGGCCGCTTGATCTAAGCTGCGCTCATCGGCCAATTCCTGAGCCTCGGCGTTTAAGTATTCGGCGTAAGCGGGATCGCCTGATAGATACTTTCCGTCTTTGATCTCAATCTCATTTGAAACAGCCCACGTTTCGTAGGATATGCGATTCTTGATGCGCGATTCTTCGTCAACGAAAGTTCCGGGCTTGATCACGTTCACCAAAAGCAGTCCGATCGAAATGGCCGTAATGGTGGTGATAAGATAGAGGCCCAAGGTTTTGGCTCCAAGCCTTCCCAATTTGGAAACATCTTTGAGTCCGGCAATTCCCGACATGATCGAAAACAGCACGAGAGGCACCGCTATAAACTTCAGTATTCGGATGAAAATCACCCCAAAAGGGTTGATCCAATTTTGAGTGAATTCATTCCACCCGAGATAGCTGGCCAGAAAAGCCCAAATGATCCCAAGAACGAGTCCTATGATGATTTTCCAGTGCAGTGCGAGCTTGCTCATAAACGTGTCGTGCGATTTCGTAAAAGGTGATCGGCCAATATCAAAGCAGTCATTGCCTCCACGATCGGTACCGCTCGGGGCACTACGCATGGATCGTGCCTTCCTTTTATTTCCAATTCAGTTTCTTTCCCTTCTCGGGTAATGGTTTTTTGTTTTTTGCCAATGGAGGCTACGGGTTTGAAGGCCACTCGAAAGACAATATCCATTCCGTTTGAGATGCCACCCTGCACTCCCCCGCTGTGATTGGTTCGCGTGGCGGGTTTTCCATCCACGATTTCGAATCCATCGTTGTGGTTGCTTCCCTTCATTTTGGCGGCAGCGAACCCGCTTCCTATGTCAAAGCCTTTCACAGCATTGATGCTGAGCATCGCTTTGCCCAAGTCGGCGTGGAGCTTATCGAAAACCGGTTCGCCCAATCCTGCGGGAACGCCCAGAGCTACTCCTGTTACGATTCCTCCGAGGGTGTCGCCTTCGTCTCGCGCGTTTTCGATGGCCGTTCGCATGGCTTTCGCCGAAGCCGGATCGGGACAGCGCACTTCATTTTCGACAGCAGTCAAATCCAATTCTGTATGTGGCTTATCCACCTCCACTTGCCCGATGGCGCTTACATACGACTTAACTTCAATTCCTTCGGCCAATAAGAGCTGTTTGGCAATGGCTCCCGCAGCTACCCGACAAGCGGTTTCACGCGCCGATGATCGTCCACCACCGCGGTGATCTCTGATGCCGTATTTGGCCTGGTAGACGTAATCGGCGTGCGAAGGACGATAGACGTCTTTGAGGTTTCCGTAGTCTTTTGAGCGTTGATCGGCGTTGGGAATGACAAAAGCGATGGGAGTTCCTGTAGTTGTTCCTTCAAAAATTCCTGATAGGAATTTAACGGTATCGGATTCTTTTCGCTGGGTGGTCAAATCACTTTGGCCCGGCTTCCGCCGATCCAGTTCTTTTTGAATGGCTTCCATGTCGAGCGCGAGACCCGCAGGGCAGCCGTCAATAATTCCCCCGATCGCCTCGCCATGCGATTCGCCGAAGGTAGTGAGCTTAAAAAGGGTACCTAAGCTATTTCCCGCCATGCGGCCAAAGATAGGAATCTTTCGCGCGGAGGAGTACAGATTTCAAAGGAGGATTGAGATGTATTTCAGTCATCCTTTCAGGCTTTCGCTCTCATGCCTTCATCCCATTTAGAATGTTTCTAATGTGGTTCGTATTTTCCATTTCCTCGTAGATCGCCTTAAAGTTGTCCTCTTGCATCAACTGCTTGAATCGTTCTAAATTTCGGATATACTCTTCGAGCGTTTCGATCACATTGGTTTTGTTTTGTTCGAAAATGGGAGTCCACATCGCAGGGGAACTTTTTGCCAATCGAACCGTGGATTCAAAACCACTTCCTGCCATGTCGAAAATATCGCGTTCGTTCTTTTCTTTCTCGATCACTGTCTTTCCCAGCATGAACGAACTGATGTGCGACAAATGTGAAACGTAGGCAATGTGTCGGTCATGAGAAACAGGATCCATGTAGCGAATGCGCATGCCAATCTTGGAAAAGATGTCTAAGGCCTTTTCTTGGAGTTTGAATGCCGTTTTTTCAACCTCACAAATGATGTTGGCCTTGTCCTTATACAAACCTTTCAAAGCGGCCTTTGGCCCCGAAAATTCAGTTACCCGCAATGGGGTGTGCTGCCAAAAAATTACGTCGTTTCGGATGTGCAGCTACAGCTTCGCAAATCCTCTGCTTTGTGGATCCCGCATCAATCACCACGGCATCGTCATCTATTAAATCGAGCACCTCTGGAATTAGATTCAAGCTGGCATCCACAGGGATGGTAATGAAGACAAAATCGGCCTGCGACAGATCGGTAAACGTGGCCTCTTCATGAATGACACCCAATTTTTTGGCTTCAGCCAAATGCGTGGGATTGTGATCGATTCCGTAGACTTTTGCTTCTGGATATGCCTCCTGAATGTCCAAGGAAAAGCTTCCTCCAATCAACCCTGTTCCTACTATAAATACCTTCATGTTTCGATTTAGAATTTGCAATAATAGAGGTACCGTTTACAATTTTAAGTGTCAACCCAAAGATTTGGTAAAGAAAGTTGAATTGAGTCACCCCTTTGGGGTTCTGTTTTACGACGAATCATTCTCACAGGCGCTTTGGCCTGTGTTCGCGTGAGGCCATCCCTTCGGGATTGGAGTTTTCTGCAAAAGATTTAATTGGAAGCAAATTTAGCGGCGACGGCCCAACCCGCTTCGATCCTCTCCAAATATTTATGATATGACCAGAGAGGTCTGAAAGGCCGTCAATCAAAGCATCGGGTTCCGCCCGATGCGTATTCATTTGAAAAGGTGAACCCCCGGAGGGGTGATTCAATCTCACATTTCGCACCTTTGCCTCTTCAATTCCAAGCCATGAAAATTCTCATCAAAAACATTAAAGGACTGGTTGGCCATTACGAAGATGCTCCGCGCTTCTTGCGCGGGCAAGATATGGACACTCTACCCACGTTCTGGAAAATGCCTTCCTTGCCATTACGAAGATGGAAAGATCGCCATGTACGGAAAGATGGAAGACTGGGGTGGTATCACCGACTGGCGGGACTTGGAGGTGTTCGACGCCGAAGGCAGATTCGTCCTTCCCTCCTTTTGCGATTCGCATACCCATTTGGTTTTTGCCGCTTCACGCGAATTGGAATTTGAAGACCGCATCAAAGGACTGACTTACGAAGAAGTTGCCGCTCGAGGCGGCGGAATCCTCAACTCCTCGCGAAAACTAAGAGAGATGGATGAGGACGAGCTTTTCGAAAGAGCGATGGTGCGTTTGAAAAAAGCACAGCTCACGGGAACGGGTGCCATTGAAATCAAAAGCGGTTACGGTCTCAACACAGCATCGGAATTGAAGATGCTACGGGTGATTCGTCGCCTCCGAGAAGAATCGGGGATGATGATCAAGTCGACTTTCTTGGGTGCGCACGCCTTGCCACCAGAGTTTAAAGATAACCGCGAAGGATACGTCGACCTCATCATCAAAGAGATGATTCCCGAAATCGCGAAAGAGAAATTGGCCGACTACGCCGATGTCTTCTGTGAGAAGGGCTACTTCTCCACGGCTGAAACGCTGGCCATTGTCGAGGCAGCCGCTGCCCACGGCATGAGGAGCAAGATCCACGTGAATCAATTCAATGCGTTTGGCGCTATTCCCGAATTGGTAAATGCGGGTGTAGTTTCCGTGGATCACTTGGAAGTATTAGGAAAAGGTGATGTGCCGGCACTGGCCGAATCAGACACCATTGCCACCGCCTTGCCCCTTTGCAGCTTGTTTCTTTCACTACCCTACACGCCCGTTCGTGGCTTGATGAACGAGAATGCAATTGTGGCCCTCGCAACCGACTTTAATCCGGGCTCGGCTCCATCCAGCAATATGGCGATGGCCGTTTCTTTGGGATGCATCAAAATGAAAATGACTCCCGCCGAGGCGATCAATGCTGCCACCCTGAACGGAGCTGCCGCCATGGAAGCCTCCGACACGCATGGAACGATTACTCCCGGCAAATCAGCCAATGTACTGATCACAGAGCCTTGCGAGCACTTGAGTTACTTGCGCTTATAGTTTTGGTCGAGCATGCGGAGGAAGGTTGGATTAGCTTTCCTAAATCCAAATATCTTTTGTCTTGATCACTTCGGTATTACCACCAAATTGCCTTCGGTGTCAATAAAAACCAAGAGTCCATCTCTCTCGACCTGAGCCCAATTCTCTAGAAATTTGCCAAACTCTGAAATTATATCGTAATCAGGAGTAACGACCTCATCGCCATTTTTATCGATAAAACCCAACAGTCCGTTACGCTATACAAGAGCCCAACCTTCCAAATAATCACCATCACGTGATATCAAATCATATCGAGGTTTTACCACTTCATTTCCTCGCCTATCGGTAAAACCCGCCAGTTCCACCAAAAGCTCCATTCCATGTATCTACGCAAATTTGAAATGTTGTCGTATTTCGGTTCCACATCCCTCTCCCATTGCTGTCGATAAATCCGACCATGCCATTCCCACCAATCACCACCTTCTTATGAACCAAAACCATCGCCACATCAAAAGCGAAGAGGAAGCTAAAACAAGCCCCTCCTCACCTTCTATGGAGCATAACCCCGCTACTAAGGCGAAGCGGCCATAACCTTTCCAGAGATCGGGGTCTTTGGTGACGTTTTTTGATCGCTCCATCATCCAAGCTCCGGCGGCGATGTAACCGAGGTCGAGGCCCGCGTTGAAGAGAAGCGTTTTGTCCATTCCCATTTGCTCTTGGTAGAGTTCGAATGCCGAACCGTCGGTTCCCAGCTTGGCGGCACTAAAATAACCGAATCCCGCGATGGCCACATTGACCCCATTCCAAATGGCATTCATTTCGCAAAAGCGCGAATCGCTACCCCTGTAGTAGTGGAACGCAACACCAAACCCGAGGCGATATTGGCGACAGCCCAACCGCCGAGCACCATCATTCCTGTTTGGCGGTAGTTTTGTTCAGCTTCCCACGATTCTTCGAGGGATTGGCTGAAAGCAAAAAATGAAACAAGCAAAAAGACGGATGTAAGGATGGTTGATTTCATGATAACAATACTAGATATTCTTAACCTACATCAATCATCTCTTGTTCAAAATGCTCCAGGCTTCATGCAAGTAGCCTGAAGCTTGTAGTCGATCTCTAAACGATTTCTGATTTAGAGTTTTCAATAGCAAGGCACGACCAGTTTTTTAAACCAAGCCCTTTTACACTACAGTATAGCGTTCGATCAGGGAAGTCCGGTAGCAAGGCACACGCCGTTTTGGAAACCAAGGAGCTGACATGAGTCAGTGACTGTTTACAAAACAAGTGTAACGCCGCTAACGGGCTTTCATGTCGGACGCTATCCGCACTTGGAGTGGCCGCAATTCTTACAGTTGAGACACCCCTCCTCATACACCAAAGCTTCCTGCCCACATTCCGAACATTCCACTCCTTCGGCTACCGTGCCCGAAGGAACGTATTGCTTCAGGGCGCGGATAACGCCGTTCTTCCAGGTGTTCAACGTCTCGTCGTTGAGGTGAAGGTTTTCGACCATGTGCACCACATCGGCGATGGGCATACCGTGGCGAAGCACTCCGCTGATGAGCTTGGCGTAGTTCCAGAACTCAGGGTCAAACGAGCGTGACAACCCTTCGATGGTTACAAAGTATCCGTCCTTGTCTTGGTAGCGGAAGTCGTAGCGACTCTTGCCCGTTTCTTCGTCTTTGCTCTTGATGACAAATCCGGTATCAACTGCTTTGGGCAGGTGAAAAGATTCTTCGGCGTGACCGGTGAAAATCTCGTAAGGTCGACCGTTCAAAATACCGACCACCGCCAGCCATTTCTCCGAATCGTTGTTGAAACGTACCACATCAGCCTCCAAGGATTTCGGTCTTGCAGGAGCAGGAGTTTCTGATACGATTTCTTTGGTTTCAGGAGTGTCGGAGATAAGGACACCCGATCGTGAACCATCGCGGTAAACGGTGATGCCCTTGCAACCGCTTTCCCATCCCGTTTCGTAAATGCTCGCCACCATTTCTTCGGTGGTCTCGTTCGGGATGTTTACGGTAACGGAAATCGAGTGATCGACCCATTTCTGAACCTTTCCCTGAAGGTGAACCTTGTTTACCCAGTCCACATCATTGGCCGTAGCCTTGTAATAAGGTGACTCAGCGATCAATTTCTGCAATTCCTCATCTTTCCAGTGGCGCACCTCATCCAAGTCATGACCATTGGCCTTGAGCCAATCGGCAAATTTGTGGTGGAAAACGGCAAATTCTTGCCAGTGATCTCCCACTTGATCGACAAAGTCGGTGCGGGTATTCTGATCGTTGGGGTTAATCTTTTTGCGACGCTTGTACGAAACCATAAACACGGGCTCAATACCTGAACTGGTCTGAGTCATCATACTGGTAGTTCCCGTCGGGGCGATGGTCAAAGAGGCGATGTTTCGTCGACCGTACTTTTTCATGTCCTTGATCAACTGTGGGTCGGCTTCCGCCAAACGTTGGATAAACGGATTCTCCACTTCTCTTTTCCAATCGAAAATCGGGAAGCTGCCTCTATCCTTTGCGAGACTCACAGAACCGCTGTAAACCGATAATGCGAGCGACTTGTGCACTTTTTCCGAAAAGGAAATAGACTCCTCTGAGCCATATCTGATTCCTAAAGCAGCCAGCATATCACCCTCTGCAGTGATACCGATTCCCGTGCGGCGACCTTGGATACACTTCTCTTGAATTTTCAACCAAAGATTTTTCTCGGTACGCTTGATTTCTTCACTTTCGGGATCGGCGTCAATCTTCGCGATGATGGCATCGATTTTCTCCATTTCGAGATCGATAATGTCATCGGCGATGCGCTGAGCCAATCGACCGTGTGCTTCAAACTTTTCAAAGTTGAAACTTGCCTCTGCCGTAAATGGCTTCTCTACGTAATTGTAAAGATTGATGGCCAAGAGGCGACAAGAATCGTAAGGACAAAGTGGAATCTCACCACAGGGATTGGTAGAAGTCGTCTTGAATCCCAAATCAGAATAACAATCAGGGATGGACTCCTTGGTAATGGTGTCCCAAAACAGTATTCCCGGTTCAGCGGAAGCCCATGCGTTGTGGATGATTTTCTCCCAAAGACGCTTGGCGTCTACTTCATTGACATGAGTCGGATTATCTGAATCAATGGGGTATTGCTGCTTATACGTTCCGCCCGACTTCACCGCTTTCATAAACTCATCGTCGATGCGAACGGATACATTGGCTCCCGTCACCTTTGTTCCATCCATTTTCGCATCGATAAAACGCTCGGCATCGGGATGCTTGATCGAGATACTCAACATCAATGCCCCGCGGCGACCGTCTTGAGCTACCTCGCGGGTAGAATTGCTGTAGCGCTCCATAAAAGGAACGACTCCCGTAGACGTGAGTGCCGAATTCTTCACGGGCGATCCCGTAGGACGAATTCCCGAAAGGTCGTGCCCTACTCCACCGCGACGCTTCATAAGCTGCACTTGCTCCTCATCGACTTTCATGATCCCTCCGTAAGAATCGCTTTGTCCGTCGTTTCCGATTACGAAGCAATTGGACAATGAAGCCACTTGATGCTTGTTTCCAATCCCGGTCATTGGGCCTCCTTGAGGAACGATGTACTTGAATTTGGCCAAGAGGTCATAAATATCATCCTCCGAAAGGGGAGTCGGATACTTGTTTTCAACGCGTGCAATTTCCTTCGCCATGCGTCGGTGCATGTCGTCGGGATCTTGCTCAAAAATGTTTCCGTAAGAGTCTTTCAGAGCGTACTTGTTTAACCAAACACCGGCTGCTAATTCATCACCGTCGAAATACTTCGTTGCGGCCTTCAAAGCCTCATCGTAAGTATATCCAACTTTCTTTTCTTCACTGTTAACGGGGGTTTCCAAGGTTTTTGTGCTCATTTTTCAGGATTAAGGATTTAATAAAAAGCGGACAACTAAGGTACGGGAAGACAACCTTTTTGGAATACCTTAAAACGGTGATTCCGGATAAAACCTTACACAAAGAATTGTTGATATCGCCTCTAAGGTCGATGGCATAGAGGGTTGAGAATGGAAGACCTGTTGAAAGGTTTTAAAAGGTGATTTCAGATGGGCCGCTCAACTTCTCGATGGAGATTTAACCCGATCGAAAAACGCAAACCCCGATACTTCATACAGAGTCGCCTCACGAAATAAGTGATCAACCCGAACTAACTCGGTTTGGTATCCAGAAAGTCGATCAACTTGGACTTAAAGTAGGAGGAGTTCATCTCAGCGATAGAAGCAATTGAAATTTCGACAGGACACTCCACCGAACAAGCACCAGTAAAGGAGCAATTCCCAAATCCTTCTTCCACCATTTGGGTCGTCATATCAATGGTTCTTTGGGTTTTTTCGGCCTTGCCTTGCGGCAATGTATTCAGGTGATTAATCTTCGCTGAAGTAAATAGCGCCGCCGAAGCATTCTTGCAAGTAGCTACGCAGGCTCCACACCCGATACAAGCCGCGGCATCCATAGCCTTGTCGGCAATGCCTTTCGCAATGGGGATAGCATTGGCTTCGGGAGCGGTTCCCGTCTTGGCCGAGATGTAGGCGCCTTTTTCGATGATTCGATCAAAGGCCGATCGATCGACCATAAGATCTTTGATAATTGGAAAAGCCTTGGCTCGGAACGGCTCGACCGTTATGGTGTCTCCATCCTTAAAACTGCGCATGTGCAATTGACAGGTGGTGATGTGATCGTGCGGGCCGTGGGGACGTCCGTTGATAAAAACACCGCATTGCCCGCAAATGCCTTCGCGGCAATCGTACTCGTAAGAGATGGTTTTTTCCTTTCGGCGAACGAGCTCTTCGTTGAGGTAGTCCAATGCTTCTAAAAAAGACATCTCCTCGGTCAAACCATCGACGGGATAATCAACCAATCTCCCCTCGGACTTCGGCCCATCTTGTCGCCATATTCTGAACGTCACTTTCATTTGTAGCTTCTTACGGTTGGTTTCACTTTCTCAAATTCAAGCTCCTCTTTGTGAAGTCGAAATTCTCCATTCAGGTATTCCCACGCCGAAACGTAGGTGTATTCTTCATCGCGCCTTAAAGCTTCTCCCTCATCAGTTTGATACTCTTCGCGGAAGTGTGCTCCGCAAGATTCTTCGCGCTGCAGCGCATCGGTACACATCAGTTTGGCCAATTCAATAAAGTCTGCCAGTCGGTATGCTTTTTCCAATTCGCTGTTGTGCTCGGTGGAATTTCCAGTGACGCAGACGCCACTCCAAAACTCAGACTTAATTTCTTCAATGCGCTTAAGGGCTTTTTTCAGGCCTTCTTCTGAACGACTCATGGCACATTCGTCCCACATGATGCGGCCCAACTCGCGGTGAAAATCATCTACCGTTTTATCGCCATTGATGCTTAGGAGTTTGTCCAAGAGTTGCCTTACCTCATTTTCGCTTTCCGCGAAAGCGGGATGATCAACCGACACGGTTTCATCAGCCAAGTGATCGGCCAAGTAATTATTGAGTGTATTCGGCAAAATGAAGTACCCGTCGATACTGGCTTGAAGCAAGGAATTCGCCCCAAGGCGATTGGCACCGTGATCGGAAAAATTGCATTCGCCCAAAGCATAAAGACCGGGGATGGTCGTCATCAATTCGTAATCTACCCAAAGTCCGCCCATGGAGAAATGCGCCGCGGGAGAGATGAGCATCGGCTCCTTGTAGGCATCAATTCCCGTAATTTTTCGGTACATATCGAAGAGGTTCCCGTAACGATCGCGAATAACATCCAAACCAAGTCTTTCAATGGCGTGCTTGAAATCGAGATAAACGGCATTCTTCAGCTTCCCCACTCCGTGACCCGCGTCGATGCGTTCTTTGGCGGCGCGGGATGAAATATCGCGCGGAGCGAGGTTTCCAAAACTCGGATACTTTCGTTCCAAGTAGTAGTCTCTCTCCTCTTCGGGGATTTGATCGGGACTTCGGTCATCGCCCTTTTTCAAGGGAACCCAAATTCGGCCATCGTTGCGCAAGCTCTCGGACATGAGCGTGAGCTTCGACTGAGAGTCGCTGGACTGCGGCAGCGCAGTGGGATGGATTTGCGTAAAGCTCGGAGCGGCAAAAAAGGCTCCTTTCTTGTGTGCTTTCCAGATTGCGCTGCCGTTGCATCCGATCGCCAAAGTCGACAATCGGAAAACGCGGGAATACCCTCCTGTGGCAAAAACGACGGCATCGCCCGAAAAGCGCTTGAGCTCTCCCGTGGTCAATTCTCTGGCGATGACTCCTCTGGCTCGACCATCGATCAGCACCAAGTCCATTATTTCGTGGCGGGGGAGCATCGTTACTTTTCCCGCTCTGATATTTTTGTAAAGTTGCGAGTAAGCCGCCATTAGAAGCTGTTGACCTGTTTGACCTCGGGCGTAAAAGGTGCGCTGAACCTGAACTCCGCCGAAACTTCTATTGGCCAGCACTCCTCCGTATTCCCTGGCAAAGGGCACTCCTTGCTGCACGAAATGATCGATCAAGGGAGCAGATAGCTCAGCGAGACGGTACACATTGGCCTCACGCGATCGGAAATCGCCCCCTTTCAATGTGTCGTAAAACATACGCCACACGCTGTCACCATCGTGCTGGTAGTTTTTAGCGGCGTTCACTCCACCCTGAGCCGCCACCGAATGCGCTCGGCGAGCAGAATCCTGATAACAAAAACAAGTTACCTCGTAACCCAACTCAGCTAAGGAAGCAGCCGCACCCGCTCCTGCCAATCCCGAACCCACGACCAAGACGCGAAGTTTCTTCTTGTTGGCGGGATTGATCAACTTGCTATCCATTTGGTAGCGCTGCCACTTCTGCTCGAGCGGCCCTTCGGGTATTTTGGAATTCAAGCTCATCTCAAATACACGATTATGGGGATTAAGGCAAAGCCGATGGTCATGACCACTGCATAAATCAGCGCCACTTTAGACAGAATGTTCAATCCTTTTATGGAGTGAAATCCCAAAGATTTAAAGGCACTCTTCAAGCCATGATGGAGGTGAAAGCCAAGCGGAATGGCCGTTACAGCATAAAATGCGGCGTAGTATGGATTTTGAAAAAGTGTGTAGGTAACGGAATAAACATCGAGGTAACCATCGACATCTAAAGCTACGGGTTCGCCCAAGCCAAGTTTAATCCGCGACCAAAAGTTGACCAAGTGAATCACGATAAAAAGCAGGATCAAAATTCCCAACCAGCCCATGTTTTGTGATGCCCACGAGCTATTCGCGGCAGGCTTGTTCACTTCGTATTTCTGAGGCCGCGACTTTCGGTTTCGAATGGTGACGATTGCCGCATAGATCACATGAACGAGAATGGAAGCGTAAAGCAGATAAGCAATCACGGCCACCAGCGGATTTTCGCGCAAGAAGGTAGAATAGGCATTATACATGCCTTGTGATAAACTCTCGGGAAGTAGAAGGATTAAATTCGCCGAAAGGTGAACGACTCAAAAACAGGCAAAGGAACAGGCCCGTCAATGCAATCCAAAGCTTTCTGTATATGAGGGAATTCGTCAAATCACGGTTCAATAGTCGCTGCCTAAATTAATTGATTTAGGGGTAGAATCGAAGGTGATCTGCGCAATTTTTTAGGAAAGTCGTAAGGCGCGAACGCAAAGCCTAGCTCTTTCTGCCATTCGTTTTACGAGTTGGTTTCTCGGCATTGCGGACATAAATCAACTTGAGGTTCTTGCTCTTCGGATTTTCCCGCTGCTCGATCTCAAACTCCCCGATAGATTTGATTAAAGGGGTAAGCTTGAGAAAGCCAAAGTTCCGAGAGTCAAAATTGGGCTGCTTTTTTTGGATCAAACTTCCCACGTCTCCCAAGAAGGCCCAACCGTCATCGTCGGATAAATCGGAGATCGATGCCTTGATCAAACGGATGTCGCGCGCGGTGATTTTATCTATGCTACTCTTGTCTTCGTCGCCGGGTTGTTTCTCTTCTTTCTTATCATCAGAGCGGGATTTGAGAATCTCCACGTAGATAAACTTATCGCAAGCCACGATAAAAGGTGCGGGAGTTTTCTTCTCTCCCAGGCCGATCACTTGCATTCCCGCTTCTCTCAATCGGGTGGCGAGTCGTGTAAAATCACTATCGCTGGAAACGATGCAGAATCCGCTGACCTTACCGGAGTACAAAATATCCATGGCATCAATGATCATAGCCGAATCCGTGGCGTTCTTCCCCTTGGTGTAGCCATATTGCTGAATGGGCGTGATGGCATTTTCCAAAAGAAGGTTCTTCCACTTGGCCAACCGAGGATTTGTCCAATCGCCGTAAATGCGCTTGATAGTGGGATTTCCGTATTTGGCGATTTCCTCCATCATTTCTTTTACGTGAGCTGAAGGTATGTTGTCACCGTCGATTAAAACGGCCAGAGTAGTGTTTTCCATGGGGGGGATTTTGGGCAAAGGTGATGAATAGAAATGAATTCGCTATGAATTTTGGCCCGTGTTTCTGCAGAAAGTCGGCAGTACATTTAAATCAATCGTATGTAGATTTGAGAAAAGATCCTCAAAATGGACATTCAAACTTGAAAATCGAGTGATCAAAATATTCTGAACATTGAAAATGATAGCGTTATCCAAAAGTTAACGGAGTTTATTAAAAACGAAGAAGAAGATTTTTGGAACGAGCTAACTGACTTGCAAAATGAGATCAGAAAAGGTCACACAGCTAAGAATGGCGAGCTAGTCGTACGAGGATGTTTTGAGAGATCTTCGTGATGAAGTCTATTTTTTGAAATCTTGCGGAGGCCAACCTAAAAGACATATGCGATTACCTCCAAGAAGTGGAATCGAAAAGTATAAAGATCTCGCTCGACGTTTATCCAACAAATAGCCACTCTGAGTTGTCCAAAGTCAAACGAACTTGGTGGTTTTCATAAATGCGTTGTGACAAAACAAATATCACTTTTCTATCGAATTGAGCTTTCAGCCGAAGAAATTGAGATCATCGTAATATTCGATACGCGCCAAAACCCGGATAAACTTCGCAATCCGAAATAAGTTTTTCTTACCACTCTCGGATAAGGCATAGCGAATAGCCCAAGCAGCCAAAGTGTTTTTCAGAACCATTATCCATGTACACTTTATATGGGTATGTCTTCACACTTGAATCTTTCTACTTGATATATTTCTTAAACAAAATAGCATCTAACTAAGTTAGATTCCCCACTTTTGCACCCGATTTGAAAACAGCCCCCACTCACCGAGAGTCTGCGACTCGAGAAAGCATCCTTGCCGAAGCCATTGCTTTAGCCAAGGAAGAAGGCTGGAAAAAGGTGACGGTGCGCGCCATTACGGAACGGCTGAATTACAAGCCGCCGGTACTCTATCAGTTTTTCGACAATAAAGATCACCTCATCCAGACCATTCTGGAAAATGGCTTTGAGATCTTATCGACCTCCATGAAGGAAGCGCGAATGAGCGCCGAAGAACCGAAAGACCAACTTTTGGCTATGGCTCAGGCGAGATTTCGATTTGCAACGGAGCATGTGGCTCTGCACTCACTCATGTTTACCACGGACAATCCCGCTTGGTTTAAAAAAACCGTTTTTTCGGGCATGTGTCAAAATCGCGAAATCGTAAAGACTCTACTTCAAGAAATTTCGGGTAGAAACGATGAGTGCCTGGACTTAGTAACCAATTTCATTTCCCTGATAAAGGGCTATACCTTTTTTGCTACAGAGCTTCCCGTTGAGCTTGCCAAAAGCCACTTTTTTGGCGCTCAATGTCCCGAAGAAGCATTGGCGGAAGCCATAAAAAGATTTATAAAATCCATTCAACCAAATGAATAAACGACAGATCATTATCATCCTCGCCGGAGTGGGAATTCTGGCTGGTTCATTCCTGCTTTCAAAGGTGATGACCAAAGACAAAGCAGAAAAACCCAAGGAGGTCGAAATGCTTACCGCTGTTAGATTGCAGCATATGAGTCCCGACACCTTGGTAAGGACGATTCCCATCACGGGAAGGCTTATCCCAAAGCAATCGGTAATGATCTACGCTGAAGTTGGCGGAAGAGCGATGTTTGGCTCAAAGCCCTTTAAGGAGGGAGTTAGCTTCAATCAAGGCGACGTGCTCTTGAGCATCAACAGCGATGAGTTGCAGAGTAGCTTGAACGCACGTAGAAGCAGTTTTCAGAGTCTTCTTGCTTCGGTGATACCCGATCTCAAACTCGACTTTAGCGACGTTGCCACGGAATGGGAAGACTATCTCTTTCAGATTGACACGGAGAAAAAGCTTCCGCCTCTTCCCGAGGTAAATGACAAAAAACTTAAGTTGTTTTTAAGTGGCCGCAAAGTTTTTTCAGAATACTACAGCCTTTCCGAACTGGAAACACGCTTTGACAAGCACACCATTCGCGCTCCCTTTCGGGGTTCATTGACCCAAGTCGAATTGGACGAGTCGTCTTTGGTAAGGGTTGGTCAGCCTTTGGGCAAAATCATCAGCAGCGGCCAATACGAAATCGAGGCAGGCATGAGCTACACGGAGGTGGACTACCTGAAAGTAGGCACCACTTTTATGATGGAAGACATCAATACGGGAAAGGAATACCAAGCCAAAGTGGTGCGCATCAACGATTCGGTAGACCCGCAAACCCAGCAGGTGAAGGTCTATGCTGCCATTAACGATCCTACCACGAAAAGCGGCATTTACCTCAAGGGAAAAATTCCTGCGGGTGAAGTTTCTCAAGCCATATCCATTCCTCTCGAAGCCCTGGTTGGCGAGAATAAGGTCTACTTCATTCAAGATTCGATAGCTACTTTGAAAGAAATACAAGTGAATTATAAAGACGGCGAGCGAGCCATCATCTCAGGAATTAAAAACCCTGTAGATGTAATCATTGACAAGCATAACGAGTCTTTGAATGGGTCAAAAGTAGCACCGGTAAATCTAGCTGAATGAAGAAGGTAGTCGCATTTTTTGTACAAAATCAGCTGCTGGTTTATCTGGCGATGATCTTGGTGATCATTGGCGGGGTGATCTCGGCCAAGCGGATGAACACCTCATTTTTCCCTGCTCAAAAGGAAAAGTTCATCATCATTGAGGCGGTCTATCCGGGAGCTTCTCCCAGCGAGATTGAGGAAGGAATCACACTAAAGATTGAAGAGAACCTGAAAGGCGTTACGGGAATTGATCGGGTAACCTCAACGAGTAGTGAAAATGCCGCTAAGATCCAAGTTGAAATCCTCACGAAAGCCAACGCTGATTTGGTGTTGCAAGATGTCAAAAACGCGGTCGATCAGATTTCCAATTTACCGGAAGGCATCGAGCAAGTCGTCGTTTACGTGCAGGAAGTGGTCAATTTCACATCCAAGATCGCACTGGTCGGAGATGTTTCGATCAATACCCTGGAAGAAACCGCCGACTTGGTAGAAGACGAGCTCAGGTCTCTTCCTGACATTTCGCAAATAACCGTCTACGGGTATTCCGAAGAGGAGGTAGAAGTGGCCGTTCGCGAAAACGATCTCCGCTCTTTTGGCTTGACCTTCCAAGACATTGGAAACGCCATCGGTCAACAAAACATTGAGGTGACGGGAGGTCGGATCAAATCCGACACGGAGACTATCATTCGTTCTGATCACAAAGAATACTCGGCCAACGAACTGCTCGACCTCACCATCAAGATTCTTCCCGACGGGCGCAGGGTAGAACTCCGCGACGTGGCGGACATCAGAGAAGACCGCGCCGAGACAACCAACTCTGCCTTCTACAACGATCAGCGGGCCATTATCATTACGGTAAACACGCTGAACGAAGAAAATATTCTCGATGCGGCCGATGCGGTAGACGAGTACATTACTGAATTTAATAAACGTGGTGGCGCGGTTAAGCTAGAATTGATTCAGGACGGAACCGTGACCCTCAAGGAGCGAATCGCCCTCTTGCAGGAAAACGGAATCTTGGGAGCGATTCTGGTTTTCATTCTCCTCGCACTTTTCTTGAGAATCAGATTGGCCTTTTGGGTTGCTGCGGGTATTCCCATTTCCTTTTTGGGAATGTTTATTATCGCCAATCTGGTGGGCATTACCATCAACGTGCTTTCATTATTCGGGATGATTTTGGTAATCGGTATTCTGGTGGACGACGGAATCGTGGTGGGAGAAAACATCTTCCAGCATTACGAACGCGGAAAATCGAGACTCCAATCTGTCATAGACGGAACGGTCGAGGTATTGCCATCCGTATTTTCAGCCGTCCTTACCACTTGTGTGGCCTTCGCATTCTTCCTTTTTATCGATGGTCGATTGGGAGAGTTTTTCGGAGATGTCGCTATCGTAGTGATAGCCGCCTTGGGCTTTTCGCTGATCGAGGTGCTGCTCTTTTTACCCGCCCACTTGGCGCATATCAAAGACTTGTCTGATGAAGCCAAACCCAATAAACTGAAAGAACAGGTAGAGCAGTTGCTGATCAAATTTCGGGATGTGGTATTTCAACCCATCATGAATTTCGCCATTCACAATAAGTTCTTCACTTCCATGGTGGTAACGGCGGCATTCGTCCTCACCATCGGAGCCTTTAAGGGAGGAATGATTCAAGCGGTATTTTTCCCGAATATCGAACAAAACCAAGTGAATGTGACGCTTGAGCTGCCTTCGGGAACCTCGGAAAGCGTGACTGTTCAAACCATGGATTACATCATGGAACGCGTGAAAAAACTCAACGATGAGTATGCCAATCGAGAGGACGTTGGGAAGGAATTGTTTATTGACTACGAGGTGCAATTTGGCCCGCAGAGCAATCAATCGGTGGCAACCATTTATCTGGTCGGATCCGAAGAAAGACCCATCCGAAGTTTTGATATTTCCAATGACCTGCGGCAGATCGTTGGCCCGATACCGGGAGCTGAAAAACTCAGCTATGCCACACAAACTCCATTTGGAAAGCCAATCAATATATCCCTTTCTGGAAGAGATTACGACAAAATCCGACTGGCCATTGAAGAGTTGAAACAAGGCATCTTAGAGACTGGAGAAGCAAAAGATTTGGTCACCAACGATAAGGTGGACCAACCCGAGCTCAACGTTTCACTTACCGATGCAGGTAGAGCATTGGGCTTCACCGAGTTCGGTTTGATAAGCCAGATCAGAAGTGGATTTTTCGGCTACGAGGCACAACGACTTCAGCGTGGAGATGACGAGGTGAAAGTTTGGGTTCGCTATGCGCTGGAAGATCGCCAAAGCCTCGATCAATTAAAAAATATGGAAGTCAGAGCACCCAACGGAGCTTTGGTGGCCGTGAAAGACGTCGCCCATTTGGAACCCAAAAACGGATTGATTGCCATCAACCACCGAGATGGAAAAAGAGAAATCACCCTTGAAGGCGAGGTCGCTTCACTGGATGTAAACGTCCCTCAACTGATCGGCAGGGTTCAGTCCGACATCCTCCCACCCATCTTGGCCAAATACCCGGGCATCGATGTGAGTTATGAGGGGCAACAGAGAGACACGTCCAAACTTCAAAAATCAGTATCCTCCGTGGGGCCCGTTATTCTGATTTTGATCTTGGCCATTCTCATCATCAGCTTTAGATCTTATAGCCAGTCCTTTGCCTTGTTGATGCTGATCCCTTTCGGACTGATCGGTGCCGCTTGGGGCCATTACATCCACGGTCAGCCGATGAGTATCCTCAGCTTCTTGGGACTGATTGCTTTGATCGGAATACTGCTCAACGATGGCTTAGTTTACATCAATGCCTTCAACGGTTATCTGGCCGAAGGCATCAAGTTCAACGATGCTTTGAAAAAGACAACCTTGTCTCGTTTCAGACCGATTTTCCTCACTACGGTAACGACCTCCGCGGGCCTCGGGCCGCTAATATTTGAGAAAAGCTTCCAAGCTCAATTCCTAATCCCGATGGCCATTTCCATCGCTTATGGAATGATCGTGGGCTCCCTTCTCATCATCATCTTTTTGCCCATTACGCTCACACTCACCAATCGCGTGAAGGTCTTGGCAAAATGGCTTTGGGTAGGTGAAAAACCCAGCAGAGAATCGATGGAGCAAGCGGTAAAAAGAGCGAATCAAGAAAAAATAACCTTCAGCGAATCATGAGAATAAGTATACAACTTTTCGCAGCGCTAATACTTCTGGGAAAATCAATCACAGCCCAAGAAATCGACTTGAATCAAGCCATTGCGATAGCATTGGAAAACAACTACGACATTCAAGTAGCCAGCTATTCTTACGAGATTGATCAAAACAATGCCGAGCTCGGAAATGCGGGATTCATGCCTTCGGTTTTTTTAGCGGCCAATGGTTCATATAGCAGTCAAAACACTGAAGTGACCTTCGCCAATCCGGAACAGCGGCCTATCGAAGGAATTGGAGCAACGACAATTGGCTATGGTGCCAGCGCCAATTTAGAGTATGTACTTTTCAACGGTGGCCGACGTGTTCACTTCCTCAATCAGCTTGAAACATTGAGTGAAGACGGGAGATTGCGACAACGGCTTTCAATGGAGAGCACAACGCTACAGGTTTCTACGCGATTTTTAGAATCACTTCGACTTAAGGAAGAAGCAGAGATTCTGGAAGAAACCATTGAACTTTCGCAAAAGCGATTGGAACGCGCCCGGCAAGGATATGAATATGGCAACACCAACAAACTGCAAGTTTTAAATGCCGAAGTAGATCTGAGAAGAGATAGTATCGAATTGGCTCAGAAAGATTTGGAATACATCAGAAGTCTGAGAACATTGTTTGTGAGCATGGGTATCCCTGCAGATACTACATTGACTTTAGGCAGCGAATATGAATTTTCGGCTTTTCTGGAAAAAGAAACACTTCTAAAAAAGGCGCTTGAAGCCAATACCATTTACTTACGTTCACGCAATGGACTTCTTACGGCCGAAGAAAACCTCGACGTAGCCCAATCAGACATTTGGCCTACGCTTGCCGCGAATGCCGCTTACCAATACCAGTACAGCGACTTTGAAGCCAACTTCCTAAACACCCAAGAGAACCTTGGATGGAACGCGGGCTTGACATTCAGGTTCAATATTTTTGATGGAAATCGAGTACAACGGAATATTGCCAATGCTAAACTCAACCGCGATATAGCAGAGGTGGAAGCGAAAAGATCGGAGAACGAAGTCGTACAATTGGTAAACAATGCCTACGACACTTACCTTACCAATCTGGAACTCCTTGACATCAGCGAACGAAACCTCGAACTGGCACGAACAAACTTCGACCGAAGCGAAGATGCCTTTGCTACCGGTCAGATTACTGGTATCGAATTGAGAAACGCACAGTTGAATATGAATGATGCTCAAACGGCCATCGTTCGACAAAGAATAATTACAAAAGTAGCCGAGCTAGCTCTGCTATTTGAAGCGGGAACATTACTGGAATAATATGAATTTGAAACAGTTTTCTTTGATTGGAAAAGCAGAAGGAATTTCTTCTTTGCTCCTCTTTTTTGTGGCCATGCCGCTAAAGTACATGGCCGATATCCCGCAGGCGGTTACCTATGTGGGAATGGCTCACGGAGTTTTGTTTTTGGGATATGTAGGCTCGGCTTTGTTAAACGGATTCGAACGAAAGTGGAAATTTTCGAGCTTCGCCCTTTTGGCTCTAGCCTCTCTCCTACCGGGCGGGCCGCTTTATATCGACCCAGTGGTTTTTCGCCGCGAAGGCGAAACCGTTTAGTCGACTAAAATAACTTTTTGGCCGGTCGTCAATTCACCTGCCATAAACCGAACCGTGTAAGTTCCGGGAGGTAAATCGAGGTCTATGGAAAGAAGATTTTCTCCGACCGTCCATTGTTCTTTGGAGTAGCCTTTCGAAAACACCCGCTTTCCGGTTTCGTCAATCAATTCGATTTCGACCGCAGTCAATTCTTTTAGATTAAACCGAAAGGTGAAATCTCCGTTTGAAGGATTCGGATAAACCGTCAAGGCCAAACCATCACTTTTTTTTTCATTCAGATCGTCGGTCGATAAGGTTTCCATCACCAAATAAACCGCCAGAATTTCTGAACTGGCCTCACTTTGGGTTCCGTTATTGATCCAGAAAATATTGCGATCGGTGCTCCGGATTCCACCGTAGATATATCCCAATAAAATCGAATCTCCCTCCAGCGCGTCCAAGTCTACGACTCTATTCTCAAGAATGGGCAAATCATCCAGTGCAATAAACTCCGAACTCGCCCCCAGCAGGTCGGGCATTTCGGTGTCGAGCTTGTACTCGGCCATGCTGCCATCAGCCGATCGGGTCACCTGAGCGATGGTGCGCACAAAAGGAACATTGTCGTCTTGAATCAACCCACCATCTACCTCATAAAACTGCGCCATTCCGCCGAAGAAAATGGTGTGCATTTCATTGGCAGCAGCGCTGTACATGGGAATGTGCGCACAGTGATAATGGTTGTAATATTGCGTAAAGTCGTTGTTCACGGCATACCCTCCTTCCGAAATATCTACGGAATTGAGCCATGGCAAATCCTCGGAGGTAAAGACGCCCGAAAATGCCGTCAATCCAAAAGAGCCGTCGGGCATAATTTGGGAAACCACATTGTAATCTCTGCGGTGAAGATTGGCCGCATCGTACCATTCTTCCAGATGGGTGATCTCCAGGTTTTCACCGTCATCGACCAAGGTAAATCTGCGAATGGCATTGGTGTATTCTTGCACGAATGTGGGGTTATTCATCGGATTGTAGGCCCCATCGAAGCGCTGACCTCCAACCAAGTAGTAGGTTCCATTCATGTAATCCAAGTACCCACCAGTTACGGCAAATACCTCATCCTCCACCTGACGGAAGTGATCTTGCAAATCACCACCTGTCTTAACCGCGTTGATCACGGCAGGCACATCTACCGCAGTAAGTTGAGGGTGCGTGATGTGGTCACCATTGGAAGGGCTATAGCCGTATCCGCCGATAACGTAGAGGTAATCTCCTTGCTGATAGAATTCGAGATTCGTGGAGCTGAGTTGCTCTCTTAGGTTGGTCTCCAAACTACTGATCGAAGCCGACCAAGTTTGACCTTCTTCAGGGTTTACCACAATGAGTTGATTGTTGTTTCCCGCCTCATCAAATGATGCCCAAGGCTGACGCCGATGCAGGCCGTCAAGCCGACCACCGATGATCAACCAATCTCCTTCGTGCGTGCCAACCGCGTAGGACTGAACACCACCTAAACCCGAAATCTCAAGTGGTTCTAAATGAACTTCAAGCAAGGTCTGCCCGAAGAGCAGAGATGTCCAAAAAACGAAAATCGCAGAAAGAATTCGAGTGCGCATGGTGAGAGTAGTTTGGGCTAAAGGTAAAACCTGTCACGATTAGCCTCAGTGACTCAGGTCGCATTGCTAAACCGAAGGGCTCCGCGGTTGTTAAGAGCACAATGAATCATTCTGATAACCTTCTTCCCGCAGATGGAGTTGCCCACCTTGTTGAGGATTGGTTGAGTTCGAAAACCGAGGAGCTGTTTCGGGCTTTGGCCAAAGAAGTCGACTGGAAGCAAGACGAGGTGGTCATGTTCGGCAAGCGAATCACCATGCGCCGACTGACGGCTTGGTATGGTGATCGACCCTTTGAATACACCTATTCTCAGGTAAGCCGCCAAGCCTTGCCTTGGACGAAAACCCTTGCAGAAATCAAAGCAGAGGTTGAGAAAATATCGGGAGAAACCTTCAACTCCTGCCTTCTCAACTTCTACCACGACGGCGAGGACTACATGGGATGGCACAGCGACGATGAACCCGAACTCGACCCGAATGCATCAATTGCCTCAGTGAGTCTGGGCGCCGAACGGAAATTCTCCTTCAAGCACCGAAGAAGCAAAGAAACCATTTCGGTTTTTTTGAATGACGGAAGCCTCTTACTGATGAAACCACCCACTCAGGAGCATTGGCTCCACACACTGCGGAAGAGCAAGAAGGTGAGTGAGGGGCGGATTAATTTGACATTTCGCTCCCTGCGAAAGGGCTAATTCAATACCTTAACCACCATGAAAGCAAGCAGACTCTTTTTATTGATAAGCCTGATGACGATCCTCGGCTCTTGCACTGCCGGTCGAATACTCATCTATAACTTTGCGGACATTCAGGATTACAAAAAATTCCAAAGTCGATCCATCGACGCACCTGCGAGACCCGTGGACTTTTATTTACGGTGACTCCTTGAGACCTCCCAAAACGATCACTGCCGATGGCGAATCAATGCCTTGGAGAGATTTCTTAAAGGAGTATAAATCCGTTGCGTTTCTCTTGATTCGAAATGATACCGTTTTGGTCGAAGACTACCTCTATGACTATGATGAAGAGTCGATTGTCCCTTCTTTCTCAGTAGCCAAATCCGTGGTGTCCATTCTTTATGGCATTGCTATAGAAGAGGGAATAATCGGAGGTGTAGATGACCCGGTTACCCAATACATCCCCGAGTTGAAGGAGGCAGGGTTTGACAAGGTCACCATCGAACATTTGCTTCAGATGACATCAGGACTAAAATTTAACGAAAGCTATGCCAATCCTTTCGGGGAAGCAGCCAATTATTATTACGGTGGCAATCTGGAAAAGCTGGTAACGCATGCCAAGTTGGAAAATGAACCGGGAGCGGATTTCAATTATGTCAGCGGCGATACGCAAATTCTTACGCTGATTCTTTCACGCGCTTTAGGCGAGAAAACCGTGACGGCCTACTTCGAGGAAAAAGTATGGAAACCGCTTGGTATGGAATTCGATGCTTCTTGGAGCTTGGATAGCAAGGACGGCTTAGAAAAGGGGATTTTGCTGCCTCAATATGCGAGCGCGAGACTACGCGAAAATTGGTCGACTTTACTTGAATAAAGGCAATTGGAACGGAAAACAAATAGTACCCGAACAATGGGTGGCCAAATCGACCAAAGCCGACTATTCCAGCGGCGGTAAAGACTTCTATCAATACCAATGGTGGATAGGTCCCCGAGAGAATGACTACCATGCCGACGGGATTTTGGGCCAGTATATATACGTAAATCCCGATCTTAATATCGTAGCTGTGCGTTTGGGGAAAAAAACAGCCGGAGTCGGATGGTCTGGCTTCATAGCCAAATTAGCCACCGCATATGGGAAGCAAGCTAAAGATTAGCCTTTTAGAATTCGCTTCAACCCAATCATCAGATTCTGTTCGAGCGTAGAATAATCTCCGTCAGACTTAAATAATTTGAGCACCTCGGAGGTGAGCGTTGCCACGTCAGCCTTGGAATAATTTCCTTTTTCCATGTAGTAGCGAATTCGATCAATTCGCTGGATATCGTTGTGCTTTTCGAAGATGCGGTTTACCCGATTGAAAGTCGCCTCATCCACTTTAGACAGGATGTGCGCCAGCTCTTCTTCATCTATCTGAAAATCGGCGTGTGTTGCAAAGAGCAGTAGGTAAGTCAGGAAATTCGCGTTTTCAGAACTCATGGTTGATAGTACAAATTTGAACCCTCAAGAAAGGAATTTCTTTCTTGAACTAGTACATTCTTGACGGATTCTCTTGTGCCATGTCGCCAAAACGGAATCGCAAAAGTCCCATCACTAAAGATAGATTTGGTCGGTCATCACGGAAGACATACATCAAGTCCCGGGATGGCGACACTCCAAGCTCCCACGAACCTTCACCAACCACAAAATTAACCCCGAAAGGAACTCGAATCCAAAGTTATCGCCAGCACCAATTCCTGCCGACAAACTAACCGAAGAGGCAACGAGGTATTCTGCTCCAAAAGGCGAAAGCCATTTTTTCAATGTTTCCCGGTTCATCATTCAATGGAAATGGCTAAAGTCCAAACCTACCTTCAACTTTTCATCATGAAAATAGCCTAAACCTGCTCGAAATTGAGTGGGTAAATTGACCTTGCGCTCACGTTGACCATTCCATTCAAATACGCCATCATCGCCCGCAAAAGAGTCGTAATTCCCAAATACATTATAGCTATCGATTCCTTGAGTTTCAATATCAAAAACAATCGTATCCGCGGAGCTGTATACATTTCCATCAAAAGTGATCGAGCCAATATCGGTGATGGAAGCGGAAACCCTAAATTGATCGCTGATCTCTGCATTTATCCCTAAGTCGAAACCAAAACCATCACCCACAGGAGAATAACCTGAACCATCCTGAAAAGAAGGATTATCCTCTTCATCGCCTAGATCAATATCCAATGCGGGACTCGCTGAAATGAAGGCATCTTGAACTTGACCACCTTCTAGGTTCAAATCAACCACGAAGAGGCCTTGCAAGTACTTTACTCCTACCCCAGCGTTAATAGAAATATCCTCATTCTGATATACGTTGCGCCCATAACCAAAATTTAATTCGGTAAAAGCCATTGCTTTCAGTCTCGAATCTCGATAGAGATCGCTGGCAAATTGAGGATTACTCGCAATACCCAAAATCACATCGTCAAGCCGATCTGAATCTGCACCTCCATTGGGAATGATTGATGTTGTGCCGTCCGCGTTTTGCACTTCCCACTGATCGAAATAGGGGTCGATATACCCGGTAAACAGCTGGCTGGCACCCACGTCATTAAAGGTAGAGTAGAATGATGTACGTAGGTTTAAGCTTACCGCAAAGTATCCCGCATTTTCCGTATTCACGGCAAATCCAAAGAGGTTTGAGAAAAGGTTTACGGAGTAGTCTGAATTGGCAAAATCAATAGCGGCTTGTTGCTTCTCGGCCGACGTCAAACTCCCATCGACATCCGTAATTCCATCAATCAATTGTTCTTTTGTAAATGCCTCACTGTAGAAGGAAAGGCCTACTTGACCCAAACCCAGAGTGTATTTTTTGTCGTACTGATTTCCAAAGGCCAAGTTGGCGGGATTGATCCCCAGAGCTTGATAATCCGTTACAAAAGCAAAAGAAGCACCTCTACCTGTTTCGGTAAAAGCGGCATTTTCCATTTGAGCAGAGGCGAATAAGGCACAGAAAAAAGTACTTGCTAGGGTTAGTGTGGTTTTCATTGTCGGATGATTGGTTGCACGAATATAAGTATTCGAAAAATTACCTGCATCACTACATCCAGCTACCCTCGTACTTCTCGACCGCATAAATAAGGAGTTGTAGACTTCCAGAGCCTCACGCTCATTAAGAAATCGCACGGTTTTGCTTCCTGCCGCGGTAAAAAAAGTGAGGTGACAAAGCTTCCTTCTTTTCAGGATGATATTTTGCGAAAGCTGTAGGGATTGAGTCTTAAATGAAGGAATAATTACCCGCTTGGGAAACAACCAACCTTTCAGTATGTAGACATACTTATCATCAAAATGAATGTGGACTGTTTGTCCGTATCGGTATCCGTAGGCAGCGAATATTCCGACCAAAAGTAAGGTAGCAATGCCCGGGTAAGAGTACTGCCAATAAAGGATGCCTGCCAGCGGAGCAAAGATTATGGCGCCGATAATGGCGTGCAATCGGGCATAAGCCCAAGGGTCTCCGTCGATATGCTCTTCGGGCTTTTGCGCGCCGGGAAAGACTCCCGTTGCCAAATAATTGCTTTCATTTATTCGCAAAGCCGGTATCTCAATAGCTTGCTTATTGGCTACCTCTCCCACCGAATTGGACGGCTTGATGGTGGCCGATTCATACCCCGCCAGCTTCCGCAATGGGTTCGTTTCCCATTGAATATACTGAATCTTGTTTTTCGGAATTCGGTACTCGTTTCGTTGCAAAAGACCGGTAGATATTTCAACTGCCTCGCTTTTCAATTCGGCTTTCAGATTAAAAAAACGAAGGAGAGTTCTAACCAAACTGATGAGCACTGAAATAATGGCATAAAAAATCAAAAAGCTGATCACCACCGCTATTCCTGCATCGGCCACTTGGGAAGCATAAGTGTCGACATACCCTTCAATGTAATCTTGCAAAAGTTCCTGGTACTGACTGGCGTAACCGAAAACAAAAGCCAATGCGATAAAACCAGTCTTCAAATGATTTTCTGTAAGACCTACTTTGAGCAGGTCAAACAATCCAAGCTTTACCAAAACCCGACTCTCTTCTTCATGTGCTTGGGCTTTGGGTGAGTCAGACTTTTCCGATTCCGTTTCGGTACTTTCCTCATGAGAATTAGTGACCAGGATAGCCTCCTTCTTTGCATAAAGCAAATCGCGTAACGCATCGGCGCGTTCTTTTTCCAGGGCAGGAATCTCCAGTTCATTTCCTCGTGAGCCAGCCGTATCCACCTTTAGTGCAACAACACCTAAAAGTCGTTGAACCACATTTTTGGTCACTTGAATGGATTGAATACGTTCGATGGGAACGGACTTTCTATCCTTCACCAAAACCCCTTTGTGGATGATCAGGTTATCGCCTTCTACATGAAAGGTGAAATTTAGGTATTGCCAATAGGCGAAAATGGCAAACAGGATCATTAAGGGGACAATGGCAATGCCCACAATGGTCCAAAAATCGGTGCGGCTGCGGCCACCGCAACCAGCGATATGAGTAAAGTGGTGAGCGCCCTGAAATTTCTGAGCATGTAGACGATTACGCCCAAATAACTCTGTCGGGTCGGTTCGTGGATGTCCCACTCCTTGTTTTCTTCACTCATAAATTGCGGCTTTCTTGGCTACAAATTCTTTGAGCTGCTCTGCCTCTTCACCTTCGAGTCCCGGAATGGACAGATCAGACGTAGCTCCGCCTGCCGTATATATTTTAAGGGTGCTCAACTCGTACTTTCTCTCGATGGGCCCTCGCGAAATCTCCGTGTGTTGAATCCGATTAAAAGGAATGGTAATCATCGACGAAAAAATCCATCCCTTCTTGTAAGTGAGATCTCTTTCGCGCAATGCGTATGATCTTTTTCGGTAGCCGATGGGGATGGAAATAAACGTGAACAAAATCAAAACGGCCAATCCACCTCCCGCATAAGCGAGCCATATGCCGGGCGAGAGAATAGCCGGAATGGCTAATCCTACAATGGGGAAACTCCAAAAGATCGTCGCCAACAGTCTTCTGTAAGTCATGTAGCGAACAGGGTGCTTTTGAAATGACACCTCCTCAACGAGAGGTAGCTCTGATGGTTGAACTTCTTCATTATGCCAGGTTTCTTCCATGGTTCGAAATTAGGGCTTCCGCCGAACAATTTAAATCTATTTTTGTCCAATTAAGTTTATATGGAAAACATCACAACGGGTCATTGGGTTTTTGCGGGAATTTTTGTTGTAGCATTTGTTACGGCCATGATACTCGCTTATCGCAAGGATCTGTCTCGCCTAAAACCGCATTACAAGAAAATTTGGCTCCTTTTTATAGCCATGATTATCATCTATTTTATAATTTTCGGGCTTAACCGAATTACATAAACCACATGAAGTTCCTTAAAATCCTACCTGTAATTTTCTTTTTTGCATTCGCGTCGAATGTTAACTCTCAAAACTCTGAAGAATATACTCAGAACAAAAGCTATGTTTCTTTTGAGGGAGAAATGATATTCTCTTTTGCCTCTTTTGACACACCTGAAGGTTTTGACGTGGAGCAGAACATGAGGTGGTCGCCTGTATTTAACATGGCTTGGCACTACAATTACGACGTTAGCAACCACTTTGGATTAAATGCCGGCTTGGGATTTAGAAATGTTGGTTTCATTGTGAAAGGCGATAATCTGGACCCTGAAGACTTCGACATCGATCGCAAAAAGTATCGTACTTACAATCTCGGCATTCCGCTAGGCTTCAAGGCAGGAAGGCTCGACCAAGAAAATCCGCTTTTTCTGTTCGCGGGTTACGAAATTGAATTTCCCTTTGCCTACAAGGAAAAACAGTTTGACGGTGGAGATAAGCTGAGAAAACGAACCGATTGGTTCTCTGACAGAACCGAAGATTTTCAGCAATCGGTTTTTGTAGGTATCCAGTTGCCGGAAGGATTCTCGCTTAAGGCAAAATACTATCTGACTGATTTCTTTAATAGTGATTTTTCAGAGACTGAGAGAATCGATGGAACAGACAGTGACGTGGTAATAAAACCATATGAAGACTTCAATGCACAAGTCTTTTACTTCTCTATCACGTGGTTCCCATTCCAAGATTTGGACTATGCCATCAGCAAATACAAGTAATGACTAAAGAAATTATAAGCGTAAACCCATTCAGTAAAGAGGAAATTGCGTCTTATAAATATCATAGTGTCCAAGAAGTCAAGAGAAAGATTGAGGCAGGTCATATAGCATTTAAGAATTGGAGATCCGTCTCTCTAGAAGATAGATGTGAGCTGGTCAGAAAACTAGGTTCACATCTCAAAACCGACAAAGAGTCTTTGGCAACGCTTGCAGTAGCCGAAATGGGAAAGCCATATTCCCAAGCCATCTCTGAGGTAGAAAAATGTGCATGGCTTTGCGAGCACTACGCTGATAAGGCTGCTGAATATTTGAAAAGCGAAGTCATAAAAACCGATGCTTCAGAAAGTTGGGTGGCCTATGAACCCCTCGGACTTATTTTGGCAGTGATGCCTTGGAATTTTCCCTACTGGCAAGTCATGCGATTCGCCGTCCCAACTTTGTTGGCAGGTAATACAGGTATTTTAAAGCACGCTTCCAATGTTCCAGGATGCTCCGAAGCTTTGGAAGAGCTCTTCACCAAGGCAGGTTTTCCCGAGGATGTTTTCTCGCAAGTTCGCATAAGCGGAAGCAGAGTCAAAGAAATAATCGATCACCCTCATGTGAAGGCTGCAAGCCTGACGGGTAGCGAAAGAGCGGGAAAATCAATCGCGGAAACAGCTGGAAAGCAACTTAAGAAATGCCTGCTGGAACTCGGAGGCAGCAATGCCTTTATCGTTTTAGCAGATGCCGACCTGAGCGAAATTATGGAGACAGCCGTTTTGGCTCGGACGCAAAATAACGGTCTGAGCTGTATCGCTGCAAAGCGCTTTATCGTGGAGCATTCGATTTATGAGAAGTTCAAAGTAGAATTGACTAAGCGATTTAAGGATTTATCAGTGGGCGACCCGATGAAAGAAGAAACCGACATTGGCCCCTTGGCTCGGGTAGATTTGGCCGAAGAGCTGGAAGAACAAATGAACAGAAGCATCGAAGCGGGAGCTGAACTTCTGATGGGAGGAAAGCGAGAAGGTGCGATTTTTCACCCCACCATACTCGACGGAGTAAAACCGGGCATGGCTGCATTTGACGAAGAAACTTTCGGCCCATTGGCGACTATCACTAAAGTAGATTCAGCAGAACAGGCTATAGAACTTGCAAATCAAAGCAGATTCGGACTGGGAGCCACAATCTGCTCTACCGATATTAAAAAGGCCAAAAAGCTTGCATTGCTCAGTGAAGATGGGGCAGTCTTTATTAACGAGCTGGTAAAGTCAGATCCACGCTTGCCGTTTGGTGGCACCAAGATTTCGGGATACGGCCGTGAGCTCGGCCCTTTGGGAATTAAGGAATTCGTCAATGCAAAAACCTATTATGTCAAGTAGCGGCAAGAATTTAACTTTCTTGTCGTTTAGTTGCTGATGCTTCGTCTCATTTTTGCCTTTACCTCAATTACTTGGAGTCATCTGGCTTTCTCCCAAAACTGGACTGAAGTCAGTCCGTTCCCCGGATTGACAAGAGATGATGGAGTGGCATTTTCGATTCATGGCAAAGGCTACGCAGGAACCGGATTCGCTGAAGGCTTTGTTCTCACCAACGATTTTTATGCTTACGATCCTGATTTTGACTCTTGGAGCGAAGTGGCTTCACTCCCGTCTGAACCACGTCAGTATTGCGGCCGCTTTACCATTGCCGACACGGGCTACGTGGTTTGCGGATTCGGTCAGACCAGTATCTCAAAGAACTCTGGGCTTATCATCCCGAAACGGATGCTTGGACGCAGAAAGCTTCTTTTCCAGGAGTATCGCGCTCCTCGCCCATGGCATTTTCCATTGCCGGAAAGGCCTACGTGGGAACGGGAAGAAACGGAGACGAGCATTTCGAAGACTTCTGGGAGTACGATCCCGAGCAAGATGCATGGACTCAACTCAATGACTTTCCCGGCGGGCGCCGATTCGAAGCCATCGGAATGAATTTGGGTACGTTTGGCTATGCGGGTCTCGGCCGATTGCAAGATGATTCTTTTGCCAATGATTGGTGGCAATTCAATCCGATCAGCGGTGAGTGGACAAATAAAGCAGACTTCACGGGTGAAACGCGGTATTACTCCGTAGAATTTGTGGTGGGCGGCAAAGGCTCGTGGCCGCAGGGCAGGATCAAAATCTGGATTACCTCAATCTGGTTTATGAATACAGTTCTTTTAGACGATACTTGGAGCGAAACTTCGCCTCTCCCTTCCACCTCCGCTTAAAGGAGCCTTCGCCTTTTCCGTGGAGGGTTCTGCCTTTTTGGGAACGGGCATCACCTCGACCGACTTACGACTTAGTGAAATGTACCGATTTGATCTGCCCCAGTTGGTGAGCAATCTCAAAATTTACCCAAACCCCGCCATCGATCAAATCGTTTTTGTCTGGGAAGGCGAATCTCCCGAGAGGATCGAGATTTTCAATGGTGATGGGAGGTTGATCAGTTCGTCAATTATAGAGAATCAAATCAACTTTCAACAAAGTCTCACTTCCTTTCCTACGGGAGGATACATCGCCAACTTCACTTGGAAGGACGGAAGGGAACTTTCAAAGACCTTCATCAAGGTCAAGTAGAATTGCCACGAACTGCCGCAAAGCCGACATGGCTTCAGAAAATCATTTGAGTCGTCAAACTCTTCAGGTAATTATCGACATCTTGCGGGCTCAAATCCAATTCGCATTTTGGTGCGTAGATGATTTGAAATGAAAAGATTTATGTGTCGAAAATCGGATACTGCCATTATCTACTTTGCGCGCAGCGCGAGTGAAGATCTGAAACAAAACCGTTTCTCAGGATCGCGGTTTCACCGTCAGCTGATCACCAAGCTGCACCGACACACGCTTAAATCCATTCAGTCAACAGCGCTTCCCGTTCTGTATTTTAACGAAGAGAACCAAGTCGGAAATGATTTGGCCGAAAGGCTCGCCAATGCATTTTCACAGGCTTTCGCAATTGGCTATCAAAATGTCATCGCCGTCGGAAATGATACTCCGGACCTTGATGCCAGTCTGATCGTTCAGGCAGCCAATGCTTTGGCTTCGGGAAATGCAGTTCTCGGCCCTTCACGTGATGGAGGAAATTACCTCATCGGATTGCGGAAAGTGGATTTTAACGAAGCGACGCTTTGCATGGCGCTCGAAAATCCCAACGAGACAAATGCCAGGCTTGGTGATCTGTTGCAAAATCATCGGGAGCTCGAAACTCTCGACGACATTGATGATGAGAAGTCACTTGAGACTTGGCTTCGATCCTCTTCGAATAAGAAGGAAAATATACTTTTCCGTAAGGAAATAAAAAGTGTCATTTCCGATTCAGAGACCTGTCATGAGTTCGTCCAACACCCCTCCTGGCTTTGGACTGTTTCCGGTATTTTAGACCGAGGTCCACCTGCTGCCTTCGCAGCTTAGATTTTCACTGATCATTCATCCGATTTCCTTACCAATTACTTTTTTTGATATGAAAAAGCTATTCGCACTATGCGCATTGGCCTTTTTACCTTTTTTAGCGCAAGCGCAAACCCTAACTGTCAATGTGATCTCATTGACTCAATCCACTCCCATCGACAGCATGGAGGTTTTTCTGATAGGCCCCAAAGATGTCGTTTCCGATTTTACCGATCAGAAAGGAGTGGTGGTTTTCCAAAATCTGGACGCCTCCGCCAAATACCGAGTCTTTATTGAAGACAACAATAAATACCAGTACACCGCCTCACCCGAACTCAGCGTGGACGGCGGTAAAAAATACCTGATGCAGGTGCCCGACCGCATGTCGGCCAGTTTGGGCGAAGTCTTGATTTCCAGCTCGCCGATGGCCAAAATGAATCGGCAAGATGCTACCGTTTCGGGTCAGCTCAAGAAGGAGGAATTTATGAAAATGCCAATTGAGGGCCGCGACGTGACGAGGGGCTTGTACCGCTTGCCGAATGTGACCCAAGCCGTTTTGGGATACGCCGAAGGGCCCAACATCAGCATCAACGGGTTGAATGGAATCTTTACCAATTACCTCGTGGATGGAATGGATAACAACGAGCGCTTTCTGGGGAACATGAAAATCAATTCCCCCGTTGGCTTTGTGGAAAACGTCACCGTTCTCACCAATAACTACTCGGCAGAGTGGGGAAACTCGAGCAATGGAATCGTCAATGTGCTGAGCCGTTCCGGAACCAATGAGGTTACGGGAGAAGTGTTTTACTTGACTCGACCTGGCTCCGTAAGTGATTCTCCTTCAGATTTTGCCACACGCGACCTTTCGGGAAATGAAGTGAAAGACGGATTCCAGCGTCACCAATTCGGTTTTTCGGTGGGTGCCCCCATCAAAAAGAACAAAACATTCCTTTATATCAATGCCGAGCAAACCATCGACATCAAAGACAATCTGCTGAATTCTCCTGAGCTGGGAGTCAATGAGACGGTGAGGGGAAATAACTACTTCACCTATGTGAACGGAAAGGTAGACCACGTTTGGTCAAAGCAATGGCGCTCCTCGCTGCGCGGTCAGGTGGGTCGAATCTACATCGACCGGCAAGGTGGCGGATTGGAAGGCGGTGTAAACTTCCCTTCGGCAGCGTCGGCGCAGGACAACGACACTTACCTCATCGCCCTCAAAAATACGGGGGTGATCAACAGTCGACTGAGCACCGAAGTGAACTACCTCCACAGTTATTTTCGGTGGAACTACCGCCAACCGGTCAACCCTGAAAATCCGTCGGTGACCCTTCGTGACCCCATGCAGCGAACCATAGCGGTGATCGGTCAAGCAGGTTCTATTTTCGACGATAAAGAATACACCCATCAATTCCAAAACAAGTGGTTTTACGATGCGGGAAATCACTACATCAAAGCGGGTGTGGAGTTTATCACCTCCGACTTCAACCTCACCGGTGGTGGAAATCCGAATGGCAGCTACATCGTGGATTTGAACGATGATCAACTTGCCGAAATACGCAACAGCGGTGTTGGTGCCAATTTGAATGTAAACGATGTTCCTGCCGATGCATCCGTTTTTCTCTACAATGTGGAATTGCGCCCCACCGCACTGGGAGCCAGACAAAACGTAACGAGTGCTTATGTGGAGGATCGATGGACGATTACCAATCGCCTTACGGCAAATATTGGCCTGCGATGGGATTACGACAATCTCTCCAAATCAGGAGGAACGCAGGGAGACTGGGACAATATTGCTCCACGATTCAGCATGAATTTTCAATTAACAGAAAACAGCGTGATTCGCGGAGGCTACGGAATTTTCTACGACAAGATCAAGTACTCCGTGTATAGCGATGCGATTCAGTTCAGCAATAATTCAAGCGATTTCAAAGCGCAGCTCGCCGAGCTTCAGCGACTCGGTATGCTCGATGCCGATGCCGATTTAAACCGAATTACCTTTGAAGGAAACCTGCAAGCTACCGCTCCCGATGTGGACTATCTTCAAGGTCCCACCGCCGATGATCTCAGCGATGAGCGCGAGGCTATTTTCAGAAACAATACCCGCATTCTCAACCCGAACGGATGGGACAATCCTTTCAGTCATCAATTCTCATTGGGCTATCAATACAAACCTAATAATGAGACCCTATTCAAATTTGACGCTGTACACACCCGCACGGAAAACCTTTACGTCATTCGAAATCTCAATGTGGCTTCACCGTATATACTTAGTGCAGAGGACGCTCAATTTGAAGAAATTGCACGAGACCCAGAACTTGCAGATGCGACCAGAGCACGTTGCCTGTGTTCAGAGACGATCGTGGATTTTACAGTATAGTTCAAGGCGATACGTTACTGAGGGAGGAACGCGAAATGTTTTCATGACCGAAACGGACGGGAGAGCGGAATACACTGCATTGAACTTCATGTTGCAGAAAGAGCTTAGCGACGGAAAGCTCGGCTTTCGTTTACTATACACCTTGAGTTGGACAAAGAGCAATACGAGCAGCATCAATACCAGAGCTCAGGACAACAACGATTTTGATGCGGAATACACTTGGGACGAGAATGACCGTCGCCACGTTTTCAGTGGTGTGTTTCTCTATCAACCGATTAAAGGACTCACCATCTCGCCAACGGCGCTAATCCAAAGTGGTCAACCTGTCACCTACGTCGCAAATTCTGAGCTCTTCTACACCGATGATTCGGGCAAAATAGAATATACCGGAGATCTGAACGGAGATGGTGAAAGCTTCGGGCTACCGGCCGACCGTTGGCCCGGAGTCGGCGAAAATACCGATCGTCTACCATGGGCCACCACCTTCGATATTTCCATCAAATACCTCTGGAGTTTTGGCAAAAAGCGGCAGGGCATAGAGTTCAGCGCCGATGTTTTCAATGTTACCAACCAACAAAATTGGTCGGGCTATAACACCACTCGCTCTGTGAGCAATCAGGCTCAGGTAGGCCCTCCCGGATCTGATTTCCGACGTTTCTCTGCTTCACCGCCACGTCAATTTCAATTTGGAGCACGCTACATTTTTTAAAAAAAATTGAGTTATTTTAGAGCAGATTTAGAGCTATGAAATTTGAACTCACAGAAAACGACATCCCCGGTTTAGAGCGTTACCTCAAGGAAAAAGAGGTAATCAAACCCAATCAAAAAATTACTCATTTGGTAAAAGCGGGCGAAGGCAATATGAACCTAACCCTGCGCGCCGAATTGGATGAGCGAAGCCTGATTGTGAAACAGGCAAATCCCTTTGTACAAAAGTACCCCTCGATCGCCGCACCGGTAGAACGGGCCGAAATGGAATACGCATTTTTTAAAAGAGCAAAAACCATAAAAAAAATAGCCCACTATTTACCCTTAGCGATTTTTCACGATGCGGAGAATCACATTCAGGTTCTGGAAGATTTGGGGCGTCAGGGCGACTATTCCAAATACTATTCGCCCGATCTCAAACTTCCTCCGCGCTTGACGCATCATCTGATAGAGTTTTTGAAAATGCTTCACTCTTCGACTCAAAAAAGCGAGCCGATCTCGAACCTCAAAATGCGGGAACTCAACCACGAACACATCTACGAGATTCCCTTTAATCCGGAAAGCGGATTGAACCTCGACGAGATTCAAGAGGGGCTTCAAGCCCTTGCTGAAAAGTATGTTTTGACCAACCCGGAATTGAGGAAGCTCGCAGCAGAACTGGGCGAGGTTTACCTTTCGGCAAATGGCCCCGCACTGCTTCACGGCGATTTCTTTCCAGGCAGCTGGCTCGATACAGAGAAGGGTGTGAAAATCATTGACCCCGAATTTTGCTTCTCGGGGCCCGTGGAGTTTGAGCTCGGAGTTCTCAAAGCACACCTGATTTTCTGCGGAATGAGCAACAGAGGCATCAACACTATTTTACGCCGCTATGGCGATTACGGTAAACCGCTTGTCGATCAATTTGCGGGAATCGAAATATTGCGACGTCTCTTCGGGGTGGCACAACTACCCTTGTCGCGAACCATTTCAGAAAAGGAAGAACTTACCCAATTAGCCTTGAACTTATTGAACCTATGAGAATTTTAGCACTTACACTTTTCGCTTTTTCCATTTGCCAAACGGCGATTTCACAAGAGGCTCCGAAGAGAATTTGGTTTGATACCGACATCATGATGGGGCTTCCCGAAAGGGCACCGAGAGAAATCGACGACGGCGTAACGTTGATCATGGCCTTGGCGCAAGACAATATCGAAATAGCCGGAATCACCCTCATCACCGAGGTGGATTACGGTGAGGAAATCACCAAAGAGATTTTGGAAAGGTACGCTCCCGAAAGGAACATCCCCGTTTACAAAGGCTCACCAAATTGCGACGATTTGGGAACGGAAACGGACGCGTCAACAGCTTTGGCGGAAGCCCTGAAAAAAGAGAAGATGACCATTCTGGCCTTGGGCCCTGCTACCAATGTGGCGACGGTGCTGAAGAATCACCCCGAACTGGCAGATCAAATCACCGAGATCGTCTTCTGCGCCGGACGCACCACCGGCTATGCCTTCCAGCCGGGACTGCGACAAAACACGGTTCACGATTACAACTTTGAGAAAGACGTGGAATCGTTTCGCGTCATATTGAACTCGGGAATCAAAGTGGTGCTCAGCGGTTTTCAGTGCAGCGAGTATTTACTCCTTAGCCGCACGGACACCGACTTCTTAGCCGAAGGAAGCGAAAACGACCAATGGCTCAACGCCTTTATGGTTCCGTGGCAAGAGCGAGCCCGCAACATGTTCGGCATACCGGGATTCATCCCTTATGACACCACGCCTTTGGGGTACCTCACGCATCCCGAGTATTTCCTGATTTACGAGGACATGCCAGCGGTGATCAACTACCGAAAAAATGATGCAACGATGGGCCGAATGCGCTCAGAGGAAAAGCACTACTTGGAAGCCGGACACGAATACACTTCCGATTGGAAAGTTGATTTCGCTTATCGAACTCTTCCGGGATTTGAGGAGATTGTGATTGAGTCGTTGAAGTGGGAAGAGTAACCCAGATTGATTTAGTTATAATTTTGTTATAACTTTGCAGTATGGAAACTAAACTCATTAATATTGGTAATTCGAAGGGAATACTCATTCCTGCCAAAATATTAAAGTGGGATTGACAAAGTCATGCCGTTGAGGATGGAACCCAAGGCGGAGTAATCACAACTGCAACAGAGCTAATCCCTGTTTTATCATAGCGAATTGCTTGGGTGTCACTGATTCTACGAAAGGAAGAGAGAAAAAAAACCCGTCCATGCGTGATTAACCAAAAATGAACTACAGCTTGAAAACAGTGATTATTACACCCGTTCGATTTGTTAATAGTTTGAAAATGCATTTTCGATTCTGCTGAGATGTTTCAGTAGTTAAATACCAGCCGCCGTATTTTAAATCAATTCTTTCTGTTAATAGTTGGGAAATGGATTTCGATTTTATCCGATAAATGTGAGATTCGCAATTCATCACTTTAAAAATTAAAAATGCGGGCTCTCCTCGTCACGATTTCTGTTTTTCTATTAATCCCTTTTTGCAGCCATGCTTGCAGCATGTACAAAATCACCAAGGATGGAAAAACCATTGTTGGCAACAACGAAGACTGGATTAGTCCCAATTCTAAGTTCTGGTTTGAACGTGGAGGAAAAGATCAGCACGATGTTGTTTATATGGGTCAGCTAAACGAATTTGCACAGGGCGCAATGAATAGCGAAGGACTTGTTTTCGACGGATTTGCTAATGATTATCTCGCGATCAACAATACTGAAGGTAAATTATCCATCCCCATCGAGGAAGCAGTCAGAAACATCATGCAGACGATGAGCAGCGTGTCAGAAGTCAGAGACTATCTGTCTAACATCGACCTCGGCTTTCTTACTACCGGAATGATTGTTTTCGTCGACAAAACAGGTGATTACCTCATCGTGGAAGGTGAAGAGCTCATCTTGGGTTCGGAAGCTGAACAGTGCTTTTCCAATTTTTACTACTCTCAAATTGAGTCTACCGACGAAGTGGAACTTACCAATTTCAGAAATGGAATGAAATATCTTTCGGAAAGTGATGGGTCTGCTTCAATTGACTACACAAGCCAAGTTATGGAAAGCATGATGAGCCCGACAGGACAGACCCAATACACCACCATTTATGACTTGCAAAAGCTCACCGTGAGAGTCTACCTTTTTCACGACTACACCAATTATATTGAGTTCACACTCGATGAAAAAATCCAAGAAGGCAATCATCAGGTTATGATCGCAGATCTTTTTCCAAAAGATTCACCCGGTTACTTAAACTACCTTAACTATAATGACCCGGAAAATCCGACCGGATATCTCAAAAATCTGATTGGAGAAGAAACTCCGACGGAGGAAGAGTTTGAAGAAATGGGGTTTTCATGGATGGTCAATACCATTGGCTACGAGTGGCTTTGGGACAAACATGATTCCAATGGTGCAATAGAGATTTTCAAATTCGGAACCGAACTCATGCCGCACAATGCCAACCTTTTTGATAGCCTCGGGGAGGCCTACTTTACGAATGAAGAGTATGATAAATCCCAAGGAGCCTATGAGCAATCATTGCATTTAAATCCGGAAAATGATAGTGCCAAACAAAAGCTGGAAGAACTTTCTAAGCTGAAAATGAAATAAAGAAACGCGGTTTATCTAGTTTGATATCCTCTTCAACTCATCGTCCATTCCACCTCTTGATCGGCGCATGGTTTTGAGTTTTTGGTTTCCGAAATTCCAAGTGGCTCCGGCACCGAAACGCTGATTATCGAAAGACAGCACGCCGTCGGTTTGAATTCCGCCATAATTCCCCGAATAGAAGTAATCACTATCCGTTCTGAACACGTCACTTCCCGTAATACGCACTTCCAATTGGCCGTCGAGAAAGGTCTTGCGAAAACCGAAATCCAATCGCTGGTTCCCCTCCACATCAACCGATCCACGCCAGATCCAGTCGCTGTAGCGCATATAGGTCAGATCCATTTTCACCTCCCATGGTAGAGATATGCTGTTTTGAATTCTGAAACTCCAGTTCAGCAGCTCCAAGTCAATAATGGTTCCTGCCAAATCGCCATCATAAGTGCTGTAACCACCATCAGCGAAAGCAATAAATTCCCAAAATGCATTTACCTCGAAAGGGTAACTCGCAGAGATGGAATAGCGCGTAGTGTTCTGCATATTGCGCGGGATAAGGACGTTGCTTTGATCTCCGGTGATTTCAAAAATCGTGGCAAAAAAGTCCGTGGTTTCACTGTATGAATTGGTGATGGTCAGCTTCTTTTTGAATGCATAAGTCAGCTGGTAGTTCATGGTATAACTTGGACTGAGAAAAGGATTTCCCTTCCAAGCACTCAACTCACTTAAGGGCGATACAAATGGATTCAAGTTCTGGTAATTGGGTCGAGTGATTCTGCGGCCAACGCTCAAACTCAGAGCGTGATCCTTTTCATCGCTGAATGAAAGACTCACATTTGGAAAGAAATCTGTGTAGTTTCTCTTCACATCATCATTGTCAACTTCTTGCGCACTTTCGAGTCTCCCGCGAGAGGCAGTATTCTCCATTCTAAGCCCCGCGCTGAGATTAAACTTCGGAGACAGCTTGACGTCGGCTATGGCATAGAGAGCGGCTACTTTCTCTTCGTAGGTGAAGTCGTTGCTTCTTGTAGGATCAGGTACGTTTTCATTGTCAATCACATTGAAGAAAGCAAAGCGATTGTCAGTGACAATACTCGCGTATTTAGACCCAACCGAGAGGCTCCATCCGTCCCATTCTTTTTCATAATCAACCTTGCCTGACCACAGGTCGATGTACGTATCTGAATCGAAAGCATTGTTAGAAACATCGATAACGGTGGTGCCATCGGGTGCAAAAAAGGTATTGGGTTGATAGGTATTCCCCTCCGAATTGAAATCGCCGAAACTCAGATCAGCGTTTAGTTTTGAAGACTTGCTCAGCTTCCACTGATAATTCAAATTAAAATTATAGTTGCTCGATTCTCGATCGAGCAAGGTCTGTGACTCCAGAATTTCGTCTAATGTCTCTGTTTCCAGTAAGGAAATAACCGTTGTGCTCTCGAGATCATCGTTATTGGAATTGAGAATCGCATTCCCCGAAAAGCTGAGGCTGTGTTTGTTATTTAGGGTATACTCCAAGCCCGTAGTGACGGTATATCCGTCGTAATTCATTATCTCATCAGAAGCGAGTTCAAATGAATAGCCATTCTGCAATCTGGTTTCCCGAAACTTGCTGAAGGATTCATTATCGACCCGGCTTACACCAAGGCTAGCCTTCAACTTTTCGCCACCGTAGTTGAGATTTACGCTTTGATTGTTTCGGAAGTATTCTCCTTGCGTAAAAGAAGCTACGGCACTTCCGTTAAAGCCCGTTGCGACATTTTTCTTCAAGTTGATATTGATGATCCCTGCGTCTCCTTCCGCCTCGTATTTCGCGGATGGATTCGAAATGATTTCAACATCTTCAATATTGTCAGACCCCATGTTTTGAAGGAGGTTAGCCAAGTCATTTCCAGAAAGTCTGGTGGGTCTTCCATTGATGAAAATCCGCACTCCCGACTTCCCGAGCAGTGCGATATTGTTGTCCATATCCACGTTGACACCGGGCGCTCTTCGCAATAGCTCCAAAGCATCAATTCCCGAGACACTGGGCGTGGTGGCTACATTAAACACAATCTTATCGGGACGCACCTCTATCATAGATTTTTGTGCGACGATCTCCACTTCTTTTAATTCCAGATTATCGCTCATGGCGATCTCGCCAAGGTCAATCGTTCCCGAATTATTCACTGAAAATACGTCGGTGCTGCTTTTAGTAAAGCCCACCATACTCGTTTCGCAGAAGTAACTACCCGCAGCCACTGATGAAAAATTGAACTCGCCGTCTTGATTGGTGACTGCTCCTTTAATGAACGTACTATCGGCAGCAGAGAAGAGGACTACATTGGCGTAAAGCAGAGCCTCACCTTCAGCATTTACCACCTTTCCATTGATCTGACTCTGCCCAAAGCCAAGCATTGAGCAACAACAAAAAAGTGGCAGTAAAAAGTTCGTAATTCGAATTGTAGATATCGGCATTAATTTGCGGTGTGATTAATCTCGCCTTACGCGTAGGTCGTGAGAATGGTCAAATTCCGTTTTTTCGAGCGCCAAAGTACAGTTTTCAATTTGCACCACCAGCGGTCATGCCAGCCAAATATCCACTCGTCCAGGCATGCTGAAAATTATAGCCCCCTGTTACGCCGTCGGCATTGAGCACCTCGCCCGCGAAGAAAAGTCCCTGATGTTTCTTGGATTCGAAGGTGGTCAAATCCACTTCGCTCAAATCGATGCCTCCTGCCGTGACGAATTCATCCTTGAAAGTTGTCTTCCCATCTACCTGGTAAGGGCAACGCACCAAAATCTCGATAAAGCGATTCATCGTTTTGGCGGGAAAATCGGCATAGCGCAGCGTCTCGGAAATCTCGGCCTTTTGGCAAAGGCGCTCCCAGAGGCGTTTCGGGAGGCCGAAGAGTTGATTGGATGCCACCTGTTTGGTGGGATGTTCCTTGCGCATTTCTTGCAAAGTCGAGCGAATAGCTTCCTCGCTATCTCCCGTCCAATTGATGTGAATCGGAAAGCGGTAATTCCTCGAATGCAAATCAATGGCGGCCCATGCCGAAAGCTTGATCACCGCGGGCGCGCTGAAACCCCAATGCGTGATCAGAATCGGCCCCTCGTCTTTCCACTTGCTTCCGGGTACGGATACCATTCCGTTCTCCACCGATAGTCCTTGCAAGTCTTTCATATCCGAATCGGGAACATTGAAGGTAAAAAGCGAGGGCACGGGTTCGACGATTTTTAAACCGATATTCCGTAGCCATTGGTAGCTCTCCGATTTGGGATATCCACCCACGGTGACAATTACCTTAACGGCCGTTAAGGCTTCTCCGTTTTTCAGCTCCAGCTTAAATCCATTTTCCACTCGGTGTGAGTTCGGTGACTTCCGACTTGGTGCGGATTTCAATGCCCTTTGCATCTACTTCTTTCATCAAACAGTCGATGATGGTTTGGGAGCTATCCGTTACCGGAAAAACCCGCCCGTCGGATTCGGTTTTGAGCTTGACTCCGCGCTCCTCAAACCAGCGTCGGGTATCGGTCACATCAAATTTTGAGAACGATTTCTTTAGTGTCTTCTCCCCTCGCGGGTAAAACTTCACCAGTTGGCTTGGGTAGTCGCAATCGTGGGTCACATTGCAGCGGCCGCCACCGCTCACTTTGACTTTTGAGAGCAGCTTTGTGGACTTTTCGAGAATGATCACTTTCGCTCCATTCTCAGCCGCGTGGATGGCAGCGAAGAAGCCTGCTGCTCCTCCGCCTATTACGATAATGTCAATTGACCTACCCAAAACCTTTACACTATTCTGATACGCGTTCTCTCAAATCCATTCTCTCGTGCAAAATTCTGGTAATTTCAACATAATTTTTGTCCGTAGCTCGGTAAAAGATGATGTGACGGTTCACCTTTGAACCCAATAATTTTTTTGAGACCTCTTCGTAAATTTTACCTTTTCTGAGACCACGAGCAATCTCATCACAACCAGAAAGAATTGAATCGTAGTAAGCGTCAGCTTGTTCTTCCGACCAAAACTCGTAGGTGTAGTTCCAAATTTTCGACAAATCCTCAACGGCCTTATTGGTTAATTTATATTTGGCCATTTGAATTTTTGTTGGCCTTCAAAGATTGGAGATGTTTCTTAGAATCGAAATCTTCAGCAATGCCGCTATCGATTCCTTCTTGAATCTCATTTCTGAGCGCGATTCTTTTATTTTCTTCTTCTTCCAAAAGCCTTAATCCCGCACGTATTACCTCCACTCACATTTTTGAATCGTCCTTCGTGTATTCGACTTTGGACAAATTCATCAAAATAGCTACCGAGAGAGATGGATGTGTTCTTACTCATATCAAAACAATTTAATACAAAAGTACCAATAATTGGTAATTTATCTTACTTCATTGAGAGATATAGCTCTTACAGCTGAAAGTTTGTGGATATCATGACAAACTAAATAAAGTGCCCAAATTTGATTTGTAAAACTGACACGTTAAACAGATCATTCAGCACAAATCAGGGACGTTAACGTAACTGATATCTGCAAACTGTCATCTGACATCTCCAAAGAAATTCACCATTGATCATTCTTAATTGACCATTGAATTTCTAATCCTCACCCCATTCGCTACCTCTTCCGGGTGTGTAAGGCACTTTCATATCCACCAACCGCTTCTCGATATCTTCTATCGAACTCGCCACATCGCGCATCTTTTGCAATACTCCGCTGTATTCAGCTTCTGCAATGGCGATTTGCACTTGAGCCGTTTTGGTAGGCTCTGCCGTATTCCACCAGCTTGAGTAAGCCGCGTAGCCAACTCTGCCGTTGAGGCTTGGATCGGTTTCAAACTCACGTGAAGACCTTGTCGGGTCACCGTAAAGCGCCAAGCGAATTTGATACATCTCCTCTTCCAATTGACGAATCTCATCCATCATTTCCATCGGGACAGCAGGGTACATTTCTACCGCCTTTTCGATGTATTCTAGTTTTTCTTTCTTCTCGCCGTAGAGTTTGTTTGTTCCCGAAATGGAACGCTGCAATTCCGCTACCTTTTCCTGAAAAGCCAAGACCTCTTCGCGGTCCTTCGCCATCAGAGTTTGTCGGTCGAGAGGTGTCACCTCAAAGGCCACGGGCTCGTGAATTTGGGTGAAATCTCCGTTCACGTTTTTGTACAATTCCACCGTGTAAGTGCCGGGCAATGCCAGCATCCCTTCGTCGGGAGATGAATAGCGTCCGAGCTCCTCTGTTTTCAACTTAATCGGCGAAGTGGTGGTGTGTCGAAGATTCCAATTGATGCGGTGCATTCCCTTGTCCACTGGTTGGCGAATTTTCCGAACGGCTTCTCCCGAACTATCTTTGATCACGAAAAGCAAGAAAGGATCCTCTTCTCGGTCTTCTTTTCTCAATTCGTCCAAAGGCGGATAGACCTCATCTTTACCCTCCTCACGCAGTTCTTTTTCTTTTTCTTGCCTAAGCTCTTTCAATGTTTTGATTTCCTCGCCTAAGTAATAAGTAAAGACTGCTCCAAAAGGAGGATTGTCAGAAGTAAAAAGCATTTCACCCATCGAGCTTTTCCCCCGCCCGCCCATGCGGTTGTCTTCCACATATAGCAAAGCATCTTTTATCGGATAGATGTGCGCATCCTTCGCCAATACCTCATCCGACAAATCTCGGAGTGGCGTGTAATCGTCGAGCACGTAAAAGCTGCGTCCGAAAGAAGCCACTACGAGGTCGTTTTCGCGACGCTGAATTTCCAAATCGCGTGCAGCGATCGTCGGAATCCCACCTTTGATTTGTAACCAATTGGCGCCGCCGTCATTGGTGAAGAAAACACCGAACTCCGTCCCAACAAAGAGCAAATCTTTGTCTACATGATCTTGAATAATGGCGTAAGCAGAGCCTCTTTCGGGAAGGTTGGAAGAAATACTCTTCCAAGACTTTCCGCGATCGCTGCTGCGGTAAACGTATGGCTTGAAGTCACCTTCTTTGTGGTTATTGAAAACGGCATAAACCACATTTTCGTCGTGGAGGGAAGCCTTGAGCATATTCACGTAAGTGCGCTCCGGAACACCCGAAACTGAAGCGATCTTCGTCCATGAATCGCCTCCGTTTTCAGAAATTTGAATCAAGCCGTCATCGGTTCCCGCATAGAGCAATCCTTCCTTTAAAGGTGATTCGTCAAAGGCTACGATATTCCCGTAAATAGTGGTTGACATGTTTTTCATTACGGCGTCAGGTCCCCAGACCTTACCCATTACCTTGAAGGTATTTCGATCGAGTTGACGGGTGAGATCGGGACTGATTGACTCCCATGAATCTCCGCGGTCTTCACTTTTAAAAACCTTATTGGCAGCAAAGTAAAGTCGCTTATTGTTGTGCGGGCTGATCAAAAGCGGGGCATCCCAATTCCAGCGATAAGCTGCTTCGTCTTTGCCCGGCTGAGGCTGAATGGCCACTCGCTCGCCGCTCTTTTTGTCATACCGCACCAGCCATCCATATTGGGCCTGACCATAAACGATATCCGGATTCTCGGGATCGATGGCCGGCTCAAAACCGTCGCCACCATTGGTGATGTACCAATCGGCATTGGTGATTCCGTGTTGACTCGTGGTTCGCGATGGGCCACCTTGGGTGTTGTTGTCTTGCGTTCCTCCGTACACATTGTAAAATGGCTCGTCATTGTCGACAGCTACTTTGTAGAACTGAGTGATCGGAAGATTCGGGTAGTACATCCAATCAGACGCTGCATTCCAGGTTTCGTAAAGTCCTCCATCGCAGCCTACGCGCCAATGATCGGGCTGAAGCGGGTCAATCCACATGCAGTGATTGTCAACGTGCTTGCTCTTCTCCCCCGTTTCCTGAAAGCTTTTGCCTCCATCTTCCGTGTATGGTGAAGCCAGGTGTCCATGCTGTAGACCACATCGACATCGTATGGATGGCAAACGATTTCCTGGTAATAGTTTCCGCTTGTTTGGTGGTCCGACATCTTTTTCCAACTCTCTCCACGATCTTCCGAACGGTAGAATCCACCATTCTCGGAGGCGGTGATGATGGCATAAACCACATCGGGATTGGCGGGAGAAATGTCCATTCCGATTCTACCCATGTCGTTTTTGGGCAAACCGCTTTCCAATTTCTTCCAGTTTGCTCCACCGTCGGTTGACTTGTAAATGGCCGTTTCGGGCCCACCGTCGATGTAGGTGAAAACGTGACGTCGTCGCTGATGAGCGGTTGCGTAAAGCAGATCGGGATCACGCGGATCCATGTGAATTTCGTTGAAGCCGGTATGCTCAGAGACTTCGAGAATCAAGTCCCAAGACCCTCCTCCGTCGGTGGTTTTATAGACTCCTCTTTCACCACCAGCGCTCCAAAGAGGGCCGTATGCCGCCACGTAAACCGTGTTCTCGTCTTCGGGGTGCACCGCAATCATTCCGATGTGCTCAGATTCTTTGAGGCCCATATTTTTCCACGAGGCACCTCCGTCGGTACTCTTGTATACTCCATCGCCGTAGGCTACCGACCGCTGATTGTTGTTTTCGCCTGTTCCTACCCAAACGACATTTTCATTGGATGGAGCTATGGTCACACAACCGGTAGAATACGATCCTTCTCCGTCAAAAATCGGCTCGAAGGTGGTTCCGTTATTGGTTGTTTTCCAAACTCCTCCCGAAGCTACTGCCAGATAAAATTCGTGCGGTTTTTCGGGGTTCACTGCGATATCAGCGATTCGTCCCGAGGTGAGTGCAGGGCCAATGCTCCGAAACTTCAAACCACTGTATGCCGAGGCTTCGTATCGTGGTTTCTCTTCTTCTGATTTATCTTTCTTCTGCGCCGAAAGGCCAATAGCCATGAATAAGCTCAAAATGAGCGGGAGTATTTTTTTCATATTTCTGAGAGTGGATTTTAGAATCTGTGAATATAAGGAAGGTGCGGAGATAAGCCGGAAGTGATTCCGAAAATACAACCCACCGACTTTTGTATCTTTGCAGCCCGAATTTGGAGTCACCCGCCCCAACTTCATAAATATAAACTCGACTTTTAATGCCCGCTACTCCCACTATTATCTACACCCTCACTGATGAGGCGCCATACTTGGCTACGCACTCCTTTCTACCGATCGTAAAAGCTTTCACTTATACGGCCGGCGTCCATGTTGAGACGAGAGACATCTCCTTATCAGGCCGAATTTTAGCCCAATTTCCCGAAAGACTAACAGAAGATCAACGCGTTTCTGACGACTTGGCCGAACTCGGTGAAATAGCCAAAACTCCCGAAGCAAACATTGTGAAGCTTCCGAATATCAGCGCTTCATTACCACAGTTGGAAGCAGCCATCAAAGAACTTCAAGGGAAGGGATATGACATACCCGACTATCCCGAAGAACCGAAGAACGACGAAGAAAAAAGCACAAAATCAAAGTACGACAAGGTAAAAGGTAGCGCTGTGAATCCCGTACTGAGGGAAGGTAACAGTGATAGACGCGCGCCTAAAGCCGTGAAAGATTACGCCAGAAAGCACCCACACTCTATGGGCGCTTGGAGTGCTGATTCCAAAACCCATGTATCGAGCATGGACGGTGGCGATTTTTACGGAAGTGAGAAATCCGTGACCATGCCCAATGCCGATGTTGTTTCCATTGAATTGGAAAAAGCTGACGGTGAAAAGCAAGTATTAAAAACGGGGCTCAAACTGGAAAAAGGTGAAATCATCGACGGCTCCTTTATGAGTGCAAGAAAGTTGAGGAAGTTTCTCACTGAGCAAAAGAAAGACGCCGAAGACAAAGGAGTGCTCTACTCCATTCACTTGAAAGCTACGATGATGAAGGTTTCTGACCCCATCATTTTTGGCCATGCGGTAGAGACTTTCTTCGATGAAGTATTTGAAAAACACAGAGAGAGTTTTGAAGCAGTTGGTGCTGATGCCAATAATGGATTAGGAAGTGTACTTGCCGCGATAGAAGAGTTACCATCAGAAAAGCGCCATGAAATCGAAAGAGATATCCAAGTGGCTTACGAAAACGGTCCGGATATCGCCATGGTTAACTCCGATAAGGGAATTACTAACCTTCACGTACCGAGTGATGTGATCATCGATGCGTCAATGCCGGCCATGATTCGCACATCCGGCCAAATGTGGAACGAGGAAGGGAAACTACAAGACACAAAAGCAATCATTCCCGATCGGTCTTATGCGGGTGTGTATGCTGAAACAATCGATTTTTGCCGAGAACACGGTGCCTTCGATCCGGTAACAATGGGCAGCGTTTCCAACGTGGGGCTTATGGCCCAAAAAGCCGAGGAATACGGCTCACACGACAAGACTTTCAAGATTGACGCAGATGGTAAAGTAGTGGTGAAAAACGCGGCAGGAGAAGTACTGATAAGCCACGATGTGGAAAAAGGTGACATTTGGCGTATGTGCCAAACCAAAGATGCACCCGTAGAGGATTGGGTCAAACTAGCGGTGAATCGTGCAAAAGACACGAGCGATCTTACCATCTTTTGGCTTGACGAGCATAGAGCGCACGATAGAGAGATTATCAAGAAAGTAAAGCTCTTTTTACTCGACCACAATACAGAAGGCTTGGACATTCGTATCCTTTCACCGATAGAAGCCACAAAGCTTTCGCTTGAATACGTCAAAGCAGGAAAGGACACGATTTCAGTTACGGGTAATGTTCTTCGCGATTACCTCACCGACCTTTTCCCGATATTGGAAGTAGGAACCAGCGCCAAGATGCTTTCCATCGTACCCCTAATGAATGGAGGTGGACTCTTTGAAACGGGCGCAGGTGGATCGGCTCCCAAGCATGTTCAGCAATTTCTGAAAGAAAATCACCTCCGGTGGGATTCGTTGGGAGAGTTTTTAGCCTTGTCAGAATCTTTGAATCACCTGGGAAAAACATTCGGTAATAAAAGAGCTATTCTCTTAGGGGATGCTTTACAAGATGCCACGGGAAAGTTTTTAGAATTGGACAAGTCTCCGTCCAGGAAAGTTTTCGAGCGCGACAACAGAGGAAGCCACTTCAAGTTAGCTCTCTTTTGGGCAGAAGCATTGGCCACTCAAGAAGAAGATCGCGAACTAAAAGAAGCTTTTGTTGATTTAGCCACGGAATTGCGCGAAAAGCTAGAGCTAATCAAACAAGAGTTCATAATCATTCAAGGGACTCCGGTAGATATCGGTGGATATTACAAACCGGATGAACATAAAGTGAACACGGCTATGAGGCCAAGTGCCACATTCAATCAAGCAATCAACAAGATTTCTGAATTGGTTTAATATCAAGTTTAGGTTAAGAGATCAGGGAGGATAGGCAGCTATCCTCCTTTTTTTTTTAGATTTTTTTTACATTCGGAGGGAAAGAAAAAAGAAAAATGATGAGGAGACTATTGAACCTTTCCCTTGCAACCTTAATTCTCAGCTCCTGTGCCATTCACACCGGCAATACTTCGAGCAATGCGGCGGTAACCGATGACAACTTTCGAATAATGGATCTGGCCATTGGCCAAGCCCAAACAAAACAAGTCTTCGGAATCGGCGGATTAAACCCGGATGCCCTAGTCCTCGAAGCCAAAACGGCAATGTATAGAAACTACCCACTGGAGGCAGGTCAGATATATGCCAACGTAACGGTAGATTACAAGCGTTCGTTCTACCTTATAGTGGTTACTACCATGGTGACGGTGAGCGCAGATGTGGTTCAATTTAATCCTTCCGATTCTCAGAAAAAAGAAGACATTTTTTCAAAACAACAAGCGGGCAGACCAAGTGCCGGGCCTATGGCCAAACCCTCGGGAAGAAGCACAAGCGAATACCTGAAATTGGGTGAACAGGTGGGCGTCTATACGATGGGTGACTTGAAAGTGATGAAATTAGAAAACCAAGTCGGGAAGAAACGCTACGAGCTGCTTTCCACCGATTCGAGCAAATTCATTTATGATGTAAAAAGCATCTACCTCATTGATGAATTGACTTATGATTTCAAACATGGGTATTCTGTGGGTGAGCAGTTAAATGGGAAGTTCGCGGAGAATCTAAGACGGGAATGATTGTTGGTGTGAATGAGAATATGCTGGTAATCAAAAATGAAGATCAGGTCACCGAATTTGCACCCGAAGATGTAAACCCAATCGAAACAGAATAAGTTATGAGACGAGTTGCCGCTTATTTATTTGGATTAGTCCTGTTGAGCTCATGTGCATATCATGGCGGTATGATGACGGGAAATGCTGAACTCAACTCCAATTCTGAGATTGTAAATTTTGCCATTGGTCAATCAGAGGCTGTGCACGTTTTTGGAATTGGGGGACTCGATTCGAAGACGCTGGTAAAGGATGCAAAAGAAGATCTTTATTCCAGATATCCACTCAAAAAAGGACAAGCTTACGCGAATTTAGTCGTAGATTTCAGGCAAGCCTTCTATTTTATCGTCGCGTGAATCAAATTTTCGTTACGGCAGACGTGTATCTGCCGATATTGTTAATCTGCAATGCTTCCTTGAGCCAATCAAGTGAAGAGCTTCAAGAAATTTTCGAAAAAAGAGATTTGGATCAAAGCTGAATCTGAACTCTACACAAAAGATCTAAGTCGGAAGAGTTGTTAGCCTGGGAGACAATCTGGTCTTTTCCGTCATTTGGTGAGAGAAATATAGGTCAAGAAATTCTTCTGAAAAAAACGTCCGTTGGGATGTCGATTACTTTGTTGACAATTCTGTACCTGGGAAAAGAAAGAGATGATCGTGACTACCAAGGACTATCAAGATTTACTATTACAAACGCATTCGAGTTTTTTAGTCCAAACTCTATCCACGCGATAAAAGGACTCATGGAAGATGCCGAATTCCCTTATAAACCCAGGAGACTTCGTGAAGTACAATGTAGAGGTAGCCGATACAGATGTACACTGAAGTAACGGCAGTTGTGAAGGGAATACACAATCCAGAAGGTATGCTATTACTGTCGGAACTATTGACATAGCCGAAGTTACCCCTGATAAAGTATCCATTATCGAATAGAAGGTAACAATGAAACGGAAAAACCAAAATACCATGAAGATCATCAAATTACTATTCACCTAAGCTGTACTAGCTTCAGTGCTATCATCCTGCGCCTTCCATCAAGGAATGATGAATGACAGCGCCAGCCTGCACGGGCAAGATTTTGAGCTTATAGGACTATCAGTAGGTCAAGCGAAGACCACACGTATTTGTGGAATAGGTGGGCTTAAGCCTGATGGATTAGTCTTAGAGGCAAAAAGAGAGATGTATAATATTTTTCCTCTTAGAAAGGGCCAAGCCTATGCGAATGTTAGCGTCGACTTCAAGCGTTTTTATTTTCTGATCGTGAATACCACTAAAGTAACAGTGAGTGCTGATATCGTCCAGTTTGGAGAGGAAAAGTCCGACGAATTGCAGAAGCTATTCGAGAATAAACTATCCATGTCTTATATACCGGCTATGAACGACACCATGGAATCAGGTATAATGGTAAACCAAGAACTCAAAGAGGTTAAAATCTTAAGCATCTCAAAAAGAGGAGACTACTCAGTCATCACTTATGACGGAAAGATTTACGAAAACATTAGTCAGGTTTTGGTTTACAATATGAAGATTGGATTTGCGGTTGCTCCATTCAATGTAGCAGTTGGCGATTTAGTTAGTTTCAATTTCGACCCAACAACCATTAAGTCAGGAATAATTATTGGCGCAGCAGGCCAGACTCTGGCAATTAAATCGGATTCGAAAACTTACCAAGTACACGGTAGTGCAGTAATCGAAGTAATCGAATAAACCTCACCTGTTAATTATTGCAAAAATCTTATTCGGGCCCACCAACTGAATTCCTTATCTTCGGAATTGTCCAATTAAATTCCGAACCATGAGACAGACGATACTTACAGCGCTATTTCTTTTTTCAATCAGCATCGTGTGGGCGGGCAATCCCACTCCATCTCCCAAAGCCTTTGTGAAAAACGAAGGTCAAATCCGCACTACGACAGGAGCGGCTAATGATGCCGTTCAATACCTCTGGTCTTCGCGACAAGGGATGAACGTTCAATTCAAAAACTCAGGTCTCGCCTTTGACACTTACCAAAAGTGTGCTGAGGATGGCTCGATTCTTTTCCATCGAATGGACTTGGACTTCGTCGGGGCGAATGAAGGTGTTCAATTGCTGGCACGAAACAGGTCAGATGAAGAGCTCAACGTGATCAAAGGAGATGAGCGATTCGAAAAAATCGGACTTTACGAAGAGCTCATTTACAAAAACGTTTACGACAACATTGACATCGCAGCCTACTCGGGCGGAACCCATTTCAAGTACGACTTCATTTTAAAAGAGGGGGCTCATGTAGGCGATATCAAAATGGAATACAAGGGCTTCGATACCTATCGGATCGAGGCAGGCGCCATTACTTTTACCCTTTCGGGAAAAGAGATTACAGAAAATATTCCCGCAAGCTGGCTCAGTGAAACGGGAGAACGAATTACCGTCGAATACAAAATCACGGAAGAAAACGAAAACTCAATTGTCGTTGGGTTTCAAGTTTGTGATGATAGCCATTTGAATAAAAAAATGGTAATTGATCCAGAGGTAGTTTACGAATGGTCCACTTACCACGGCGACAGTCTCTATGATACGGCGAACGACATTGTGGCTGATTCACTTGGTTTATTTCATTGTCGGGACCACTGAGAGTTTGGAAATGATTGCATCAGCAGGCAGTTACCAAAACACGTACGCGGGCGGCACTACAGATGCCTATTTACTCAAAATCAATCAACACGGACTTGCGCCACTGGAGCACCTACTACGGTGGCAGTTCCGTAGATGAAGGTTTGGGAGTCTGCGTCGATAATTTCGAGCATGTTTATCTGGTTGGGCGCACCAATTCGACCGACTCTCTTGCCCAAGGAGAAGCTTTTCAGGATTCCTTGGCAGGAAACATGGACGGATTTGTGGCAAAATTCGATCGTCTTGGAACGTTAATTTGGGACACCTACTTAGGCGGACCAATGGATGATAACGTCGTTGCGATGTGAGGCATTCAACAACGGTTCAATTCACGCATTGGGAACAACTGAGAGTACCGCATTTTCGAAATAATGGTCTCAATGTTCTTCAACCTCATGGTGGAGGAACCGATGCCTTTTTGATTCAATTTAATCTTTCAGGAGAAGCTGAACGAGGCATATATCTCGGCGGAACGGCGATAACGAAACAGCAGTGGGTTTTGAAATCAATGCTTCCCGAAATGTTACGTAGCGAATCAATACGGATGGTTCAACCGGGATTAGCTTCAGATGAAGCGGCAAACAAGTCCATTTGGAAATTCAGATGGTGTGATTTTCAGAATGGATACGACCTACAATGTTTGGTGGTCGAGCTACTTCGGAGGAGAAGGTGAAGTGACTACATCACAGATATTGATGTCAAGCAAGATGAACAGGCTTTTTACGTCAGTCGGATATTCTGATTCTGAAATCAATTTAGCGGAATTGAGACGATATCTGCTTGCCAGCACCTTCAGGTGGGCTCGAGGATGGATTTATCGGTAAGTTCTAGTGATCAAATGGTTTCAATGACTGGTTTACTTACGTCCGGTGGTCCATTGGAATGATCGGATAGCCATCTCCATTCAGACTAGACATGATACTCTTCACTTTTCGCCGTTGGGAAACTACCTTTTCAGAGACAGGACATTGATCTCGATGAAGATGACCGTTCCATCTGCTTTCGCAGGTGGAGTTGATGCTTATCTAGCTAGATATGATGAAAAGGGACCAAATTTTCGGGAATATATTTTGGAGGAGAAGCAAACGATCAAGCAAAAGGGATGGATGTATGGTCGTTCAGCCTATTTTCTAGTGGGTTCGACCAAGTCAGAGACTAACCATGGTACTTCTGCTCAATGGCGAAGAGGAAGACGCACATCAAGTAGAATATGGGGGCGGTGTTGCTGATGCATTTATTACCAGATTCACGACCACTCGTACTCAACTCCTCCTGTTTGCGACGATTGCCCATGGGTTGGTGGTAACAGCCGGCGGACGGTGTCGGTCAGTGGGGACATTATGACCCCGCCATTTGTCTGGGAGATAGTATTCTGATCAGATGTAGGAGGTGGATGCTTTGGCGCAAGATGCTATGTGGATCTGGTATGAAGATACTTGCGGAGGTACCGATAATTTTATTGGAAAGGTGGTCGAATTTGGCTCGCCACCCGATACCACCTCATACTTACTATCGTTAGAAGCAGAAAGCATAGATGATCAAACAGGTTGTTGTCGAAGAGAAAAAGTCATAGTCGAAGAACCTTTCGATATGACCGCCTCAGTGACAGATTCTATCTGTGCAGGAGAGTCACTGATGTTTTCACTGCAGACAGCGCTCTCACCTATGAATGGACAGGACCAGATACCATCGTCATTTTCAGGATCACCCTACACTCTCGATAGTGCTACGGCTTCCAATATCGGGTGGTACTACGTTACCGGAACGGGGCTGGCCTGTACCGATGATGATTCGGTGGAAGTTACGTAGATTCTATCCTGCTCCATTTATCGAAGCCGATCTGTTCAATCCCACTTGTGTGGGTCTGTCCGATGGATCAATTACGGTAGCCGAGTTGGATGCCACCATTACCGTTTCTCTTGGACCGATATATAAAGTGATACGCTCTTCCGAGATTCGCTTCCGGATGGTTTTTATCCTTTCACCGCTGAAAATATTTATGGATGCACAACCAATTCGGGATTTGCTTTGAACGAGCCAGTAAATCCGATAGACAGCATTCGCGTTACACCTGACACTTGCGGTCAAAGTATCGGTACAGCCAATGTATTTTTGACCAAATGGATTGGACGGAAGATTTTGATCTAGCCTGGTCACGGGGTTTCGGATTCAAACATAGTCAATGCTCAAAACTTACCGTACGGTCAATACTTCATCGAGGCATACAACATTTACGGCTGCACATTCGAGGATAGTTTGACAATTGGCAATTTCGGTGACTTTACTACTTCCATCAGCCCAGACTCACTCTTTTGGAGTTTCTCCAATCGGAGGCCATCGAGGTATTCAATACGCCTGAGCAAAACGATCCCGACCTATCTCTGGACACCGGAAGAAGGTCTGAGTTGCACAGACTGCAGCACGCCCGTGGTAAATCCGGATGCGACCACCACGTATGTCGTTGAGGTGACCAGTGAGCTGGGCTGCACCGCTAGCGACACCATATTCGTTGAGCGCGAAATCCCACCACCAACTTCGTTTATTCCAACCGTATTCTCACCGAACAACGATGGACTGAACGACCAACTCTGTGTATTGGGAAATGGAATTCTGGAAGTAGACTTTGCCGTGTACAATCGCTGGGGTGAAGAGGTTTTTGCTACGACTCAATTGGAGTCTTGTTGGGACGGCACCCATAATGGCGAGCCTGTATCAGGCGCACTCATCTATACTTTCAAAGCTGTGCTCGAAGAGGGCAAAACCGTGGAAGAGTCAGGCAATATTCAGATTCTCAGGTAGGATTGAAGTGTTTCAAATGGGTCATATTGGTATTCATGTTTTCTGCGGAATTAAGCGCTCAGGACGCGCTGTTTTCTCAGCAATACCTCCTGCCTACACTTATCAACCCTGCTGCCGTAGGAAGTGGAGATGACTTTAGAGCAGGACTCAACTACCGCAATCAATGGGGATCGGTGGCAAAACCTTTTAATACCATTGCTGCGAGTTTTGACACTCGCTTGACCAAAAACAGCCGATCGAAAAAGAAAAACGGCTTGGGTGTAGGAATAAACTTCCTCCGCGATAAGGCAGGCGATCCCGAATTGACGACCCTTTTGGTGGAAGCACAAATAGCTTATCGTGTCCAGCTTACTGCAAACTCGACCCTTTCAGGGGGACTATCCACAGGTTTTGACCAAAGGAGTGTAAACCCCGCCGATGGAAAATGGGCGAGTCAATTCAATGGCGTATTCTACGATCCGAGTATCGGTAGCGGAGAGTCTTTTGCAGGAAACAGCGAAAGCCACTTAGACTTGGGAGCGGGTATAGTTTATGAAATGCAAAAGAAGCCGATCGGACGGAGCAAAAAATTGCCTTTTACTCTGCAAACAGGGCTATCTGCATATCACCTCGGGCGAGTTTCGCTTTCAGATTCTCAGCTGCTCACTCAAGAAATAGGAGTTAGGGTAACGGGTTTTGCCAATGCTCAAATCGGAATTAACGAAATGATGGCGGTGGTGCCGGCCGTTTTTGGTCATTACCAAAATGGTTCCTCCAAAATTGTGGCTGGTGCCTACTTCAAGCAAGTTCTGGTCACAGGCACTTCCTTTATCGATGACATAAACGAGTCTTCAATGATGATCGGTGTCTTCTATGAGCCATCTAGGGCAGTAATTGTGAAGGGCCTCGTAGAGTGGGGCAATTATTCCCTCGGCTTGGCTTACGATATCGACATTTCCGATGTAGCCGATTTTGGTTCATCGGCCAGGGCCTTTGAGCTGAACTTGGTGTATCAGTGGGGAAAAATAGGAATTGAAATATAAAAAACCGGTCGACATTGGGAATGATGCCGACCGATTCTCACTTGCTGTCACAAAAAAACATAAACTGCACAAAAGCGCTCGGATTGAATTTTATTACTGTCTTCAGAATAAAACTCCGTAAACTTAATTTGAATGGTACCCATTGAAGCAGATTTACCCATATTAAATTCAGATACTGTTCGTCCCGACACTTCCAGTAGTCTAACAATTGCCTTTTCGCTGAAGCCTGAAAAAATCAGATTTACCATTCCATTCCGGGATTTGGATAAATTGAAATTGCCTTAGAATCTGAGAATATATCTGATCCGGTATATCCGGGAGGTGGCAATGGCCCGGGAGTAGTGAAATTCACATAAGCGGTGAATGGTGAAGCTTCCTGAATCCCTTGAAACTGGCAACCACATCGAACCTTCACCCGAAAGCCGTGGAGGGCTGCAGCTGGTTAAGCGAAATAATCTTCGAAGAAGGAGGGGTATTGCCAGGACTTGAAGGGACAAGAATGGTAACGTCATTCGGATTGGAAACTTTATTTCCGGAAATCTGACAAGCAGTAGAAAAGGGATAAGCATCCCAACTAAAACTCGCATGAGTTGCCGAAACGGAAGCAGTAAGACCTGTCGGTGGGTCGTAAAATTATAGGGATTGCAGTTAGAGCGGAATAGGATTATTCAAGAGTGAAATAGCATCTACATTGTCATCAAATGCAGACTATCCAAAACTGAATAGGTCCCATCCAAGAAGGATTTATAAATCATATCAGGCTCAAGCCCTCCCCTCTATCTCGGGTGTCCTGTTTCTAGGTCGGCGTAATCTGTGGCTGAAAAGCAAGGCCAATGTTCCCGTGCCCAAAGGATTTAAGGGATCCAAAATATGCAAACTCAAAAGCGTTGATATCCGTACCGGGGGGAATTCCATTATCAGGTGGAAAAATAACCGCAGCTATGACACCTGAACCTGTCGATGTATTCCGGATCTAAAATCAAAGCCATTAACATCTACTCCCGTAGCTTCGTGATCGGCACTAAAATAAATGACATTACACCCCGATTGAGTTGAGCCAAATCCAGGCATCAACATCATTCATCGTCAAAAAGGATGCTCCCGGAACAGGGTTGGGGCTTAAATTTGGGTCTCTTCATTGGCAACCACGAGTAATGAAAAAAGGACTCGAGCAAGAGCCATGTCATCTTGAAAAAGAGTAGTTCATATTTCTATACCACAGAAAAAGATGAGCAGAATTTCAGTCACGGAGTACTTAAGTAATTTTGTGGCTTGTCATCATCAAGCGAAACAAAGAGATGCTTGACAGGCAGAAGACAATTGACCCCGAGACCATCGGCTGGACAATGAAATCGACCTCCAACCATCCATATCGATAAGAATTTTGTAAACGGCGTGGACTCCGAAGCTACCGGTGCAGTGTGAGGGGGAACAGCAGGTCAGGCGCATCAGGAAGGGGTCTATAAAGAAGAATGAAGCATCGTCGATATTTCCATCGGCACCACCGGAGATCCCATAAGCATCTCCTGGAGCCAAAAATCCTGTTCCACTCGCTCCTCCTCTTACTGAGCACTGCCAATGTCAGAGAAAAGACTCGAGGCGAAGGCTACACAGAGGTAGTGGATTTCTACTCAAAGTAAATTCCCCCGAATTCTCATCAAATCTTTCATAATCTAAATTTTGGAAATTTTTTCCTTTCTTATTGAGGCAACTTAGAAAGTAGCGACGGAAAGTGGTATTGGTTGTCCACCGTAACATTAAAAAAACCGGACCGGCGACCGTCGAATTTGACCATTGGTAGGCCCACGGCAAATACATGAGTAAAACCGCCTTGTGCAATCAGATCTTTACCTAAAAGGTTCAGTGTTGGATGACCTTAAGAGGCGGCTTCGCAATAAACCTACCTTTTTCTTACATTTAATAAACTTAACCTTTTCCCCCCATACACCCCCTCTTAATTATTACTTTTTCCCCCCCTCACCCCCCCACTCTCTTACTACTAATTTTTTACCCCCCCCTATAAATATAATATACTATTATTTTCTCCCCCCTCCAATTCCTAAACCTCCCCCATCCCACCCCCCCCACCCACATATTTTCCCATCTAAATTTCTTCTAAACAACCCCAATATCCCCCCCTATTTATTCTTTGTTATACAATATTTTATACAAACCAAAAAATTACCTCTCAACCTCTTTTAACATCGATACTACCTCTATTTACATCTCATCAAAATTTAATTTTCACCCCCCCCCCCCCCCTCTCCAACAAAGCCAATCGCTGCGCGCTTGCTCTTTCCTGGGCTTTTTTGCTTTTGGGAAAATACTCCTGGGCGAGCCGATATCGGATCTTTCCAATCCAAGATATTGAGCAAATTGATAAGACGAGACGGACGCCCTCCTCCCGGTCGGCGGTCTAGAGGGGGCTCGAAAGGAGCAACAAAGCTTCGCAAACAAAGCCAATCGCTGCGAACGCTTGGCTTTTTTTGTTTAATCTCGGCGTGCCATATCTCTTCCAAAGAGCAAATAGTAGCCCCATATTGCATGTCAGCTCGGGGACTAAGATTGGGCTTTTGCAGTAAAACAAGTCATCGCGATTGCCTGCTTTTTTGTCTGTCGGCGGGCGGTCAGGGGGCTCGCAACACCTTTCCGCCCCTCTGGGAGAATCTCGGTGACTCTGTCGCAACAAAAGCCATCCTCTACGATGCGATGCTGGTGGCTTTTTTGCGGTCGACGAGACTCGAACTCGCGACCCCCTGCGTGACAGGCAGGTATTCTAACCAACTGAACTACCGGACCTCTTATGTGCTTCTCATTCGAAGCGGTGGCAAAAGTAAATGATTTTCTTAATTCAACAAACCTATTTTGAGGAAAATAAAACTTTGATTCGAAAAGAATCACAATCACTTCATCTTCCCTCTCTTAATCAAAAACTTGAGCAGAATCTGATTAAAGCCTTCGGCGATGTCGGCTTCTACTAAGTCAATACCGTATTGGCCACAGCGAATTTTTAAATCTTCGCGGAATTTTCTGATTTCCGTCAGGTAAGTTTCGCGAATCTCATTGGGGTGTGCCTTGACTTGCTCACCCGTTTCGGTATCTACGAAAGTGTAAGGGCGATTCTCAAAATCAAAGTCGAGCTCGGTCTTCTTGTCAGTAACGTGAAAGAGTACCACCTCGTGCTTATTGAACTTCAAATGCTGAAGGGCGGAAAAAAGCTCTTCCTCGCGATCTGAATTATCGAACATATCGCTGAAAACGATCACCAAGGATCGGCGTGGAATTCGCTCTGCCACTTCGTGAAAGGCATCGACAGCGGATGTTTTGGCACCTGTACCCTCATCAGCCATAATCTTCTCCATTTCAGTGAAAAGAAATTTATGGTGCGCAGTAGTGCTCTTGGCAGGCGAGTGAAAATTAACCCCTTCATCGAAGGTGGTAAAACCCACGGCATCCCTTTGCCGACGCATAATTTCGGTAAGCGCTGCAGCGGCGTAAACGGAAAAGGTAAACTTGCTGTGCTCGTCGTCTCCTTTAGGCTCGGGGTAGCGCATAGACCCGGAGGTATCGAGCAAAATCCGACAGCGAAGGTTGGTTTCTTCTTCGTACCGCTTCACGAAAAGCTTTTCCGTTCTGGCGGCCAATTTCCAATCGATGTGGCGGGTACTCTCGCCCGTATTGTAAATGCGGTGCTCGGCAAACTCTACTGAGAAACCATGAAAAGGACTCTTATGTAATCCTGTAATAAAACCCTCAACTACCTGTTTGGCCAAGAATTCTATCTTGGTGAGGTTCTGATACCGATTGCGATCAATGTTTAATGGCATAAAGTCGAAGTTAGAAAAACCAACGGAGTAAAAACGAAAAAAGCGTCTGCCTGAGGCGGACGCTTTTTAAATTCAGTTCAGATCAAATTACATTTGACCGTCCAACTTCTCAGTCAAAACATTCTTAGGTACCGCTCCAACGCTTTTGTCAACGACTTCTCCGTTTTTCAAGAAAAGAATCGTTGGGATATTTCGGATTCCGTATTTCATCGAAATCTCGGGATTCTCATCCACGTTTACCTTTCCGATAACGGCTTTACCTTCGTATTCTTTAGCAATCTCTTCGACTACCGGTCCAACCATTCTGCATGGTCCGCACCACTCTGCCCAGAAATCAACCAAAACTGGTTTGTCTGATTTAAGAGCAATTTCTTCAAAGTTTGCTTCTGTAAATTCAACTGCCATAATAGTATATTTTGAATTCAAAAGTATTTCAAGTTTCAGATTGTCACCATGACAACCAAACGACATTGTTCAAATAGGCCACAAAATTAAGCCTTTAACTTGTAGCTGACTCCTTTAATCGCATCTAATTGCTTTATGGTTTCATTGGATAAATCTATTCTCGTAGAACGCGATGGCATTCTGATCGAATAGCTGTTCGCAGGGTCGACTACGCGAAACTCTATAGCCCAGGTAGCCTCCATTTCCGTTTTTGTGCATCAGCAAGGCCTCCAATCCTGTCTAAAGTTCCTCAGATCTATCCTCGGAATATGCAGTTCGAGCAATCACCTTCTTGGTGAGCTTCTCTCTGAGGTCTGTTAACAATTCCATTCCACTAATCTTGAATTCCAGCTCACCAGTCTTGCTCCATTTCTTCGGAATCACTTTTCCGCTGAGACAAAAACGAAAGCTCCCGTTACTAAAAAGTGTTTCATCTTCAAGTAATCTTCGCCAAACATGAAAAACTTATGGGTATCGAAAAATCTTCCAACTCAAAGAGTTCCAAAGGGCTTTCCGGTTTTGGTCATTCGATGCTCAACCGCTCCGTAATCATCCCCGCCAGAGCCAATTCGTGATGCAACAATGCCGGTAAATCCTTTAAGCAATCTGAGATCACCACTTGAAAAATGTTCGATCTCGAGTTTGAAATCATCCAATGGATGCGCTGAAATGTAAATCCCTACCACTTCGCGCTCCTTGTTCAATCGTTCCATAGTTCCCCAAGGAGCTGCCTGAGGTGCTTACGGGTGTTTGGATTCTCAACGGCTACGCTATCGCCAAATAAATCGGGCGGAGCATCATTAGATTGCTGCAAGGCCGCACCAAATTTCACCAGGGTTTCGGCAAAATTGATCCCACTGAGCGGCATTTCTGCAAAATACTGGCTGCGGTGATATTTCAAAACAATCCAAGGCTCCAGCCAAGGCCAGATTCTCGAAGCACCGGCGGTTGACGTGGCGCTTGTCTGTACGCTTCACGAAATCGTAAATATCCTTGTAAAAGGCCATTTGCTTCGCGAACCTCAACGATACTCTTTAACGGCATTCTCTCCTACTCCTTTAATGGCACCCATTCCAAAACGAATTTCGTTTTGGCGTTGACGGTAAATTTCAGGTTCGACTCGTTTACACTCGGCCCGAGTACAGGCGTTCCCAAGCGGCGACACTCTTCCATAAAGAAGGTCACCTGCTTGATGTCATTCATGTTGTTACTCAGTACCGAAGCCATGTAGGCCGCAGGATAATTGGCTTTTAGGTAAGCCGTCTGAAAGGCTACACCCAGGCATAGCAAGTAGAATGCGACTTATTGAAAGCATAAGAAGCAAAGGCCTCCCAATCTTTCCAAACCTTCTCCAGCTATTTCTGTCGTGTCCGTTTGGCTTGCAACCATCAATGAAATTTGGGTTTCATTTTGTCCAGAACATCCAACTTCTTCTTACCCATAGCCTTTCGCAAAACATCGGCCTCACCTTTGGTAAAACCCAGCCAGTTTTTGCGACAAGAGCATTACCTGCTCCTGATAAACGGTAATTCCATAGGTTTCTTTGAGGTATTCTTCGGAAGCGGCAAGATCATAGGTAATTTGCTCTTCACCGTGCTTTCTGCGGATAAAGCTGGGAATGTATTCCATCGGCCCCGGACGATAGAGGGCATTCATGGCAATAAGGTCATCAAAGGTCGTTGGCTTCAAATCCTTCATATGAGCCTGCATACCGGCAGATTCATACTGGAAGATCCCAACGGTTTCTCCTCGTTGAAAAAGCTCGTAGGTCTTTTCATCGTCCAGCGGAATTTCATCCGGATCGATAACCGTTCCGTAGCGTTCTTTCACAATGGCCACGGCATCCTTAATCAAAGTCAATGTTTTCAACCCCAGGAAATCCATTTTGAGCAGACCAGCATCCTCTACCACGGAGTTGTCGAACTGCGTGCACCACATATCGCTATCCTTGGCCAGAGCAACGGGAACGAATTGGTAATGTCATCGGGGGTGATGATGACTCCACAGGCGTGAATACCTGTGTTTCTTACCGAGCCTTCCATGGCATGGGCTTGATTCACCACATCCGACTCGAGTCCATGTCCTTTGGCCAGCGCCAAAAGCTCGTTTATGCCAACCACCTCATCGTCGCGGAAACTCTGCTTGATGGTCTTATCGTCCATCAAAAAGAGCTTTTTCAATTTGGCGTTGGGAACCAGTTTGGCGATGCGATCGGTATCGGAAAGCGACAATTCCATCACACGACCCGCGTCACGAACCGAAGATTTTGCCGCCATCGTTCCGTAGGTGATGATCTGGGCTACTTGGTTTGAACCGTATTTTTGGATCACATAATCGATTACTTTTTGGCGGCCTTCGTCGTCAAAGTCAATATCAATATCGGGAAGTGATACCCGATCGGGATTGAGGAAACGCTCAAAAAGCAGATCGTACTTAATCGGATCCACATTGGTGATTCCAATGCAGTAGGCTACAGCAGATCCCGCTGCCGATCCACGACCCGGCCCAACGGAAACGCCCTGATCTCGGGCCTCATCGACAAAAATCTTGTACAATCAGGAAAGTAACCCGGATAGCCGGTGTTCGTCAATGGTTTGCAACTCAAAATCGAGTCGCTCTTGAATTTCGGGGTGATCTCCCCGTAGCGCTTCTTGGCGCCTTCAAGGGTGAGGTGTCGCAAATAGGCATTCTCTCCCCGCTTTCCTCCATCCTCTTCATCTTTTGCATCGAGAAATTGCTCGGGAATATCAAATTTGGGAAGAAGCACATCCGCTTGCCAATTCGTATCGCTCAATCTTGCCTAGAAGTTCTTCAAGTTTTCGATGGCTTCCGGAATATCGGCAAAGAGTTTTTTCATCTCATCGCCCGACTTGAAGTAAAATTCGTCATTGGGAAAACCGTAGCGGTATTCGCGCCCGCTTTTCCAACGTATTTTTCGGGTTTGTTCACCGATTCGGCATCGCGCACACAGAGCAGAATGTCGTGTGTGGTGGCATCACTTTTATCGGTGTAATAGGTATTGTTTGAAGCAATTGCTTTTACGCCGTACTTCTCTCCGAACTTGATCAGCGTTTCGTTTACAATGTCTTCCTCGGGAATTCCGTGACGATTGAGTTCGATGTAAAAATCCTCACCGAATTGCTCTTTCCACCAGACGAAGGCTTCCTCGGCTTGGCTTTCGCCGACATTTAGAATCAAGAAAGGTACCTCGCCCCAAAGTCCACCGGTGGTGGCAATGATGTCTCCTTTTAGTTCGATAAGTGTTTTGCGATCGATTCGAGGAACGTAGTAAAACCCTTGAGTGAATGAGATCGAAGAAAGCTTGGCTAAATTGTGGTAACCCGCCTTATTCTTGGCCAAAAGAACGGTTTGGAAGCCATTTTCTTGTCGACTTATCGGTCAGATCAGATCTAAGATTGAACTCACAACCTACAATCGGAGTAATATCATTGCCTAAAGCGCATCTCGCACAAAGTGAAAGGCCGCCATCATATTTCCATGATCGGTCATAGCCACGGCGGGCATTCCGTATTCTTTGGCCTGAGCCACCAAACTACCGACGGTAGACGTGGATTGAAGTATCGAGAACTGCGTATGGCAATGAAGGTGCGCGAAGACCAAATCTTCCATCTCACCGATATCGGCTTTCTTGGCCTCCTTGAGGTCGGTGGCCGTTTCGGGAGCCATTTCGGGAGCCTTCTTGAAATTGGCTGCCGCCAATGTGGGTGGCTCATAAACGATCTCGGCGGGATTGGGTACTTCATCTACCGTGAAGACTTTTCGCTCGATCAGCGCAAAGAAGCACTTTGCCGTTGCGTCCACATCGTAAGCCGCATCGTGGGCATCTTCAAACCCCACTCCGAATAATTTGTGGTGGAGTTCGGTGAGTGTAGGCCATTTAAATTTACCGCCTCTTCCACCGGGAATGGCACAATACTCAGTCGAAAGATCTTTGGTGTCGAGCTGAGGCGCATCAACGACGGGATAAGGCAATCCTGCTCTGAAAAATTCAGCACCGATGACGTTGACGTCGAATTCAATGTTGTGACCGGCAACATATTTGGCTTTGGCTCGAGCCTCTTCAAATCTCGCCAAGACTTCGGTGAGAGGAAGCCCCTCTTCCAGCGCTCGCTCCGTGGTAATCCCGTGAATTTTCACCGAGTTGTACGGAATGGTAAAACCATCCGGTTTTACAATCAGATTTTCGGCCGAGATCAGTTTTCCCGTTTCGTCGTGCAGCTGCCAAGCGATCTGAACGACTCGGGGCCAGTTCTCGCTATCGGTTACAGGAGCATTGTAATTATTGGGAAGACCGGTGGTCTCGGTATCAAAAATCAGAAACATGGGTGGGGTGCTGTTTGACACAAAAATACCGAATCCCGATTCCGAATTGGAAGAGTGGAGTTAGTGTCTATGATTGAAAATCTAGAATTCATAAGTCTGAAAAAAGTGACTTTTTAAAGTTCACCGCTTTCCCTCCACTCTTTGTAAAATTGATGGAGGTAATTCTCCATAAAAACGTGTCTTTCCTCGGCCATTTTTTTCCCCGATTCCGTATTGCATCCGGTCTTTCAAGAGGAGGAGCTTTTCGTAGAAATGATTGATAGTGGATGTTCGGGTTTTGGCGTAAGCCTCAAAATCGCCGTGAAGAGTGGGCTCAAGTTTGGGATCGTAAATCGGTTGATTGCGGTGTCCGCCGTAAGCAAAAGTTCGGGCAATTCCGATGGCACCGATGGCGTCCAGCCTGTCGGCATCTTGCACCACGGCCGACTCGATGGACGAAACGGGCGTTTCGACCCCTGCGCCTTTAAAGCTGGTTTCGGAAATGATCGTACTCACCAGGTCGGCGAGATCCTGACCGCCTCCATGTTCCAATATGATCGCCTTCGCTTTGGTGGGCCCGCAGAAAGGTCGTGGTTGTGAAATTTGTGATCGGCAATATCGTGGAGCAGGGCTGACAGCTCAACCACCTCTGCATCGGCGCCCTCGGACTCGGCGAGATTTAGAGCTACTTTTCTAACCCGATCGATGTGGTACCAATCGTGGCCTGTGCCTTCTCCTTCGAAAGAACTTCTTACGAGCAATTCCACTCGTTTTAAAAGCTCTGCGTATTCAATATCCTCCAAAATAATCTGAAATTTCTTTTTTCAATTTGTCCGCCAATCAATACCAATCCTTAATTTCGGGGTTTCGCCGCGTATATGCAAAAATGGAGATTACATAAATTGTATCATTATCAATAATGCGTATAGCTTTAACAGGTGGAACTAAGGTACTGTCTCGAGTTATGAAATGCTAGTCATATTTGTCGTTACCGCATCCATTATCATGTGGGTCGCAAATTCACATCTGGCTTTTCTCTTCATTTCGCTTTGAATGCAGCTGCATGAGGGTTTTCAGCCTCGTTTGAAATACTCCAGTTGTACTCTGCTACAGTTGTAGAAATCTTATCTTCTTCGACTCATTCTGATGACTACTCTTCTCTTTCCGCTTCCCTTTGTTTCGCATTAAGCCATCTAAATAATCAACAGACTTGTCCAGTTTTATAATGTGGCTCAGAGTCCGCACCGATAGTCGCCAAAACGCCTTCATGAAACTTTTTCAGAAAAATCTTCCAAGCGATATCAAAGTTTCGCCATTCTTAATTTGACGTAAGACCTAGTTCTATTTCGGCTTTTTGATCGTCAGTTAGATTTTTATAGAAGTCATTATTCCCTGAATCCAAAAGACGGTAAATTTCATTGAGGACATCCTTGTCGTTGGTTTCAAGTATTTTTCTGACTAATCTTGCCTTTAAATCGGGAATCCCCATAATTGCGCTTTTTTCAAAAATAGCGATAAATATTCCACACCATGCAAGGGGTATTCTAATTTGAAAGCAGTCATTGATCATATATAATCTATTTATATATATATATATATATATATATATATATATATATATATATATATATATATATATATATATATATATATATATATATATATATATATATATATATATATATATATATATATATATATATATATATATATATATATATATATATATATAATAGACAAAAACTGATCATTTCCTTCTCCTATTCAAATAAAAAGCAGATATTTGCGGCCCTAAAAATTAATAACGGAGGTTTTCGTACCTCAATATTTAATGAATATATGCCAGTAAAAATTAGACTTCAACGTCACGGAAGAAAAGGACAACCTTACTTCCACATCGTAGCTGCTGACGCGCGTTCACCACGAGATGGTAAATACATTGAGCGCCTCGGATTCTACAACCCCAACACCAACCCGGCTACCATCGAAGTAGACGTAGATACTGCAGCGCAGTGGTTGGTAAACGGAGCACAACCAACGGATACGGCAAGAGCTATCTTGTCATACAAAGGTGTGCTTTACAAGAATCACCTTATGAGAGGTGTTCAAAAAGGTGCATTCTCTGAAGAGGAAGCCGAAAAGCGTTTTACCGCTTGGTTGGAACAAAAACAAGAGAAAATCGAAGCCAAGAAAAAAGGTTTGGTTAGTTCTTCTGAACAAGAAAGAAAAGACAGACTTGCTGCTGAAGCTGAGAAGAGCAAAGAAAGAGCGGCTGCTATAGCTGCTGCCAATGCTCCTGAGCCTGTAGAAGAAGAAGTTGCTGAAGCGACTGAAACTCCTGTAGATCAAACGGAAGCTGAAGCGCCTGCTGAAGAAACTCCTGCTGCTGAAGCAGAAGCGACTCCGGCTGAAGAGGCTAAAGCCGAAGTAACTGAAGAAGCTCCTGCTGAGGAAGTAAAGGCAGAGGAGCCAAAAGCTGAAGCAAAGGAAGAAGCTCCTGCTGAAGAAGCGAAGGCTGAAGAGCCTAAAGCTGAGGCAAAGGAAGAAGAAGCTCCTGCCGAAGAAAAAGAAAACACAGAGGAAGAGAAGAAGTAATTCTTTTCCAATCATCAAATTCGAAAACCTTCGGCAGAATCTGTCGAAGGTTTTTTTATATCTATGATACTATCTCACAAAGACTGCTTCAACCTAGGTCACATTGCCAAAAGCAAAGGCTTCAAAGGAGAGCTTTCCCTCTTCCTGGATGTGGACGAACCCGAAAACTATCGAGATCTCGATCGAATCCCCGGTGGATTTGAACGGGGTTTTAACCCCATTTTTTATTGACTCATTTCGCCTGAAAAATGATGGCTACGCTGATATAAAGCTGGAAGGTGTCGAAACCAAAGATGACTCAATCAGACTTTCAGGCAAACAAGTTTACCTGCCGCTGACGGATCTACCGCCACTTCCCGGCAATGAGTACTACTTGCACGACCTGGAAGGCATGGACGTGATCGACGAAAATCACGGAAGCCTGGGTAAGGTTCTGAAAGTTTTGGACTATTCCAACAATCCTTTGCTTGAGGTAAATGATGGAAAGACGGAAGTGTTGATTCCCATCAACGACCTCTTCGTAAAGAAAGTAGATAAGGCCAATAAACAAATCTTCGTAGACCTTCCCGAAGGTCTCGTAGATGTGAACAAATAGTGTGAGCAGGCCCTTCCGTTTTAAGCAGTTCACAATCCGCCAAAACCATGCACCAATGAAGGTGGGTACGGATGGAGTTTTGCTAGGAGCTTGGGCAGGAAGAGGCGCGCCTGAAAAGATTCTGGACATTGGATCAGGAACCGGCCTCATCGCCTTGATGTTGGCACAGCGATTTCCAGAGGCACGGATTACGGCAATTGAACCAAACGGTGATGCACTTTCAGATGCGGCGTTCAACTTTCAGAATTCCATATTTGCCGAAAGGCTGCGCCTCATAAAGACGAATCTTCAAGAATTTGAGGCGGAAGATCGTTTCGACCTGATCGTGTCTAATCCTCCATTTTTCACCAATTCGCTGGTCTCAGAGAATGAAGGTAGAACGGAGGCGCGACACGCTCAATCGTTGAGCCCGATGATTTGGCGAAAGCCACAGCCCTTACTGGAGGAAAATGGAAAAATAGCAGTCATTTACTCGATCAGTAACCCATGGCGCCTTCAGGGCTGCAATGAGCAAAATCGGATTCTTTGAAGAAAGAAGAACAGAAGTAAAACCAACGGCAACCAGAAACCTTCTTCACCGCATTTTAGGAGAATTTGGAAAAAGACAATCACCCAACTGAACCTGCTGAGTTGGTCATTGAAAAATACAGGAAGGCATCAATACAGCGAAGAATACGTCGAGTTGACCCGTGATTTCTACCTTTTCGGCGATTCTTAGGGTAAAACTATTTACAATCCTATCTTCGTATCTCTCTATTGGTAGGGAATCCCATCAAGGGAATTGTTTTATCTTGCGCACTATTACGTTTTTCACTCCGAGTAAAATGATTTATCGCAGTCTTTTTTACACCCTGATTCGCTTCTACTGACTTCTCACATCTTGTGTCAATAATGATGGCGAGGACTAAGGTGATTTCCCAAGTAGCACCGGCATCAGAGGAAGGAGTGCTGACACAAAATGAGTTTCGGCAGCCCTTCTACGACGAACGAAACGGAGTGGAACTGAAACTTCAGGTGGGCTTCAGAGAATTTCTTATCGACGCTGATAATGTGGGTCAGTGGCAGTTCGGAGGAGGTCCCGTAGGCACCCTATGCGTTTACTCTCGAAAAAGAAGGATTACGGCAAAATTACGCCAAGAGGTATTCGAATTAGTACGGTAAATCACGAGTTTCCTGTTTTTAATGATTTCAAACCATTCCAACATTTGAATAATAACTAAGCTTCCCGTTGCCCAATTTCGAGGACATCGAGCTTGATCTCACATTTACCACTCAGGTGATTGAAATGGAAGAGGATACCATTTGGAATTTGGATATGTCAACCGTAATGAGTCTGGCTTCCGCCACCTACAGGCCAAGCCAAAAGGTTATCGTGTTTTTTGGGAACCGATGAATTCTTGAGTACGGAAAACTATCTTTTCCAGGCACACTATACCTCCACTTCTCCTGAGATCGCGCTAAACTACAACGATCAAATTTTTGATCTTACTTGGGTTTGAATCGGGAGATGTTATCTATGCTCAATTTTACGGTGACGCCAATTTCAATCTTGAAATCACAAACCAGGACGGGACATTGACTTTCCCCAATCTATCCGCAGAGCCTAGTCCAATCGTTTCGGTAGCTCTACCCTAGTCGGGCATTTTCTATTTCCCTTTCGTTGAATTCAATTCCATACTCTTCGAGTTCGGCTAAAATCAGTTTGTACAACTCTGGTATGGTCGGGATGTGAACTCCCGAAATATCGAACTCACCGCTTAAGACTAACCTAGCAGCCATAGCTACTGGAAGCCCTACCGTCTTTGCCATGGCAGTGCGAGGGCTCTCATCGCCAATCACAACGAGACTCGAGTTAATCTCTTTCAACTCTTCATCGCCGGGTTTCTTGTAGCACAGCTTGTGCCACATGACGATCATATCCTTATCGCCCAGGTCTGAGTGTCCATTTCTTCTCAAAGATGTGCTGTAAAATTTGAGCGGGAGTAGACGGTTTATCCAAACCGATCGGTTCATCATCAAAAATCCCGAGCCATTTTAATTTGTCAATGATCTCGCTCTCCTGATCAAGTTTCATGTAGTGCATCAACTTCTAGCTCTACACTGTCGTTTGATTAAAAGCCAAAAACGCGTTGGTAAATTCCCGGTGGGTCATAGTCGGGCTATCTTCAATAGTGTAGGAATCGTCGGTCATTCCTATGTGCACGAAAATGTTCCAAGCTCTACAAAAGCCCACACGGCGAAGAGTGCCTCGGTAAATAGTAGGAATTCCTTCAGGGCCATACGTCTTTCGATAATTCAAGGAGTCGCGATTGGCATAGCCTTCGAATCTGCCGTATTCGGGAATTTCAATGATCTCCGTTCGGCGGAAGAGGTGCTGATACGGAATGTACTTGAATTGTCCGTTGTGCTTGAACTTAACTGCGCCTCCTTGACCCGCAAGAACCACGTTGCGCGGATTCCAGGTGAACTTGTAATTCCACGGATTATTGTCACTCTCGGGGGCACCAAACCACCCGTGAAGCTTTCGAAACAGGTCATCTCATTTCCTTCTGCTCTTATCTCATCGAGCAGTTTCATAGCCGACATGTGGTCGATACGGGGTCAACCCCGAGTTCGTTCAAAAAGATCAACCTCTTTTTCTTTTACCTGGTCTTCCAAGCCACGCATCTCCTTGCTGACGTAACTTGGAGTAATGAGATTCTTGCCTGCGTGCAAACAATCTTTTGCCACTAGAATATGCAAGAAGGCAGGAAGCATACTGATTACAAAATCAGCTAGTGAAATCAGTTCCAACCGCTGCGCATCATTCTTTGCATCGAGATGGACCAGGTCTACATCGGCATCGCCAATCAACGATTTTGCCGCATCGGGATTGGCATCCGCGATAAGTAATTTTCCACTGATTCGGTCCTGACCTGTCGATCAAATAATCCAAAAGTGACACAGCAGATCCCCCCGCTCCGAGGATCAAAATGTTTTGCATAGTGGCTATTCTTTTCGAAGAAAAAACGAAGTTATGACTCTGCGGTAACCAGGCATAAATTCTCACGTATCTTCTTTTCAACAGGACTACTGCATAACTTGATTGGAGTATTTGGCACGTCGGTTGCCAATCTCTGAGCTGAAAAAAGTTACTTTGGCTTCTGACCCCTTAATTATGAATGCAATTTTACCATTACATCTTCAGAAATTTTCGGAAAATATTGAAAACGGAAATTTCATCTTTCGACTCAGAGGCAGCCATTTAAAAGGTCAACTTTTTCCTTAAACCAAAAAATGCCACGGTTGACACACATAAAGTTCAACTACTCAGAAAACTGATGACCTGCATGGTGATTGGTCTGATCGCTTATGGCTGCAATGGCTCAAGTCGCTTTCAAAAAAAGCCGTGAAGCTGGAAGAAGCAGGACTCTGTTTGAATGCCAAACGCTCTTCTGTGACATTATTTGAATAAAAACTGAAATAATCATAGATGCCAGAGTTCAAAACGATGAAAATGAACCAGCGAATCGCAGAACAACGAGATGAATTGAATTCACCAAAACCAAGGTTATGGGTGAAACCAAAGAAGCGGTTTACTCCTATTTGGAGGCGATGGCTTACCACGATAAAGTGGAGCGATTGGGCGTAGACCTAACTTACCCGCGCTACATCACTGATGACTACGAAGATGTAAAGGCCGCTTACATCAAGGAGCTATACAACGAGAGCAATGAATTGATGGCCGATAAAAAATTCAATCAGGCCACCATGCCAGCACAAGGAAATAGAGCAGTTGGAAACCAGAGCTATAAGAAGATGTGTCGGAATTGAAAAATACCGCTGTTAACGAACCGCTTTACATTGCAGCAGTACAGCATTTTGATGGTGGCGAGATACCGATTGGCTTATTACGAATTTGATGAAATCTATCGCGTTGACCC